>NZ_LAVS01000004.1 GCF_000986865.1 Rheinheimera mesophila
CATAAAGAGCTGTTTGCCCATCAAAAAGTTGATTTATTTCAATCGCCTGACACCAGCCATTTATTAGGTCAGTTGCAGGACGATATTTTGCAGCTACGCTCCATCAGCGAAACCCAAAGCCAGTGGCCGGCTTTAACCCCTGAAGCGGCGCGCAGTATTAGCTTTCAAAAAGCCCATAGCCCACTTCGCGAAGTGGAAATTCTGCATGATCACCTGCTTCAGCTTTTTGCAGAGAACCCAGAGCTGGGCGCCAAAGATGTGATGGTGATGGTGCCGGACATCAACAGCTATGCGCCTTTAATTGAAGCTGTGTTTGGCAAAGTAGCACCGGGTGATTTGCGCTCTATCCCTTACAGTATTTCCGATCAACACAGCAAAAAACAGCAGCCTTTGTTGCAGGCGCTGGAGGTGTTGTTGAGTCCGGAGCAACAACGTTTAAACGCCAGTACTGTGTTCGATATGCTGGATATCAGTGCCTTACAGCAGCGTTTTGGCTTAAAAGCCGCGGCCTTACCCAAAATTAAGCAGTGGATTGAGGGGGCTGGTATTCGCTGGGGGCTGGATCAGCAGCATCGTCAGCAGTTGGGGTTGCGGCATAGTTTTGAGCAAAACAGTTGGCTTTTTGGTATCCGCCGTATGCTACTGGGGTATGTGGCAGGGGATACAGCGCCGTGGCAAGGTATAGCGCCTTATGCCGATGTAGCTGGTTTAGAGGCGGCCGAACTTGGTCCTGTGCTGGTACTGCTGCAAAAAATCGACGAGCTGTGGCAGCAATTGCCAGTAAAACGCAGTCCAACCGCCTGGTATCAGCTTTTTACTCAGTTGCTGCAGGACTTTTTTGCGCCGGATGAGCTGGAAAGCCAGCAACTGGTGCAGCAATTACAGCAGCAACTGCAAAGCTGGCTTGACAACACCACAGGCGCTGACCTTCACGAAGAATTGAGTGTACAGATTGCCCGCCAGGCCTTGTTAGAACCAGTGCAGGCCGGTGGTTTACAACAACGCTTTTTCAGTGGCCGGGTAAACTTTGCCACCTTGCTGCCGATGCGTTCTATTCCTTTTGCAGTAATTTGTTTGCTTGGTATGAACGATGGCGCTTATCCGCGGGCCCAGCAGCGGCAGGATTTTGATTTGATGGCGTCGGACTATCGCAGTGGCGACCGCTCGCGCCGTGATGATGACCGTTATTTATTGCTCGAAGCTGTATTGTCGGCCCGCCAGCAGTTGTATATCAGTTGGGTGGGCTTTAGTGTGTTTGATAACAGCGCGCGTGCGCCTTCGGTGTTGGTCAGTCAGCTTAGGGATCATTTATCGGCGGGCTGGGTTATGCAGGATGGCTCTGATCTTTTAAAGCAAATCACAGTTGAGCATCCGTTACAGCCTTTTAGCAGGCGTTACCGTGAAGCAGGCTCTGGCCTTGTCAGCTATCAGCAGGAGTGGGCCAGTTTGCATCAAAAAGTCGTTGCTGCACCAAAAAATGAGTCTTTACCCAGCCTTAGCGATTTGCACTGGAACTTAAAACAAGCCGCCGATTTTATCCGTGAGCCGGTGCGGTTCTTTTTCCATGAACGTTTAAAAGTACGGCTGGAGTTGCCTGAGCTGGCCAGTATTAACGATGAAGTGTTTGCGCTTGATCCGCTGGAGCGCTGGCAAATGCAGCAGCAGTTAGTGGCACAGTTAAAACCTAATATTGAACAAGGCCAAAACTGGCAACAACAGACAGAGCAACAGCTAGAATTATTCCGGCTGCAAGGCCGTTTGGCTGTAGGCTCTGGTGCTGTGTTAATGCAGCAGGATTTAATGGCAGGGCTTGAAGAGCTGGCCATTGGCTATCAGCAGTTTTTAAGCGCTTTTCCAACAGTGGACACAGGCTTTTATCCGCTGCGTTTTGTCAGTCAGCACGGCGAGCTGGCCGAACATTTAACCGGCTTCAGACGCAGCAGTGACCATCAGGCTCTGGCTTGTGCCGAGTTATTACCTGTTGCATTAATTAAAGACCGTAGCATCAACTGGCGGCATGTCATAGCGCCTTATCTGAAGTTGCTGCTGTGCTGTGCCAATGGGATGCCACTAACGCTTTATCTGCTGTCTCGCGTTGGACAGCTCGTGCTGCACCCCATTGAAAAACCACAGGCAGAACAGCAGCTTTCTCAGATCCTGCAACTGATGCAACAAGGCTTATCCGAACCTTTGGCGCTGGAATTTAATGTGGGCGTGGAACTGGTCAAACAGTTGGAAAAAGGTGCAGCTTTGCATGACGACAAGCTGTTGGCGAAGCTGGAGCGTTTATATGAGGGCGATGACTTCAACGCGGGTTCGGTACAACGTAGCCCTTATCTACAACGAGCATTTGCCCGGTTTGATGCGCTTTGGCAAGAAGGCCAATTCGCAGAAAACGCCAGTGCTTTATATGGACCATTGCTCGCCGTTAACTACAGCGAGGTGTCGGCATGAGTACCGCTATAACACCAGTCATAGCTAATCTGGATTTATTGTCTTTCCCGTTATCCGGCAGTCAGTTGATTGAAGCCAGCGCTGGTACGGGTAAAACCTATACCATAGCGGCGTTGTATTTACGTTTAGTGTTAGGTCATGGCTGCACTAAAGCCTTATTGCCACCCGATATTCTGGTGGTGACTTTTACCGAAGCTGCCACTCAGGAATTAACCGAACGTATAGGCCAGCGGTTGGCTGATGCGGCCCGTTATTTCAGGGAGCAAACAGAGCAGGCGGATCCGTTTTTACAAAGCTTGCGCAATGAGTTTACCCCAGAGCAGTGGCCGCATTGTGCCTATCAGTTAGAGCTGGCGGTTCAGTATCTGGATGAAGCAGCCATTTCGACCATTCATGGCTGGTGTAACAAAGTGCTGGCTGAATTTGCGCTGTCCAGCGGTTATTTGTTTGAACAAAATCTGGTGACAGATGTGGAGCAGTTGCAACTGGATGTGATGCGCGATTACTGGCGTAATTTTTATTACCCTTTGCCGCAAGAACATATAGCCACCGTCTGGCAATTACTGCAAAACCCTGAAACTTTGCGCAAAAAGATTCTGCCGCTCATCAGCCATCTGTCATTATTTACCGAACCTGCCGCACCTGCGGTGGTATTGCCTGAAGTCAAAGCACAGCGTCAGCAAAAGCTCGCTGAACTTAAAGCGCCCTGGACTAACTGGGTGAGCGAAATCCGTAGCTTGCTGCATGGCGCTATTGAGCGCAAAGAGGTCGACGGCCGTAAATTACAGGCACGTTATCTCGATAGCTGGTTAGCTAAACTAGTGGCCTGGAGCAGCGACCCGGACATGGTCGACCCGGATTTACACACAGGGCAAAGCCGCCTAACGCCAGAGGGTTTGGCTGAAGCCTTTAAAGGCCCGGTGCCATATCATCCGGCGTTTGAGGCGATGGCAAAACTGGCCGATGCATTGGCGGCTTTGCCGGATCCAGAGCAGGATTTAGTGCTGCATGCTGCTTTTTGGTTTGCCCGGCGTTTCCAACAACTGCAATTAGAACGCTCTGAACTGGGTTTTGATGAGCTGTTAAGCCGTTTGCAACAAGCACTGACAAAAGATCAGGGCGGGGTATTGGCCGAACGACTACGGCGCAAATTCCCGCTCGCGCTGATTGATGAGTTTCAGGACACCGATCCGGTGCAGTATCAGTTATTTGATGCGGTGTATCAGCTCAGTGAAAACAGAACCGACTGCGGCATTTTGTTAATAGGCGACCCAAAACAAGCTATTTATGCCTTTCGTGGTGCGGACATTTATAGTTATTTAGCTGCCAAACAAGCCACAGCAGGCAGGCATTTTCAGTTACCAAAAAACTACCGTTCCACTCATGCCCTGGTCAGCGCGGTCAATCACTTATTTAGTTATGCCGAAAAGCGTGCTTTGGGCGCTTTTGTATTAGGCAGGCCGGATTTATTAAGTTTTTACCCGGTAAAAGCGCAGGGGCGCAAAGAAACCTTTGTCGTGGGACAACAAGCTGCCACAGCGCTGGAGTTTTGTATCAAAGCCTCCCCGGATGGCAAACCTTTTAGTAAAGGCGCCGTATTGGCAGAAATGGCACAGGCTTGTGCTGAGCAAATTGCGCTGTTTTTAACAAGCCAGGCCGGTTTTATGCAGGACAACCAGTTAAGCGCCCTTAATACCAGCGATATAGCGGTGTTGGTCAATAACCAGCAGGAAGCCAATGCCATTAAAAAAGCCCTGGCTGAACGAAATTTAGCTGCTGTGTACTTATCCGACAAAGGCGCTGTATTTGAAAGCCCGGTGGCGCTGGATTTATTACTCTGGCTCAGAGCTTGTGCTGAGCCACAGCGCGAAGCTTTGGTACGCTCGGCGCTGTCGAGCTGGAGTTTGGCGTTAAGTTATACCGAGCTTGAGCAACTGCTGCAGGATGAGCTGTTATGGGAGCAGCAACTGGCACGTTTTGCCAGCTATCAGCAACTCTGGCAACAGCAAGGCGTGCTGGTGATGTTATGGCAACTGATGCGTGACTTTAAGGTGGCGGAGTTTCTGCAGCAGCAAGCATCAGGCGAGCGGCTGCTGACCGATATTTTGCATCTGGCCGAGCTGTTGCAGCAACGCTCTATGGAGCTGGAAGGCCCGGCTGCGCTGATTCGTTATCTGGCTGAGCATCTGGCAGGGCAAGGTGATTTAGCGGCTGAGCAGCAAAAACTGCGCTTAGAAAGCGATGAAGCCCTGATTAAAATTGTCACTATTCATAAATCCAAAGGCCTGGAATACCCGCTGGTATTTTTACCTTTTATTGCGTTAGCCCGGCCTGTCGATGTCAGCAAAGGCCCGCTGACTTACCATCAGGATGGGGAGCTGACCGTGGTGCTGCAAGCCAGTGAGCAGCAGGCCCAACAGGCTGAGCGGGAACGTTTGGCCGAAGATATGCGTAAGTTGTATGTGGCCTTAACCCGGGCCCGGCATTATTGCTGGGTGGGGTTAATGCCGGTCAAAGAGCAAAGCGCGATAGGCTATCTGTTATCTGACGATGCTTTGGTATCGCCTGTAGCTTTGTTGGAGCAGCTACAGCCTTTGCTTTCACAGCCAGAGATCCGTCTGGCCGACAACTTATCAGAACAGCGCACTCTGGTTTCAGTCCAGGATCAGTCCGGTGAGCTATTGCCTTATGCCCAAATGACTCGTTCAGTGAGAGAGCTGTGGTGGATAGCCAGTTACAGTGCGTTACTGGAGCAGCATCAGCAGGACAGTAAAGCCGCAGAGCTTTTTCAGGAATTACAACAAGAATTAGCCGCTGAGCAACTGCAGGCTGAGGTTGAACCCAGCGAAGCAAAAACTCTGACCTTTGCTCAAGGCTTTGTCCGTGGCAGTCAGGCCGGTACTTTTTTGCATGATGTGTTGGAGTGGGGCGCAGATCAGGGCTTTGATCGCCTGGCGCACCAGCCGGACTTATGGCAAACCGCTCTTGAGACTTTATTGCAAAAATACGGCTTAGTGCAGCCACTGTCAGATGGCAGATGGCAAATCCGCTACTGGGCGGAGCAACAAGCACCTTATCCTGAAACCGACCACCTAAACGCAGCGACAGAGCCGTTGCAGCAATGGCTGACAGCGCTGCTCCAAACCCCATTATGGCAGGGGCAACACAGCAGTTTATCCAGTCTGCCGCAGGGCAGCTACCGTGCAGAACTGGAGTTTTGGTTAGCCGTTCAGCACTGCAGCAGCAAACAGCTTGATGATTTGGTACAGCAGTATCTGTGGCCCGAATTAGCGCGGCCAGCGCTGCGCAGCACTCAGCTACAAGGCATGCTAAAAGGTTTTATTGACTTAACCTTAGAGCAGGATGGTCGTTATTGGGTGTTGGATTATAAATCGAACTACAGCGCAGACGGGCTGTACCACAAGGATGCTTTGATACAGCAAATGCTGGTGCACCGCTACGATGTGCAGGCTGCCTTGTATGCGGTGGCTATCCATCGCTTATTGCAAAGCCGTCTGGCGGATTATCAGCCACAACACCATATAGGCGGTGCTTTGTATTGGTTTCTGCGAGGGTGGGATGCTCCAACAAAAGGGGTGCTTAGCCTGGATATTCCGCTGGAGCTGGTGATGGCGCTGGATGCCTTGTTGCAAGGACAGTGGCTGGCGAAGGAGCGGACTGATGTCTGATTTAACACTGCAACTTGAATTACACATGCAGGGCAAAGACTGGCGGGCATTGGATAAAGCGCTGGTGACGTTTTTCCGTGAACAGCAACAGCTACCTCCTGCTCTGGCATTGTTGATTGGTCAGTGCAGTTTTGCGCTGTCGCAGGGCCATTTATGTCTGCCACTAGAGCAGATGCCGCAGCACTCAGAAGCCGAATGGCTGGCATTGATGGCACTTTATCCCGAACTGATCCGGCTGAATGAAGACAGGAACCAGCCTTTTGTTTATGCCAATCATGCCTTGTATATGCGGCGGTATTTTAGTTATCAGCAGCAAATAGCCTGCTATTTACAACAAAGCAGTGAGCGCAGTCAGTTGCTGCGTCAAACCATCCAGCCAGCGCTGCTGGATCAGCTATTGGAGCCGTTGTTTCCAGCCACAGCCACTGAACCTGACTGGCAACGTTTATCCTGCGCCATAGCCGCCAGCAGCAGTTTTAGCGTGATCACCGGTGGGCCAGGTACGGGCAAAACCACCACAGTGGTCAAACTCTTAGCGGTACTGCAGCAATTGCAACAGCAACGGGGCGCTGCTCCTTTGAGCATTCAACTGGCGGCTCCTACAGGAAAAGCGGCGGTCCGGCTTCGAAGTTCTATCCGCAGCGCCCTGGATAAACTACCGGTATCGGCAGAGATTAAAGCGCAGGTCCCAACCGAGGTCTCGACTTTACATCGATTGTTGGGGGCAAGAGCGCAAAGCCGGCAGTTTAAGCAAAATGTGTTTGAGCCCCTGGCTTTGGATCTACTGGTGGTGGATGAAGCTTCCATGCTGGATGTCGAACTGATGGCCGTTTTATTGTCCGCTTTACCTGAGCATGCCCGGTTGATTTTATTAGGAGATAAGGACCAACTGGCTTCGGTGGAGGCGGGGGCTTTAATGGCACAGCTTTGCCAATGGGCTGAACAAGGCCACTATTGGCCTCAGAGCGCAGCCTGGCTGAATCAGTTATCCCCGGCCGCTATCCCTGAGCATTTAATCAGTCAGCAAGGTAAAGCGCTGGAGCAACAAATCGGTATGCTCAGAGTCAGCCATCGTTTCGCCCCAGACAGTGGTATCGCCAAGCTGGCGATCGCAGTGAATCATGGTCAAAGTGCCGAAGCTATTGCTATTTGTCGGGCTGCCTATGCTGATCTGCAGTATCTGGAGGTTGCAGAGCCCGGCCAACTCAAAGAATTTTTCTTATCAGGCCAAAGCAAAACACAACAAGCAGATGCAGCAGGTTTTCGTTTTTATTTAACGACTGTTGCCCAAAGTCCGGCGCTGGACGCGACGGAGCAGCAGATCGATCGCTGGGCGCAGCAAGTGTTGGCAGATTTTTCCGCCTTTCAGTTATTATGTGCTGTGCGTCAGGGCCCGCTGGGCGTGGAGCAGGTGAATCTGTTGGTGGAAAAAGTTTTGCATCACAAAGGACTGATCCAGCACAGCAGCCATTGGTATGCCGGAAGACCCGTGATGGTCACGCAAAATGATTATGCGCTGGGCTTAATGAACGGTGATGTCGGTATCTGTTTATTGCGGCCCTATCAGGGTAAATGGATGCTGGCTGTCGCTTTTGCCAGCGAAGACAGCAATAAAGCGGTGCGTTGGGTATTACCTGGCCGGTTACAGCAGGTTGAAACCGCCTACGCTATCACTGTGCATAAATCTCAGGGCTCAGAATTCCGTCATGCGGTGCTGGTGCTCCCGGACCGCTTTAGTCCAGTGTTGACCCGCGAGCTGATTTACACTGGAATTACCCGGGCGGCGAAACTTTTTAGTCTGGTGACTGCCAAACCGGACTTGTTAGCCTCGGCCATTGAGCAAAAGGTGCAACGTCAGGGCGCTGTAAGGCTGGTTGATGCAGAGCCAACGTAATTGGTGTTGCCAGGGGGCGACAAGCGCGTGAGCTCCCGATAGCCTGGTTGTTTGTCTGAATCGGGGCAGAGTTCGCTGTTAACCAAGCTATAGCTTCAGAGGCGAGAGGTATTAAAGGTTGCATCTTTAGCCCGGACGTTGATAATAACGCGCTCCGGCAGGGCCTGGCTTGCCTGGAACACACTAAGGGAGTTGTCATGGATTTTTGGTTGTTAGTAAAAGCTTTTGTTCTGGGTATTGTTGAGGGGTTGACTGAGTTTTTGCCCGTATCCAGCACAGGCCATTTGATTGTCGTCGGGGATTTGATTGGGTTTTATAATGAAGGCAAAGTGTTTGAAATTGCCATTCAGTTAGGGGCCATTCTGGCCGTGGTCTTTGAATACCGCCAGCGCTTTATCCATGTGGTCACTGGGGTCACTCATGATAAAAAAGCGCAGAACTTTGTACTGAATTTGTTCGTTGCTTTCCTGCCTGCTGCCATCATCGGCTTGTTGTTTATCAAATACATTAAGTTGTATCTGTTTAACCCTATTACCGTAGCAACCATGCTGGTGCTGGGTGGTTTGGTGATTTTATACGCCGAGCGCCGTGTTCATCAGGTGAAAATTCATGACGTCGACGACATCACCTGGAAAGATGCACTAAAAGTAGGTTGTGCACAAATAGTCTCTATGATCCCAGGCACTTCACGCTCAGGTGCAACTATTATTGGCGGTTTGTTTTTTGGTTTTGATCGTAAAGTGGCGGCCGAGTTTTCCTTCTTTTTAGCGGTGCCGACCATGTTTGCTGCAACCTTTTACGACTTATTTAAACACCGCGATGTGCTGGCCTTTGATCAGGCTCCGATGTTTATCGTAGGTTTTGTTACTGCCTTCTTCAGTGCCTTATTGGCGGTACGTACCTTTGTCCGTTTTGTCTCGAACCACAGCTACGAGATTTTCGCCTGGTACCGTATTGCCTTTGGTTTGGTGATCCTGGCCACATGGTATTTTGGTTGGGTGAGCTGGTCCTGATCCCCTTCGTACTTGAAGCTGCAGCTTTGTTGACGGCGTTCTCTCGCCCCAGTCACATAGACAACTATGCTCCTGGGGTCTGGTTCGCTTGTCGCCGCGCTGCAACTCCAATTACTTTGGGTATCTACTCTTCGTACTTGAAGCCGCAGCTTTGTTGACGGCGTTCTCTCGCCCCAGTCACATAGACAACTATGCTCCTGGGGTCTCGTTCGCTTGTCGCCGCGCTGCAACTCCAATTACTTTGGGTATAAAACCAAGCCGTTTAGCGGCCTAAGTACTTATCTAAAGTCTTATATAAACCCTGCCACATGGTCTGGTTTTTTTGCTTCAGTTTGGCGGCATTTTCGGCCAGACGAGGCGTGATTTCTTCCTGTTCTGCCAACAACTGACTTACTTTTTGCGTCAGGCTGACTGCTGAGAGTTTTTCCAGACAATAATCCGCCATACCAAAATCTGACATCATGGCGTGGTATTTGTGGCTCCAACTGGTGGCGATACAAGGCACGCCCTGACTCAGCGCATTAATAGCGCCATGGAAACGTGAGCTGATAGCAACAGCGCTTTGACCAATAAAAGCTTTGACGGCTAGCGGGTCTTCAATCTGAATGATTTCACAAGGCGCCAGGCGGGCTATTTCCTGACAGAGCAGTTGATCGTCTTTGCCTTCGTGATTGACCAGAACCACAGCGTAACCTAGCTCCACCAATTGGTTGGCCGCAGCCGCAAAAGCTTCAACATAGTTAGTGCGTTCCGCTTCGGCATTGGCGTGGTTAAACTTGGACACCACTTTGCTATTTGGGATCAGCGCTGCAAATTTGCCTTCGATCTCAGGCAAAGCTGTGCTGCTGTGGCCTTTTAAACCGACGGTAAAATCAGGTGTTAATTTGACGGTATCCGGCAGGTTGGCTTCACAGCTTTGTAAATGACTGTAGGACACCGGATCGCGCACATAAATCAGCGCTGCGCTGTGAATAATATCGCGCATCGCCGCTTTGCTTTCTGCGCTGCTAAAAGGTCCAAAGGCCTGCGGCATAAAGATAAAAGGCTTACCTGCTTGTTTAAAACGTTTTACTTCACGGGCGGTATTTTGCAAAAATCTCAAGGGCCACTGGTCGCCATAAGCAAAACCACTGGCTTCTAAAATTACATCGACATCTCGTTCTGTTACCATGCCATAGCGCTTCATCAGCTTGCGTAGTGAACCAGGCAATTTGCCAAACCATGGCGTTAAATCCAGCGCTTTACGGCGCAATGACACTTTTTGCCAGGCGCCTAATAAAGCCCGTTCACGATAGGGCAGGTTGGGGCCTGGCGATAACACCAACTCGGTGTTGTTTAAGGTTTTTAAACCCTGTAAGCAGGCCAGCAACATCAGGTAGGCGCCTTTATTGCGGAACTGCACCCCTTTGATTTCAACTAATAAGGCTTTGGATTCAGACATAAGTTAATAACTCCGTAGCGGTTTTCTTCTCGGAGTGAGGGATCAAGGCCTGCGGATCAGGATAACCCACAGCAATCAGCATCACGACTCGTTCGAAAGGTTGTAATTTTAGTAAACGGCCAATTTTGGCTTCGTAGTTTTCGATATCAGGCCAGTTGATAGAACAAGAGGCCAGGCCCATGGTTTCCAGCGCCAGCATCAGTTGCATATTGGCGAGGCTGGCGTCGATATAAATCACATGGCGATCGCGCTCAAACGGATAAGCGCTTAAATCACCGACCACAGCCAGCAGGGCAGGAATACCGTTGGCATAACCTACTGTACCCATCGGCAAATTCGCCAGTTTGGTCAGCATCTCACCTTCAGTGGCCGCTATATAACGAAACGGCTGACGGTTACAGGCACTGGGTGCCTGAGCCGCAGCAGCAACGGCTTGTTCTAGCACAGTTTTTGGCACAGCTTGCGGTAAAAAGGTACGGACAGAGCAGCGCTGCTGACACAAGATTAAAAACTGCTGGTAACTGATGTCAGCACGGGGTCTTTCAGCGTATGGAGCAGGTGCTGAAGGGCGGCTTTGTGCCAAACGTGGCGCTATCTGAGCTTTTAAGGCGGCAAAAGTCGCGGGCTGAGACGCAGTCTCTGGCCATTGGGTGACAGAGAAATAGCTGTCCAGTACATCGTGGCAATATTTCAACAACACCAAATCAAGTGCCTGATGATCGGCCAGTAAATTCTGTAATGCAGTTAAGGTTTCGTCGATATAGTCCAGTGCAAACAACGCTTTACGTGGCACCATGCTCAGACCTTTTTCCAAGCGGTGAATGTTGCGGCGTAAAATCACTGTGGCAATAGTGCTGCTTTCTTCGTGCAGGTGATAATGATGCCGGCCTGCGGCTGTGGCATGTTGCTCACGGCGAAAATGCGGATTAAAAAAGGCGTAATACAGTGTCGCCGCCAGACGGCTTTTGGCTGCATAAGGTAATAAAACCTTATCGAGCTTTTGTCTGATTTGTTGCAGTTGTTTTTTCATACCGTCTCTTTCTCTACCACCACACCAGA
Organism: Rheinheimera mesophila; assembly: GCF_000986865.1. Classification (GTDB taxonomy): domain Bacteria; phylum Pseudomonadota; class Gammaproteobacteria; order Enterobacterales; family Alteromonadaceae; genus Pararheinheimera; species Pararheinheimera mesophila. Next base: position 11,551 of record NZ_LAVS01000004.1, read on the forward strand.
GGCTTTGACTGTCATCAGTTGCCATAATTGACGACGGGTCCTGCCGGAAAAAAATAAAAAGAAAAATGACGCATAGGCATATGAAATCAGCGTTGCCCAGGCTGCGCCATCAATGCCCATCACCGGGATAAGCCACCAATTCAGCAGCACATTCAATACTGCACCTATACCATGACTGGCCAACGAGAGTGGCTCCTGACCGGTAATAATTAAATGCTGACCTATTAAATACCGGATAAAGATAAACACGCCAGCCCAGATATGGATTTGCAGTACTGCAATACCCGCCTGAAATTTATCGCCAAAAATCAGTGGTACCAGAGGTGGCGCTACGATGAATATCACCACGGCAATGACCAAAGCCATCGCAAAAAAATAACCACAATATTTTCGCAGCAATAACAGATAACCTGACCAACTGCTCTGATGGCTTTTCAGTAGCTCCGGATAATACCGCACGGCTAACGTCGCTGGGATCACATACCAAAGTTCGGAAATACGGCTAACAGCGGCATACACACCCGCAGCTTCAATATCAATCAGCCGTTCTATCATGATCAGATCAATACGCAGATAGACCACAGATAAAATGCCTGAAACCCAGAGCCAGCTAGAGCGACGCAGCAACTCTTTACCTTGCTGCCAGTTAAACCAGGCTGGCGTCAGGCGACCAGACAGCGCCTTAATGCGTCTGCTGTGGCCCTTATAAATTTGATACTGCAACAGACCGACGGCCGCAAATTCCAGACCGACAATCCAAAACAAAGCGCCAATCCCCATGCCATACCAAAGTACGGCCAGTTTGGCGACAAGACCTAACAGACCCAAGCCCAATTTGCTGTAGGCGAGGGTGCGGAAATGGCCTAAATAGTTCTGGTGGTATTCAAATAAAATAAACGCATTAAATAGCTGACCGATGAAAAGGATCGCTGCCCCGGTCTGATAAGGTTCAAACTCAGCGGGCAAATACCAGCTAAAGCCAATAAACATCAGTGCGGCAAACACAAAGCCTGCGATCAGTCGAAGCCAGGTGGCTGTATACAAGATTTGCTGGCCTGTACGCAGGTCAGGTGCAGATTGCACCGATTTTTGCACCAGATTATTCAAACCTAAATTGGCCAGCGGCGCCAGAAACGCACTCCAGGTCATGACAATAGAGTAATAGCCTGTGGCTTCAGGCCCCAGCATCCGTGCCACTATGATGGTAATTAATGCACCGGCCGCCAGTTTGACCAGACGCTCACCCAATAAAGCAACGGCTTTGGCTTTGGCGACTTTGACTAAGAACTTAACCACGTCGTTTCGCTTTGTAACGTTTTATAGCACGGGTAATACGCCAAATATGCTGCAAAGTGTATGAATAAACACTGAATATTATCAGGAACAAAATTAACATAATTAAGTCGGGCACCATCAGGTATTCACCCAGAACACCCAAAGTAGCCAGCATGCAGGAAAAGCTGGTGATGACGACCAAAGCCTGACGCGAGTTCAGACCAAGGCGCAGGAAGATATGGTGTAAATGTTCACGGTCGGCTAAAAAGGGCGACTGACCTTTACGAATGCGGCGCAGCATAATAGCTACCATATCCATCAACGGCACAGCGATGATCCACAGTGCAGTGACAGGGCGAAAACTGGCGGTATCGCTTTGAGTGCCAATGATCAGTAACCAAATCACAGTTAAACCAATCAGCATACTGCCGGCATCACCCATAAAAATTTTGCCTTTACCTTTGCCAACCACGTCCAGGTTAAATAGCAAATAAGGAATAAGAGCAAACACCAGCACCATAGGCAAAACCGCATGCTCCAACTGGCCGCCCATCCCCATCATCAAGGTGACGGAAACAAAGGTCACCCCACTGAGCATACCGGCCAGACCGTCTATGCCGTCAATCATATTAAAGGCGTTAATAGCGGCAATCACGGCAATCAGGGTGATGGGGATGCCGAGGTAACCCAAAGTGACATCGCCAAGCGCAAACAAATTGCCCAAATTGCCCACATGCAATTGCAGGCCGTACACCATGGCTGAGCCTATCAATACCTGCACACAAAGCCGCAGTTTGACGCTTAAATCCATAAAGTCATCAAACACACCTAAAATCACAATAGTGCCACCGCAGAGCAGATAGTAATAGTGCACGTTATCCGGCAAGCCAAACCAGGCCAGGGTCAGGCCTACGCCGGTGAATATCGAGATACCGCCTATCAATGGCACTGAGCCGGTGTGTTGTTTACGGCCCGCAGGTTTATCCACCAGCCCTACTTTGACCGATAAAGGGATTAATATAAAAATAGCAGTTAGGGTGAGAACAAAGGTGGTGATAAACAGCTGCAGATGTTCTGTCATGTGATTTCCATCAGTTTTTTGAGCCTGACCTAAGACAAAGAGGCACAAACGAAATTGGCCTGATTATAGGTGAAGAAATCAGGGCTGACTACGGCGTGCAGGAGATAAAATTGAAAGGAATAACGACTTTGTTTGAAAATAATGCTCTAATTGATATTTATGCCACACTTGCTGTCAGAGATTCTGGTTTTGATTGATTTTTGTGCTGTGAATCAAGACGTTGGCATACCCTATTAGTTAAGATCCGCTGTTGTTTTTGGTTTTTTATTAAGCCTCAGACCGGCTGTTGATGCAGGATATTCGTTGTGACTAAAGCCGTATTGATTATCACCAATATGGGGCCTAAGCCCTCTGCGCCTTTTCAGGGGCAGTTTGTCAAAAATCAGATGCTGGCGCTGAAAAAACATCAGGCTTTGTCTTATTTTTATATGCGCTGGCATAACGACAGTCTGTTCAACCGCCTGCTGAAATACCCTGTGTTGTTTTTGCAATTTTTCTGGTGTCATGTTCTGAGTTTTAAAACTGTGGATGTGATTCATGTACACTTTTTTTATCCAACCATTTGGCTGGCGCTGGTGTATAAATACCTGCGTAAACCTTCGGTTAAAATTGTAGTCACTTGTCACGGCAGTGATATTTACCACTACCAGCCTTTTGGTGCCTTGTATCGCTGGTGTTGTGGCGCGGTGGACCAATGGATCTTCACCAGTGAAAAACTCCGCACTAAGGCCTATACCTCAGCACCCAAAGCCGTGGTGTTGTCCGCTGGCATAGCACAGGTTTATGCACAGACAACGCAATTGAGCCGGGCAGAAAAAGACATAGACCTGCTGTATGTCGGGGCATTGGACAAAAACAAAGGCATGGACAGATTAATTGCACTGTTGCCGCAACTAAAAGATAAAACAATCTGTGTAATAGGCACCGGGCCTTATCTGACGCAGTTTGAACAGTTAAGGTCTGACTATCCAAATTTACGGCTGCAACAGGGGCAGGGAGCAGAACAGTTAAAGGCGTTTTATCAGCGCAGTAAGTGTTTTTTAAATCTGTCGCGGAATGAATCTTTTGGTTTGGTGATGACCGAAGCGATGGCCTGTTATACCCCTGTGATAGCCACCTTAACCGATGGCTCGGCAGAGCAGTTGGGAGCCGATTCATTCTGGGTACTGGAGCAAGCTGACGAGGCTGTTTTACTGCAACAGTTACTGCAAAAAATTCAGCAGCTATTAAGTTTGTCAGACTCAGACTACACCGCATTGCAGCAGCAGGGCCGCCAGTATGCAAAGCATTGTCTGGTGGATGATGTGGCAGCAAAAATACACAGCTTGTATCAGGCGTTAGCACCTGAGTAACGACGATAGAAAAAGGTAAAATCAAAGATGGCGATACAACCTGAAGTGGTACAGGTAGGTGGCATTGGGGTCATGGCGTTTAGCAATATGGCCGAGCTGGTCAATTATGTCATACAGGATGACGGTACGGTGTTTTCTGGTTCTGCGATAGCGATGAATCCGGAGAAGGTGATTGCTGCCAGTAAAAATCCGGAATTGATGACTATTTTGAATCAAGCCGATGTTCGTTATGCCGATGGCATGGGAGTCGTCAAAGTGATGCGGCGTAAATTAGGCCGCAAAGTAGAACGTATTCCAGGCTGTGAATTATGGCAGGCCTTAATGGCAAAAGCGGCCATCACCAAAACTCCGGTGTTTCTGGTAGGGGCCAAACCACATGTCATGGCGCAAACCGTAGAAAAACTAACTGCCATGGGGGTCAATATTGTTGGCTCCCAGGACGGTTATTTTAAAGATGAAAACGAGCTCATGAGCCGTATTGCTCACAGTGGTGCCCGTATTGTCACAGTAGCCATGGGCTCACCGAAGCAGGAATTATTTATTGGTAAATGCCAGAAGCTGTTACCTGAAGCTTATTACATGGGCGTGGGTGGTACTTATGATGTGTTTACCGGACATGTGCAACGGGCTCCGGCCTTGTGGTGTAAATTGCATTTAGAATGGGCTTACAGATTGTTATCACAGCCATCCCGTCTTGGTCGTCAGACGAATCTGCTGACCTACGCCTGGTTATATTTAACCAATAAGCTCTGATAAAAACGAATAAAAAACAGAGAGAAGAAGAGTGCAGCAACAGTCCGACTTACCTTTGATCAGCGTCTATATGCCCACTTTTAACCGGGTGGATATGGTGCAACGTGCCATCCGTTCTGTGCTGGCGCAGGATTACCCTCATTTCGAACTTTTGGTGGTGGATGATGCCTCCACCGATGCAACCTGGGACACCCTAAACCGGGTCTATGCCGATGAACCCCGGGTACGATTGTTCCGGCAAGATAGGGGCCAGGGCGCTTGTGCCGCGCGCAATCTGGCGATAGCACAAGCCAAAGGCGAGTTTGTTACCGGCCTGGATGATGACGACGAGTTTTTACCAAACCGTCTGAGTTCACTCTATCAGGCCTATGACGACCAGTATGCTTTTGTCTGTTCCAGCTATTTCTGGGACTACGGCACTATCCGTAAACAGCTCTATCCGGAGGCTGCTGTGGTGGGGTTGAACGAGCTGTTGGATGTGCATTGTTTATCCAATCAGGTGTTGGTCAAGCGCAGCCGTATACTGGCACAAGGTGGTTTTGATATTCAACTTGCTGCGTTTCAGGATTACGACATGTGGATCCGCTTAGTGGCGGCCTATGGTAAAGCCTTACGTCTGGCTGAAGCGACCTATGTGGTGCACGTCGGGCATGAATTAGGCCGCATTACCACTTCACCTAAACGTCTGGCTGCGCAAAGTTATTTTGTTGAAAAACACCTGCCGCTGATGAATGAGCGTAACAAGCAGAACCAACAGTTTTACCGGCTGGTGATGGAGCAGCAGCAGCTCTCTTTTGGGCGCTTGTTGTTTTTCTGTCGTTACGGTTTATGGTCGACTAAAATCCGCTATTACCTGAAACAAAAGCTGCAATGGGCCATTAAGTTCCGCCAGCAGTTGCTGAGCAAAGGTGTGAAAGGATTGTTTTCGAAAAAATGAGTCAGAATCCATTAGTCGACGCTAATTTTGTCAGTCTGAGCGCTGTGTTGCTAAAGCGGTTTTGGCTGCTGCTAATCACAACCACTATGCTGGGGGCTGTGGCTTTGTATGCTGTTCAGTTGAGTACGCCAGAGCGTTATCAGGCCGTCGCTGTGGTTAGCTTAACCGACTGGCAGACAGAAAGATTAACCAGACGTGATGATCCCGCTGATAAAAACCCTGCCAATGTCGGTGGTGCCTCTGCGGATGACATGTCCAGAGCCTTAGTTCTGCTCAAAGATCCGGCTTTGTTTCACGCTGTGGAGCGCTCAGCGGATGCAAAGCAATTGAGTGTAGAGCACAAAAGGCGGGGTAATCTGGTCACTCTGAAATGGACCAGCAATTCAGCGCAAAGCGCTGAAACTGAACTGGCTCTGCTACTGCAGCAGTGGGATCAGCGCTGGCGTCAGCAGTTTATTCAGCAGAAACAGCAGCAGTTGCACACTATGCAGCAACTCAGCAGCGACGCTCCGGTGCAGCAACTGCAACAACTGCAGTTCGAGCTGGCCTATGCCCAGCAGGCTGAACCTTTTGCACTGCAACAACTGCAAAGCCCTAAAGCCTCGGAACAAAGTCTGCGTCCTGCTTTATGGTTGATGGTTGTGTTTGGTGCGCTGTTGGGGTTTAGCTGTACTTTTATTCTGTTGATGTTATGGCGTCTTTAATGCGCGTATCTGCTTCTGCTTTGCATGTTCAGCCGCTGGATAAACTGATCCTGTTGCTATGTAGCTGCTACCTGCTGATCGATGCCTGTAACGGTTTTTTGTTAAATCAGTTTGGCCGCAGTTTTGGCTTGTCAGCGCTGTATAAAGTGCTGATGCTGACGCTAATGCTGCTGTCACTCGGCCTGCGGACCGGTAAAGCCTTTTTACTCTTTCCAGCGCTTTTTGTGCTGTTATTGCCTGGCGCTTTTTTTAGCTGGCTGCAGTTGGGGGGCTCGTTAGCTGATGATCTGGGTCTGATCCTGAAGCTGATTTCGCCTTTGATTGCGTTTTATTATTTGCTGAGTCTCTCTGACGTAGATAAGAACTTTGCACTGAAATCCCTGCACCGTGTTTTTGTGCTGAACTATCTGATTGTGTTGGTGAATTTTATGCTTGGAGCCTTAGGTTACGGCTATACCTCTTACTTACCTCAGCACCATTTAACTCAGGTCGATTTAGGCAGTAAAGGATTCTTTAATGCGGCCAACGAGCTCTCCGTGGTGCTTTTAGTTTTGTCAGCCTGGTTATTGCAGTATTACTGGCAGCAGCAAAAGTTAATTTTTCTGGCTGTCGCTGTTAGTTCCGTCTGGTGTGCCAGTTTAATGCTGACTAAAACCGGCATGTTGGGGACCTTGATCCTGGTGCTGTTTATTCCACTGATGCCCTGGTTTATCAGTTTAAACTGGACACGTCTTGCTCTGGCGATCTTACTGTTGCTCCTCTTCGCGGCTTTGCTGATCTGGCAAGCGCCGTTGTTATTGAGCCAGCTTGGGCTGGCGGAAAAACTACAGCATATTTATCAGCAACAAGGTTTATTGGGGGTTTTGTTATCCTCCCGCGATAAATACGCAGCCGAAATCTGGCAGGTTGTCAGTTTTTATTACAGCGATATACATCGTCTGTTTGGTGTAGGTTTAATTGGTGTATCAGAGCATCTGTGGAAGTTTTGGGCTGAATCGGATCCGTTTGATTTATATGTGTTTTATGGTGTGGCGGGGGTGATGTTTTTTAGCTGGGTTTTTATCGGTTTTATTGCTCAGAATTTAAATTTATGCCGGCTTTACAACTCTGAGCTGGCCGCCACGCTAGTACTGCTGAATCTGTTGCTGCTTCTGGTCGCCTGTATTGCCGGTCATGTCATTAGCTCCGGCATGTTGTGGCCGGTTTGGGGCTTTATTAATACGGCGGCGTTGATCCATTGCCAGTTACAAGCCAAGCCAACAGAGACGGAGCTTTCAGATGTTACGCAGTGATTTTGCCCGTAAGCTGCTAAACAACAGTCTGGCGCATGGTCTGAATTTTGGTTCACGCTGGTTACTCAATCTGGTGGTTGCGCGGCAACTGCTGGCCAGCGACTTTGGTGTCTTCAGTTATGTTTATATGCTGGCGAATCTGTTTTTCCCAACCATAGCTTTTGGCGTCAGTTTTTACCTGATCCATCACTCTGCCAGACAACAACAAATCAGTTTGTTGTTCAATAGCCTGGTATTGAGTTTTGTGGTGTTTTTATTGTTGTGTCTGGCGGTAGTCGGCATCGATTACTGGATCAATGATACCGTACCTTATTATTTGTATTTGCTCAGTTTATTGATTGGTTTGGTCTGGGCAGTCAGTCAGGCGATATTTTGTTACCTCAAAGGCCGCCAGCAGTTTTTTGTCGAAGTAAAATCCCAATTCGTTGGTGCTTTAAGTTTACTGGTGGTGGTGGCTTTACTTTTTGCCGGTGTGATGACCCAACTGGATGCCATGCTGGAGGCTGTGCTTGTGGCTAGTTTGGTACCAGTGCTGATGGGGCTGAATGTGCTGTGGCCTGAGATTAAAGCTGGGCTGGGTGATTATGTCCGTCACTTTTCCGGTTACCTTGGCTGGCAGGATATTAGACACAGATTGCATTTTGCCTTGCATGACGTCTTTGCCATTATTATGACCAACATACCATTTATATTTCTGGCCTTGTTCAGCACACTGCTGGCTCTTGGCCAGTTCAGAAAGCTATTCATTTTATTTATGCCGATCACTTTATTGCCGGTGATTTTTTCACAGGTATTTTTAAGCCGGTTAAGCCGGCTGATGCTGCTGAATGACAAACTAAAATTTTTCCGTAAAGTGTTCCTGGTGACGTTACCCCTGTTATCCCTGCCTTATCTGCTGATGTGGCCTTTGGGTGATTGGCTGTATCAAATTTCCTTTAATGAAGCCTTGGATCCGGCTGATTTACTGATGTTGCATCTGGTTCTGGCCACTTTATGGCTGACGTTACTGAAAACTTATTTTGAGGTGTTGCTAACCTCTTTAGGTGCGAATCACCACAAAGCCATGCTCGTCACTTTAGCCGTCGCGATAACTGCGTTGGCTTATTGCTGGTTTAATTATGATTTAACGGTGCAGTTGACCGCCTGGTTATTCCTCACTGGCAATGTGCTGATCACATCGATGCTGGTTGCCGCCTGTGTGTGGCAGATCGTGCAGCAAAAATCACAGGCACAGCAGAAGCAAAGCTAAACTCAGCTCAGGCTTATGCTATGGTTAGAATAAGCCGATGTAAAAGCCTTTAGGGGGCGCTGTGTATAAAGCCGTTATCCTGATGGGGTATTTGCTGTGTCATCACTGTGTTGCCAGCGACGTGACCTGGTTAAAAACGGATTGGCCCCCACATCAAATTACTGCCGGTCCCCATCAGGAGCAGGGGACCTTTGACCTGCTGCAACAGCTTGTGGTAGCTCAGTTACCGCATCTGACTCACCGGATTAAAGTGGTGAATTTACCAAGGCTGGAGCAAGCCTTCTTGCAACGCAATACCGGGGTTTGTAGTTTTGGTTCGCTGTTCACCGAAACAAGAGCAAAAAGCCGATGGTATTCCAAAGCTGTCGCAGTGTTGCCCGGCCTGGCAGTGCACTTCAGGCAAAGCACTGAGTTAAAACAGCATCCGGCCTGGCAAAAAAATGGCAGTATGGATATGCGAAAACTGGCGCAGGATCGGACTCTGACCGGCGCTTATCAGCCAAATCGTTTTTATCCTGCTTCGGTCATGGATGCGGCCCGGACCAACAATTTTATCCCTCAGGAATTTACCAGCCAGTTGAATGCGGCCTCGTTGCTGTTATCAAAACGAGTGGATTATGTGGTGGAATATCCGGAGCGTATGGCCTTTTATCTGCGGCAGGACTCAGCGCAACAGCAGATCCAAAGTCTGGCGATAGCAGATGCTGCGCCTTATGTGGTGTCCTACATTACCTGCAGTAAAAATCCGCAAGGACAGCAACTGGTCGAGCAGATCAACAAGGCTCTGCGGCGGTTATGGCAGCAACCTGAGCATAAAGCTGCATTGTTCCGCTGGGTGGATGACAACACTAAATTGAAGTTAGAGCAGGCTTACACCGAAGTACAGCACCAGGTGGTGAACGGGACTGAGCAATAAAAAGCCGATCGCTTAGGGATCGGCTTTCCTCGCCAGCTTGATTTAGTGAGCAGAGCGCAGTGGGCCTACAACGTTGATCAGAGTCGTTTTGCTGAAATCTAAATCTGCAAAACCTTTGTGGTTCACCAGAATGACCACAATGTCTGCTTTTAACCCTTGTTCTACTGAGACCAATTCGACGTTGGACGCCAGCTTATTGGTTTTTTCAACGTTCGGTTCAACAGCGTAAATCTTGCCCTGATAAGCTGCGGCTAAATCATTGACGATATGCAAAGCCGGGCTTTCCCGTAAATCGTCGATGTCCGGCTTAAAGGCCAGACCAAAGCAGGCGATAGAAGGTTTATGCAGCGCATGGTTGGCGACGGTAGATAATATCTTTTGCAATACCCATTGCGGCTTAAAGTCGTTCACTTCACGGGCTGTACGAATGAGTTTGGCTTGTTCTGGGGCGGAGTGCACGATAAACCAGGGGTCTACGGCAATACAGTGACCACCTACACCCGCACCTGGCGTCAGAATATTTACGCGAGGGTGGCGGTTTGCCATTTTGATCAGTTCCCAAACGTTGATCTTCAGCTCGTCACAGATCAAAGATAACTCGTTAGCAAAAGCGATATTGACGTCGCGGAAGGCATTTTCAGTCAGTTTCGACATTTCAGCCGTGCGGGCGTCTGAGACTAAACATTCACCTGTGACAAAGGTTTGATACAGCGCTTTGGCTTTTTCCGAACAGGCTGGCGTTAAGCCACCAACAATACGGTCATTGGCAATCAGTTCATAAACCACGCGGCCGGGTAACACACGCTCAGGGCAATAGGCCACATGAATATCTGGCTGAGCCGAGTCTGTAGGTACTGTTAAATCAGGACGGGCTTCACTGATCCATTGACAGATTTTTTCTGTGGTACCGACCGGACTGGTAGACTCCAGCACAACTAAATTCCCCTTTGCCAGCACAGGGGCAATAGATTTTACGGCCGCTTCAACATAAGTTAAATCCGGTGACAGATCATCAAAAAAAGGGGTAGGCACCGCAATCATAAAGGCATCAGCAGCAACCGGGCTGGTTTGCGCTGATAAGTAACCGCCTGTCACTGCGGCATGCACCAGCATATCCAGTTCAGGCTCAACGATATGAATTTTACCCTGATTGATCGTATCCACAGCGTGTTGATTCACATCTATACCAATCACACGCAGTTTGCGTGATGCCAACATGGCAGCCGTAGGCAGGCCAATATACCCTAAACCAATCACTGATACCGTTTTAAACATAACGAACTCCATTAACCTTGTTGGCTCTTTCTGTGTTGACATCTTACCACAGCACGCCAGAAAGCTTAGATCACAGACTGCGGCAGTTGAAAAAATTTTTAATAAAATAACAGTGTTAGCTGAATGGTGACTTAGTGACTCTGTGGTATCGTTGCATACCCGTCGTACTTGAAGCTGCAGTTTTGTTGACTGCGTGCTCTCGCCCCAATCACATAGGTGAACTATGCTCCTGGGGGCTCGAGCACTTGTCGCTTCACCGCAACATCAATTACTTAGGGTATAAACAGTGACTGATACAGTTCAAGGATCAGAAAGTGAAAGATTTTTTAGAACCCTTTTTATACCCGCAGAATATATTTCTCTGGCTGTTTTTTTTCGCCTGTCTGTACTACCGCCATAAAGGCTTGTGGTTGCTGCTGATGTGGTTTTATTTAACTGGTAATACGCTGCTGGCCAATCAGGTGCGGCATTGGTACAACACCCAGATTAGTACCGCGGAACTGCCTGCTCAGTTTAATGGCGACTATGTGCTGCTGGGCTGTGGCGGCAACGAGCATAGTTTACCGGATTGTGCCAGTAATCGAATTAATCAGTTGGCTTTGATGATGAATGCGCAGCAGCGGCCCGCCCATGTGTATATGACAACCTTGCACTGCGCGCCTTATGAAGAACTGTTAAAGCAGAAAACAGAGTATGCGGCTATCTCCTGTTTTGATGGCGGACCAACCACTTATCATGAGTTTGCCTCTTTGGAGCAAAAGCTGGATAAAACCAAAAACTATTTATTTATCAGCAGCGATTACCATGCGCTGCGGGTGAAGAAATTATCCCAAATGCACCAGCTCAATGCACAGGTGTATGCCGCATCCAGCGCAACCTTCAGGCCGGTGAATTGTGGCTTAAACTGCTTATTGACGGTGAATTTGTCAAACTATGATTTGTTCTCAAAATTGGCTGCGGAAACCGCCAGTTTGCAAGTGTACTGGCTGACCAAAGACTGGACAGACTGGTATCAATAACTACAGAAGGTTCCATCAGGAAACGACTGAAAATAACAAAGGGGCTTTAAGCCCCTTTGTTGATCAACGCTTGAACTGGATAAGTATCAACGGGCGTTACGGATAATTTCCTGCGCCATTAAATCAGCCACTTCGTTGGTGGGTTTTTGCTGCGCATCAGCGCGCTCAAAGATAGTGATCAGCGTATGGTAAATCTGATTGACCTTAGCGGTAGACTCTTCAGCGTTGTAGCCTTGCTCGCGCATTTCCATCGCCACATTGATAATGCCACCAGCGTTGATCACGTAATCCGGCGCATACAAAATGCCTTTTTGGCGTAACAGTTCACCATGACGGCTTTCTTTGAGCTGGTTATTGGCACAACCTGCAATGATTTTGCATTTGAGCTGCGCAATAGTGCTGTCGTTAAGGGTGGCACCTAAAGCGCAAGGCGCATAGATATCGGCGTCAACTGCATAGATTTCATCCAAACCCACGGCTGTCGCATTAAACTGAGCAACGGCGCGGCTAACGGCGTCCTGATTGATGTCTGTCACAATCAGCTTTACGCCTTCTTTATGCAGGTATTCGCACAGATAAAAACCGACACTGCCTAAGCCTTGTACCGCGACCGTCAGTCCCTTCAGATCATCGGTGCCAAATTTATGCTTAGCTGCTGCTTTGATACCACGGTAAGTTCCCAGTGCGGTGAATGGGCCAGGGTTGCCGCTCAAGCCTTCCAAGCCAGCCACATAAGGCGTTTCTTTGTTGACGATCATGATATCGCCTGTGGTGATATTAACATCTTCAGCGCTGACATAACGGCCACTCAATGAGTGTACGAATTGACCAAACTTGCGAAACAGAGCTTCGGATTTAATTTTTTTCGCATCACCGATAATCACCGCTTTACCGCCGCCCAGTGGCAAACCCGCCATGGCATTTTTGTACGTCATGCCGCGGGATAAACGCAACACGTCAACTAAGGCATCTTCATCAGCGACGTAATCCCACATACGGCAGCCACCTGTTGCCGGACCTAAGGCTGTGCTATGAATAGCAATAATGGCCTTTAAACCAGTGTTTTCATCACTGCAGAATACAACTTGCTCATGGTTATCAAATTCAGGATGGTTAAATACAGCCACGACTTATTCTCCGTTGATATAACTCACCTCGCCATAGAGGGCAGGGCGTAAGGGCTTTTTGCGCCGCGGAATGTACCACTTCATCACTGCTTTCGCCATCGGAACCGAAAAACAAAATCTGGTAAGACCAGATGATTGTCGACAATTTATGCTGGCTCTTGATTGTAGCGATTGAGTCACATAAAGTAGCGCGACTTGGAGAAAGGAAAGCAGCAATGAAAGAACAACTAACCGCGCAACAACGGGAAGAACTCAATAACGAATGGGCCCGTCATCAGTTCCAGAAAGCCAATGCTTATTTGGCAGAAAAGGGCATACTGCCGGATAACGTCGCGGTATCTGAATCTCGTTATTTAACACCATTAATGGCGGTTTGGAAGATTACCGCCCAAGATCGCAAACAATACTGGGTGATAAGTGGTGATTTACCTACAGATCATCTGCCATTGTCAGTCGCGAAAGATGCACGTGAAGCGGTCAGAGCATTCTCATTAAACTGGCAACTCAAAGCCGACCAAATCATGAGCTCAGGGGCTATTGATCAAACGAAGAAGGATTTTGCTAATTTGCTGATCCACCGTGCCCATGGTTTATATGATTTATTTGATAAAGAAGAGCTCTGGACTAAGCAAAGTTAAGTCGATCCAAAGTATATAAATCTTTACAGCGCGTTAGGCTGGATGTTGAACGTCAGTTCAACGGCGCCAGTTCAGCAGCACCATAAAAACCGCCACTTCAAAAAAGGGCGGTTTTTTATTTGCCAGGTACTTTGCTTTACTCAGTAAAATACCAGTAGCCTTTGTTAATCAATACAGTGATCAACTGTAAGCGGCCATGGTCAGCAGCAAAATGCTGGCAATCTTCGACTGCAAGACTCACCTGATCGGTCAGCATTTTTACTGTCTTGAGTTCATTCGCTGGCACTAAAAAGCGGTCACCATTGATGAAAAGCTGAATATCCTCTGCAGGGCCTGCCTGATAATACAAAGTGCGCAGTCCACCTAATTTCGCCAGCACTGAGCCTTCTTCCAGATACTCAGCAATTTCGTCAGCTTCATAATGTGGATCAGGTTCAGTGGTATCCAGTTCATGTTTAGCATGACTGATATAACTGCCAAACCACTCTGCGGCAAAGGCTTTATCATCCACTAACTGACGTAGCAAAGCCTGAACCTGGTTTAAATCCTGCTCGCTGATAGCGCCTACAGAAGCGGGGACCTGACGCTCTGGATCAGTAAAACGCTGACCTGTAATGTCCTGATCGATCAGATGATCAGCCAGACCTGTCAGCAAATCTTTTTGTGCTGGCGCACGGAAACCGACCGAGTAGTTCAGTGAGGGATCCAAAGAGATACCATCATGCGGGCAACCCGGTGGAATATATAAAATATCGCCAGGTTCAGTGATCACATTGATGCAGTCGATAAAAGGGCTAACCTGCAATAAACGGGGGTGAGGGCAAATCTGTTTTAAGCTACTGTCCGGCATACCGACCCGCCAGTGCCTTTTGCCCTGACCCTGAATAATAAACACGTCGTATTGGTCCAGATGCGGGCCCACGCCGCCCCCTGCAGTAGAAAAGCTCACCATCAAATCGTCAATACGCCAGTTCGGGATAAAACGAAACGGCTCGATCAAAGCGGCGGATTGTGGGTGCCAGTGATCGACAGCCTGCACTAACAAAGTCCAGCCGTCTTCGCCTAAATGGCTGAAATCTTCAAAAGGACCGGTTTCCATATCCCAGACTGCATTTTTATTGCTGACAATACGGGATTCGATTTCTTCTTCACCGGCAAGGCCTGCCAGTTCATCCGGGCTGATTGGGTCGATAAAGTTTCTAAAGCCCGCTTTGATAAGCAGTGGCTTTTTCTGCCAGTACTCTGCTAAAAACTGCGCTGGTGTTAATTCATTTAAACATAATTGGTACATAGTTCTGGTTCACCATAAAAACAGGGCGATAAAATCGCCCTGTAAAAAATCACTTGTTAACACCAAGCTTAGTTCAGTAAATCGACTAACTCGACAGCTGCACCTATATAGTTATCCGGGCGCAGCGCTTTAAGTTCGGTTTTCACTTGTTCCGGCAGTTCTAACTTGTCGATAAACACAGCTAAATCCTGCGGTGTGATGCGCTTACCGCGGGTCAGTTCTTTCAGCTTTTCATAGGGCTGTTCAATGCCATATTTACGCATGACGGTCTGAACCGGCTCAGCCAGTAATTCCCAGTTCTGATCCAGCTCACTGAGCAGGTTGGCTTCGTTTACTTCCAGTTTGCTGATGCCTTTGAGGCTGGCGTGGTACGCAATCACTGTATACGCAAAACCTACACCTAAGTTACGCAGCACAGTCGAATCTGTTAAATCGCGCTGCCAGCGTGATACCGGCAGCTTAGACGATAAATGCTGGAATATGGCATTCGCCAGACCCAGGTTACCTTCGGAGTTTTCAAAGTCGATGGGGTTGACTTTATGCGGCATAGTGGACGAGCCAATCTCACCGGCAATAGTGCGCTGCTTAAAGTGTCCTAACGCTATATAACCCCAGACATCACGGTCGAAGTCGAGCAGAATGGTGTTAAAACGCGCTATGGCGTCAAACAGCTCGGCAATGTAGTCATGTGGTTCAATTTGCGTGGTGTATGGGTTCCAGCTTAAACCTAAGCTGGTGACAAACTCTTCTGCAAACTGATGCCAGTTCAGGTTTGGGTAAGCAGATAAATGTGCGTTGTAGTTCCCCACAGCGCCGTTGATTTTACCCAGCAGCTCCACTTTGGCAATTTGTTCACGCTGACGCTTTAATCGCATATATACGTTCGCCATCTCTTTACCTAAAGTGGTAGGTGAGGCAGGCTGACCGTGAGTACGGGCCATCATAGGAATAGCTTTGTACTTCTGAGCTAAGGTTTTGATTTCGCTTAATAACTGGTCGCACAATGGCAATAGTACCTGATCTCGGGCTGCACCTAACATCAAACCGTGTGACAGGTTATTGATATCTTCTGAGGTACAGGCAAAGTGAATAAATTCACTGACCGCTGCTAACTCAGCGTGATTGGCTACTTTTTCTTTTAATAAATATTCAACAGCTTTGACGTCATGGTTGGTGGTGCGCTCAATGTCTTTGACCCGCTGTGCATCTGCCAGACTGAAATTGTCGACAATTGAGTTGAGTAATGCATTGGCGCTGTCGGATAAAGCCGGTACTTCTGTAATGGCCGCTGTAGCTGCTAACTTTTGCAACCAACGCACTTCCACAGTCACCCGGAATTTGATTAAACCATATTCACTAAAAAACTCGCGCAGCTCGCTTACCTTTGAGCCATAGCGGCCATCGACAGGGGAGATGGCGGTTAATGCTGATAATTCCATTAGGTGCTCCTATGAATGGGTTGGGGCAATAGTCTGTAACACGGATTTGGCTTCACTGAGCAAGGCTTTGCGTTTGAAAATAAAATGCAAACGACTGCCACCGGCCTGACGCCATAACACCACGGCACGGATAGCGGCTAATAACAAAGCCCGGACTTTATGCTGCACCAGCGGTTGCTTCAGCAGTTCTGGCTGTCCGGCCACCTGAATTCGGGTGCCTAACGAGCTGATGCATTCAACATAAATATCCGCCAGATTGGCGATGATATTTTCATCGGTAATGGCAAAATGCTGCAGTTGCTGCTCTAAACGGGATAAGCGTTTACCCAGGTTATCCAGATTATCGCGGTTTTTGCTCAGTTTACGCTCCAGCGCAATGACGGACACCACATAACGGGTCAGTTCAACATCTTTACGCTGATTGTCACCTAACTGCTCGACCAGACACTGATAACCTGCTTTGAGGTTCGCCAGATCCTTGCCATAAATATCCAAAGGTTCAGCCGGAGATAAGTTCGCGATACTGGCTAAACACAGTTGCAAATCACTAAGCGCGACATCATTAGTGCGGGTGACTTGTTGTAAAAGCTTCAGGGCCTGGCACATACCCGCCAGAGCAAGGGTTTGAGTCTCAATACTGTGTTGCATAAATTACTGTATGGCCGAATTGATAATGCCACCACCCAAACAAATCTCATCGCTGTAAAACACAGCAGACTGACCCGGGGTCACGGCTTTTTGAGGCTGATCAAATACCACAACCACAGTGCCATCCGGCATTGGGGTCAGGGTGCATGGAATATCGGTCTGACGATAACGGGTTTTGACCGTGCAGCGAAGTAGCTGCTGCGGTCCTGTGCGGTCGACCCAATGCAATTGATTGGCAACTAAGCCTTTAGAGAACATGCTAGGGTGATCATGGCCTTGAGCGACAATCAAACGGTTATTGACCAAATCTTTGGCTACCACATACCAGGGCTGATCATCCCCATCTTTTAAGCCGCCAATCCGCAAACCTTTGCGCTGGCCTAAAGTGTGATACATCAGGCCATCGTGCTGGCCAATTTTATCGCCGTCTACTGTGTAAATATCACCAGGCTGGGCTGGTAAATACTTTTGCAGGAAATCTTTAAATTTGCGCTCGCCGATAAAACAGATACCCGTACTGTCTTTTTTATCGTGGGTAACTAAACCTTGTTCTTCGGCGATGGCGCGTACCAGAGGTTTTTCCAGATGACCGACAGGAAACAGGGTTTGCGCTACATGCTCTTCACCTATGGTGTAGAGGAAATAACTTTGATCTTTATTGCTGTCCAGTCCGCGCAATAACTGCCAGTGACCGTCGACTTCGCGGCGCTGCACATAATGGCCTGTGGCTATATAGTCGGCACCTAAAGCTTCGGCAGCAAATTCAAGGAAAGCTTTAAACTTAATCTCCTTGTTGCACATAATATCCGGATTCGGCGTGCGGCCGGCTTTGTATTCGGCCAGGAAATATTCAAACACGTTGTCCCAGTATTCAGCGGCAAAGTTGACTTTATGCAGCTTAATACCCAGCTTGTCACAGACCGCCTGAGCATCTTTTAAATCTTCTGCAGCAGCGCAGTATTCGCTGTCATCATCTTCTTCCCAGTTTTTCATAAACAGGCCTTCGACCTGATAACCTTGCTGCATCAGCAGGTAGGCTGAGACTGAGGAATCCACGCCGCCGGACATACCGACTATGACTTTTTTGCTGCTGTTATCTGACATTACACCGTACTTTTAACTGGCTGGATGGGAACGGGCGCGGATTATAGCACCAAATTCTTTGCCAAAAAATGTTAATCAAAGCGAATCTGTGACCACATTTCGGATCTGAGACAGCGGCAGCAACTGGTTTTGCTCAAACTGCGTGATGGCATCCAGCACCAGTGGACTACGCACGGGCAGGGCATGAGTGCGTAACTCCTCCAGAGTCAACCAGTGCAAGGCCCTGATATCATCGTCCTGTGGCTGATAGTGAGTGGGTAACGTAGCAGGGGTAAAGACAAAATTTACCCGCACATAAAAATGATCATTGGCGGCTTTAAGCTGAGAAATACCTAACCAGGCATCAGGGGCTAAGTCTAAACCAGTTTCTTCCCACAACTCGCGTTTTATGGCACTGACTACATCCTCCTGTTCTTCCACATGACCTGCAGGCTGATTCAGTACCAAAAGGCCAGAATTTTTATCTTTTTCTTCTACCAATAAATAACGACCCTGAAAATACAACACAGCGGCCACGGTTAAGTGCAATAAAGGTCGGGACATAAAAGAGGCTCCTCCTATGGATGTGTTGGTTAAAAGAAGACAGAGAAAAAACCAACAAGGCGCGCTCTTTATGCCATAGATGGACAAAAAAACCGATCTTTTGTTGTAATTGCGGCAAGATGCCCATAAATCGTCAGTGTTGCTTAAGTGGTCAGGCCGCCGGATGCTGCATTTTAGCCTGACAATTAGGTAGGATAAGGCCTGACAGTATTTGGGCATCTACTACTTCTGTCGTAAAGCGCATGTCCTTGACTAGGCGCTTAGAATCAGCGCTGTTATACTCGCGCACCACGAGTAACTGTAACGTTTTAAACAGCACAGGTCACTTCAACTCTGATGTGCCTGGCTAACGACTCAATTTTGCTGTAAATCCAGGAAACGATATGACCACCTCAAATATTATTTACACTATTACGGACGAAGCCCCGGCCCTGGCCACCTATTCTTTTTTACCTATAGTGCAGGCTTTTGCTAAAACGGCTGACATTGAAGTTGAAACTCAGGATATTTCTTTGGCTGGCCGTATCATTGCCTTATTCCCTGAATTTCTGACTGAAGAGCAGCGTCAACCAGACGCTCTGACCGCCTTAGGTGAGCTGGCGAATACGCCACAAGCCAACATTATCAAACTACCGAATATCAGTGCCTCTATTCCTCAGTTAGTGGCGGCCATTAAAGAATTGCAGGCCAAAGGTTATGCACTGCCGGATTATCCGGAAGAGCCAAAAACAGCCGAAGAAAAAGAAGCGCGTAGCCGTTACGACAAAATCAAAGGTAGTGCAGTCAACCCTGTGCTGCGTGAAGGTAACTCTGACCGTCGTGCTCCTGCTTCTGTCAAACAATATGCCCGTAAGAACCCGCATTCTATGGGCGCCTGGAGCAAAGAGTCGAAATCTCATGTGGCTCATATGAGCGCTGGTGATTTCTACGGTAGCGAGCAGTCTGTGACTATTAAAGAGGCCGGACAGGTGCGTATCGAGCATGTGGCTGCGGATGGCAGCGTCACAGTGCTGAAAGAAAAAACCGCAGTGAAAGCCGGTGAAATCATTGATGCCTCAGCCATGAGCAAAAAAGCGCTGCGTGATTTTATTGCCGCAGAAATTGCCGATGCAAAAGCGAAAGACGTGCTGCTGTCGGTGCATTTAAAAGCCACCATGATGAAAGTCTCTGACCCTATTATGTTTGGTCATGTGGTGACAGTGTACTTCAAAGAAGTATTTGAAAAACATGCCGCCACTTTTGCTGAATTGGGTGTCGATGCCAACAACGGTTTAGGTGATGTCTACGCAAAAATCGCCAAGCTGCCAGCCGATAAAAAAGCTGAAATTGAAGCCGACATTAAAGCTGTGTATGCCAAACAACCAGCACTGGCGATGGTGAATTCTGATAAGGGCATCACTAACTTACATGTGCCAAGCGATGTGATTATCGATGCGTCTATGCCTGCCGCTATCCGTTCGTCTGGCCAGATGTGGGGCCCGGACGGTAAGTTAAAAGACACTAAAGCTATTATTCCTGACCGTTGCTATGCTGGTGTCTACCAGGAAACCATCAATTTCTGTAAAGAACACGGTGCTTTTGATCCACGCACTATGGGTTCAGTACCAAACGTGGGTTTAATGGCGCAAAAAGCCGAAGAATACGGTTCACACGACAAGACCTTCGAAATGAAAGCGGCGGGTCAGGTACGTGTGGTTGATGCGACAGGCACTGTGCTTATTCAGCATAACGTCGAGCAAGGTGATATCTGGCGTATGTGCCAGGCCAAAGATGCACCAATCCGGGATTGGGTCAAACTGGCGGTCAACCGTGCCCGTTTAAGCAAAACTCCTGCGGTATTCTGGTTAGATAAAAACCGTGCTCACGATGCTCAGCTGATTGCTAAAGTAGAACGTTACTTAAAAGATCACGATACCAGTGGTTTAGATATTCAGATCATGGCACCGGAAGAGGCGACCCGTCACACCTTAAAACGGATGAAACAAGGTCTGGATACCATTTCTGTCACAGGCAACGTATTACGTGACTACTTAACAGACTTATTCCCAATTCTGGAATTAGGTACCAGTGCCAAGATGTTGTCTATCGTACCTCTGATGAACGGTGGTGGTTTGTTTGAAACTGGTGCCGGTGGTTCTGCACCTAAGCACGTCGAGCAGTTTGTTGAAGAAAACCACTTACGTTGGGATTCATTAGGTGAATTCCTGGCGTTGGCTGCATCTTTGGAGCATTTAAGTCAGGTGACTGGCAATGCGAAAGCTCAGGTACTGGCAGATGCGTTGGATCAGGCGACGGCTAAATTCCTGGATAACGACAAATCACCAACCCGTAAACTAGGCCAGTTGGACAACCGTGGCAGCCACTTCTATCTAGCCTTCTACTGGGCTGAAGCGCTGGCGGCACAAAGCAAAGATACAGCTTTAGCGGCCCGATTCGCACCGCTAGCTAAAGCGTTAACAGAAAACGAAGCCAAAATTGTGCAGGAATTAAACTCTGTGCAAGGCAAAGCGGTAGATATCGGCGGCTACTACAAGCCAGACGATGCGTTAGCATCAAAAGCTATGCGTCCAAGTGCTACCTTTAATCAGGCCTTAGCAGCACTGTAATTTTTTGTCAATTTGATGAAGTAACTAAAAGGCGCCTAGTGCGCCTTTTTACTTAGATATTCCCCAACCTAATTGATGTTGCGGCTAGGCGGCAAACGCGCACGATGCTGGGAGCATAATGGTCCTCTAGGCATTTGAATTGGAGAGAATAAAGAAAAATGCCGGCTTGGGCCGGCATTTCATATATGGATAGTGAGCTTCAGAACCTTACTCAGGTTTATGGCCTTCTGGCAGTGCAATATTTACTGCATGTAACCCTTTTGGGCCCTCAGACAGGTCAAATACCACGTCCTGGCCGGCCTTCAGCGTACGGTAGCCATCCATGTTAATGGTTGAATAATGGGCGAAGATGTCTTCGTCACGGCCATCTTCACGAATAAACCCAAATCCTTTGGCATTATTGAACCATTTCACTTTACCGGTAGCCATACTACTTCCTTCTCTAAGTTAGCTAAATTCTGTATTCTAAGACGGAGCAACAGGGAGCTGCAGGCAGACTCCACCATTTACTGTAGATAATTTGTGCAGCTAGTCAAGTTTTTTACACCCTTGTAAAGGGGCGTTGCAGGTACTATCTATAAGATAAGGCATACAGAGTGGCCGCAAAGCCTGTAGTGGCTTTGGGTCCGGTGAAAAAATTCATCAATGCAATTTTGATGCTTTGAACAGGCGTGGCTATAGTTTATGAGCGGTTATAAAGAAAACAACGTAATAGATCACGGAGTAGTGGAGAAAACCCGGCAACAGGTGAAACCTCCTTCTCTGTATAAAGTCATACTGCATAATGATGACTACACCCCGATGGATTTTGTCATTGATGTGTTGACCCGGTTTTTTAATATGCAATATGAAAAAGCCAGCGAAATTATGTTGAAAGTGCATTACGAAGGTATGGCGGTTTGTGGTGTATTTACCGCCGAGGTAGCAGAGACCAAAGTTCAGCAAGTGTCCATTTATGCGAAAGAGCACGAACATCCGTTGTTATGTACGATGGAGCGGGCTTAACGCCAAACAACTGCTGTAGTAACTCAGGTGGATTAGGAGTGATGTTGTATGTTGAACAAAGATCTTGAGTTAACCTTAAATCTGGCGTTTCGGTTTGCGCGGGAAAAACGTCATGAGTACATGACAGTCGAACATTTATTATTAGCGTTGTTGGATAACCCAGCGGCCGGCGAGGCATTGAGATCCTGCGGTGCCAATATAGACCGTTTGCGGCTTGATCTGTCGCACTTTATTGATTCAACCACCCCTTTGTTACCTGATGACGATACAGACCGCGACACCCAGCCTACGCTTGGATTTCAGCGTGTGCTGCAACGTGCCGTGTTTCATGTGCAGTCCTCAGGTAAGTCGGAAGTCACAGGAGCTAACGTCCTGGTCGCTATTTTCAGCGAGCAGGAATCACAGGCTGTGTATTTGCTGAAAAAAATCGACATCAGCCGGCTGGATATCGTCAATTACATTTCGCATGGCGTGATTAAAACCGAAAAAATTGAGCACCAGGACGAGCAGCAGGATGAAAACGGTGATGTGCAGATTGATGAAAATAAATACCTGGAAAGTTTCACCGCCAATCTGAATATTCTGGCGAAAAATGGTCAGATCGATCCTCTGGTTGGCCGGGATATGGAGCTGGAACGCACTATTCAGGTGCTGTGCCGTCGTAAGAAAAATAACCCCTTGTTGGTCGGCGAAGCTGGGGTGGGTAAAACTGCCATTGCCGAAGGTCTGGCCTACCGCATTGTGAATAATCAGGTGCCTGACGTCATTGCCAATGCCACCATTTATTCGCTGGACATGGGCTCGTTGCTGGCAGGTACTAAATACCGTGGTGATTTTGAGAAACGCTTAAAATCCTTGCTGAAAGAAATCGAAAGCGAAAAAGATGCAGTGTTGTTTATTGACGAAATTCATACCGTCATTGGTGCTGGTGCTGCATCCGGTGGTGTGATGGACGCCTCTAATCTGATTAAACCTCTGCTCTCCAGTGGCCGCCTGCGTTGCATAGGGTCCACCACCTATCAGGAGTTTAAAAACATCTTTGAAAAAGATACAGCGCTGGTGCGCCGTTTCCAGAAAATTGATGTGGTGGAGCCCAGTGTCGATGACACTACGCAAATTCTGCAAGGTTTAAAAGAGCGCTACGAAGCGCACCATGGGGTACGTTACACCCAAAAAGCGCTGCGTGCTGCCGCAGAGCTGTCGGCCAAATACATCAACGAGCGGCATCTGCCGGATAAAGCCATAGATGTGATTGACGAAGCCGGAGCCAGTCAGCGTTTATTGCCTGTGTCGAAACGGAAAAAAGTGATTAATGTGCCGGAAATTGAGCACATTATTGCCAAAATGGCACGTATTCCGGAGAAGTCCGTGTCGGCTTCTGATAAAGATGTGCTGGCCAACTTAGACCGCAACTTAAAAATGGTGGTGTTTGGTCAGGACGAGCCTATTGAAGTGTTAACTTCGGCGATTCGTTTATCCCGCTCTGGTTTGGGCAATGAAGAAAAACCTATAGGGAACTTCTTATTCGCAGGTCCTACCGGGGTAGGTAAAACGGAGGTGACAAAGCAACTGGCCAAAATCATGGGCGTTGAGTTGCTGCGCTTTGATATGTCCGAGTACATGGAACGTCATGCCGTCAGTCGTTTGATTGGTGCACCGCCGGGTTATGTCGGTTTTGATCAGGGTGGTTTGCTGACCGATGCGGTATCAAAACACCCTTATTCAGTGGTGCTGCTGGACGAAATCGAAAAGGCCCATACCGACATTTACAACATTTTGTTGCAGGTGATGGATCATGGGACCTTAACGGACAACAGTGGCCGTAAAGTTGATTTTCGTAATGTGATTCTGGTGATGACCACCAATGCCGGTGTACAGGAGACGGTGCGTAAAACCATCGGCTTTAAACAGCAGGATCACAGCCACGACGCCTTAGCCGAGATTAACCGGACTTTTAGTCCTGAGTTCAGAAACCGTTTAGATGGCATCATTTGGTTTAAACATTTAGCCCGCGACATTATTCTGCAGATTGTCGATAAGTTTGTCTGCGACTTGCAGGTGCAACTGGATAAAAAGCAAGTGTCAATGGAATTGTCTGGTGCTGCCCGTCAATGGCTGGCTGACAAAGGTTATGATCAGGCGATGGGGGCCCGTCCAATGGCTCGGGTCATTCAGGAGCAACTGAAAAAACCTTTGGCCAACGAAATACTGTTTGGCCGTCTGGCCAATGGCGGCGATGTGCGTGTTGATCTGAAAGGCGACGAGCTGGAGTTTGACTATAACGAAGAGGCGATACCCGCCTGAAACTGAGTCATGCTATTGATATACGAAAAACCCGGCTTGGCCGGGTTTTTCTTTATTCCGAATGCAGCAAATAGCCTGTAACGCTATCTGGTTCCATCAAATCTTAACGTTGACGGAACACGATGCGACCTTTGGTCAGATCGTAAGGAGTTAATTCAACAGTGACTTTGTCGCCTGTCAGAATGCGAATGTAGTTTTTACGCATTTTGCCTGAAATGTGGGCAATAACTACGTGGCCGTTTTCTAACTCGACCTTAAACATGGTATTTGGCAGGGTATCTAAGATAGTCCCTTGCATTTCAATTACGTCTTCTTTCGCCATTCAGCGTGCCAGCCTCTTATTTAAATTCATCAGTTCAAAAAACTGCCGCAGATTTTGCCGAAAAAGGGCAGATAAGTAAAGCAACATAGACAGATTTAGCAAAATGACAGCCATTCTCCGGCTATAAAACGTTGTTGTGGCAAAAACTTTGCTTTGTAATTCATTTTTTGACAGTGCTGGATGTAATAACCCAGATACACAAACTGGATTGTTTCCGCTTTTGCCTGCTCAATCAGCGCCAGGATAGCCAGAGTGCCAAACGCCAGCGCATGACCGGTCTGATAAAAAGTATAAACAGCGGAAAAGGCATCCGGGGTGCAATCCACGACGGTTACCGCCACCAGTTGATCGTCCAGATATTGCTCCAGAAACTGTATTTTCAACCAGTTGGCTTGCCACAGATACGACATTTGCTCCGGACTGGTCGGTGACATCGAACTGCCGGCATGTTTGCTGTCGATGTAAGACTGGTAAAGAGCATAGTATTTTTCAGTGCAGTTATTTTTATCTTCAGTCTGTGCCCATTGATAGCGCCACTGACTGCGTTTTGCTTTGCTCCAGAGCCGGCGCTGGCTGCTGCTGAGTTGAACCTCTGTCGCTTTAAGTCGTACTGACTGGCACTGCTGGCAGCCTTCACAGTAGGTGGTATAAATTTGTTCGCCACTGCGTCTGAAATTCAGTGTCAGCAGTTGTTGGTAGAATTCAGCGCTCAGAGGCTCATCCGGTAAGGTAAACAACAGGCGCTCTTGTCGATCTGGCAGATAATTGCATTGTTGCTGCTGACTGACTCCAAGTTTTAAGCCTGACATCTTAAAGCTCCAACTCTATATCCTTTGCTTGCCAGCTATCCGCTGGACAGGGTAGCGTTTTATGATTCGCCAGCAAAGTCAGATAAGTCCGACGCGAAAGAGGCTCGGCCCCTAACTGTTGAAGAAAAGGATTCATCATCTGACAATCAATATAGCCTGTGGCAAAGGTGGATAAATGCTGCTGTAACGCCACCAGTGCTATTTTTGCCGTATTGGGCTGGGTATTAAACATGGATTCGCCACAAAATAGCTGCCCTACCATCACGCCATAACAACCACCAACCAACTCATCATCAGACCAAATCTCAACACTATGGGCATGGCCTTGCTGATGCAAGGTAATATAGGCCTGCTGAATATCCGGAACTATCCAGGTGCCTTGTTGCGTTGGACGAGGGGCACTGCAGGCTTTGATCACCGCAGCGAAAGCCCTGTTAATACTGATCCGAAAGTCTGCATGATGCAGGACTTTTCGCAGTGTGCGATTGGGTTTTAATACACCTGGTCTGAACATAGCTCGCTGGGAGGGACTCCACCACAACAGTGGATCACCGGGGCTAAACCAGGGAAAAATGCCGTTTTGATAGGCCTTGAGTAAACGCTGTGGCGATAAGTCACCGCCCATCGCCAACAAGCCGTCCGGTTCAGTCAGCGCCTGACTGACCGGAGGAAACTCAAAAGAGGTCGCTGATAATTCAGGTAAATAGATCACCCTTATTTACCTTTGTCGCTGCGACATTACTTGGCTAAAGCGTCTAAATAACGCTCTGCATCTAACGCCGCCATACAACCTGTACCCGCCGAGGTAATGGCCTGACGGTAGATATGATCCGACACATCACCGGCAGCAAACACACCTTCAATACTGGTTTGAGTGGCATTGCCCTCTGTTCCGCTTTGTACTTTCAGATAACCGCCGTTCATTTCCAACTGGCCGGCAAAAATGTCGGTATTTGGTTTATGACCTATCGCAATAAACACACCCGCAACGGCTACATCCTCAGTCGGCTGGCCGTTGGTGGATTTTAAGCGGATGCCGTTGACGCCCATCTCATCACCCAGAATTTCTTCCAGTTCACGGTGGGTGTGCAAAATAATATTGCCTGACGCCACTTTCGCCATTAAGCGGTCTACCAGAATTTTTTCCGCTTTAAAGCTGTCACGGCGGTGCACCAAATGCACTTCTGAGGCGATATTGGCTAAATACAAAGCTTCTTCCACAGCAGTGTTACCACCCCCTACAACAGCAACTTTTTGATTGCGGTAAAAGAAACCATCACAAGTGGCACAGGCAGACACGCCACGGCCGTTGTAGGTTTGCTCTGACGGTAATCCCAGGTACTTGGCTGAGGCACCTGTAGCAATGATCAGTGCATCACAGCTATATTGACCGTTGTCACCTGTTAACAGAAACGGACGTTGTTTCAGATCGACAGTGTGGATGTGATCAAACAGAATTTCGGTATTGAAGGTTTCCGCATGCGCTTTCATCCGGTCCATCAGGGCCGGACCTGTTAAGCCGTGTGGGTCACCCGGCCAGTTTTCTACTTCAGTGGTGGTGGTTAACTGACCGCCGGCCTGCATGCCGGTCAGCAGCACCGGATTTAAATTGGCGCGCGCAGCGTAGACAGCCGCTGTATAGCCCGCAGGGCCTGAACCTAAAATCAATAAACGGCTGTGTTTAATAGTGGACATGCATTACTCCGGCATTTAAATTCAATAAGGTATTCAGTTGATTCGTTAATGGGGCCGATTTTATGGCATTGCAATAGCGAGATAAAGCACAACTGTATTTTTTCCAATTCAGGCTCTGGCAAGGAGGCCGGGCTATGGTATTGTTTGTTTACACCTATTGGCTGTGGTTCCTCTGCTGGGGTTGAATTTGCATCAGGTTTTTTTGTGTTTACTCGGACCGGAGAGCTGAATAGATGATGATCCGGTGGTCCTCTGTGCTGCTCATCTTTTGGCTGCTATGCGGCAGTTTTGCTCTATTTGCTCAAACGCATTTCACCCGTCTGAGCGTCGATGATGGTTTGCCCAATGCCAGTATTTACCGGATAGTGCAGGATAAAGACGGGTATATCTGGCTGGGTTCTACCAATACAGGCCTGTTGCGATACAACGGCTACGAACTGGAAGCTTTTGATGTGCTGCCTGCATCTGTCAGTCAGAACATCCTGGTGCCGGATATTGATGCACTGCTGATGGACGGACAAGGCCAGCTCTGGATTGGCAGTTGGGGCATGGGGCTGAGCAAAGTCAATACCCACACCGGGCAAGTCTCGTATTATTCTGCCAGTCCTGACAGCGCTTTAGTGTTAAGTAGTAACTACATTCAGAGTTTATTACTGGATAAAAATGGTGGGCTCTGGATAGGAACCAACAAAGGGTTGCAGCTATTGCACCCGGACGGCACCTTAGAGCAGATAGGGGCACAAGACTCGGCGCAGCCGCTGGTTCATCCACGGATCTGGGCGCTGGCTCAGACTGACGATCACAGCATCTGGATTGCAACCAGCGAGGGGCTGCATCGTTGGACTGCAGAACAAGGACTCAGTAAGCCGTATCAGGCCTTTGGTCCGCATAGTATCAATAATGAAATGCGTACTTTATATGCTCATGGCAATGAGTTATGGGTAGGAGGGCGCAGCTCATTATTTAAATTTGACCCTGCTTCGTCTGAGTTTACATCTGTTCCTTTTTTCGATGATGCGGTCAGTCCTATTATCAATGCACTTGAAGCGGATCAGCAGGGGAACTTGTTGGTCGGTACTTTTGATGGGGTCTATAAGGTCTCCCTGACTTCTGGTGCCTTTGAAGCTTTTTCTGACAGCAAACAATTACTCGCTGGTATTAACGTGCGTTCTTTGCTGGTCGATCGCAGTGGTTTGTTGTGGGTTGGCAGCAGGGAGCGGGGTCTATTTTATGGCCGGCATCAACCTTCGGCTTTTACTGATTTAACCCGCTGGAGCCCGCAAGCTGCTGCTTTGGCTCAACAGCAGTGGACCGCGGTAAAGGTGGAAGATGACATGCTGTGGTTGGGAAGCTCGGATCAGCTTTATCGGCTCAACAGAAAAACCGGAGCTGTACTGTCTGTTGCGATGCCAGCCCGGGTCAATGCCATCACCAGATCCGCTCAGGGAGACCTCTATATAGGTTCAGACACAGGTTTGTGGCAATTTGATGAAGACAAGCAACAACTGCGGCAACTGGATTCAGGACAAAACAGAGCCGGTACTCAGTGGCAAAACGTGCGTGATTTGGTTAGCTTGTCAGATGGCAGCTTGTGGTTGGGATTATGGCAAAACGGTCTGATGCGCTGGGATCCGGCCGGTCGTCATCAATTCTGGTTACAGGATATGGCTCAGCAGAAAGTGGGAGATGCGGTGCAGGTGGTGCAAGAGATCCAGGGTAAGATTTGGATAGGCACCCGTTATTCCGGACTGTTTATGCTTGACCCCTCCAACGGCGAATTACGTTCGATGACAGAGTTGGTGCCAGTTGAGCAGGCGCTGGATATCCAATGTATAGCACAGGGACCGGACGAGACTATCTTGGTATGCAGCCGTAGCGGATTACTCAGCCTGGATCTGAAAAACCGTATAGTGTCGGGTTTAGGGGAGGTATTTCATCTGCCTAAAGCTGAATTATTGGGCGCCTATACGGATAGACAGAACAATATCTGGTTGTTATCGGCACAGGGTTTAAGTTTAAAACCTTACCAGCAAGAGCGTTTGATCACCTTCACCGAGCAGGATGGCTTGAAAAACAAGGAAATGATTTTTAAAGCTTTTTCGGTGTCAAAACGAGGGAACTTGTATCTGGCCACAGCCGGAGGTTTGTCTATCGTCCATGCAGATCTGCTCTGGCTGAATCATCATAAAAGTACAACCCAGGTCTCTGCTATCTGGATTGATCAGAAAAAACTAAAACCCGCTATTATGCAAAACTCCTGGTCCAGGATTGAATTAAAGCCCGGCCAGAGCATCAGTCTGGAATTGGCTAGTCTGGATTACCACGATCCTAAACGGAATCAGTTTATTTACCAACTGGAAGGTGTTGATAATGGCTGGCAATACAGCACGGGTTACACCAAAGTCAATTACAGTCAGTTAGAGCCCGGAACTTATCAGTTTAAAGCTCTGGGTTCGAATCAACATGCGTTGTTTTCGGACCAACCCTATCTGCTTACTTTCGAGGTCTTACCGTTGTGGTGGCAGCGTGGCTGGGTGATCGCTGTGCTTGGCTTGTTGCTGCTGTTGCTGTTAGCTGGCGGGCATGCTTACCGGCTACGCCATATGCGACAAATTAATAAGCTGTTGCAGCACTCAGTGCAGGAAAGGGCCTATAACCAGACAGTTCTGCAAACTATGGTGGAAGAGCGGACTAAAGCGCTGCAGGACAGCTCGGCGACTTTGTCGTTGCGAACCCGGCAGTTGGAGGTCAGTTTGTCGCAGTTGGCTGAAAATAACAGAGAGCTAAAAAGGTTAAACAGCTTAAAGGATGAGTTTATTTCAACGGTCAGTCATGAGCTGCGCACACCTTTGACGTCGATCCGCGGCGCTGTCGGATTGCTTGCCAGTAAAGCCGTCGCTGAGGGCTCTGAACATTATCAGCAGTTGTTACAAACAGCACTGGGGAACAGTGAACGCTTGTCTCAACTGATTAATGATTTATTGGATCTGCAGAAGTTTGAATCAGGCAATTTTAGTTTATCTTTTGCTAATACTGCGATGAAACAACTGGTGTTACAGGCTGTTGAAAGCATAGCCCCTTATGCAGCGAAGTATCAGGTGAGTATCCAGACTCAGTTAGCGGATTGTCAGGTGATGGCGGACCCGACCCGGATCAGGCAAGTGGTGGATAACCTGTTATCCAATGCGATTAAATTTTCGGCAGCCGGCCAGACCGTGTTTGTGCGGTTAACTCAACGCAGTGGGCATATTCGGTTTGAGGTTCAGGATCAAGGCTCTGGTATTCCGGACAGTTTCCGCAGCCGTATCTTTGAAAAGTTCTCTCAGGCCGACGGCTCGACCAGTCGCAAAGCTGAGGGGACAGGTTTGGGGTTAAATATCTGTAAGACTATTATCAATGCCCATCATGGCGAAATTGGTTTTGAAAGTGAACCAGAACAAGGCGCTTTGTTTTGGTTTGAATTGCCTTCAACACCAGTTTAACTCTGAGGTAAAACATACCAATACACCGCCAGAAAATGGCACGTGCTGCCGGCCAATACGAATAAATGCCAGATCAGGTGGTGCATAAATAAAGTTTTTTGCACATAAAATAGCACCCCCCCCGAATAAAATAAGCCACCTGCCAGCAACCACCACAAACCAGAGGGCGGAACATGACTGAGCATAGGATCGATGGCCACCAGTACGATCCAGCCCATAATCAGATACAAGGCAACGGATAGTTTTTGATATTTAGCCCCGGTAAACAGTTTCAGCAGCACACCGGCAAAAGCAATGCTCCAAACCAGGGTAAACAACCACCAGCCCCAGTTATCCCGCAAACTGACCAGGGTAAAAGGGGTGTAGGTACCGGCGATCAGGATGAAAATAGCAGAGTGATCGAGTTTTCGAAGCCACAACTTATGTTTCAGGTTCTGCACTGAATGGTACAAGGTGGAACTGCCATACAATAAAATCAGACTCAGGCCAAATACCCAACTGCTTAACTGCCGCCAAAAATCAGCAGCGGATGACAGCTCAAGCATCAGATACAAGCCAAACAGACTGGCTAAAACGCCGATGCCATGACTGATGGCATGGCTCACTTCTTCTGACGTGCTGTAAGGGCTGACTGCTTTCATTGTTTGTTTTATCTGGACTGACCTCAAAACATTATGCTAACACTGCCCGGTTCAAAGCAAGCAGTGCAATTCGTTATTTTCTTTGGATAAAGGTAAACTAGCGGCCTGTTGATTTGAGGATGAAACTAATTTTTTATGGCTGTGCTTTTAGTGGTGGGTTATGTCTGGCCTGAACCTAAGTCTTCTGCTGCAGGAAGCAGGATTTTGTCTTTGCTCCAGATGTTTCGGCAGCAGGGCTGGGAGGTTATTTTTGCCAGTCCGGCTGAAAAAAGTCCGCATCGCTTTGAGTTAAGTCAGTGGCAGATCCGCGAGGAGCAAATTCAGTTAAACGACAGTAGTTTTGATCGGCAACTGCGAGCCTGGCAGCCTGATGTAGTGATCTTTGATCGTTTTATGCTTGAGGAGCAGTTCGGTTGGCGTGTCGAGCAGCAGTGTCCTGACGCTTTCAGGGTGCTGGACACTGAAGATCTGCATTTTTTACGCTCAGCCCGTCAGCAGGCATTCAAAGCAGGCAGAGACCTGACACTACAGGATTTGCATTCTGAACAGGCGCAACGTGAGATTGCCGCTATTTACCGCTCGGATCTGACGCTGATTATTTCAGAGGCTGAAATGCAGTTATTGACGGAGCAGTTTAAAGTATCGGCCGAGCTGTTGTGTTATTGCCCGTTTTGGCTGGACGGCAAAACGGCTGAAAATTTAGCCCCATTTGACCAGCGTCAGCATTTTGTTTCTATCGGCAATTTCCGCCATGAGCCAAATTGGCAGGCGGTTCTGTGGCTGAAACAGCAAATTTGGCCACTGATCCGGAAACAACTGCCAAAAGCCGAATTGCATATTTATGGTGCTTATCCACCGCCTAAGGCGACGCAGTTGCATCAGCCAAAAGAGGGATTTCTTGTCAAAGGGTGGGCTGAAGATGCAGCCACAGTGATCCAACACGCCAGAGTGTTATTGGCCCCTTTGCCTTTTGGCGCGGGTTTAAAAGGCAAGTTTATTGATGCCATGGCTCAGGGCACGCCAAATGTGACCACTGCAGTTGGAGCAGAAGGTATGACAGAGCAGGGGCTGTGGGGCGGGCTGATCGGAGAAACTGCTGAACAACTCGCAGATGCGGCCGTCCTCTTGTATCAGGATCAGCGGCTTTGGCAGCAAAAACAGCAACAAGGCATAGATATTTTGTTAAAACGTTTTGCCAGCCACCACCACCAGCCCCGCGTTTGGCAACAACTGATGGCGGTCCGGCAACAACTGACACAACACAGATTAACCAATTTCACTGGAGCCATGCTCAGACATCATCAGCATCGCAGCACACAGTTTATGGCGCAGTGGATTGAGGCAAAAACTAAACTGGCAAAGCTGAAACACAGCATAGCCACGCAGGAGACAACAGATGAGTGAAATCAGCCGCCAGGCACTGGTGCAACTTCTTGAGCAGGAACTGCAAACGGGGATGATCAAAGACTATTGTCCCAACGGTTTACAGGTTGAGGGCAAAAGCCAGATCAAAAAAATTATTGCAGGTGTCACCGCTTCTCAGGCGTTGCTCGACGCCGCGGTCGCTGCGGGCGCGGATGCCGTGATGGTGCATCATGGCTATTTCTGGAAAAACGAAGACTATCCCATTACCGGTATGAAAAAACGCCGCTTACAGACCTTGCTGAAACAGGACATCAGCCTGCTGGCCTATCATTTACCGCTGGATGTACACCCTGTACTTGGCAATAACGCCCAACTGGCATTAAAGCTGGGCTTAACCCAGTGGCAGGCTGTAGCTGGTGTCAGCCCGGCAGGCGTCTTGATGCGTGGCTCTCTAACTACCGCGATGACCAGCCGGCAAATAGCAGACAGACTGCATCTGGAGTTAAACCGCGAACCTCTGTTGCATGCAGTGCTGGAACGACCCGTGACTGAACTGGCCTGGTGTACAGGTGGTGGCCAGTCTTACATCGAACAGGCTTATGCCTCTGGTGCAGAGCTTTTTATCAGTGGTGAAGTATCGGAACAAACCATTCACAGCTCGCGTGAGCTTGGCATCGACTTTATTGCTGCCGGTCATCACGCCACCGAGCGGTATGGAATTCAAGCCCTGGCTGAATTTGTGCAGCAGAAAACAGGGGTACTTTGTGAATTTATTGATATCGATAATCCAGCTTAGGCTCTGGCCAGTGAGAGATCAGCAGTGAGTAAAAAACAGCAAGACCGCAATTTTGATGGCATAGCGGGCAAATTTCAGAAAAACATCTATCAAACCACCAAAGGCCGTTTGCGTCAGGCGGTATTGCTGCGTGATTTTGCCGAATGTGCCGATTTAGCGGCACCAAGTCGTATTCTGGATGTAGGAGCGGGGCAGGGCCAACTGGCACTGGCTCTGGCAGAGCAGGGACATCAGGTTACCTTAACCGACTTGTCGCAGGATATGCTGGATATAGCGCTTGAGCAGGCAAAAGCGCGTGGGGTTGAGGCACAAATCCAGTGTCATGCTCTGGCACTACAGCAGTTATCGGAGCAGCACTGGCCAGCTTTTCCTGTGGTACTTTGTCATGCAGTACTTGAATGGTTGCATGAACCGGCACAGGCTATCCAGCAGCTACGTGCTTTAGTGCAAACCGGCGGCCTGGTGTCGCTGATGTTCTACAACAAAGATGCCAAACGCCTGAGCAATATTATTTATGGCAACTTTAACTATGTGCTGCGCGATTTAGCTTTTAAGAAAAAAGTCAGTTTAAGCCCACAAAATCCGCTGCAACCTGATGATGTCTATGCGTGGTGCAAAGAGGCTGGTTTTGTAATTGAAGCGAAAACCGGCGTGCGGTGTTTTCATGATTATTTGCGTGACCGCTCTGAGCAAGAAACTGAATTTGACAAGTTGTTACAGGTCGAACTGCAATACAACAGACAGGAGCCTTATGCCTCCATAGGGCGGTATCAACATTTGTTGCTTCGCGCTGTCTAGCCCCCCCTTTTTTATGGACTGAAAATTAAGCGTAAAAAAACAGTTGCACAGAGCAAGAAAGCTGTTATGATTAATTGCGTAATGCGAACGGTTATCATTTGCGTAATGTGCAATCAAGTGGGAAGTCTGCGCCCAGCCAGGAAGGCACCTTGATGCACAGTCGGGTAAGTGTTGTGTTACATGGTGTGACCCTATGACAACAACCTGTTGTCGAACTCCGAAGTCTTTGCCCATCCAAAGACCACGTTCTGGCCCGGCTTTGTCAGCCGGGCTTTTTTTTAGCTGAATGCCTGACGCTGGAGCTGGTGGATTTAATCAAACTCAAACTTATAAAGCACATCCACAGCACTATCCAGGCCTTGTACCGCCTCTAGATAAAGGTTTTTCATCAACTCGTACCTCAGGGTAAACTCACCTAAAGAGTTAAAAATACCGACGCCATATTTCAATTGCAGTTTGGGTGACAGATAGCCGCTGACGGTAACCTGAGAATCATCTCCTGTACCTGCTGTATCAAGGGTGAATTGTTCAAAACCAAAAGCTTTGCCTAATTGACTCACCATGCCGTTACTATTGGCTATTCCCAGGCCTATTAGCCCACTGGTTAACGGGTTACTTTTGCTATCTCCGCCGCCAGACAAATCACGCCCCATCAGCAGATAGGATAAAGCGTTGGCCTGAGGTTTGGAGGGTTCAGAAAAGATCACCACTGAGGCCTGATCTGCAGGGCCATTCACCCGGATCCCGGCTATTACATCATCTTCAGTGGAAGAAGGGTTGCGAATGGCTTCGATGTTTAAAAAAGGCTGATCGGCCGGACCATTAAACATCAGCTTGCCTTTGCGGATCAGTAAATCCTGGCCATAAGAGCGGAAGGTTCCATCCAGAATATTCACTTCCCCTTTTAAGCGTTGTTGGGGGCCATTCTGGCTGAACACTAACTGACCTTTGAGCCGGCTTTTTAAACCGAAAGCCTGCAAATTCACCTGCTCACCCAGGATCAGCCGCATTTCGGTCACCAGCTTGATAGCACTGGTTGTGGCACCACGCCTAACTTCCAGTTCTTTGTTCAGCAGGATTTCATCATCCGAAACTTGTACTGCATTTTGCGGCAAGTCGTCGATGGCAATATCTGCTCTGGGGATCTGGATAGTACCTTGCACCGCAACCACCTGGTTTTGCGCCAGTACCGTCATTTCCGGATTGATGTACACCACACCTTGCGGCAGATTCAGCGGCAGTTGCTGTCCGCTCAAGGCTAGCCGGGCCTGATAGTTGGCTAAGTTAAACCAGTCGGCATAACCTGAGAGCTGCGCTTTACCTTCACCACTTTGAATATCTGCCGTCAGCAGCGCCTTTTGCTGCAAAAAGTCCAGTTGTACCTTGCCTTGTTCTATATCCAGCGGTGCGTTGTGACCTTGCAGTTTCATATCGCTGACTTTGATTTGGCCTGACAACAAAGGTCGGCCTAAGGTGCCACTGGCGCGCACCTGACCATCTAAAGTGGCAAAAAATTCACTTTGTTCTGGCAATAAAGTGCGTAAAAAACTCAAATCCAGTCGGGTTAACAGCAGTTCAGCTTCAAGCTTTTTATCCTGCATACTTAAGTCGGGTAGACTGGCAGAGCCTTTGAGCGAACGCTCATCACTGAACTGCATTTGCCAGTTGGTGGAGAGTTGTTTCGGGCTCAGCGTTAGTGCTGCATCCCAGCTTTGCCAGGGCAGTTGCAGCGGATTGACGTCTGTTTGTTGCCATTTTCCTGCGGTGCCCGTTAATTTTACTCTTGCATTGAGGCCTTGTTTTTTGCCCCAGTTCAGTGCAATGGCAGCCTTTGCTTCACCCGAAAGCCGTTGCGACTCGCCGATAAAAGGCTCTAACAAGGCCAGTTGAAATTGCTCTATACCAATCTGTACCTCACCCTGACTACTGCTGATCTGGCTGGCTTTTTCTAAACACAATGTACCGGGCTCTGACGACCAGCAATGAGCTGGCAGATTAAGTTGTTGTTTGGGCCAATCCAGTGCCAGTTGCAAGCGATCTGCCAAGGCCCAGTGACCGACAGGCGTTTGTAACTGAGCCTGTAGTACTGCTATTTGCCACTGTTGTTTAGGTTGTGCTGTCGCTGCGGCCTGAACTTGGGCTTGGTAATCTGCTGCGTCTAACTGGACCACCAGATCGCTGCTGTTTTTATTGCCTGTGAGCAACAACTGAGCTGAATGGAGTGGCTGCCCCGAAAGATTGCCTTTGCCGACCCTCAGTTCCACCTGATGGTCCAGGTTATTACTGTTCAGTTGAGCGTCCAGAGCCAGGTTTTGCAGGCGCACTAATTTTTTGTAACGCAGCTTTTCGCCTTGTAGCTTGAGCGCCAGGGCAGGGTGTTGTTGCGGACCTGTAATACTGGCATCAGCCATCAGACTGCCTTGTGCGCCCTGGATAGAGCTGGCCAGATCCGGAGCGATCACAGACAAAGCCAATTGCCACTTGTCTGTTACCTGACCTTCGGCCATGATTCTGTTGTTACCATGTTGCACTCTGAGGCTGTTACTGCTTAATTGCGTCACCGTCATCTCCTTGCCTCTGGCTTGTAACTGACCAGACAAAGACAGGGGCTGCTGCCGTACCTGCCCCTGAAGAGTCAGGGTTGGCAGTTCCATCTGCCACTGGCGCTGGTCATAACTGGCTTTGAGTTGCAGCTCACCACTGATCTGACCCGGATAGTCTTTGAACCAGGGCTCCAGTTGCACCTGCTGTAGCGACAGCACAGTATCAAGAGCCAGCTCTTTGGCCAGATCCACAGAACCGCTGCTGCTGATAGCACCTGAGGCAGACTTCAGAGTCAAAGCCGACCAGCTCAACAGCGGAGCTTGCCAGCGTGCATCCAGAGAGAGCTGACTATCAGCAAGTTGTGGCAGTTGTTGCTGGCTCTGTACTTTGAGTGTTAAGTTGGCCAATGACCCCTCAGCATCGAGCTGTATCTGCTGCATTGTGTATAAGGCTTCACCTTGCAGTGGCCACTGCAAATCAGTGGCGTTTAACTGTAATTTCAGTGGTAAATCATCAGTCAGAACAGCCAATTCCAGCAAAGCGTTGGCGTGTTGCGTGCCTGTCAGTTCAAGTTCCAGTTGTAACTTTTCCAAAGAGCCTGCGAGCTTGCCATCAAGGCCCAGGCCTGCACTTTGTGCCTCTACAGCACCCTGTATGGCAAAAGGTGCGGTATTGCCGACACTGAGTTCGGCTTTGGCCTGAATAGGGCTGTCAGGGAAATCCTGTTGCCTGATATGCAGATCGGTAACTTGCAACTGGCTCACCTCCAACCGATCGGGAGTCGCCTGCAGTGAGAAACTGAGCTGTTTCGCATCCAGTTGTTGCGCTCCGGTGATTTGCGGCTGCTGCAGATCGAGCTTTTTAATGCTTAGCCAGACCGGCAATTCAAAAGCGGCCAGTTCAGGGGCCTGATACTGCCACCACGGCTTCGTATTGGCGTGGGTCGGCGTTGGGATAGGCTGTGCTGCTGAAGGCTCGGGTAGGTGTAGTTGTAGCTGATCCAGCAGGGTGTCACCGAGTTGGATGGTCCGGCCGCCAAGCTTTATTTCAGTGTTCAGTTGATGCAGACGGAGCTTCATCTCAGCCTGTTGTACCCGAACATCAGTCAGTTGCAATTGCCGGATACTGACGGCGGGTAGTCTCAACGGCGTATCCTGTGGTTCGGCTTCGGCTTGAACGGGCGTGGCCAGCTCAAGGTTCAGATGTACAGCATCTGCAGACACATTATCCAGACAAAGCTCAAACCTACCCAAACAATACCAGCTCACTTTGGCCGTCAGACTGTTGATCTGAAGTCTGACGCCATCCTGGTTGAACTCAAATCCGCTTAATGTCACTCCATCGGCCAGGGTGCCGCTGATTTCATTCAGCTTTACCGGACCTTGCTCTGGTAATAAGCCTGACAGTAACTGCAGCGGTTTAGTGGTGTAAAACAACAGAATAAGACTAAGTAAAAACAGCAAGCTGATGGTTAAAAACAACTTTTTCCAACTAAAACCTGAGCGTATATTTTTCACCTCAGGCATTTTGTTCGATTCCAGACTCATAGCTCAGGCCCCAGACTAAAATGCAATTGCAGAGCCTGATTGGAGGGCACATCCAATCCCCAGGCCAAATCAATACGGATAGGACCAACAGGGGAGGCCCAGCGCACACCTAAGCCCACACCCCGGTATATATCGGCTTTGTCATTCCAGGCACTGCCCGCGTCAAAAAAGGCTGCCGCCCACCAGTTGCCCGACACCCTGTGTTGGTATTCAACTGCGGCTGTGGCCAGGTAGCGGGCGCCAAGTAAACTGCCTTCGGCATCGACAGGAGCAATGGATTCATAGGAGTAACCTCGAATGCTGTTATCACCGCCGGCAAAAAAACGTAATGAAGGGGGGAGTTCGGTAATGGCCTCCATCAGCACAGCACCGGCGTCTACCCTCAGCAGATAACGCTGATCATCAGAAAACGATCCTATCCAGCCCACACGGCTGCGCAAACGTACAAAGCTGCTGTCGGAGCCCCAGGCCGGATCTGAAACTTCAGTACCAATTAAATAGCGGCTGGCTTTAGACGGCATACTGCCGCCACTGTCCCAGCTACGGCTGAAGCTGATACCCGGCATGATCAGATTGGCGCTGCCGGAGTCTGTACCCTGCACGTAGTCTTCATACAACCAACGTAAAGACGCTGTTCGGTACCAGGCATCCTCCAGTAACCAATGCCGTTCCAGAGCTGTGTTGTATTCCTGACTCCGGGTGTCTTCTAAATCTTTATTTTTGATACCAAAATTCAGTTTATAAAAATCTTCAGTGACATTTTTCTTCGGCCATTTATAACCAGCCTCCACAGTTTGCTCGGGACCGGACAAGGCCATTTTACTGGATAAGCTATGACCTCTGTCGTTTAGCCAGGGTTTGTTCCAATTCAGTTTAATACGTGGCCCCAGATCGGTGGAGTACCCCAAACCTGTCTCTACGATGTTGCGGATCTGAGGTTCTACTTTGACCTTGACCGCAAGCTGTTGCTCGACATTTTCCGGATCGTCCAC
Organism: Rheinheimera mesophila; assembly: GCF_000986865.1. Classification (GTDB taxonomy): domain Bacteria; phylum Pseudomonadota; class Gammaproteobacteria; order Enterobacterales; family Alteromonadaceae; genus Pararheinheimera; species Pararheinheimera mesophila. Next base: position 51,100 of record NZ_LAVS01000004.1, read on the forward strand.
AGTCACGTCTATGCTGCGAAACCAGTTGGTTTCAGCCAGATCCTGATTGAGTTCACCCAATTGACTGGATTGATAGTAGTCGCCCGGTTTAAACGGCAGCATCGAGCGCAAACGCTCTTCACGGATCTGACTGCCTTCGAAGCTGACCTCACCAAAGTGATAGCGGGGGCCGGAATCAAACTGAATATGAATAAAGCCCTGCAATAAACGTGGCGCGACCGATAGCTCCTGTTTAACAAACCTGGCCTGAAAATAGCCCCGGCGCAGTGCCAGTGAATTGAGCTGATTCTTTATTTCCTCATAGCGGCCATGATGCACCCTGTGGTTCACTTTTGGCCCTATCTGTTTGACTAGTTTCGTAAATTCAGGGTCTGTTGCGGCTTCGCCAAGGATCTCTACTTTGACGGATTTGAGGCGCACTGCCTCGCCCGGTGTAATGGTCAAGCGCAGTTTCTGTTTATTGTCCTTACCGACCAGACTAGGCTCGATGTTGATTCGGTAATAGCCCACAGCCCGGGCGGCCTGTTTAACGTCTTCTATTACTTTGGTCTGAAAACGTCTGGAGCCCAGATTATTTTTAGCGGGCAGCCGATCTAAATACAGTTCGATATTATCAGCAAGGGGGCCGGAAACGCCCTTGAGTTCAATTTGGGGATGCGCTGATGCTGCAGAGGCAGCAAACAGCGCCAGAATGGCCAGAGTCCTGTACAACAAAATGCGAACTATCCTTTGTGGTAATACCGGATCAGTGGCACCCGGCTGTGTTCTAAGAGTATAACAGTCACACGAAGTTCAGTACGTTTTTAACCGGGCCCCAGACCAGTTGCTGGTTTTTTATTCTTTCACCCTGGCAAATAAGAAGGTTTTCAGTAACAACGACCATTCCGGTTCTTTGCCATACATCCGAATGCCCAGTTCAAATACCCGGCTGGCTGCACTTTTCAGCCAAAACAAGCAGGCGAGTAATAACAACAGTGACACCAGCCACTCCCACCAGGGCACGGATACCGATGCCATTCGCATCGGCATTGCGGCAAATGAGGTCAGTGGAAACAAACTCAGGATATGCATCAACGACCCCTCAGCGTTGTCCATGGCACTGAACACAACGCCTAAAGGCACAGTAGGTAAAAACATCACTAAAGAGCGGCTTGAGTGGTTAGGGTCATCAATAGTCGCGGCGAAACCCGCCATAAAACTATTGATCAGTAACAACCCTAAACTGACAAAAAGCACAGCGCTGGCAAGCTCCCAGGCCGTGATGGGCAGCAGAAACATACCTTTGCCCTTGGCCAGTGAAACAGCCTGCACCATCAGATACAAAAACAAACCTGTGGTTAGCATACTTTTCAGGCAAAACAACGAGATACCTAAAATTTTACCGTCAATCCACTCTCTGGTACTGATCAGTGTCAGAAGCTGCTCTGTCACCCGCTGTTGCTTTTCTGTGGTGATGGCAGTAAACATAAAACCAAAGCCGGAGAACACACCAATAACAAGCAGGATCAACAGACCACCACTGACCATTTGTTGCTCTTTGTTTTGTTTAGCGGAGTCTTTTTTCAGAAAAATCAATTGAGCTTCTGGCAAAGTGTTGACGATAGTTTTTTGCTCTGCGGTTAAAGGCAACTGAGCAATACGTTGTTTTTGCAACCAATCTTGTAGTTGCGGCGTAATTTTATCCTGCCAACTGGCACTGGATTCCGCTGTTATCAGCAGTGTGTTGTCTTTTACCTGAACAACTAAATCCCAGACTTCGCCCACACCCGAGAGTGCAGTATCGGCCAAGTCGGGCGGGAGCTGACTGATCTGAAAACCACTGATCGAAGGACTGGCGGCATTGCTGATCAGCGCTACTTTATAATCATTATCCAGCCAGGTTTTTAGCAGTGGCCAGGTGCTCATCAGCACTAAAGACAACAGCATCAACCCAAGACTAATAATTTCCTGTTTCCATTTAAAATAACGTTGAAATTCAAATACAGCGATAGCCCATAAATTCATGCGGCATCTCCTTCTGCATTCTGTTGCTGACGCGCTTGCTTGCTCAGGCTTTGTTGTTGGTTATGGTTCTGTACCGCGGTCAGATAGAGTTGGTGCAAACTGGGTTGAATACGGCTGAAATCAGCCAAATCGGCCAGGCCACTTAATTGCTGCAATAACTGACTGACGCTATAACCTGGGTTTAAGGTCAGTTGAACTTTAGTGGCCTCCAGCCTGTTGCATTCGGCCACCGCGGTTAAACCTTGCAATGCTTCGGTGCTGATCTGCTGCGTAAAGCTCACTTCATACCATTGTTTGGGATCCAGTTGCACACTGACCTCAGCCAGACTGCCTTGCGCAACCAGCTCTCCTTTGTTCAGCAGTAACATCTGATCGGCTAAACGTTCAATCAGGGCCATCTGGTGGGCACTTAAAATCACTGTGGTGCCACTTTGTTTTAACTCCGTCAGGATCGACAATACATGTTCCTGATTGACCGGATCCAGACCCGAAAAAGGTTCATCCAAAATCAGCAAATCAGGTTGATGTAACACACAACTAATCAGTTGCACTTTTTGCTGATTGCCTTTGGACAGTTTGTTTAAGTTATCCTCCATTTTTTCTGACAAATCGAGGCGGTCACACCACAGTCTTAACGCCGAATCCAGCTCTGATGCGGTCATACCACGGAGTTTGCCGATGTAGGTCAGGTTTTGCCGAACTGTTCTATCCTGGTATAAGCCTCTGTCTTCTGGCAGATAACCATAACAACGCTTTGGCAAGGTACTGAGTTGCTCGCCTTTGAATTCAATGTTGATTTTTCCGGCGTCCGGGCGGGTTAAGCCGACCAGCATGCGGATCAGAGAGGATTTACCCGCGCCATTTGGACCGAGCAGCGCAAAAATCTGACCTGACTGAACTTCAAAACTAACACGGTTGACCGCTTTGACTGTACTGTAACTTTTTTCGATTTGGTATGCAGAAATCCTGAGCATGGGCTGTCCTTATCAAGTCGCGAATTCACAAGAGTGGCTGAAGCATATCAATGCCATCCTTGGTATCACAACTCTAAGCTGTAACAATTTATTAAGCTAAAGCTGACATTTTGTCAGCGCTTTGTCATCTGCCTGCAGTACACTAACCCTCGGGCTGGATAAAGGGGATGTGAACGGATGAATGGAAACACGGCTCCTACCATAGTAGTGCTGCCGGGGCTGGATGGAACCGGGATTTTGTATCAGCAACTGGCGCAGCAACTCGCCCCTGAGTATCAACTTCAGGTGATCGCTTACCCTTTGGATCAACTGTTGGATTATTCGCAACTGCTGGACTTTATCCGGCCCCAATTGCCGGGACATCCTTTTATGGTGCTGGCGGAGTCTTTTTCCGGACCGCTGGGCATTTTACTGGCTGCAGAGCAGCCCCAATACTTAACCGGCCTGGTGTTGTGTGCCACCTTTGGCCGCAATCCATTACCCGCCTTTAAAGGTTTCATTCATGCGGTAGACAAACTCCCCTGGAACGAGTTGGTCCATCACTGGACGGCTTTGTGGTTGCAAGGACGTTATGCCAGTGCAGAGTTATCGGCCTTGTTGGAAAAAGCCCTGACGATGGTGTCAGAGCCAGTGATTAAACACAGGGCCAAACAAGTGTTGCAGGTGGATGTACTGAAAGAATTTGCGACTTTAACTTTGCCACTGCTGTATTTGCAGGCAAAACAAGACAGACTGATTTGGGCTTTTAATGCAAAAACCCTGGCGCAGTTGCAACCTGATATGCAACTGGTCCAGTTGGATGCACCGCATTTTTTATTGCAGGCTGTGCCAGCGCAGGCGGCGGCACAGCTTAGGCATTTTATTCAGCATCAGCTCAAGCCGATGTAAGCCAACGCAGATGCAGTGAGCCTAACCAGGGTTCATTTATCAAGAGACAGACAACGTAAGGTGAGGGAGTTCACCGCTGAAGCACTGACTCCGGTCACATCAGAAGCACGGAGCCAGCCTGGCTTTCAGTTTGTACTGCAGTTTACGGATAACACTCAGTCAAAGGCTAATGCGTTGGTGTTTTGTCCGCCTGTGCGGTCAGCAAAAACAAGATTTTATCCATATTTAACTTTTCATAGGGCATCAAACGTTCAGGTTTGCCTTCACGCCGGATCGACAAATGGTCCGCAGTAAAGGCCAGCACCGCAGAAGAAGTGGTGATGGTATTGCCTTCGACTTTGTACTGGCAGTGGGCCAAATCTAAAAAAGCTAAAATACGATTACGGATACTGATCATCATGGATTGAGCTCCTGTGTAGCGCTTTTTAATAATATTCCCTGGTGGTGAATTACTTCTCTCACTCCGGGAGGAGTTCTCATGCACAGGCTCTGACACAAGCACAGTCAGCTTTGTTCCGTCGCTTGGTAAAAAAGCCTGAAATTAACGATGAATCTCTGCTGAATTCAGTTCAATGGTGTAAATATTGCGATTGATTAAATAAAGCCCTTGGTTTATTAATATGCCTGTAACATTGTTAACCTCTAATGTTTACCCGTTAAAATCATAAATAACCCAAAAGTGAACTCCATGAGCATAAAAAACCTATGTGCTGTTGCCGTTGCGCTGGCACTCAGTCCAGCACTGCACGCCGAATTACTGATCTCTGAATATGTTGAGGGGTCTTCCAATAATAAAGCCGTAGAACTGGTAAATCTGGGCAGTCAGCCCGTTGATTTAAGCCAGTACAAACTGCAGATGTTTTTTAATGGCAACACCACTGCCGCCACCACTATTAATTTAACCGGCACGCTAGCCCCTGGCGCTGTCTATGTGATTGCCAACAGTAATTCTGTTGCAGCGCTGAAAGACAAAGCTCAGTTGCTTAATAGCTCATCCTGGTACAACGGTGATGATGCACTGGTGTTGTCCAAAGCCGATCAGGTGATAGATTCTTTTGGTCAGGTCGGCTTTGACCCGGGCAGTGCGTGGAATAGCGGCGGTGTTTCGACTGTTGATAAAAGCTTAAGACGCAAAGCGTCAGTCACGACAGGGGATACCACAACCACTGACGTATTTGACCCTTCATTACAGTACGACCAGTTTGCGCAGGATGACTTCAGCGATATCGGCAAGTACAACGGTTCAGGTTCAGGCACACCAGAAGAACCTGTTTATGTGCATGGCCAATGTGGTGATGCAACCACGCTGATTTCTGCCATTCAGGGCGAGACGGATGTCTCTCCACTGAAAGGTCAGACAGTGTCAGTCGAAGCCGTAGTCACCGCCAGTTTTCAGGACAGCACAGGCTTAAAAGGCTTCTTTATTCAGGAAGAAGCGGCCGATCAGGATCAAAATGCGAACAGCTCTGAAGCTGTGTTTGTCTACGACAACCTGTTTGGCAAAGCCGCAGTAGTGGGCGACAAGGTTCGGGTCAGCGCTGTGGTAGAAGAGTCTTTTGGTCAGACGCAACTGGCAAAACTGGTGGATTTAACTTCGTGTGGTGCAGGCGAAGCTATTGCGGCTGTGCCTGTCACTTTACCTGTCGCCAGCTTAGGCCAATTTGAAGCCCTTGAAGGCATGAAAGTACGTGTAGCTGAGCCAACGGTGGTGACGGATAACTATGGTTTGGGCCGTTACAACGAGCTTGGCTTGTCGTCTGAGCGTTTGTATCAGCCAACACAAATTGCATTGCCCGGTGATGCAGCTAAAGCTGTGATGGCAGCCAACAGCCTGAACAAGCTGGTACTGGACGACGGCTCTAACCTGCAAAATAAAGATACCGTGTATCCGGCTCCGCGTTTATCAGCGACCAATACAGTGCGGGTGGGCGATGAAGTTTTACCTTTTGACGCTGTGCTGGGTTACGGTTTTAGCAAATACCGGGTTCACCCATTAACTGAACCTGTGTTTGTCAGCAGCAATCCACGCACTGAGCAACCTGCGATCAGCAAAGGCGATTACCGTATTGCCAGCATCAACGTGCTGAACTACTTCAACGGTGACGGCGCAGGCAATGGTTTCCCAACCTCGCGTGGTGCTTCAACTGCTGTTGAATTTGCCAAACAACGCGACAAAATAATTGCCGCGATTTCTGCGATGAACGCCGATTTAGTCGGTTTACTGGAAATTGAAAACGACGGTTTTTCCGAGCAATCGGCCATTGCTGATTTAGTGCGTGGTTTAAATGCAAAAGCCGGTGCCGATGTCTGGGCTTTTGTTGATTTTAATGTAGCTAAAGTGGGCACGGATGAAATCACCTCTGCGATCATTTATCGCAAAGACAAAGTGGTGCAGGCAGGCACAGCCGCTATTGGCAATGCCGCTCCTTTTGATTACGGCAACAGACCTCTAATCAGCCAGAGCTTTAAACTGCAGCAATCTGGTGAACTGCTGAATTTGACCGTAGTGCATTTAAAATCCAAAGGTAGCTGCCCAAGTGATAAAACCGATCTGGCCAATAGTGACTCAGGCGACGGTCAGGGCTGCTGGAATGGGTTACGTCTGCAGGCTGCAACTGCAATGGGCAACTGGCTGGCCGGTTACCCAACAGGGGTAGAAACAGACAATAGCGTAATAGTCGGTGACTTTAACGCCTATATGCAGGAAGACCCAATCCGCGCTATGAACGACTCAGGCTATGTGCAGGTCAGCCAGCAACTGCATGGTAATAAAATCAGCTCTTATCTGTTTAATGGCGAGTCAGGCACGCTGGACCATGTATTTGCTGCTGGCGAGATTAAAAACCGCGTGGCCGAAGTGACAGAGTGGGCCATCAACGCCGATGAACCTGTGATCCTGGATTACAACGAAGAGTTTAAATCTGAAGTCGCCAAAGCCAACTTCTATGCGCCTGGCCCATTCCGATCTTCGGATCACGATCCTATGGTGATGTCGGTGTATTTTGCCAGGCCGGTAGTGCAAGACCAGTTTTTCCTGTTGGATGAGCAAGCTGCCGCTGGCACTGTGGTAGGCCAAATTGTGACCAGCTCTGCGGTAACTATTACCGGTTACCAGTTATCAGGTGAGCAGGCCGATTTATTCAGTGTTAATGCCAACGGCCAGTTAGTGGTAGCAGCCGGCGCAGAACTGGATTTTGAAAGCCGTCAGGTGCTCCGTTTTGAGCTGACAGCAGAAACTGAAACAGGCCTGGTGTCTGAACCTGCCCGCATTGAAGTGCAGTTAAATGATTTACCTGAGTTACCCGTGATTCGCTTAGAAGGCTTACCCGCCGTGATTTCTGACAGTATTCGTCCTGGTACTCTGCTGGCGGCAGTCAAGGCTGAGGCCACAGGCAACAACACCAGTATCCAAAGCCTTGAGCTGATTGACAGCAACAAATACCTGAGCTTTAAAAACGGTCAACTGACACTGAAAAAGAAACTGAATGCTAAACATCAGCCTGAACTTACATTCAGCATCAAAGCGACAGACTCTTTGGGCGTCAGCACTACTGTCCATTACGTTATTGAAGTAAAAGACAGCAAAGGCAATGCAGTGGTGCAGTGGGTGATTTCGGTGATTAACGCTGTATTGGGATGGTTATTTGGTTAAGCTCTGTCGGAGTTTGACCTGAGTGTATGAAAACAGCCACCTGCGGGTGGCCGTTTTTTTGGCTGCGCATCGGGGTTATTTTGTGTTACAAGGAACAAAATAGGTTAGCCAGCGTCTGGTTGATTCAGATCCACAGCCTCCATGCAGCGCAACTGCTTAGTAAAAGGAAAATAGTCAGGTGAAACCACAGTATTGGGTCGCTCTTATGAGTGTTGTTGTGCTGCTTGCCGGATGCTCTTCAACACCGCACAAGCGCTCTTCGGCAAAGGCGGTATTTAAAGCCTGTGTGCATCCGGATCAAAGCAAACAATTCAGCTATCGCAAAGGCCGTCCTATGCAGATAGAACAAAAAGTAATGATGCAGCGTATGGCAGAGGAGCACGCAATGCGCACCAGAGCCCGGCCTGCCAATGCTGACCGTTATGACAAAGAACCAGGCGAAGGCCCTTTGTACGACGAACTGGCTGAACTGATGGAAACCAAACAGTTTTGCAAAGAAGGCTACTTTGAACTCGACAGCAGTTTTGAACATGGTTACGAGCGCATTATTGGCGAATGTAACGACAGCGCCACAGCGCAGGAGATGCAAAAACTCCCTCTCTGTGGGCCTGATGATAGGCTGTAAATACAGCAATAGTTTGTAGTAATAGCGGGCTTCAAGCCATTGTCCCAAGCCGTGTATCTGCATCAGGTCAGCAACAGATAGCTTTGTGCCAAAATCTGACCTTGTCTATGTCATTGGGCATACATAGTGTCAGCAGTAATCAGGCACGCCTGGACAAACCAACAAACACATTTATTTGTTGCTGAAGAAGGAAAAACGCTCACATAACAATGCGCTATTGTCGCCGCTAGTACGGCTGGGACGGCTTACGCTGCGCTCCAGCCGCCCCAATGCTTTGCGTTAAAGGCTGTAATTCGCCCCTGATAGACTTTGATAAACCTTAGTGGTTATTAAAAAGCATAAACCGAGATTCCATTGTCAGCCTTTAACCCTTTTAAGCTGATGGCGGAATGTCTTGTATTCCTCGCGTAAAACTTGAACTGCTCTATAGCCGCAATCTAGCGACAGTCCTCCTACCAGAGCGGGTAAAACTGAGATAAGCTGGCTTTTTACAGTCTGTTTTTCGGGGATAGTATGCAATTGTCTGATGTGGTTATTCTTGCCGGTGCCCGTACTGCTATCGGTAGTTTTGCTGGCGCGCTTTCATCCTTAAGCCCTGCACAGCTTGGCACTGCTGCGGCTAAGGCTGCGATTAGCCGCAGTGGGGTGGATGCAGCACAGATTGAGCATGCAGTTTTTGGTCATATTATTATCACAGGCCCTGAAGATGCGTATCTGGCCCGGCATATTGCGCTGAATTCTGGTTTAGCGGTCAGCAGCGCAGCTTTTAATGTCAATCGTTTATGTGGTTCGGCGCTACAGGCGGTGATTTCTGCTGCTCAGCTTATTCAGTTGAGGCAAGGCCAAATTGCTTTAGCAGGTGGCGCTGAAAGTATGAGCAATGGTGCTTATTTGTTGCCTGCGGTACGTAAAGGCTTGCGATTAGGCCATGCTGCGGTCACAGATTTAACCTTAGGTATTTTGTCCGACCCTTTTGGTAGTGGTCATATGGGCCTGACTGCAGAGACTATCGCGGCTCAGTATGGTTTTAGCCGGGCTGAGCTGGATAGTTTTGCTGCTGAAAGTCAGCGCCGTGCTGCTTATGCACAGCACCAAGGTTATTTTGATCAGCAAATTACGCCGGTTTTAGTGCAATCGCGCCAGTCTGAACTTTGGATCGATAAGGATGAACACCTAAGACCGCAGACTACAGTCGAGAGCTTAAGTGTACTTAAAGCCGCGTTTAAAAAAGACGGACTGGTGACAGCCGGCAATGCTTCTGGTTTAAATGATGGTGCCGCTGCTTTGGTGCTCACCAGTTTGCGTGAGGCGAATCGTCTTGGTGTAAGGCCACAGGCCCGTATTCTGGGCTACAGTTTTGCCGGTGTTGAACCTGCCTTAATGGGATTAGGGCCTATACCAGCGGTACAGAAATTACTGGCACAGACAGGCATATCGCTTGGTGATATTGATGTGATTGAATCCAATGAGGCTTTTGCATCCCAGGCCATGGCAGTTAGTCAAACGCTGGGGTTTCACCCTGACAAAGTAAACCCCAACGGTGGCGCTATAGCACTTGGGCATCCGGTTGGGGCTACTGGTGCCATATTGGTGGTCAAAGCTCTGGCCGAGTTACAAAGAACAGCAGGGCGTTATGGCCTAATTACCATGTGTATTGGCGGCGGGCAGGGCATAGCGCTGTTGATTGAGCGTTTATAACGCTCAATCAATTGAGCGATGTTTCTTCATCAACTGGTGATTCAATCTGCTCTGCTGCCTTTTTATTTTGTTGCCAATAGGCCTTTGCCGTTAATGGTGACAGGATCTGACCTGTGTACCAGATGGGGATATGGGTCTGGAAATAATACTTTTCGGTTTGTTTACCCTGGCTGAAAAACCAGATGGTTTGGCGGGCAGCTGCGCCATTGACGACTATAGTGCGTCCTAAAAAGTACTGTTCGGGTTGGTGATCCGGATAGCTTGCGGCAAATTCCTTTAACAGTTTTGGTGTTAATACCAAAGTAACATTCCGTCTGTCGCGATAATCGTATTCTGTATTCAGATAAACAATATCGCCTATCCTTGCTGCATTTTTTATCTGCAAAGAAAAGACACCCGGAACAGCTTCGGGCGCTGATTGTTCCGACATTACTATGGCATCCCAGGCTGTCAAGCCCGGTTTGGCAGGTACCGGAGCTTGTTGTACGGCGCAACCTGCAAGAGTAGCCAGCAGCAGGGGATAGAACAGAGCAACTTTCATTTCATTCATCCTTGTGTTGAACAGCAGACCTTCGTCGTTGAAGGCGATATAAATTTAAGTGTTGGTTTTGTAATGTGTTTCAGCCTGAACTGACCTGAGTAAGATAACAAAAAATTTACCTTTATCAATGCTTTCTGTTGATCCGTATCAGTATTAGCCTGATAAAAGCCTACTAAACTGCAGGCGTCATTTACTTAAAGCACAGGACTTTTATGCGTTGTCATTCGGCCGAACAAGCACTTTCACTGATCCAGAATGGTGAAACCATTTGGTGCCATTCGATGGCCGCTACCCCTTATGCCATGCTCACTAGTCTGGCAAAAGTTGCGCTTGATAAGCAGGATTTAACTTTACTGAGTTTACATACCGAGCATAGCGACGTATTGGCAGCTCCTGAGCTACAAGGGCATTTACGTCAGCGGGTATTTTTTGTTGGCCGCCCCAGCCGTCCTGCCGTCAATGCCGGATTAGCCGATTATGTACCGGCTTTTTTGTCGGAAATACCTAAGTTATTCCGAAGCGGCGAGCAACGGCTCGATACCGCTCTTATTCAGGTGTCGCCGCCGGATAAACATGGTTTGTGTAGCCTGGGGATTTCAGTAGAGGCCACCAGAGCGGCGTTGCAATCGGCGAAAAAAATCATCGCGCAGATTAATCCGAATATGCCGCGTACTCATGGTGATTCCTTTGTGCATCTGTCTGATTTTGCGGCTTATGTTGAACTGGAAAGTCCAATTCCTTTACATCTGCCTGCAGCACAGGATCCGATCACCGCGCAAATTGGCCGTCATGTCGCAAGTTTGGTGCGGGACGGCGATTGCCTGCAGATGGGCATAGGCGCAATTCCGGACGCCACTTTGGCTTGCCTTGGCGACCGGCAACAGCTAGGTATTCACACCGAAATGTTTTCCGATGGTGTATTGCCGCTGCTGGAAAAAGGCGTGTTCACCAATCGCAATAAGAAAAAACATCCGGGCAAAATAGTCACGACCTTTGCGATGGGTAGTCAGGTTTTGTACGACTTTGTCGATGACAACCCTGAAGTGGTATTTTTGGATGTGGCTTACACCAACGACACCGCTGTGATCCGGCAAAACCCGCAGGTGATGGCGATTAATAGTGCGCTGCAAGTGGATTTATCCGGTCAGGTTTGTGCGGACTCGCTCGGCACTCGCATTTATTCCGGCGTAGGCGGTCAGATGGATTTTGTCCGTGGTGCGGCGTTATCAGAAGGCGGCCGCTCTGTGATTGCATTACCTGCCACAGCGGCAGGTGGCACAGTGTCCCGCATCAGTTCTTTGTTGGCTCCTGGTGCAGGCGTGGTGACCACCCGTGCTCATGTGCATTATGTGGTGACTGAATATGGTGTGGCGAATTTGCGCGCCCGCAGTTTAACCGAACGAGCCAAAGCTTTAATTGAGATAGCAGCGCCACAATTTCGGCAGCAGTTGGCCCGTGATGCTTATCAGGATTGGGGATTAGTGATTTAACGCTGTCAACAGGGCTCTGTAACTTAATAAATAGCAGAGTTCCAGAGCCCGGTTATTGGCTTAAAAGGTATTTTTTAAGCCAATGTAGAGCCTGGTGTTGGTGACATCGGTAGACTCGTCCTCGAAACTGATGCTGTAGCGCATATAATCTAAGCCCAGTGTCATGTCCCATTTTTCTGTTAAGGCGTATTGTGCTACTAAGCCTGCCGCCAGGTCGGTGCCTGTATCAGACAAAATAGTTAAACCTACATCAGGGGACGCATGCAGGGTTAAATTCAGATCCGTATCCCAACGCACCAGACCCAGACGACCACCAAAAGACCAGTGTTCAGCTTGACGCTCAGTCATATACTGCGCAAAGAGCCCAATAGCTGTATTGTCCAACGCCAGTGTGGCATCGTAGAGCACATCGCCAATCGCAAAAGTATCGCTGACTGTTGTCAGATCAGCCTCACCTGAATCCGTGTAGTTCAGCAGCACTGACCACTGTGGGGTGATTTGATAACTCAGGCCCAAAGAGGCTGAGGCTTCAGTGCCAGACTCGCCATCAGAAGATTGACGTGTTGCGCCAACATCAGCGCTGACAGCGAAGTCGGAAGCAGCAGCGAACAAAGCAGGGGCAGCGGTCAATAAAGGCAATACAAGCAGCAATTTAACTGAGATTTTCATCGAAGTTCCTTTTATAGTAATCCAGCCTGCAATGTAAATTTAATTAAAGCATGATGTAAACATCTATTTTATTGGTTTTGTAACTGTTTGTTTCATAGAGATGTTTTATTCGGCTAACAAAAAAGCCCGCACAGTGTAAACGGGCTTATTTCATTTTCAGAATCAGCTGATCAGAGGGTACAAATCAAAGTCCAGCTGCTGTCTGAACCCGGTACAGACTGAGTCCACCAGTTGGCGCGATAGAGCTTGTTCTGATACGACAGATAATCGCCTTCAACGGCATGGCTGGGCTGACCATTCCAGTCCTGTTGTGGCCAGTTGGGGTAAGCAAAAATCTGAGCTGTATCTACACCCGCACAACCCGGCGTTGCAGTGTCTGCTGGCTTTAAATCCAGATTAACAAAGTAGCTGTTATCAGCCAGATAAAAGCGGTTTTGGCTGGCATTAGGCTGCACTGTGATCTGCGCATTGTCTAACATACCAATACGCAGCGCCTCGCTCTGTTGGTTATTCACGTGCGCCGCTAAATCCAGTGCCCATTGTTGATTGAGTGCTGAGGACTCTGTGATCAACAGACTGTATTGCAGCAGTTCCTGACCATTGCTGTTAAAGACACGCAGTACCGCAGTTTCGCCCTTAGCTCCGGTTTGACCCGAGGTTAAATAGCTGCCTTTATCAAACCAGACAGGGTCTGGTTGGGGTTCAGTGCCGCCATTGACGAAGAACAGATCAGAACAATTATAAAACCCTTCGCCAGCCGCATCTTCACGTTGCCAGCGGGTATAGAGTACGGCTTTACCCTGACGATCCAAAGGCAAATTGATCTTCAGTAAGTAATACCCGGCTTGCGCGATGACATCAGCTTGCTGATGAATAAGTTGTAATTTATCCCAGCTTAAGGGCTCGGTGGCCGGATCAAAGCCTGCTTTGGACAAATACACTTGCCAGTAGCTGGGATTATGCGGTGTGGTGGCTTTAAATTTTAGTTGCAGGTTAGTTTGCTTGCTTAAATCGACAGTACTGTATTGCCAATCTGCAGAAGGTGCATCCATACCGGCTTTACGGGCATCGCCGCCCGCACAAAGTAAACCTGTGGTCAGTTTGGCTTTGACGGCATTGATATCCTGATAGTTGGCGACATTACTGGAAAATTCATGGTGCTGACTCAGGGGGTACTCGCCGGACTGCACAAAAGCGGCACGACAAGCTAAATTGGGGATGCCTGAGCCATCTGCGGGCCACCAGTAGCCGCCATCTTCCTTGCAAATTTGCTGGCGGGCTTTGGGGTATTCAACATAACCATGGGCTTGAGTGGTAAAAGAGCACAACAGGCTTAGCAGGGTGAAACCGCTGCTCAACAAGAGTGTTGAAGTCTTCATAAAAAATCTCCTTAAAAAGGCGCCGGTCAGGATCCGGCGCAAAGATGGGAAGAGAACAAAGAGGCGTAGCTGTTAAGATGAGGTGCAGATCAAAGTCCAGCTACTGTCTGAACCCGGCACTGAATTGGTCCACCAATTGGCTTTGTAAATCAGGTTTTGATAGCGGATATAGTCGCCACCTGCTGCATGATTTGTGCGCGGCCAGGCAGGGTAGGTCACAACAGTTGCAGGCACGCCAGCACAACTACCGCCGCCGTCACCACCAGTGCCGCCATTGATGGTGCCGGCAGGTAACTGTGGGTAATCCTGTTTTAGTGCAAAAGATTGTAAGCCTACAGTAACCCGCCAGTTCGACGGCATAGGAATAGGTAAGTAGTAATTCAGCGTGACTTCCAATGTCGCGCCTGCATCTAACGGACTGTGACCCGGCAGGGTAAACTCCACCCTGTGGAAATCATTGTCCAGTCCGCCAATATTGTTGCCTGAGCTGTTGGAGCCATTTTCAATCACAGTGGTGCCTAAACCACTTTGGTCTGTGACGTTATTGCCTGTGGCTGTAGGCACATCAAAGCTGATTTTTGTGCCACCTGGCAAGGTCTGGCCGCTGTTATTGACCAGGGTCAGTTTAGGATTTAATGGGTAGTTGGAGTCGCCTAATTTAAAGCCACCCAGACTGACCTTCAGATCCAGACTGCTGGCCGGTAGTGGCCGTGGATCGCGCTGGTTGCCATACAAGGACGCGGTTTTAAATTTGTTGTAGAAAATACTGGTTAAGTCATCACCAAAGCCATATTCGCCTTTGCTGCTGTTGTAGCTGTAATCACCCGCCAGCTCCCAGAACATCACGCCACCTATACCGCGTTCGATAATGTAATCGGCTTTGGCGGCAATACTGGTTTCATCTTCAATCGACAGGAAGACTTTTTTGCTGTTGTTCCACAGCCAGGGCGCGACCAGTGTGCTGTCGTAGTGGTGCTGATAGGTGCCAATCAGTTGATCCGCTGGTTGGTTGAGCGGATCCAACCCATAAACAGTGGCATAGCTACCTAAGATCCCAGCTTGCAGATTTTTGGTATGCCAAAGCGGATTCGAACCTGCGGGCATTTCATCGCCATCTTTGCCCAAATCATGCCAGAGGTTGTCTATGCCGACAGCGCCGCTGCCACATTGGTTTTGCGCCGAGCCACCAGTACCTGCTGGACATTGATTCTGATTTGGTAACGGTGCTTTACCCCATAAACCGTTGGTTCCACCTGTGACATTATTCCAGCCGCGGCTGTAATAAGGCACGCCAATATTGATGCGGCCTGCCTGCATAGCTCCGCGGAAATAGTGGTAAGCCCAGTCGGTATTTAAGTAGCCAATATTCTGGTACTGCGCTGAGTTGTAGTAGTTCCAGGTCGCCAGCTCGTTGTCCTGTCCATCGTCAAACAGCGCCGCATTGGGGCCAACATACTGGTTCCAGGCGCCATGCAGGTCGTAACTCATGATATTGACGTAATCCAGATACTGGGTGACAGGAAAGGCTTCCATACCGCGCAGCAGATAACCGGAGGAGGGCGAGGCAATGGTCAGCAGATAATGTTTGCCGTCTGCCACTGCTGCTGCATCCAGTTTTTCTCTTAAGGTTTTCATCAGCACCACATAAGAGGCCATTAAACCAGCACGGCGGGCATTGGATAAGGCAAAATCTTCCGGGTTGCCCGAGTCTTTCATACTGGATGGGTACTCGTAGTCGATATCGGCACCATCAAAACCATAAGTGCGCAGGAAGTTGACCACTGAGTCGGCAAAGGTATTGATACCGCTGTAGTTAATGCTGTTATCGCTGTTGGTGGTCATGCTGTAAAAACCACCGCTGGCAACACGCTCACCGGCATCATTAAAGAACCCCCCTGTTTCCGCCCAGCCGCCTATGGAGATCAGGGTTTTCACATGCGGATACTGTTTTTTGTATTTATTCAACAGATTAAAGTGGCCTTTGTAATTAAACTCCGGATCCATTTCGGCCCCTGCCACTGCAGGCCATTCCATGCCTGTCGCCGGATTGCTGACACTTTGTGTGTTGCCTATGCCAATCTGATTGCTGGCGTTTACATGGGCAAAAGCATAGTTAATATGGCTGATTTTGCTCCACGGAATATTCGGTACTAAGTAGCTTGGCTGGCCGTTGGCACCATGACGCCAACTGGTGAAATAACCAATAATGCGGCGTTTATGATCGGCCCCCATCAGCTCGCGGCCATTGCTGTCGTACACTGTGCAATAAGGTACATCCAGATTGGGCGTAGCGTACAAACCATCAGGACGACAAGCGGCATGACCACTTTGTTCATCTGTCACAGTAACGAAAGCTGAGACTTCGCTGGTTGCGCCCAGATTATCCGTGGCTATGACTTTCAGTTGCTGCTGGCCTGCAACTGCTGTCCAACTGGTGGTAAAAGGCGCTGCGGTCTGCTCTGCTAATAAAGTGTTGCCAAGATAAAACTGCACTTTAGCGACACTGCCATCGCTGTCACTGGCTGAGGCGCTGATTAAAATGCTTTCGCCTGTTCTGTAGTGGCTATTGTTGGCAGGAGCAGACAAACTCACCGCCGGAGGCTGATTGGCGGGGGATGCGGTTACACTAAAGGCAATAACGCTGCTTTGGCTACTGGCATTTTGATTATCAAAAGCTACCGCATAGAGCTGATGGTTACCTGTGACCGCTGGCCATGGCGCCTGATAGGGGCTGCTGCTGTCAGAGCTGTATAGCTGATTATTCAGGTAAAAATCGACTTTACTGATACTGCCGTCTGGGTCTGTGGCTGTGGCGGTGAAATTGACCGTTGCGCCCGCATTCAGACTGGCATTGGCGGTTGGACTGGTGATGCTAGCTGCGGGTGGTTGATTTTGTGGTGCACCATCACAGTTGCCAACTAAAGTCCATTCCTGATAGGGATTGGAATACAAAGCCGGATCGCGGTTTTGATTCCACCAGTTGGCTTTGTAGGCTTTGTTTAACTGCTTAACCTGAGCGTTAGCGACATAAGTGCCGCCGGCATCCCAGGTGGCAAGCGGAGTGCAGTCTATGGCCAGACTGCTGAAACTGCTCAGGCTTAACAGCCCGGACAGATAGAGTTTTTGTACCTGTTGCATAATGATTCTCTTATTTTGAGTCCTGAAGAATGCAGTGAAAAGCAGCGGCTCCAGACTTTTAAATGGCAGGGCCGCTGCTGACAGACAGTTATTGCGCCGGATGGCCTAAACCTTCATGCATGGCGTTGAGGATATGGCCGTTGTCTGCATCCAGTTCCCAGGCGAAAATGCCGCCTAAGTTGTACTGCAGTACATAGTTGCCTTTGGCCTGCACAGAACGTTTGGTATCGAAGCTGATTAACGTCGCTGTTGTTGGGTTCCAGACATAGCTGGCTTTGGCCGTGTCATCCCATAACAAGCTATAACCATTGGTTCCTGTGCCATTGACGCCACCCATGTAGTTGGTCTCGATTTTTTTGTAATCTTCAATACCCGCTTCCCAGCTACCGCTGATGCCTGCGCCGCCTGTGCCAGTAAAGGGGTTGTTGTTGCTCACATTGCTGACATTCTTCCAGCCCCGGCCATACATGGCCGCACCTATACTGATTTTGCCAGCAGGCACCTGACGGGCCAGCAAGTGCTGCACAGCCTCATGAGCACTGAAGCCTGTCATAGGGGAGTTTGGATTGGGGTATAAGGTGGTTTGATGGCCCAAAGTGCCGTTCCATGCGCCGTAATAGTCGTAGGTCATCAGATTGATGTAGTCCATGTAGGGATGTGCGGCCTCCCAGTCGACCAGTTGCAGTTTTTGTACACCGCCACTCATGGCCGCTGTCAGTTGGTAGGTTCGGCCTGTCTCTGCACTTAATGCATCCATCGCCAGGCGTAAATCGCGCATTAAGAGCGCAAAACCTGCACCATCCTGCGGAGAGCCAAGGGTAGGGTGGGCGCCACCACCGCCGGGGAATTCCCAGTCAATATCAACACCATCAAAGAAATCATAGGTTTTGATCAGAGTGACGATGGACGCTACAAAAGTAGCGCGGGCTTGGGCGTTAACCCCTATGGTGTAGAGCGGATCAGACAAGGTCCAGCCACCAACTGAAGGTAAAATTTTCAGGTTGGGATGGGTTTTTTTCAGTCGGTACAATTCAGCAAATATGCCGCGCACCGGTTGATCCCAGGTATCACCCGGATAGGATTTTTCCAATGCCGCAAATTTGTCATGGACCACCACTGTGTAGTCGGGTTTACCGGCACATTGCGCCATTAAGGCGCTGTAGCCTTGCGGGTTGGCGTCATTGAGCGAACTATTTGGGCCACAGATCGGAATAAAACCATAAAACAGATGGGTTAGATTTTTCGCTGGTATATCCGCTACATGGTAATTACGGCCGTAAATACCCCATTCGACAAAATAACCGCCGACCATTTTTCCTGTGCTGTTGCTATGAGCGACGTTGTTTTGTTTCAGCGGCTGAGGATAGTGACTGGTATTGATGTCAGTCCAGGGATCGAAACCATCGTCGCCGCCTCCGGTATCTCCACCTCCTGTGTCGCTACCTCCGGCACCTGTCACTGTGATCAGCCGTTTATCGCTGGCAGTACAGGTTTTTTCTGCCCCTTGTTGATTACACAGTTGTACGACAAACTCATAACTGCCCGCACTGGTGACTACAGAGCTGGTGCTGCCACTTTGGGCATTCTGGCCATTTGGCGTTAAGGAAGAGCTGTACACTACAGCGCCATTGCGAGTCAGGTTCCACTCGTTACCATTGGTACCCCACCACATATCCCATTGCACTGGGATACTCAACTGGCCATTGACCAGACTGACATTGCTTTCCTGCCATGCGATCTGAGGTTTGCCAGGCGCTGCTGGCGCCGCATTAAGCTGCAATGAACAGAGCAGACTGGTGATGGTCAGTACATAAGCAGGATGGCGTAATCTGGTGGTAAAAACCTTGTGGCGCGCCTGTTGAGCGGCCAGGGTGATGAATGTTGTTAACATGAAATCTCCGGTTCTTTGTTGTAAGCAATACCCTGTTGTTTTGCTAAAAATCACCGACTTCGGACCATCCTGCTCCCGGTGAATCATCAGCGTCTATAACAGTTGATTTAAATGACATCGCTGTCAATTTTGGATCTTTACAAAATGATGATAAATTTATGATGGTTTTATTAAGTTGTTATTTATCATGTAGATGAGTTTTAATTTGCTTGTGAGGAAATCAGTTATTTTATGACAGCGTTAGTCATTTTTGTGCCTTAAAGAGGTTTTTTTGCTGTTCGGTTGGGGCTGGTCGCGTTCCGCTCAGTGACAGCAGCGGCGATAAACTGCAAAATCACTAAAAACTTAGCGGCTTAGAGCTACAGGCCAGATCAGAACTGAAGTATGATCGGCCTGTGTCAATTCACTGCCTGTATCTGTCTGAGCAGGCAGCAGAACAACTATAAAAACCTAAAATGAAACCACTCAGAGAGGACTGCGGATGAACTACAACAAAATCATGCTGGCATTAAGCCTTGGCGGCGCTTTGGCTTTAACTGCCTGTAAGCCTGCATCAGAGCAAACGACAGAGCAAACAACAGCACAGCAAAGCGCTGCGACTGAGCAGGTGGCCTCGGCAGCGCCAGCTTTGGTGGCCGGTTTTGAAAAACGCCTGGATATTTACCGTACTGTGGACTTAACCGCAGACTTGTCTGGCGTCTCAGCGCAGCATAAGCAAATGCTGGTTAAGTTAATTGAAGCCTCCGAAATCATGGATCAGTTATTCTGGAAACAGGCGTTTTCAGAAGATAAGCAAAGCTTTTTGGCCAAAATTACCGATGCCAAAACCAAAGCTTTTGCTGATGTGAACTACGGCCCCTGGGACAGATTACAAGGCGATGAGGTGTTTTTGACCGGCTATGCCGCCAAGCCGCTGGGCGCGCAGTTTTATCCATCTGACATGACCAAAGAAGAGTTTGAAAAAACCGACTTTGCCGATAAAAACGGCCTGTATTCGATAGTGCAGCGCGACAAAGACGGCACCTTAGTGGCTGTGCCTTATTCACAAGTCTACAAAACTGAACTGACAGCCGCCGCCGCTTTATTAAAAGAAGCCGCGGCGTTATCGGAAGATAAAGACTTTGCCAACTACCTGACGATGCGCGCTGAGGCCTTTTTAAACGACAACTATCAGCCGTCTGACTTCGCCTGGATGGCGATGAAAACCAACCCTATCGATCTGGTGATTGGTCCTATCGAAACCTATGAAGATCAGCTATTTGGTTACCGCGCTGCTTTTGAAGCTTATGTTCTGGTGAAAGATTTAGCCTGGAGTGAGCGTTTAGCTAAATACGCCGCTACTTTGCCAGCGCTGCAAAAAGGTTTGCCGGTACCAGAGCAATATAAAACCGAAAGCCCGGGCACTGATGCCGATTTAAATGCCTATGACGTGATTTATTACGCCGGTCATTCTAATTCTGGCGGCAAAACCATCGCCATTAACCTGCCAAACGACGAGCAGGTACAACTGGAAAAAGGCACCCGCCGGTTGCAGTTAAAAAATGCGATGCAGGCCAAGTTTGAACATATTATGTCGCCTATCGCTGATGTGCTGATTGCGCCTTCACAGCGCCAGCATGTCACTTTTGATGCCTTTTTTAATAACGTGATGTTCCATGAAGTGGCACATGGCCTGGGCATTAAAAATACCATCAATGGTAAAGGTACAGTGCGTCAAAGCTTAAAAGAGCTGGCCGGTGGGCTGGAAGAGGGCAAAGCCGACATTTTAGGTTTGTATATGATTTCCCAGTTGTCGGAGCAGGGTTTATTGCCTGATGCCAAAATGGAAGATTTTTACACCACTTTTATGGCCGGTATTTTCCGCTCAGTACGTTTTGGTGCCTCCAGTGCCCACGGCAAAGCCAATATGGTGTGTTTTAACTATTTCGCCGAGCAAGGCGCTTTTGTCCGTAACGACGACGGTACTTATCAGGTGGATTACGTCAAAATGAAACAGGCGATGACCTCGTTATCGCAACTGATCCTGACCTTACAAGGCGATGGTAACTACGAAGGTGTGGCGTCATTGATGGCGGATAAAGGTGTGATTAAACCGCAACTCGCTGAAGATTTGGCGCGTTTAAGTAGTGCCAATATTCCGGTGGATATTATCTTTAATCAGGGTAAAGCTGTATTGGGTCTATAACTATCCCCGTCGTCCTTGAAGTTGCAGCTTTGTTGACTGCGCCATCTCGCCCCGGTCACATAGGTTAACTATGCTCCCGGGGTCTCACTGGCTTGTCGCCTCACCGCACCATCAAGTAACTTGGGTATAGACAAAGGGTCAGAGCTTTGGCTCTGACCCTTTGTCTGCTCGATTAAGCAGGTTCTGCTTCTGTCGAAACTTGTTCCGCAATGTCACCAGCCACCGGAATTTTTTCACATAAAATCCAGTCTTTTTCATCGACCCAGTTTTGTGCGCCACCCGCAACGGTGCGG
This sequence comes from Rheinheimera mesophila, assembly GCF_000986865.1. GTDB lineage: Bacteria > Pseudomonadota > Gammaproteobacteria > Enterobacterales > Alteromonadaceae > Pararheinheimera > Pararheinheimera mesophila. The sequence goes on from NZ_LAVS01000004.1 coordinate 72,527, forward strand.
ATAGGCACTATGTAACGGCACGAGGTTTGAGGTTTCACAGACGCAAAAATTGGCACAAAACCAAAGTTCAGTGCAGTTTCAATCAGCGCTTGCTGGTTATGCGGGTCTATATCGGCTGCTTCGTCGATATAAATCGGGATACGGTATTTACCGCGTTCCCGTTCGGCCAATAACTGACGGATAAACAACATACCGCACAATAACTTAATGGTGATACGGGTACCGTTGGAGCCTGCGGAATCAATTTTGTCGAAAAACTCCACTTCACCAGCCCGGTTCACCACTTTAAAGCGGATATCAAACAAGTCGGATAAGGTTAAACCCCCTTTTTCGCTGGCGGCCTGAATTAAATAGTCTTTCGCCGCCTGCACTTCACGCTCATTGCTGCTGGCGCTCGGAGCTAATAAATCCAGTGTATCGCCTTGCTGATACGCCTCTGAGGTGGTCAGAATGGTATCGATATGACCGACCAATAAAGCACGGTCGACAATCTCAATTTTAAAATCCTGCAGGTTCGAAATCTGATGACGCCAAATGCCGCGGTTAAAGCTATTCAGTTCCCGGTGCAAGCGGTTTAAGTCATCGCGCAGGCCTTTGAGGGTGGACGCTACTTCCGTCAACGCGACACGGGCACGACGTTCTATCGCTTCACGTTCTTTATCCAGGTGATGGAAAGCGCTTATCAGTTTTTGGAACTTCAGCTCTTCGTCCGTTTCGACTTCAAACTTGGTAATACCGGCGTTAAAAATATAGAGGTAGGTATTTTTGATATTGACGTCGATGAGTTTCAGCTCATTACACTGCTTATTAAAATCGCGTAACACGTCGGCTAAGTTGTCAAAATCCAGCGTTACTTCAATAGGATAAGGTGTGACTTTACCGGAGTAGAAATCAAGCTGGAAGTCAATCCGCTCTTTTTTCTCCTGCTCAATACGTTCGGCCTGACGTTTTAATTGCTCTTGTTTATTCGCTACTAAGTTACGGCGATCAGACAGGGTAGAGGCCTTGTGCTGCACTTCGGCCAACTGTTCCTGCAGCTTGTCTTCTTCAATTTCAAGCTCGGATTGCAGCGCCTGTTGCTCGTCACTGATGTCCAGCATTTGCTGGTAGCGGCCAAACTTTTTAATGTCTTCTTCCGCTTGCAACAGCTCCTGATACAAGCGGTCTTTTTCGCGGGTTTTACCGGCCAAATCACCAGCCACCGCCAGTTGCTGCTCCAGCGTCTGCAAAGTTTGTTGCAGTGCATCAATTTGCTCTTTGAGCTGAATTTTGTTCTCGAGGCTATTTTGCTCGACCGGCTGCAGGTGATGCAGGTCAATGACCACGCCTGGTAAATGCAATTTGCCTTGTTTAAAGCAATCGGCAATTTTTTCCAGTTGCTCTGAAAACAGCGCATCGTCCAGAATTTCAACATCACCGCCACCAGTGGTAGAAAGTGACAATAAATCCGGGTTCAGAATACGGGTAATCTGCTGCACTTCCGGCAGGCTTAAATCTTCGCGCAGACGCGAATACAGGTTAAATTCGAGGTTTTTCAGTTGCAGCTTTAAGCTTTGTAATTGCTTGGCGGTCTGGCTTTTTTGATGCGCCAGGGTGGTGGCATTGACCTGACTGGCGCCTTGCAAGCTGTGGCTTAACTGCTCGTAAGCGCTACGGATATTGCTTAAGTTGGTTTGCAAGGTGGCTTCATTACTTAAGCTGAATTTTTGCTGCAGTGCATCAAATTCGCCAAACCACTGTTGTAACTGCTGCTGACGGCCGGACAATTCTTTAATTTGGCCGACATACAAACGCTGACGTTCTTCGAGCTGATTTTTCTCTGCCAAAAGACCGGTCAGTTGTTCGTTCAGAAGCTCCTGCTGATCGTCAAAGTAGCTGTGGAATTCAGTTAAAGCCACATCCAGCTTAGGCGCATACGTGGCTAAACGGCCTTTGAGCACAGAGCGGTTATCCAGCAGGCTCTCTAAAGCTGTGACGGCTTCCTGTTGGTTTTCCAACGCTTTTAATTCACGTCTGTCTTTATTGACCTTTTCAAAAGCATTGTGCCAAACCTGATAAAAATCGACCTTAGGGTCGCCTAAATGCCGGGCAAATACCGGCAATAGCAGCCGTTTTACATCCTGTGCTGTTAAGCGGTGCAGGTTTAAGATCCGGCGGAAAATATCTTTGTAGACTGGTGCATCAGAGACGTTCGCAAGCGGGATCATCCGCAGGTTAATACGGCTGTCAAAAGGCGTGGCACCACCTGTTAACATGGCATTGAGTTCAGACTGTTTTAACTCTATAGGGTCAAAACCCAAGCCGCGTAAATGATGATCCAGTTTGTTATAACGCACATAGCTTTTGCCATCGACATAATGGTTTAAATCCAGTTTGCCTTTGTAGCAAAAATACTGGAAGGCATAACCTGCAATTTTGCCGCGGCCCGCCACGCCAATCACCACAGGGCCGTCTGGTAAATTGGCTTCCAGTAAGATGTAACTTTGGTCAGTGCCGAAATAGAATTTACGGGTTTCGTCCAAATCGTGGCCATCCCACTCGGTTAAACGCAAGTCGTTAATCAGCGGGAACTGCAGGGCGTTGATCACCGAACTTTTACCCGTATTATTTGGGGCGCAAATAGAGGAAGAATCATCCAGCGGGATCACACATTTGGCATAGCCTGCGGTGTTCAGTAGCGCCAGTTTGGTTAAGCCATACAGCTCTGATTTTGATGAATGATGCTGCTCAGACATCGGCTTGCTCCTCTGTGACTGCACTGTGATCCACGTCCATTAAGGCGTCTAAATAGCGATACACTGGCGATAATAATTTGATGTTATCGCCGCTTGGCCGTGCCAGGCCATAACGTAATAAGCGGTTGGCAATTTCACGTTTCATGTCGGTGACCGAGAAAATTTCCAGTTGTTCAAACAAATGGTATTGCTGCTGCAGCAACTGGCCCCAGATTTCTGTGGTGATTTCATGTTCAAACAAAGCGCGTAGCGGGTCCTGGCCTTTGTCGGCATAAAACTCCACCAAAGCAAATAGCGTTAGGGCAAACAGCCGGGAAATTTTACCCATGCTGGCGGTGGCGTCATCCACTTCAAAATAAAAGAAACCGCGGCTGTCGCGTTTAAGCGTATTGCCCAAGGCACCAAATAAAGCTGTGTAGGAGTCTTCCTGCTGGTCCAGTTCCTGCCATAAAGCAAAATCCTGTTCGCTGATATGGTAACCGTTCGACAGCTTTTTGCTGATTTCAGCCAGTTGGGTCAGTTCATCTAAATTTAATTGCATTTATAAAGTCCCGGCGTCGCTGCTTTGAAAAGGGTGTAAGGTCAGCTTATAGCCATTGAGTGTCAATTCGGTGTGGTGCTTGCTGTGCTCTAAGCTCAGCTCATCCGAGCGTGATAATTCCTGATACAAAAACAGCAGCTCATCGACTGGTAATTCAGGGTAACTGTCGGCCAGCCAGCGGCTTAAATCCGGCAGTTTTTTCAGCGTTTTAGCTTTGTGCACCACATCTTTCAGTTCTGGCACCTGCATCAGCATACTGTGGTTGCTCAGAATTTCCTCCGGCAACTGATAAGCATCATGTTCGTAATGACACAGCTCCGCCATATAACTGGTAATCTGATTGGCCGACCCTAAGGAGAACCGCTGACTGTCCGAGCTGATAGCGGGAACCAGAGGTTCCAGCGTCAGATCGATGCCCTTTTTCCGCATTTGACCTAATAAGAAACTGGCGTTACGGGATAACAAGGTATTGCGGCGCAGCTCGTCCCGCAGTGGCATCAATAAGTCGGCACAGCGGCTTAAACTTTCACGGCCCACCTGATTCATTTCAATCAAGCGGGTGCGTAGCTGAATAAGAGTTTCTTTTTCAGTGTTCAGCGTGCCTGTCACTTCGATAAGTTGCAGTAGGTCGCTGAGCATAGTCTCCACAGCAGAGACGGTAAGTTGGAAAGGACCGTTAATATCCACCAGCGCCAACACCGGATCGATATAATCGTCAAACGCATCCATCACAGCCGCGTAACGCCGTGCCAGACTCAATTTGCCTTCGTCGGCTTTAGCGCGTTCAACAAGCGATAAAATGGCACTTTCGTTTTGACCAAAGTGCTTCAGCACTTCACGAATACGCTCGTCCATCACGCGTGAGAAACGACGTAGTTCACTGCTGTCACGGTTTTGGGCGGCCTGTTGCATACGTTCGGATAAACGTTTTAGCTCCAGAATACGGCTTTCGATATCTGTGGCCAAACCCAACTGCTGCTCCTGCATCAGTTGCTGTGCAAACTCCAGCACAGAACGATTCAGCTCCAGTTGACTGGATTTGGCTAAGGGGATGAGGATTTCCAGTTGTAGAAAACGCTGGGCTTCGCGAAATACCTGCTCACTGCTCATGCCGCTGTTATGACGCAGGATCAGATGTTGTACATCCTGAAAACTGAAGTTACCGCTGCTACTTCGTTCAACCAACTGCTCAATCACAGTCCAGTGCTCGTCTAAGCAGCGGATAATTTTACGTGGCGCTATCATTTGTCCTTTCTTTTCATGCTTATCATAAATATTTCACAAATGTGACTTTGACAGGGTAGTGGCATTTGGCAGGTGCTGGTAGAATACCGCCCCGCAAATTCCTTCCTTTTCCACAACAATAAAGCTGGTACTACATCATGGTAAGCGCAGTAATTTTGGCTCTGGTGGCAATAGCCTTTGTGATGATCGTTATAGAGGATATTATCCACGTAAACAAGGCAAAAACGACACTTTTTTTCGGTACTCTTTGCTGGATCCTTGCTTTTATTTTTCCAATGCACGGGGCTACAAGCAGCGAAATCAGCGAGCAGTTGAATCATAACTTATTAGAAATAGCCACTTTGTGGTTGTTTTTGATGTCAACCATGACTTTTGTTGCTTATCTGAACAGCAAAGGTTTTATTTCTCAGATAGTACAGCGTTTATTACCCTCTGAACTGTCAGAACGCCGGCTGATGTTTATCATCGCAGTATTTGCGTTTATTTTCTCGTCTTTTGCCGACAACGTCACTGCCACCCTAGTGGCTATTGCGGTGATCAGCAGTATTAAGCTGGAAGTGAAAAAACGTATTCAGTATGCCACTTTGATTATTTTTGCTGTCAATAGTGGTGGCGTGTCGTTAATCACAGGTGATGTCACCACCTTGATGTTCTTTTTAGCTGGCAAAGTCACTATCGCTAATTTGCTACTACTGATTTTACCTGCGCTTTTTGCTGTGGCCGTGCTGGCGATTTTGTTATCGCGCAAAATGAAAGGCCGTATAGTGCTGGAAAAATCAGCTAAACCTATTGAAAAAGCAGACGTTGTGATTGCAGTTATTTTTGCATCCACTATAGGCTCCACCTTGCTGTTTAATATTCTGTTCCAGATCCCGCCAGTCCGATCTCTTTTTGTTTGGTTTAGGTGTGATGTTCCTCTCAGCTCAATACCTGCTGCGCAAGAAAACCGGTGTGAACATTTTAAGTTATATCCGGGAAGTTGAGTTTGATACCTTGTTGTTTTTCTTAGGTGTTTTACTTCTGGTTGGTATTATGAAAGAAATTGGCGTGCTGACCAATATTACCCATTTGTATCAGTATTTAGAGCCGGTACAAGCCAATTACCTGATGGGGTTAATGTCTGCACTGATTGATAACGTGCCTTTAACTGCCGCTTTGCTCAAAGCCGATTTAACCATGACCACAGCCGAATGGCTGACCTTAACCTATGCCACTGGTGTAGGCGGTTCTATTCTGATCATAGGTTCTGCAGCCGGTATTATCGCCATGAGTAAAGTAAAAGAACTGACTTTTGGTACGTACTTTAGAATGGCAGGATACCTGTTGGGCTGTTATAGCCTGGGGTATATCGGTGTTTATTTTGTTGGCCAGTTCGCACTGAGCTAACCTCAAAAAAGCTGTAATTAAATTACAGCTTTTTTGAAAAGACGGCTGAACGGCTATTGCCTTTTAAAAAAAAGTCACTTAAGCTCAGCGCCGTCAATCATACGTGATTATGAGATACCCAACGTAATTGGAGCGTAGGGGCGGGGTTTACCCCCGCCCGTTTACTGCAGCTTCAACAACGACGGGGAGTATACCCTAAGTCATTGAAGTTGCAGCGCGACGACCAGTGCGCGAGTCCTCAGGAGCATAGTAGTCCTATGTGACTGGGGCGAGGGCACGCAGTCAACAAAGCTGCAGCTTCAAGAACGACGGGTATAGACCAGAAGAGGAGCGTTAACCAGGTAGAACATCTCAGGCTGCTACAAGCCGCAGGATGTTTGAGGGGGATTAACGCCGAGGATCAGAGGCTGTAGCGGCCACTGGTTCGGTTGTTAAGGCTGAATCCTTACGACTGTCACCTGTTTTTTGTGGTGGAGAGCTTCTGGCCTTTGTGTGTCTGTGATCAGTTGTATGCAGCATTATGCCTGCATCACAGCTTTATTTACTGCCTGCAAATGCCATGCTCTGCCTTATGACTTTTTGAATAAGGAGAGACTCGAATGTCTAATCAACTTATCGTCGCCAAATTTGGCGGAACTTCAGTGGCCGATTTCCCGGCTATGTCCCGTTGTGCTGATATAGTGTTAGCAGATCCGAATATCCGTTTGGTTGCGGTCAGTGCCAGCTCAGGCGTGACCAATTTATTGGTCGATATCACCAAACAAACTGAAGTTCAGGCCCGTTACGCCTCCTTTGAAGGGATAGAACGTATTACACTGGCGGTACTGAATGCCTTGCAGCACCCTGAAGCTGTAGCGGCGCAAATCAATACCTTATTGGCGGATTTACGTAACCTGATTGAAACAGGTGGTGCTGTGTATTCTGGCGCGCACAAAGATCTGATCCAGTCTTTTGGTGAGCGGTTAAGTTCGGTGTTGTTTACTCAGGTTTTAGTCGAACGAGGTGCCGCGGCGTTGTGTTTTGATGTGCGCCGTGTTCTGCGCACAGACAGCCGTTTTGGTAAAGGCGAACCGCAAATTACAGCCATTGCAGATTTGGCACAGACCCATTTACAGCCTTTATTGCATGACCAGATCGTAGTCACTCAGGGCTTTATTGGCGCTGATGAGGCAGGGCAAACCACCACCTTGGGCCGTGGTGGTTCGGATTACAGCGCCGCCTTATTAGGTGAAGCCTTAAATGCACAAACCGTACAGATCTGGACTGATGTAGTCGGGATTTTTACCACTGACCCACGTTTAACCTCTGATGCGCGTTGTATCAATGAAATCAGCTTTGATGAAGCAGCCGAAATGGCGACTTTTGGTGCCAAAGTCTTGCATCCTGCCACTTTAATTCCGGCGATGCGTCGTAATATCAAAGTCTTTGTCGGTTCCAGTCGTGAACCACAAGCTGGTGGTACCTGGATAGCAAAAGCGGTTGAACACAGACCGGCCTACCGGGCCATTGCCCTGCGCAAATCTCAGACGCTGATCACGGTGAAAAGTCCTGAGATGTTACACGCTGCAGGCTTTTTAGCCCGGGTCTTTGATATTTTAAGTCGTCATCAGATCTCTGTAGATTTAGTCACGACATCCGAAATTTCCGTAGCATTAACGCTGGACGAGTCGACAGGCAGCGCTTTTAGTTCTGCCATAGAACCAGCGCTGCAGGAGCTTCAAGCCTTTTGCGAAGTGTCGGTAGAGCAGGGCTTAAGTTTAGTGGCTGTGATTGGCAATCATCTGCACAGCGCCAAAGGTGTGACAGGGGAGCTGTTTAGCGCCTTAGAGCAAATTAACATGCGTCTGATTTGCCACGGCGCTTCGCGACACAACCTGTGCTTTTTAGTCCAGGACGCGTCAGCGGCAGCGGTGGTGAAGGAGCTGCATCAGAAATTATTTAATTAAAACAAAAAGGGCGGGTTAAAACCCGCCCAGCTTCATGCTGTTATTGCATCAGACAAACAGTTGTTTCATGTCCTGATAAATAGCAACAAATTCAGGTGAGCGATAAAAATCTATCCCATTGATCAAACCGCGATCGGCATAAGGTTTTAGTGCAACCCGAACTTCGGTTTTGTCCTTCGCCAGACCTTTTTGGATGGTCGCAATACGGATAAAGTCCAGGTAGTTCACTTTGTCGCCATGCGCCAGGCTGGTATTCCATTGTTCTGCGACTTCGACTAACTCTTCAGGAAATTCCCATTTGCGCAGGATACTGCCACCAATGCCGCCAGCAAGATCGGTAATACAGTGCGTAATAAAATCTTTATCACCAAACTGGTCCAGATGTTTTTCTGCTTCGGTCAGAATAGGTAAAGCGCCTATATTGTGGATAAGACCAGCCAGGGTCATGGTATCAAAGTTAACAGGGCTGACTTTCAGGTTGCTGTTGTACAGTTGCATCGCCGCTAAAGCGACTGCAGCCACTTCCAGGGTGTCATGCCAGACTTTGCCCATCAACTCTTTAATTAAGCTTGAGTGAGAGACGAATAACTGTTCCACCGCCATCGCTGTGACTATGTTTTTGATGTAGCGTAACCCAATCCGGGTCACCGCCTGATGCAAGGAATTCACATGCACAGTGCGACCTAAGAATGCACTGTTCGCGATTTTCATCATCCGGGCTGACATGGCCGGATCATGAGAAATGATGTCTGCCATCTGATTTAAATTCACATTCGGATCTTCTGCCATTTTGCGCACTCGTAAGGCAATTTCAGGAAGGCTTGGCAGGACTAAGGTATCATTCTGTATTTTTTCAACCAGCAAACTTAATAACGCATTTTCGTTTGACATAAACTACAACCCTGTGACATAGGAGAATTATCTTTGTGTGGTAACTTCTTATTCTGCGATAGACGAACATCCTGATTATTAGCGAATTTTATTGGCTTTGCCCAGTAGTAACGTAAAAGAATTTTTCATTTTGTCCAGATAGTGGGAATTATTCGGTGTCTTTGCCCTGAATTTGAAACAGCTTATCACGGATTTGCCAAAAACGTCCTTCCTTGCGGGCTATGATGGCCTCTGGCGGTTGAAATCGGTGTGCCTGTTGGACCACTTTATGCACTGTCGCTTCGGTAAAGGCTCTGTGCCTGTCGACCAGATGAGGTGGCACAAATAAGGTCAAAAACTTTTGTTTTTGTGCTTTGGTCTGCAAGCTCCAATACTCGGCGATTTCTGCACCTTCTGCGGAAAAATAACTGACTTTGAGTAAGGTTTTACCTTCTTTACTTTGATGGCTTTGTAGCTGCATTCGCGTGACATAAAGCACTAAGGCATCTTTTAAACTCAACGCCTCTTTGAGTTTTTTATCCGGGTCGACTAACACCAGACCACAGTCACCGCAGTGACGGGCGGCGATATCATTTTCACCACCACAGTCCGGGCAAAACTTGGCTTTAAAACGATAACCGCAGGCTATAGGTGTGGCCCTCTGATCTTCTTTATAGCCCTGACAACGGCGACCATAATGCTCCAGCACCAGACCTCTGTCGTCTGTTTTGCCCCAGAAGTTGTTAAAAAATCCACACACAGGGCAGGGCACTGTCACCAGCTCTGTGCCCGGCTCTGGCCTCAGCTCGCCGATATCGGGTTGTTCCAGATTAAATCTGTTTCCCGCATAGTCCAGTACCAGACAATCGGTTTTGCCTGGACTTAAACGCAGGCCACGACCAACAATCTGCTGATACAAGGTGACTGATTCAGTAGGACGTAAAATAGCGATCAAGTCGATATGCGGCGCGTCAAAACCCGTGGTTAATACCGCGACATTCACCAAATACTTCAACTGTTTTTGTTTAAAGCTGTGGATCAGTGCATCCCGCTCTTTTTGCGGTGTATCGCCTAAAATCAATGCGGTTTGACTGGCCGGTAAATAGCCTAAGATCTCACGGGCATGGGCTGTAGTCGCAGCAAAAATCATCACGCCTGTGCGCTGAGCCGCATGTTGTATCACTTGTTGAATAATTTGTGGCGTAGCCCGTTGTTGCTGGTTGATGCGTAAGTCCAGATCCGCTTCTTTAAAATAACCACTGGCAGTGGGTTTTAAGCCCGCGAAGTCGTAACTTAATACTGGTGCATCCATCAGCACTGCCGGAGTCAGATAACCCTCAGCCAGTAAAAACCGGATCGGCAAATCAAAAATACAGTACTTAAAAAAGCGGGGTTCAGTAGTGCGGATCAAACCTCTGCTGTGGTACTGATAAATCCAGCCAGAACCGAGGCGATAGGGTGTTGCGGTTAGTCCCAACACTTTTAAATCCGGATTCTGCCCCTGTAAAGCACGGATCACTTTTAAGTAACTGCTGTCTTCGTCATCACCGACCCGGTGGCATTCGTCTATCACCAATAAGCTGTACTGTTCAGTAAATTCACTCAGGTTGCGCGCTACTGACTGGACGGAAGCAAACACTACTTTGGCAGCGGTCTCTTTGCGGCCGAGGCTAGCAGAAAATATCGCGGCTTCTAAGCCATAACTTTGGTACTTGGCATGATTTTGCTCCACCAGCTCTTTAACATGAGCCAATACCAGCACCCGGCCACGGGCCAGTCGGGCCAGTTCTGCGATCACCAGGCTCTTGCCTGCGCCTGTCGGCAATACCAGCAAAGCCGCATCCGGCTTATGGCGAAAATGCACAACGACAGATTGAACCGCTTGCTGTTGATAGTTTCGTAATTGCAGCATCAGAATGGTGCATACAACAAGAAGGGGGCTAAAACAGCCCCCTTACTTGCGGCAAAAAAGTGATTACTGAATACCGTGGTTGGAGAACACGGTCGCGCGGTCAGCTAAAAAGGTAATTTTGATATTTTTTTCATCATCACCCCAGCGGCAGCTCTTGGTACCTATAGCCTCATCACAGTGAGTGGCAGTGCCTAAGATCCCCGTCACTTCTTCATAGGTCATGCCTGCTTTGACCTGGTTGTAGTTGTCTTGCGTCAGTTTGCTACAGGCACCTAACAGGCTGAGTGCTGCCAACAAAACCATGATTTTTTTCATAACAGATTCCTTGTGTTATCAACTGAGTTAAAGTGTGGCCGCCCCTGTTGTTGCGGGCGGGGTAAAACGTTTCACCTGGATAATCACCCCTAAACGAGGGTGATCCAGATAATGGATCTGGCCCAAAGTTAAGCGCGCGCTCTGCTTCACTGCAATTTGTGCCGGCTGAGTGGCATCATCGGTTTGGCGCAGATAAAAAGTAGCGTCAAACTGGATAAAGCGGCCCAAACGTAGCTGAACTAAAGAATCAAATTGCCACGGACTGTACCAGACTTGCAAGCTGCTTTGACCTTGCTGCACTGCAGCCAACTGCTGCTGCACTTGTTGCATTAAATCAACAGTCTGCACAGCCTCTGTGCTTTCATTATCCTGATAACTTCCTGCATACCAACGACTGCGACTATTCCGGCCTGAGACTAAAGGTTGTCGCCACGCTGTGTGCAACAGTAGCTGTTTACCAGCCTGACGTTGTAGCTGGTAAGCCAGGTTTTTAAGTTGCAATCCGTCAGGCCCTACCAGGTAGGCCTGATTGCTCTCCTTGCCATCGCCTGTGAAGGTCGCTGGAATTTGCGCTGGCGCAGGTAACTGCAAAGCCAGCTCTTGTGCTGTTAAAGGTCGGCTGATTAACTGACCATCAGCATCCCATTGTTCCATCTGACAATTCTGAAAGTTTAGCTGATACAACGAGGCTGCTGCAGCGTCACTGTCTAATTGCACATCCAACGACTCAGCGCCGGTTGTTGGCTGCATAGTGTGTTGATGTTGGCTTAACAGTTGCTGAATTTGTTGCTGAACTGCAGCGGATAAAGGGGCAGCGCTCGCGGTATCTTGCTGTGGGGTTGCAGCACAGGCAGGTATAGCTTGAATCAAATCAGCGATTGCAGGTTGCACTAAGGGGCGCATTAAATCGATCGCATTCGCGCTGTTTAATTCGGCTGTTGGGGAATCAAATTGCTCTTTTAAACTTTTATCCGCACTGCGGCTAAAAGCGATCAGTTCGATTTCATACCAGCTATTGGCAAAAGCTGTGCTGGTGGCAAATAACGCCACCAGAGCCAGTCCCAGCGATGTAAAACGCAGAGGTTTCATGATGCTCCTGTCTGATGTTTAGCAAAGTCTTCCAGCATAAAGCTGACAAAGGCGAATCTGCTGTTGGTGTCAGGTAAATCTTTGATAAATTTCAGCTTATTACCACCTTCGAGCTTGAAGACTTTTGACTGAGTCTGAATAAGCTGGATAATATAAGATGGGTTGACCGAAGTTCGTTCAGCGAATTCTAGCACACCACCTTTGCTATTGGCTTCCAGTCGTTTAATACCAAGCTGTTGTGCCTGCATTTTTAACTCTGTGATTTTGACTAAGTTTTTCGCCGCGTCTGGTAATAAACCAAAACGGTCGATCAATTCGACCTGCACATCATCCAGTTCCTGCTCGTCGCGACAGGAGGCTAAGCGTTTGTAAAAGGACAAGCGTAAGCTGACATCCGGAATATAGGCATCCGGCAGCAGCGCTGGCAGTTTCATATCCAGTTCGGTTTGTTGGGTTAACAGCGCATCTAAGCTTGGCTCTTTGCCAGCTTTTAACGCCTCAACGGCTTGTTCCAGCATGTCCATATACAAACTAAAGCCAACAGATTCAATCTGGCCACTTTGCTCATCACCTAAAAGCTCGCCTGCACCACGAATTTCCATATCCTGACTGGCCAGCGCAAAACCTGCACCTAAATCTTCCAAAGCCGAAATAGCTTCGAGACGTTTTTCTGCATCTTTGGTTAAACGTTTGGGCGGTGGCGTCAGTAAATAAGCGTAAGCCTGATGGTGCGACCGGCCAACCCGGCCTCTGAGCTGGTGTAATTGCGCCAAACCAAAGTTATCGGCTCTGTTGATAATAATGGTGTTGGCGGTGGGCACGTCGATGCCGGTTTCGATAATGGTCGAACAGAGCAGCAGGTTAAAACGCTGATGGTAAAAATCAGCCATGATTTGTTCCAACTCGCGCTCCCGCATCTGGCCATGGGCTATACCAATTAATGCTTCCGGCAGTAGCTGGGCTAAATCAGCCGCGGTTTTTTCAATGCTCGCTACATCGTTGTGCAGGAAATACACCTGACCACCACGGGAGATTTCCCTGAGCACAGCTTCACGTATTAAGCCTTCCTCATACTCACGCACGAAGGTTTTGACGGCTAAACGTTTGGCGGGCGGTGTGGCGATAATGGATAAATCGCGCATGCCGGACAGCGACATATTCAGCGTTCGAGGGATAGGGGTGGCCGTTAAGGTCAGGATATCGATATTGGCACGCAGAGCTTTGATTTTATCTTTTTGCCGCACGCCAAAACGGTGTTCTTCATCCACAATCAGCAGGCCCAGGTCTTTAAACTTGATGTCGTCCTGCAGCAGTTTGTGGGTGCCTATTAAAATATCGACTTTGCCTTGTTCGGTTTCTTCCAAAATGGCTTTTTGTTCTTTGGTGCTGATAAAACGCGATAGCACTTCGACTCTTACCGGCCAGTTGGCAAAACGGTTGCGGAAGTTGTCAAAATGCTGCTGCGCCAACAGCGTTGTCGGCACTAACACTGCAACTTGCTTGTTATCATTGACAGCGACAAAAGCGGCGCGCATCGCCACTTCCGTTTTACCAAAACCTACATCACCACAGACCAGACGGTCCATCGCACGTTCAGCCTGCATATCGGCCAGCACCGCCGCTATGGCGTCAAGCTGATCCACAGTCTCCTGATATGGGAAACCATCGGCAAAAATGGCATATTGCTCTGCATCCAGTTTAAAGCCATAACCGGTTTGGGCCGCACGCTGGGCATAGACATCTAAGAGTTCTGCCGCCACATCCCGTACTTTTTCCGCCGCTTTACGCCGCGCTTTTTCCCAACTGTCGTTGCCAAGCTTATGTAGCGGGGCATGGTCCTGATCCGACCCCGTATACCGGCTGATTAAATGCAAGGACGACACAGGCACATACAACTTACTGCCACCTGCGTATTCAATGGTGACAAACTCCGCACTGATGCCTGCAGCATCCAGCACCTGCAAACCCTGATAGCGGCCTATGCCATGTTGTAAATGCACCACAGGCTGGCCCACTGACAGTTCCGCCAGATTGCGGATGATGGTGTCGCCAGAGATTTGCTGGCTGTGTTTACGTTTACGTCTTTGGGTAACTTTTTGACCAAATAACTCGTTTTCACTGATCAGAGCCAGCGGTTCTTCACCTGCTTTGGCTTTGCTCTGGCTCTGTTGTAGCAAACAGCCTTGCTCCAGCGAGCCAATGACTATGCCTAAATCCACCTGATCGGTTAAAAAATCTTCCACCGATTCAAATTGCTGCAAGCGAATTTGGTTACGTTGCATCAGTTGCAATAAGCTTTCACGCCGACCTTCGGATTCAACAAAAAAAAGCACCCGGCCTTGCTGCTTTTTGATCTGAAGAATAAATTGCTGCAGCTTCTCCAGCGGGTTTTTTAGCTGATGGTTGACCGTCAGCTCAGGTAAATCCGCGACCGCGGCATTGGCTTGTCCGGCACGTTCCGGCAATTCTGCCCGGCTTAAACGCAAGCGGGGCCATTGTTTTAACTGAGCAAAAAACTCATCTACCGCTAAATACAATTCCTGCGGTTTTAAAATCGGCTTGAGTAAATCAATGGCTCTGTCCTGATAACGACGTTGCAAGTCATGCCAGAACCGTTCAGCTGCGGCTTCCAAATCACCGACACAGAGCAGCACCGTCTCTTTGGGCAACATCGAAAACAGCGGCACTGTCTGCTCAGCAAACAGTGGCAGGTAGTATTCAATACCAGCCGGCATCAGGCCTTGGCTGACCTGCATATAGAGCGATTCTTTTTCATTTCGTGCCGGGAAACGTTCACGATACCGGATACGGAAACGTTCTATTGCGGCTTTATCCTGCGGGAATTCGTGGGCTGGCAATAATTCGACTTCGCTCACTTGCTGCACAGTGCGCTGATTGTCCGGATCAAACAGCCGAATGCCGTCAATTTCATCATCTAAGAAGTCAATCCGGTAGGGCAGCGTGCTGCCCATAGGGTAGAGATCGAGCAAAGAACCACGCACTGAAAACTCGCCATGCTCCATCACCTGATCCACTGCCCGGTATCCCACTGCGACCAATTGCTGCCGCAGCGCCGTTAAATCC
Organism: Rheinheimera mesophila; assembly: GCF_000986865.1. Classification (GTDB taxonomy): domain Bacteria; phylum Pseudomonadota; class Gammaproteobacteria; order Enterobacterales; family Alteromonadaceae; genus Pararheinheimera; species Pararheinheimera mesophila. The sequence continues at coordinate 87,650 of NZ_LAVS01000004.1, forward strand.
AGTTGCTGGCCTTTTTTTAGCATCAGACTATAGTGCTGCAAATAGCTGGGCTCTGTTAAACGTAGCAGCGCAGTATTGAGCGGCACTATCACCAGACCACGCTGCAGACGTGGCAAGCTGTACAGGGTCTTGATACGCTGGGAAATAATATCCTGATGCGGTGAAAACACATCATAGGGCAGGGTTTCCCAGTCGGGAAAAATCCAGACTTGAGTGGCGTTCTGATGGAAAAACACCGTCAGCTCCTGCTCTAAACGCAGCGCTGTGGTGGTGTCTGGGACTATCACCAAATAAAGGCCTTGCTGGCGTTGATATAGCTGATAAATCGCCCATGGCAAAGCGGCGCCTGACAAGCGGCCCCACTGTTTTAAATCTGTGCTGGAGGTGGGTGTAGGTAATGCTTCAATGCGGATCATCAGAGAAATTCTTTACTCGTTATAAAAAGACCGCAGCCTAGTACGGTCTGTTGTTTGATTTAGTTTCAACACAATCCAATCTGTACCCAAGGTAATTGCAGTGGCAAAGAGGCGACAAGAGTGCGAGCTCCCCAGAGCAACGCTTACCTGTGTGCTCCTGCTTTTCGTAAGCAAGGCGAGCACAGGCAGTCCACCAAGCTGCAACTTCAAGTACGAAGGGGTGTTTACTGCTGCTGTGCTTGCTGTTGGCGTTGTTCAGCTTTACGTTTCAGTTGTTTAGACTGCTCATGCAAACTGGCTCTGACCACCATGTCTCTGTCTTCATCCCGAATGCGGCGAAATAAAATTTTCACCAGATACTGCGCTGGTTGCTCAGGTTGTGCCCCTTGCCGATGAATCACGTCAATCACCTGACCCAGGCAATACAAAGCACCGTCATTATTGTCCAGAAACAGTTTAACTTCGTAGATCTGGCCTAAAGCTACAGCCTCGTTCATCCAGACCTGCACACCTGAACCACCATAACTAAAGGTATGAAAACGTTGTTTGGGGTCATCCTGCGAGCGCAGCACATAATGGGTTAATGCATCCAGTTTACGGGCCTGTTGTTGCAGGTAATGAGCTAAATCGGCAGACAACTCTTTCACCGCATTTAAAGTGCGAATGGAAGAGTTATTTAACTGACTTAGTTCGCTGGTCATTTTAAAGGCATCAGGAATAAGACGTAAAAACCCTTCCTGGTCCGGCAGAGGCCCGGAACATGGCACTAAATTGACCGTGGTTTGATGTTCAATCTGAAAGTAGTCCGCAAATTCGTCTGCTAATTCTGCGGCTGGGGTGATATTGCCTGGCTGTTGCATAAGGATACCTCGGGTAGCAAGCTTGTAACCTTAACGGATAATCACTATTATCGCAGCAATTTCTTTATCAACCCAAGTGGAAGTCTGTGAAAAGCCTGCAATTCCTCCTCAGTGTCCGTATTGGTTTGCGTTACAGCCAAAGCCGGAAAGGTCACGGCTTTTTGTCTTTTATCACGCTGTTTTCTGTCACAGGTATTTTTTTGGGGGTAATGGCACTGACTATTGTCAGCTCGGTGATGAATGGTTTTGAGGCTGAGCTGAAAAAACGCATCCTGGGGGTGATCCCACATTTGATAGTACAAACTGAGGCCAATAAACGGCTGGATATCGCAGCGTTACAGCAGCAGTACCCGCAAATTCTGCAGACAACACCTTATTTACAACTTGAAGCTTTAGCCCAGAGTCCGGGGCAACTGACCGCCGTGTTGTTACAAGGCATAGAGCCTGGCCAAATCCCGGCATTTTTGCAGCAGTCTTTGGTTGCTGGGGACTGGGCTGATTTAACCAGACAACCTTATTCAGTGATTTTAGGCGCAGGCCTTGCCGATCAGTTAAAGGTAGGTCCGGGTCAACAAATCCGTTTGTTACTGGCCGAGGGCGGCAGTTTTACCCCTATGGGCTGGTTACCACGCCAGCGGTTATTTACTGTAACAGGGTTAATTAATACCGGCTCCGAAGTGGATAATGGTGTGGCTTTATTGCATTTGCCTGATTTACAACGTCTTGGCAGTAAAGCTAAACAGGCGCCGCAGTGGCGGTTAAGTCTCGCTGAACCTTTTGTTGCCCCGGCTTTAGCCAATCAGATTGCCGACTTTCCGGCCGTGGCTCAGGTGACAGACTGGCGTGATAGTCACGGCAAATTGTTTTCCGCCGTTGCCATGGAAAAAGCCATGATGTGGCTGATGTTGTTGCTGATCGTGGCCGTAGCTGCGTTTAACATCGTCTCTGCGCTGGTGATGATGGTGACGGAAAAACAACGCGAAGTCGCCATTTTAAAAACCCAGGGCATGACGGACAGCCAGCTTTTCAGCGTTTTTGCGGTGCAAGGTATGAATAACGGTCTGCTCGGTACATTAACTGGTGCGGTGGCTGGTATTGTTGTGGCGTGGCAACTAAATGGTATTTTATCGGTTTTGGGCATTAGTGTAGTGGCTGGTGTGGCGTTGCCTGTGGACATTCAGCCCGTACAGATTTTCTTTATCGTCGTCTGTGCTTTAGTGCTGACCGCATTGGCGGTGGTTTATCCAGCCTGGCGGGCAGTGCAAGTACAACCGGCAGAAGTGCTCAGAGATGAATAGTTTCCTCGTCGTCCTTGACGCTGCAGCGTTGTTGACGGCGTACTTTCGCCCAAGCTCAGCTCTATTGACGAAACGGGTGGACACAACACCCGCCCCTACAGTACGACGACACTGTACTTTCAATTTTTTTGGATAGGATCGAATGACCAGTATTTTAACGGCCCGTCACATCAGTAAAAGTTACACAGATGGTGCTAATGTCACTGCTGTGTTGCATCAAATCAGTCTGGACGTCAAAGCTGGCGATATGCTGGCGATAGTGGGTAGTTCTGGATCTGGCAAAAGCACTTTGTTGCATATACTGGGCACGTTGGACCAGCCAGACAGTGGTGAGCTCACCTTATTAGGCAAGGCGGTGGCTAAATTATCGGCTCATGCCAAAGCCCGGCTGCGTAATCAGCATCTTGGTTTTATTTATCAGTTTCACCATCTGTTGATGGATTTTACTGCGCTGGAAAATGTGGCTATGCCGCTGCTGATCCGTGGTGAATCCACTGAAAAAGCCGAACAAAAAGCCGCCGCTATGTTGAGCCGGGTTGGCCTTGCCCATCGGCTGAAACACAGACCGGCGGAGTTGAGTGGCGGTGAGCGGCAGCGTGTGGCTATTGCCCGGGCTTTGGTGGGCGAGCCTGCGCTGGTATTAGCGGATGAGCCCACGGGTAACCTGGATCATCAAACCGCCGAGAGTATTTATAAGTTACTGCGCGAATTAAACCGTGAGCTGAAAACCAGTTTTATTGTGGTCACTCATGATTTGGCTTTGGCAAAGAAGCTGGACCAACAGTATTGGATGCGGGACGGTCATTTAGGTAAAACGATGGATGGTTTGTCTCATGGCTAGTGTGTCCTGGCAACTGGCGCAGCGTTATCGCAAAAGCCGTAACAGCAATGCATTTATTCGTTTTATCGCAGCCTCTTCCACTATAGGTATAGGTTTGGGCGTGGCTATTCTTATTCTGGCCTTGTCGGTAATGAATGGCTTTGAACTGGCGTTAAAAGACAAGCTGTTGTCTGTCATTCCTCATGTCGAGTTGCAGGCGGTGTCGGATCCTATCCGCAACTGGCAGAAAAAAATCAGGCCGTTGCAGCAGCATCCCGGCGTAGTGGCTGGTGCACCTTACATCAAAACCAATACCATGATCCGCAGCGGTGCTAAAGTTAAGGCCGCCAGTTTACGCGGTATTGATCTGCAGCTTGAACAAGGCATCAGTGCTTTAGGCTCTTTTGTGGTGGCTGGAGAGTTAAACCATATCAGCGAACATCAGATCGTGCTTGGTAAAGGTGTTGCGGATGAAGTGCAGGCCAATGTTGGCGATGAAGTACAACTGATGCTGCCGCAAGTCACTGCTGACGGTAAACTCGCCAGCCACAAGCATGTCAGCTTAACAGTGGTGGCTATCGTCAGTATTGGCGGTCAACTGGATTATCAGCAAGCCTGGGTGGATATTGCCGCCTTAGGCCAATGGCTGAATTACCCGCCCGCAGCAGTGCAGGGTTTTGCCTTTAAAATTGCCGATATTTTTGCAGCTCCAGTGTTATCACGTGAATTAGGTGCTCAGGCCACTGATTATGTCTACATGCTGGACTGGTTTCGCACTCAAGGCCATTTGTATACCGATATTCAGATGGTGCGCAGTATTTTGTATCTGGTGTTAGTGCTGGTGCTGGCGGTAGCCTGTTTTAACATTGTAGCGACTTTAGTGATGGCGGTGCGGGAAAAACAAGGTGATATCGCTATTTTATTAACCATGGGCATGCCCAGGCGTCGCATTGTTAAAGCCTTTATGTGGCTTGGCTGGCTGAACGGTTTGACTGGTACTTTAGTAGGGGGCGCTGTCGGGTTATTGTTGGCCTGGCAAATCGAACCACTGTTTCGGCTGATCACCAGCCTGACGGGCTTTAGTTTGCTCGACTCCAGCATTTACTTTGTCGATTATGTCCCTTCTGATATTGAGCCTGTGCAAGTGGTGATGACCATAGGGATCGCCTTAGTGATGAGCTTGCTGGCCACCATTTACCCTGCACTTAGTGCCAGTAAAGTGCAGCCAGCTTTTGTCTTGGGTCAACGCTGAGCTGGTTCAACTGAATAGAAAAACACGCCAGAGTCAGTCGGGGTCTGTCTGATCCTGGCGTTGTTGCCTGCGATTCTGCCAGGCTTTTTTCACCGACCAACACCAGAAATAATCCACCAGTACATAACCTAAGGCTGACAACGTAGAGCCGATGATCAGGCTACCCAAAAGAAAAGGTTTGCCTAGGGTATCGAGGCTCTCCAGCAACCAGCTTAAACTGACCTGCGATTCTACATGATGAGCCGGATGGCCTAAAATCAGAGCACCTAATTGATAACAGATAAAAAAGATTGGTCCCATGGTCAATGGATTGGTGAGCCAGACCAACGCGGCTGATAAAGGCAAATTGACTCTGAATAAAATCGCCAAAGCTGCGGCTAACACCATCTGAAATGGCATAGGGATCAGTGCTACAAATAGTCCGACGGCAAAAGCACCACGGGCTGATCGGCGGTTAAAGTGCCACAAATTGTTGTCATGCAACAAAGTGCCAAAGATCGTTAGCGACGGATGCTGCTTGATTTTTTCGGTATCTGGTAGATATTTCTTAATTAGATTCTTTGCCATTACAACTCATTAATGAAAAATTAACGTGAACCGTTTTTTCATCGGTGTGATCAGCGGATGCCTATTGTCATTATTTTTACCAATAGTGCCAGAGCTTTTGTGGCTTATTTTCCTGCTGGCTTTGATTTTGACCTGCATGTACTACCGTTTGTTATTTTTCACTGGTCTCTGTTGTGCGTTAAGCCTTTGGCTGTGGCAAGTGCAGCAGCATCAAACACAGAGTACGCAGTTATTGGCGTGGCCCGAACCTTGGCTGAAAGGGCAAGTGGTCAGTATCAGCCAACAAGATCCTGAGTTCAGCAGATTTTTATGGCAAATCAGTGAAGGGCCACAGCAAGGTTATCTGGTAAGAGTGCGCTGGCAGCAGGCGCCTGCGCTGTTAGGTCAGGGACAAGACTGGTGGTTTAAACTGCGCTGCAAAGCCGTGCGGGCGCCGGCTAATCCAGGTTCAGTGCATGTAGAAGCCAATGCCTATGTGCTGGGCATTATTGGCAATTGTGTGGTGAAGGACGCACTGGTGTTGGATGTTGAATGGGATCATCGTCAGCAGCTATATCAGCGCCTGCAGCAAAAAATTGGCAACCTGCCATCATTTTCACTGATCACAGCTTTTACCTTAGGGGAACGGCCTTTTAGCGACGAGTTGTGGTTAGGATTACAAGCCACAGCTTTAGGGCATTTAATTTCGATATCCGGTTTTCATATTGGTCTGCTGTTTGGCTGGGTCTATGGCCTGATGCTGGGGGTCGCCACACTTCATATCAATCTGCTCTGGTGCAGAAAAGCTGCTGCTTTTATCGCGCTCACTGCGGCCTGGTATTACAGCTTATTGGCAGGTTTTGCTATTCCCACCTTACGGGCTTTGCTCGCTTTGGCTTTAGCTGTGTATTTGCTACAGCAGCACAGACGTTTAAGTTACAGCCAAAGCTGGCTTTTGGTCTGTGGGCTTTTGTTGTTGCTTAATCCTTTGTGGGTGATGAGCATTAGTTTTTGGCTGACGCTCTATGCGGTGGCGTTAATTTTTTTATTTGTCTGGCGTTATCCGCTTCAGGACCGCAGCTTGTCAGGGGTGATCATACATGGCTTAAAGTTTCAGGCGGTGATGACGCTGTTGATGAGCGCGCCTACCTTGCTGTTTTTTCATGGCGTAGCCCCTTTGGCCTTGCTGTCGAATCTGATTTTTGTGCCCTGGTGCTCATTTTTAGTGATCCCTTATCTGCTGATCGCTTTGTTGCTGGAGCTGGTGTTGCCTGCAGAGATGCTGTGGCACTGGCAACTGGCGGATCTGTTGCTAGCGCCGTTACAGCACTGGCTGCTGGCTGGAGCCTCTATGCAGTATTGGTGGTTACTGCCAGCACAAACCGCATTCTCTGCGTTGTGCATCGCCTTGTTATTGCTCGCTGTATTTTTTCTGCCGGCGGCAGTGCCAAAACACAGAATTGCGCTGTTGTCGCTGCCTTTTATCTTGTTGTTATGGCCTAAAACGCCGCAGTGGCAATTGCATCTGATTGATGTTGGGCAAGGGACGGCCGTGCTGTTGCAAAAAGGCGATAGAGGCTTGTTGTACGATGTTGGCCCTGTCTACGGCAGTTTTAATGCCACCGAAGCTTATGTGTTGCCTTATTTGCATTATCAGGGCATACGGCAACTGGATTATTTGGTGTTAAGCCATGCCGATACTGATCACACCGGGGCTTTTGCCGAAGTACTCAAGGCTTATCCGAAGCTGCAATTAATAGCCGACTTTGACACAGGCTTTTCGCAACGTCCTTGTTTGTCCTTGCCTGAGCGCTATCTGGATGCAGAGCTCTGGGCCTTTCGAAGCTTAACTCAAAGTGGGGAAGGCAATAACAGCTCCTGTGTGCTGGCCATCACCACTGCTGGCTGGCAAAGCTTACTGACCGGCGACATAGGTCATAGCGTCGAAGCTGAGTTATTAATGTCTCGGCCTGACTTAAAAACCGATCTGTTAGTGCTGGGGCATCATGGCAGTAAAAGTTCCAGCCAACTGGATTTCTTAAGTCGTGTTAAACCCTTACTGGCGCTCAATAGTGCTGCCGCCCATAATGCCTATGGTCACCCCAGCGCTGAGGTCCTCGGGCGGCTTGCTTTGTTGCAAATCCCTCTGCTCAATACCGCAGAGCAGGGGGCTATCCGGATTGAAAAGACAGAACAACAGCTCCATATCTGGCCTTATCGCCAGCAGCCTTTGCCATTTTGGTTGCAAAAGCCGTGAACAATTGCTGAAAGCGCCGGCGCAACAAGGTAGAATGGTAGCGGTTTTGTTATTCTTTGGGGTTAAATTTGTCTTCACAAACAACGGGTTCAATTAGCACCTTTAAACGCCTGATGCGGTATTTAAAACCCTATAAAGCGGGTTTTGCACTGGCGATGTTTGGTATGGCGGGTTACGCCTGCGTGGATATTTATTTTATCTCTCAGTTTTCCAGCTTCATTGACCGGGGGATCACGCAAAAAGATACCGCTTATTTAGCCTGGGCGCCGGTGTTTGTGGTCGGTATGTTTTTTCTGCGTGGTGTATTTCATTTTATCTCCAGCTACTGCCTGAACTGGGCTGGCACTCATATCGTCAAAGACTTACGCCAGCAACTGTTCCGTCAGATGATTGCTTTGCCTGTCAGTTACCATGACAAACATTCAACAGGTGAGCTGATTTCAAAAATTACCTACGATGCCGAACAAATCAAACAAGCGTCCAGCAAAGCCCTGGTGGTGCTTATCCACGAAGGTGTGTTTGTTCTGGGATGCTTAGGGTTGATGTTTTATAACAGCTGGCAGCTCTCCTTGATTTTTTTGGTGATAGCGCCGCTGATTGCGGTGATCGTAGCGCAGGTGTCGAAACGTTTTCGTAAAATCAGCAGCAATATGCAAAATGCGATGGGCGATGTCACCACCAGCTCGGAGCAAATGCTAAATGGCCATAAAGTGATTTTATCCTTTGGTGCGGGCGAATTAGAAAACAACAGATTCAAAATGGTGAATAACCGCAACCGTCAGCTCGATGTCAAAATGGAAGCGACCCGCGCCATCAGCGTCTCACTGATCCAACTGATTGCTTCCTTTGCTTTGGCTTTTGTGATTTATCTGGCGAGCTTCCCCGCTATGCTGGATACCCTAACCCCGGGTACCTTTAGTGAAATGATCACCGCCATGATGCTGCTGTTAAAACCGCTGAAACAACTGACTACGGTCAATAGTGATTTTCAGCGTGGCATGGCAGCGGCGGCTAATGTGTTTAAAGTGCTGGATGAAAAACCAGAGCAGGATACGGGCACTATTGAACTGAAACAGGTGACAGGTGCCATTGAAATTAAAGACTTGAGCTTTCACTACCCGGGTCATGACAAACAGGTATTAAAGCAGATTAATATCAAAGTCGAACCTGGTCAGACCGTCGCTTTGGTTGGCCGCTCTGGCAGCGGTAAAACCACCATTTCCAGTTTGTTGCCGCGTTTTTATGAAATTGAGCAAGGTGAAATTTTACTGGATGGCATCAATACCAAAGACTGTACGCTGGATTCTTTGCGCTCGCAGATGGCCGTGGTCTCGCAGCATGTGGTGCTGTTTAACGACACCATCGCCAATAACATCGCTTATGGCTATCGTGGTGAATTAAGCCGGGAACGTCTGTTGGAAGTGGCGGAAAAAGCCCATGTGATGGAGTTTGTGCAGCAGTTGCCTGACGGCCTTGATACCGAAATTGGCGAAAATGGTGTGACTTTATCCGGTGGTCAACGTCAGCGTATTGCCATAGCCAGGGCTTTATTACGTCAGGCGCCGCTGCTTATTCTGGATGAAGCCACTTCTGCTTTGGATACTGAATCAGAACGTAAAATTCAGGGCGCGTTGGATGAATTATTTAAAGGCCGCACCAGTATTGTGATCGCGCATCGTTTGTCTACCATTGAAAATGCTGACCAAATTTTAGTGATGGATCAGGGCCAGATTGTAGAGCAGGGCAATCATCAGTCCTTGCTGGCACAAAATGGCTATTATGCTCAGTTGTATAAAATGCAATTTAGTGAAGCCGGATGAACTGGTGGGAGAGAGGCTGGTATCGCCAGCACCCTTTTACGCTGTTGTTTTGGCCACTGAGCTTGCTTTATCGGCTGGTTGCTACGCTTCGCCGTTTCGGCTACCAGCGTGGCTGGTTTGCATCTTTTGCGGTGGAAAAACCCGTTGTTATTGTCGGTAATATTTCGGTGGGTGGCACTGGCAAAACGCCTTTTACCTTGTGGCTTTGTCAGTTTTTAACAGCGCAGGGATTTACCCCTGGTATTGTCAGCCGGGGTTATGGGGCCCGTATTACGGCGCCAGTGCGGGTTACTGCTTTGCATCAGGCTTGTGATGTGGGGGATGAACCTTTGCTTTTGGCGAGCAAAAGTCAGTGCCCTGTGGTGGTCTGTCCGGACAGAGTGGCTGCTGCGCAGTATCTGCTGGAAACCACAGACTGCGATATAGTGATCAGTGATGATGGTCTGCAGCACTACCGATTAAAACGCGATCTGGAGCTGGTATTGATTGACGGTCAACGCGGTTTGGGTAACCAGCAGTTACTGCCGGCAGGGCCTTTGCGGGAGCCGGTGTCGCGTTTAAAAAAAGTGGATGCAGTGATTGTCAACAGCGGTGAATATGCCTTAGCGAAGGGCACAACAACGCCACAGCACCAGATGCAGTTAAAGCCTGTTACGCCACAAGCGTTGGATGGTCAAAGTCAGTGGCAAGCACAAGCTGTGACTTTAGTAGCCGCTATAGGTAATCCCCAGCGTTTTGTCGATACGGTCAAAAGTATTGGCATCGAGATCAAAAGTACTGCTTTTTTCCGCGATCATTTTGCTTTTGATGAACAGAGTCTGGCGGATATCGAAGGCCCGGTGCTGATGACGGAAAAAGATGCAGTCAAATGCCGTGCTTTTGCTAAAGCCCATTGGTATTACCTGCCGGTCGAAGCCGACCTGTCGGATGAATTTAAATTCTGGCTGCAGCACCAGCTGCGCCGATGGAGAGAGAAATAATGGCTTTAAATATCGCCTTACTGGACATCATTGCTTGTCCACTTTGCAAAAACAAACTGAAACTGGATAAAGAAAAGCAGGAATTAATTTGTACTGCGGATCGTCTGGCTTATCCCATCAAACAACATATTCCGGTGTTATTAACCTCTGAAGCCCGTACCTTAACTCTGGATGAGGCGGAAAAATGGCGTTAGTACAAGCGGCGCCAGTTAAAACAGGCTTTCTGGTGGTGATTCCGGCCCGTTACGCCAGCAGCCGTTTACCGGGCAAACCTCTGGCTGATATTGCTGGCCAGACTATGATTGAACGGGTTTACCGTCAGGCCATGAAAAGTGGTGCAGAGCGGGTGGTGATTGCGACAGACGATGCCAGGGTGCAACAGGTGTGTGAAGCTTTTGGTGCTGAAGTTTGTATGACCAGCCCGGCCCATAACTCAGGCACTGAACGTCTGGCTGAAGTGGTGACTTTGTTAGGCCTGAGCGCTGACACCGTAGTGGTCAATGTACAAGGCGACGAGCCTTTTATTCCGCCTGCTATTATCCGTCAGGTGGCTGAAAACTTAGCCAGCCAAAGCAAAGCCCGGATGGCGACTTTAGCCGTGCCTATTGAACATCAGGACGAAGTACAAAATCCTAATGTGGTGAAAGTGCAAAGTGACAAACAGGGCTATGCGCTGTATTTCAGCCGTTCGGTAATTCCGTATGACAGAGATAAAAATTTTACAACCCAGTTGGCGGACATCTATCGTCGTCATCTAGGTATTTATGCCTACCGTGCTGGTTTTATTAAAGATTATGTCAGTTGGCCTGCGTCGCAACTGGAGCAGATTGAATGCTTAGAGCAACTGCGGGTGTTGTGGCAAGGCGAGGCTATTCATGTGGCTACTGCGCTTGAAGTTCCGGCAGTAGGCGTGGATACGCCAGAAGATTTAGCACGGGCCCGTCGGGTAGCGGCTACTCTGTAAATGACCTTAACACTGGTGTTTGAACATGCTGATTTTCTGGTCCTGGATAAACCGTCCGGCTTGAGCTTTCATTCCGAGTTTGAACCCGGTGTGGTGGCTTTGGCTGAAGCTCAGTTTGGCCTGAAGCTGTATGCGGTGCATCGGCTGGACAAAGGCACGTCCGGTTTATTGCTGCTGGCGAAAAGCAGTGAAGCGGCAGCGAAGTTGGCTGAATTGTTTCAGCAGCAACAGATCCAAAAGTTTTATCTGGCGCTGACCGATCAAAAACCGAAGAAAAAACAAGGTTGGGTCAAAGGCGATATGGTGCAGGCGCGCCGCTCGGCCTGGAAGCTGACGGGGGCTTTAACCAATCCTGCGGTCAGTTATTTTGTCTCGGCGTTTTACGATGTGGCAGGACGCAGAGCTTTTCTGGTCAAGCCTTTTACTGGTAAAACCCATCAGGTACGGGTGGCGTTAAAAAGTGTCAGCGCTGCCATTTTAGGTGATGAGTTATACCAGGGTAGCGCCGCCGATCGTCTCTATCTGCATGCCTATGCCTTGTATTTTAGCTGGGAGGGGGCGCAAATTAAGCTGGTATTGCCGCCTTCTGCTGGCCAGGAGTTTTTGACTGAGTCGCTGCAACAGTATCTCAATCAGAATTGGGCAGACCCTGCTGTACTGGATTGGCCTTCGTATCAAAAACCTACGACTTCTAAGAGCCTGGATTAAAAGAGTATTTAACGTGTCCGATTATTTATTACGTTTCGCCGGCATAGGCCGCTTGTATGGCAGCAAAGCGCTGGACGCCTTTCAGAATGCTCATGTCTGTGTGGTCGGCATAGGTGGTGTGGGTAGCTGGGCTGCTGAAGCTTTGGCGCGCTCCGGTATAGGCGAAATTACTCTGATTGATTTAGATGATATTTGCATCAGCAATACCAACAGGCAACTGCATGCGTTATCGGACAGCATAGGCAAAGACAAAGTAGCGGTAATGGCTGAACGTATTAAAGCCATTAATCCGGAGTGCAAAGTGCATCAGGTGGAAGATTTTGTCAGCCATGACAATTTATTTGAGCTGATAAGCACCGATTTTGACTATGTGGTGGATTGCATTGATTCGATTAAAGCCAAAGTGGCGCTGATCGCCCACTGCAAACGCAATAAAATTGCGATAGTCACAGTAGGTGGTGCGGGCGGGCAGGTGGATCCGACGCAAATTCAGCTCGCTGATTTAAGCCAGACTGTGTATGACCCTCTGTTATCCAAAGTGCGTAACACCCTGCGCCGTGACTACAACTACAGCCGCAACCCGAAACGGCGTTTTGGTATAGATGCGGTCTATTCAACCGAGCAGTTGGTCTATCCAAAAGGCGATGGCACTGTTTGTCAGACCAAACCTGAATTTGATGGCCCTATGCGTTTAGATTGCAGCGGTGGTTTTGGTGCAGTCACAGTAGTGACAGGCTCTTTTGCTTTTGTGGCTGTCTCCAGAGTACTTAAAAAACTCGCTGAAAAAGCGAATAAAGCCTGATAATTCGGGCTCCTATAGAGCAGCGAGCGCCATGGATGGCGGCGAATAAAATCACATAACGGCTTTTATTTTATTTAGTACAGCCTGCAAACCATTGCTGCGCGACTGACTGATGTTTTGTTGTAGCTGTAATTCGCTCAGTAATAACTCAGGTTTCGCGTGCGCCAATTCTTCCGCTTTCAGTCCATTTAACTGCACTAACAGCAGAATAATCAGCCCTTTAACAATACGGGCATCACTGTCAAAAGCCCAAAAGTGCTGATTTGTCACTGGATCCTGATAATGCAGCAGCCAGGCTTTGCTTTCACAACCCTGTACTAAAAATTCATCCCTGTGCCATTCACTGTCAAAAGCCGGTAGCTCTTTGCCCAGCGTCATTAAAATCCGGTATTTACTTTGCCAATCTTTCAACTGGCGTAACTGTGGCAGTTGATTGTCGTAAATAGTTTTCAGCGCAGTGGCGGTTTCTGTAAAGATATCTGGTCGGATCATTCAGCAAATAACTCCACTGCTGTAGCTAAAGCGGTCAAAGTTCGGTCAACTTCATCGAAACTGTTGTAACAGGCGAATGAGAAGCGTACAGAACCCTTGACATTCAGAGCCTGAAATAGCGGCATAGCGCAATGAGTTCCGGCCCGGACTGCGATTTTTTGCTGGTCGAGCAAGGTGGCGAGGTCGGCAGGGTGCTCATTTTTCAGGTTGAGTGCCACAATTCCTGCGTTAGTTGTCGGACCAGATAATAGCTCCAGAGCCGGAATCTGCTGGCAACCGGCATAAAATCGCTGCACAAGAGCAGTTTTATGCTGCTGCATAGCTGTTAAATCCTGCTGTTGTAGCCATAAAATAGCGGCAGCAAGGCCGATAGCGCCTGCCATATTGGGGGTGCCTGCTTCTAATCTGTAGGGTAAATCATTCCAGCTACTGTGAGAGAAACAGACGGTTTTAATCATCTCGCCACCGCCCAGCAGTGGCCGCAGCAGCTCTAAATACTTGGTTTTGCCATACAACACACCAATACCCGTTGGGCCATACAGCTTATGGCCGGAGAACAGATAAAAATCGACATCCAGCGCTTGTACGTCCACTGTCTCCCAGACAATGCCCTGAGCACCATCCAGCACCACTATGGCACCTGCGGCCTTGGCCAGACGTACTATCTCTGCTACAGGCTGAATATGGCCCAAAGCATTGGAGACATGGCTGATACTGACTACTTTGGGTTTGAGCTTAAGTAATTCTTCAAAAGCAGTGAGGTCAAAACGATGGTCGGCTGTTAAGGGCACTCTATCCAAGGTCACACCAAAAGGCAGGGCATGAATGTGCCAGGGCACAATATTGGCATGATGTTCCATAGATGAAATTAATACCCGGTCGCCGGGCTGTAACACAGGCCCCATCATGCCAAACACCAGTTGATTAAAACCTGCTGTAGTGCCACTGGTCCAGATGATTTCATGCGAAAAACGGGCATTGAGAAACTGAGCTACTGTGCTTCTGGCGGCTTCAAAGGCTGCTGTGGCTTGTTGACTTAAACCATGGGCAGAGCGGTGCACATTGCTGTTTTGTTGGCTGTAAAACAGGTTCATTGCATCTAAAACGACTTGGGGTTTATGCAAAGTGGCCGCATTATCCAGATAAATCCAATCAGGATGGGCGCTAAAAAACGGGAATTGTTGCCGTAAAGCGGATAAATTGAAGTTCACGATGGCCAACCGGGCAGAAAAAACGAGGCCGGATCATAACATCCGGCCTCAGTAGCTGGTTAGGCTTTTTTGTAGTCGCGCTTGGTGTAACCGGTGTACAACTGACGCGGACGACCAATTTTGTGGCCTTTGTCGGACAACATTTCGTCCCAGTGCGAGATCCAACCGACCGTACGTGACATGGCGAAAATCACCGTAAACATACTGGTTGGAATACCAATGGCTTTTAAAATGATACCTGAGTAGAAATCCACGTTTGGATAGAGTTTCTTCTCGATGAAGTATGGGTCTGACAGCGCAATACGCTCAAGCTCCATCGCCACATCCAGCAGAGGATCTTTAATGTTCAGCTCTTTTAACACTTCGTGGCAGGTTTCACGCATCACCTTGGCACGAGGGTCAAAGTTTTTGTAGACGCGGTGGCCAAAGCCCATCAGACGGAAACTGTCGTTTTTGTCTTTAGCGCGAGCCACAAATTCAGGAATACGCTCTACAGAGCCGATTTCCTGCAGCATTTTTAAACAGGCTTCATTGGCGCCACCATGTGCAGGGCCCCATAAAGAAGCCACACCTGCAGCGATACAAGCGTATGGGTTAGCGCCTGAAGAGCCGGCTAAACGCACTGTAGAGGTCGACGCGTTTTGCTCATGGTCCGCGTGCAGCATAAAAATGCGGTCCATAGCTTTGGCAAGAATTGGACTGACTTTGTAATCTTCGGCTGGCACAGAGAACATCATATGCAGGAAGTTTTCTGCATAAGTTAAGTCATTGCGCGGATACACAAAAGGCTGACCTACAGTGTATTTATACGCCATGGCAGAGATGGTAGGTAACTTGGCAATTAAGCGGTGAGCACTGCGTTTACGCTGCTCCGGGTCGTTAATATCCAGGTCTGAATGGTAAAAGGAAGACAAAGCGCCAACCACACCACAAAGCATCGCCATAGGGTGAGCGTCAACACGGAAGCCCTGGAAGAATGAGGCAATTTTTTCATGCACCATGGTATGGCGTGTGATAGTATGCACAAAGTCGTCGTACTGAGTTTTGGTGGGTAACTCGCCTTCCAGCAACAGGTAACAGGTTTCCAGATAATCTGAATGCTCTGCTAACTGCTCAATTGGGTAACCCCGGTGTAACAACACGCCATTATCACCATCGATGTAGGTGATTTTTGATTCGCACGAACCCGTAGCCATAAAGCCCGGATCGAAGGTGAAGTATCCTTGCTGACCTAAAGCACGAACATCAATAACATCAGTGCCTGCAGTGCCAGAATAGATAGGAAGTTCAAATGGTGCCTGTCCTTCGATCTGCACGACAGCTTTTTTATCTGCCATTGGATTTCTCCTGTTGTTTTAATTGGGTTAAACCTTCATCGCACCTATTCTAACGTCAAGTGCCGCCTAAAAGTCAATTTTAATGCGTGATTGCATAATAAGTATTCGACTCTGGTCGTATTGTGCTCAAAACAGAATGCTGTACTCTTCTTTACGCAGAAATTCGATAACCAAATCAAACATAAATTGTAATCCGAAGTAGTGAATTATATACTGTCGCGGGTTTTAAACCTGTTCAGCGTTTGATCGATAAAAAAACAGGCTGAACCACAACGAGCTATAGCCTGTATATCCATTGGGCGTTGACTGATTAATCAGCAACACATAATGACAACAAAGCTCTATAAAGAGCGTCGATGGGCAAGAAACTGTGAAAAAGCAAAGACCTGTAAATCTAGACCTTACAACAATATCTTTTCCTGCTCCTGCGTTAGCGTCGATCCTGCACCGCGTAACTGGCGTCGCCATGTTTTTCGCGCTGGTGTTTGTGATCTGGGCTTGGGCAGTGTCTTTGTCTTCTGCGGAAGGCTTTGAGCAAGTGAAACTGGTATTACAATCCTTCATCGCCAAGTTTATCGCCTGGGGTACTATCACAGTGTTGCTGTATCACATGTTAGGTGGCATTCGTCACTTGATTATGGACATGGGCCACTGGGAAGAACTGAAGTCTGGTAAAACCAGCGCAGTCGTGACTATCGTGCTGTGGATTGTATTAGCTGTTTTAGCAGGAGTTTGGTTATGGTTCTGAATCAAGCCAGTTTAAAGCGTGACGGTGTCCAGGACTACGTCTCGTTACGTGCCACAGCAGTTATTCTGACGCTGTACACTCTGTTTATTCTGGGATTTTTCCTGGTTACTCCTGAAGTAACCTACGATGTCTGGAAATCACTGTTTTCCAGTCTGCTGATGAAAGCCTTCACTTTATTAGCCTTAGTTTGTATCGCGGTACATACCAAAATCGGTCTGTGGCAGGTATTAACTGACTACGTCAAAAACGCAGCCTTGCGTGGCGTTTTACAGTTCCTGTTGTACACCTTAGCGTTTGGTTATGTGGCTGTTGGTCTCTTTGTTCTGTGGGGTGTTTAAGTGAATATTCCAGTACGCGAATTTGATGCCGTAGTAATAGGCGCAGGTGGTGCAGGTATGCGTGCCGCTCTGCAAATTACTGAATCAGGTTTAACCTGTGCTTTGTTATCCAAAGTATTCCCAACCCGTTCTCACACCGTATCTGCGCAAGGTGGTATCACTGTTGCGTTAGGTAACTCTCACCCGGACAACTGGGAATGGCACATGTTTGATACCGTCAAAGGCTCCGACTATATCGGTGATCAGGACGCTATCGAGTACATGTGTAAAACTGGTCCTGAAGCCATTACTGAATTGGAAAACATGGGCTTACCTTTCTCTCGTTTTGAGAACGGTCGTGTCTATCAGCGTCCTTTTGGTGGTCAGTCGAAAAACTTTGGCGGCGAACAGGCTGCCCGTACTGCAGCCGCTGCAGACCGTACCGGTCATGCCTTATTGCATCTGCTGTACCAACAAAACGTCAAAAACAAAACTCAGGTGTTTTCTGAGTGGTACGCTTTAGATTTGGTGAAAAACCAGGACGGCGCTGTCGTCGGTTGTACTGCTATTGAAATTGAAACCGGTCAAATTGTTTACTTCAAATCCCGTGCTGTAGTTCTGGCGACTGGTGGTGCAGGTCGTATTTATGCCTCAACCACCAACGCACACATCAACACCGGTGACGGTGTAGGTATGGCACTGCGTGCCGGTGTGCCGCTGCAGGATATGGAAATGTGGCAATTCCACCCGACAGGTATTGCAGGTGCCGGTACGCTGGTGACCGAAGGCTGTCGTGGTGAAGGTGGCTATTTATTAAATAAAGACGGCGAGCGTTTCATGGAGCGTTATGCGCCAAATGCTAAAGACTTAGCGGGTCGCGACGTTGTCGCTCGTTCTATGATGACCGAAATCCGTGAAGGCCGTGGTTGTGATGGTCCATGGGGCCCACACATCAAACTGAAACTGGACCACTTAGGTGCTGAAGTTTTAGAAAGCCGTTTACCTGGTGTCTGTGAACTGTCGAAGACCTTCGCTCACGTTGATCCGGTGAAAGAGCCTATTCCTGTGATCCCAACCTGTCACTATATGATGGGTGGTATTCCAACCAACGTGCATGGTCAGGTGATCCATCCGAAAGCGGACGGTTCTGAATCTGTGGTTCCAGGTTTATTCGCTTGTGGTGAAATTGCTTGTGTATCTGTACACGGTGCCAACCGCTTAGGTGGTAACTCCTTGTTAGACTTAGTGGTATTCGGTCGTGCTACAGGGTTACACCTGGGCGAAGCTCTGGCTGCGACCACTGAATACCGCGCAGCCTCTGATTCCGATCTGCAAGCGGCCTTAGCTCGTATTCAGCGCTGGGAAGCAACCAAGCCAGGTCAGGGTGAAGATCCGGTGCAAATCAAAAAAGACTTACAGCAGTGTATGCAACTGAACTTCTCGGTATTCCGTGAAGGTGCGGCTATGGCTGAAGGTTTAGCTCAGTTAAAAGAAATCCGTGAGCGTCTGAAGTATGCCCGTCTGGATGACAAGAGCTCAGACTTCAATACCATGCGTATTGAGTGTTTAGAGCTGGATAACCTGATGGAAACCGCGTTCTCTACTGCAGTTGCAGCCAACTACAGAACAGAGAGCCGTGGCGCCCACGCTCGTTTTGACTTCCCGGACCGTGATGACGAAAACTGGTTATGCCACAGCGTCTACACGCCTGACACTGAATCTATGTTTAAGCGTAAAGTGAATATGGAACCTAAGTTCCGTGAAGCTTTCCCAGCTAAAGCACGTACGTACTAAGAGGGATGCAGCATGAAGAAGTTAGTATTCTCTGTCTATCGTTACAACCCTGACGTCGATAAAGCGCCACGTATGCAAGACTACACTCTGGACAATCCAGAGGGTCGTGACATGATGGTGTTAGACGCACTGTTGAAATTAAAAGAGCAAGACCCAACCTTATCCTTCCGTCGCAGTTGCCGCGAAGGGGTATGTGGTTCAGATGGTCTGAATATGAACGGTAAAAACGGTTTAGCCTGCATTACGCCGTTGTCTGCGTTAGGCAAAGGCAAAGGTGGCAAGCTGGTGATCCGTCCGTTACCGGGTTTACCTGTAGTGCGTGACTTAGTGGTCGATATGACTCAGTTCTACACTCAGTATGAAAAGGTCAAACCTTACCTGATCAACGACGAGTTACCACCAGCAGGTGAGTACCTGCAATCGCCTGAAGATCGCGAAAAGTTAGATGGCCTGTACGAATGTATTTTATGTGCATGCTGTTCAACCTCTTGCCCATCGTTCTGGTGGAATCCGGATAAATTTATCGGACCTGCTGGTTTGTTACACGCCTACCGTTTCTTAGCGGACAGCCGTGATACAGCCACTGAACAGCGTTTAAACGATTTAGATGATGCATTCAGCGTGTTCCGCTGCCATGGCATCATGAACTGTGTCAACGTATGTCCAAAAGGTTTGAACCCGACCAAAGCCATAGGTCAGATCAAATCTATGCTGTTAAACCGGGCGCTTTAAGCGCCCTTTGTCAGAGCGAAACAGCCCTGATTGGTATAAAATGACGCGCGCTCATATGTATGGGGCGCTTTTTGCTAATTTTTTCCAGGTGCTTCGAATAAGGGAAACTAAATGCACGAAGGTGTAATGAAGGCGTGGTTAGAGTCTTCTCATTTAGGCGGTGGTAACATGGCCTATGTTGATGAACTCTATGAATCCTACCTAGCTGAACCGACCAGCGTCAGTGATGAATGGCGTGAGTTTTTTGCCAGTCTGCCAAAAATTGACGGCGTAGAACTCGAATCCCGTCACAGTGACATTCGCCAGCAATTCGCTGAACTCGCCAAAAACAAACACCGTGAAGTCATTACGGTGAACGCAGGCGGTTCGGATCAGCGTCAGGTGAAAGTTCTGCAACTCATCAATGCCTTCCGCTTCCGTGGTCATCAGCATGCTAATCTCGACCCGCTGAATTTGTGGAAGCAGCCTCGTGTGCGTGATCTGGAGTTATCCTATCACGACCTGACTCCGGCTGATTTTGATACCGAATTTAACGTCGGCTCTTTTGCTGGTGGCGAAACCAGTATGAAGTTAGGCGACTTATACAAAGCGCTGGAGGCCACCTACTGTGGTTCTATCGGCGCTGAGTACATGCATATAGTGTCGACCGACGAAAAACGTTGGATCCAACAACGTTTAGAAGGCCAACAGGCTTCACGTGCGCTCGGCAAAGAAGAAAAAATCAAGCTGTTACAAGGCTTAGTGGCTGCAGACGGCTTGGAAAAATATCTGGCTTCTAAATTCCCGGGCGCTAAGCGTTTTGGTTTAGAAGGCGGCGACGCCATGATCCCTATGCTCAAAGCTATGATCCACCGTGCCGGCGAGCAGGGCGCGAAAGACTGTATCATTGGTATGGCGCACCGTGGTCGTTTAAATACGCTGATCAACGTGTTGGGCAAAAACCCAAGCAAGTTGTTTGACGAGTTTGCCGGTAAATACGAAGTGGTGGGTGCCGGTGACGTGAAATACCATATGGGTTTCTCGTCTGATTTTGAAACCAAAGGTGGCCATGTTCACCTGGCGTTAGCCTTCAACCCATCGCACTTAGAAATTGTGAACCCAGTGGTTATGGGCTCAGTACGCGCCCGTTTAGACCGCCGTGGCAGCACAGACGGTACTTTAGCTCTGCCTATCACCATTCACGGTGACTCGGCGTTCGCAGGTCAGGGTGTGGTGGCTGAGACTTTTAACATCTCTCAAACCCGCGCCTTTAAAGTGGGCGGCTCTATCCGTCTGGTCATTAATAACCAGGTGGGTTTCACCACCTCTAACCCGGAAGACACCCGTTCTACGCCGTACTGTACGGATATCGCCAAGATGGTGCAGGCACCGATTTTCCACGTCAACGGTGATGATCCGGAAGCGGTGATTTTTGTCGCCCAACTGGCAGTAGACTACCGCAACACCTTTAAACGTGATGTGGTAATTGACCTGGTTTGTTACCGTCGTAACGGTCACAACGAAGCGGATGAGCCAAATGCAACTCAGCCGCTGATGTATCAGAAAATCAAAAAACACCCAACGCCTCGTGAATTATACGCTCAGAAGCTGATTGCTGAAGGTGTGGTGACTGCTGAGCAAGTACAACAGATGGTCGACAGTTACCGTGATGCCTTAGATAAAGGTGACTGTGTGGTGGAAGAGTGGCGTCCTATGACGGAAGTGGCAGTAGACTGGACTCCTTATTTGGGTCATGACTGGACTGCCGCTTACGATGCCAGTATGCCTGTGGCTGATTTGGTCGCTTTGGGTGAAAAAGCCATTGTCGTCCCTGAAACTCATGTGTTGCAGCGTCAGGTTGGTAAAGTCTATGAAGACCGCGCTCTGATGCTCAAAGGCGAGAAGAAAATCGACTGGGGCTTTGCTGAGATTCTGGCTTACGCTTCTATTGTTGGTGCCGGTAACCGCATCCGTATTGTGGGTCAGGATTCAGGCCGTGGTACTTTCTTCCACCGTCATGCGGTATTGCATAATCAGAATGATGCATCGACTTACACGCCACTGGAGCATATCAGCGACTCACAAGGTCCTTTCCAGGTGTACGACTCAGCCTTGTCTGAAGAAGCGGTTTTAGCCTTTGAATACGGTTATGCCACAGCGGAGCCCCGTGCTTTAGTGATTTGGGAAGGCCAGTTTGGTGATTTCGCCAACGGTGCTCAGGTGGTGATTGACCAGTTCTTAAGTTCTGGAGAGCAGAAGTGGGGCCGTTTATGTGGTCTGACATTATTGTTGCCCCATGGCTACGAAGGTCAGGGCCCGGAACACTCCTCAGCCCGTTTAGAGCGTTTCCTGCAATTGTGTGCTGATCACAATATGCAGGTGGTGGTGCCGACCACTCCGGCTCAGGTCTATGCCATGATCCGCCGTCAGATGGTACGCCCAATGCGTCGTCCTCTGATTGTAATGTCACCTAAGTCGTTGTTACGTCACCCATTAGCTACTTCTTCCTTAGAAGAAATCGCGTCAGGCGTGTTCCATAATGCCATTGGTGAGATTGACCCAATCAAGCCTGCGGATGTGAAACGTGTGGTGATGTGTAGCGGTAAAGTGTACTACGATCTGTTGGAAGAACGCCGTAAGCGCAGTATCACTGACATCGCTATAGTTCGTATTGAGCAGTTGTATCCGTTCCCGGCAGAGGAAATGGCAGCTATCATGAAAGACTACCAGCACGTGAAAGATTTCGTTTGGTGTCAGGAAGAACCGCAAAACCAGGGCGCCTGGTACTGCAGCCAACACCATTTCTGGGCCTCAATCCCAGCCGGTGCCAAGCTGACGTACGCTGGCCGTGAAGCCTCGTCTTCACCTGCAGTAGGTTACTTGTCTGTACACAATAAACAGCAACAGGCTTTAGTCAACGCAGCGTTAACTATTGCTTAAGAATTCGGCACAACTTCGGTTGTGCCTTTATTTATTTTGTCAGTGCTGCCGTAAGGCACTCTGACTTTGGTTTAAGTAACGATTCAGACCCCAAATTTTAAAAAGGTGACAAAGTGGAAATTAAAGTCCCGGTACTACCAGAATCAGTTGCAGACGCAACAATCGCCACCTGGCATGTAAAAACAGGTGAAGCCGTTAGCCGTGATCAAGTCCTGGTTGACATTGAGACCGACAAAGTTGTGCTTGAAGTGGTGGCTCAGGCTGACGGTGTGATGGGTGAAATCGTTCATGCTGAAGGTGCAACCGTAAACGCAGAACAGGTGATTGGTCATATGACTGCAGGTGGCGCTCCAGCCGCCGCACCAGCGGCAAAAGCTGAAGCTGCTCCGGCCGCAGCAGCCCCTGCTGCCGAATCGGATGATGTATTAACGCCATCTGTTCGTCGCCTGATTGCTGAAAAAGGCTTAGACGCTGCTAAAATCCAGGGTTCTGGTAAAAATGGCCGTGTGACCAAAGAAGACGTCGAAAAATTCCTGGCCGGTGCGCCAGCTGTTCCTGCTAAGGCCGCAGCTGTTGCAGCTCCAGCTCCGGTGCAAGGCGATCGCTCACAAAAACGTGTGCCTATGACGCGTTTACGTAAAACCATCGCCAACCGTTTGCTCGAAGCGAAAAATTCTACCGCTATGTTAACGACGTTTAACGAAGTCAACATGAAGCCAATCATGGACCTGCGTAAGCAGTACCAGGACGTGTTCGAGAAGAAACACGGCATTCGTTTAGGTTTTATGTCGTTCTATGTCAAAGCGGTCACCGAAGCGCTGAAGCGTTTCCCTGAAGTCAACGCTGCTATCGATGGCGATGATATCGTGTACCACAACTTCTTCGACGTCAGCATCGCTGTGTCTACACCTCGTGGTCTGGTGACGCCAGTTCTGCGTGACTGTGACAAGATGAACCTGGCTGAAATCGAAAAAGCTATCAAAGACTTAGCCATCAAAGGCCGTGACGGTAAGCTGTCTATGGACGACTTAACTGGCGGTAACTTCACCATCACCAACGGTGGTGTGTTCGGTTCTCTGATGTCTACGCCTATCATCAACCCACCACAATCTGCCATCCTGGGTATGCACAAAATCCAGGACCGCGTGATGGTGGTTGACGGTAAGATGGAAATCCTGCCGATGATGTATTTAGCGCTGTCTTATGACCACCGTATCATCGATGGTAAAGAGTCTGTAGGCTTCCTGGTGACTGTGAAAGAGTTGCTGGAAGACCCAACCCGTATTCTGCTGGATATCTAATATCTGGAAAAAGTAACTAAAAATGCTGTTGTTTTCGGGCAACAGCATTTTTTATCAGACTGATTGGCACTATAATACGCGCCGATCTAAAGGTCAGGTTGCACCACCGGTGTGACCTTCAATGTCAAAATGAACGGAAAATAGCCATGAATTTGCACGAGTATCAGGGGAAACAACTGTTTGCCCAATATGGTTTGCCTGTATCCAAAGGCATCGCCGCAGCAACTGTTGAAGAAGCGGTAGAAGCTGCAGATAAAATCGGCGGCGACATGTTTGTTGTCAAGGCTCAGGTTCACGCTGGTGGTCGCGGTAAAGCGGGCGGTGTGAAGCTGGTGAAAAGCAAAGAAGAGATCCGCGCTTTCGCTGAAAAATGGCTTGGAAAGAACCTGGTGACTTACCAGACAGACGAAAAAGGTCAGCCTGTAAGTCGTATTCTGGTTGAAACCTGTACTGACATCGCTAAAGAGTTGTATTTAGGTGCTGTGGTAGACCGTTCTTCACGTCGTATCGTGTTTATGGCCTCTACTGAAGGTGGCGTGGAAATCGAAACTGTTGCCCACGAAACGCCGGAAAAAATTCTGAAAGCTGCAATCGATCCACTGGTAGGCGCTCAGCCATTCCAGGGCCGTGAATTAGCCTTCAAATTAGGCCTGGAAGGCAAGCAAATTAACCAGTTCGTGAAAATTTTCATGGGTCTGGCGCAATTATTCCAGGAAAAAGACTTAGCTCTGTTGGAAGTGAACCCTCTGGTGATCACTCCGGCTGGCGATCTGCATTGCTTAGACGCCAAACTGGTGATCGATGGCAACGCGCTGTACCGTCACCCAGAATTAAAAGCGATGCAAGACCCTTCACAGGAAGATCCACGTGAAGCCCATGCTGCTTCGTGGGAACTGAACTATGTCGCTTTAGGTGGTGACATCGGTTGTATGGTCAACGGCGCTGGTTTAGCTATGGGTACTATGGACATAGTTAAATTACACGGTGGCCAACCTGCTAACTTCCTGGACGTTGGCGGCGGCGCAACCAAAGAACGTGTGGTTGAAGCCTTCAAAATTATCCTGTCTGATGACGCTGTCAAAGCCGTATTCATCAACATCTTCGGTGGTATCGTGCGTTGCGATATGATTGCTGAAGGTGTAATTGGCGCAGTGAAAGAAGTTGGCGTGAAAGTACCGGTAGTCGTTCGTCTGCAAGGTAACAACGCTGAACTGGGTGCTAAGGTGCTGGGTGAAAGCGGCCTGAACATTATCGCTGACACAGACCTGACAAGCGCTGCACAAAAAGTGGTAGCTGCTGCAGCGGCTAAGGCATAAGGGGTAATTCATGAGCGTTTTAATTAATAAAGATACCAAAGTAATTTGTCAGGGCTTCACTGGTGCTCAGGGTACGTTCCACTCTGAACAAGCCATTGCTTACGGCACTAAAATGGTCGGTGGTGTAACTCCGGGTAAAGGCGGTCAAACTCATTTAGGTTTACCAGTATTCAATACAGTCAAAGAAGCAGTAGAAGCCACTGGTGCAGAAGCATCAGTCATCTACGTACCTGCTGCATTCTGTAAAGATTCTATCCTGGAAGCGGCTAACGGTGGCATCAAGCTGATCGTGTGTATCACTGAAGGCATTCCTACTCTGGATATGCTGGATGCCAAAGTAAAATGTGACGAGTTAGGCGTACGCTTAATTGGCCCTAACTGCCCAGGCGTGATCACTCCGGGCGAATGTAAAATTGGTATCATGCCAGGCCACATTCATTTACCAGGTAAAGTAGGTATTGTTTCACGTTCAGGCACTCTGACCTATGAAGCAGTAAAACAAACGACGGACTACGGTTTCGGCCAGTCTACGTGCGTAGGTATTGGTGGTGACCCAATTCCAGGTTCTAACTTCATCGACATCCTGAAATTATTCCAGGAAGACCCACAGACAGAAGCCATCGTCATGATCGGTGAAATCGGTGGTTCAGCGGAAGAAGAAGCTGCTGCTTACATCAAAAAACACGTGACTAAGCCAGTTGTGTCTTACATTGCCGGTGTCACTGCGCCAGCAGGTAAGCGCATGGGCCACGCAGGCGCCATCATCTCTGGTGGTAAAGGTACAGCAGACGAGAAGTTCGCTGCACTGGAAGACGCTGGCGTGAAAACCGTGAAAAGCTTAGCCGATATCGGTAAAGCACTGAAAGAACTGACTGGCTGGTAATCCAACCTTTAGTCATTTCTGCTAATAAAACCCGTCCTTGTGACGGGTTTTTTATTACTGGCACAGAAAAGTTCCCTGGTTTAAAAGTTGGTGATCAATGAACACATTCATAGCTGATAGCGACGCGTTAAAACGTCGGATCCGTTATTTGAAAACATCAGTTTATCTGTTGTTAGCACTTTGGCTTGTGCTTATTTATTACAAACCCGAGCTTATCAACAACAGCAATATCCTGGGGTTAATCAGTGGTCTGGCAGTGTTTATGTTTTTTGACGCTTTGCTGCGGCATTACCAGCATGCACTTGATCTGCATGGCACAGAGCAGTTGACCTTCAGCCAAAGCGGATTTGAGTTTATACAAAAAAGTTCGGGTTATACCTTTGTTAAGAAAAACGAGGATATTGTCTCTGTCGACTATCGGCGGTTTCTTGGTGCTCCGTGCATACGAGTTCAGTTTAGAAACAATGAAGTCTATGACTTTAAATGGTTTTTGCATTCAGAGCTGTTATTGAAGGAGCTACAGAAAAGAGCTGTCAAGGTGGTTTCCTGTTAAGCCGTTTTGTTGTGGTTATAGGATGGAGAGCGGGCTTTAAGCCCGCTTTTTAGCGATAGTCTGTTGCTCAGGATCCGGTGTTTTGTTGTTCCAATTGCAACGGTAGTTGGGGGAAAGCCCGCTGAAATTTCAGTTGGCTTTCCTTAATAAGTCTTTCACCTTCCTCTTGTTGCTGCCGTGCTTCGGCTGCGTCACTTCGGGCCTCAGCCAGCTCTTCTTCTGCTTCTTGAATACGCTGCTGTGCATCGATACTTTGCTCTTTGGCACGGGCAACCATTTTTGTTCCTGTTTCCCAATCCTTGGCTAATTGATTCTGCAATTCAACCTGAGATTGCATCGACCCGGCGTGGCTGCGCATCATCTGCGCCATACTGGGTTCTTCCGTACTGGAACAGCCTGTAACCAGCAGTGCTATAGCTGCAGCCAGTGAGATTTTTTTTATTGAATTCATCATCATGTTCTCCTTATCAATAAGGTCAGAGACTGCAGCTATATGCCTGTCAGGGCATTTCGCCATCAGGTCTGATCACCAAATTGTCTGTGATTCAGTTGAACTGAAAATTAACAGCGTTGCTGTATCCCGGCTGCGAGTCGGTCTGTTACCGCCTGTTAGCCTCGGATTGGAAATAAAAATGCACATGACCGAGTTGAGAAAGGTCAACTCATGCTCGTGCGTTTTCGTGTTTTCTTGAGAGCAGTCAACCAGTTTTTACCTTGTAAGGCGCAACTGGACAGGATCTGGCAGCATTATCTGGCGCATAAAGCGCGTGGATTTTAATAAAATTTTCAGGCCTGCTTTTTCCTTAAGTTTTCTTTAAGCTTCCTGACGCACACTGCATGCTAAATCGGTATACAGGAGTGCGCTTATGTTGTCTTCGTATCAGTTCGACCCCTCAGCGGCTGTCAGATTGCCTGTGCAATCGGATAGCGACACCAAAGCGCTTTTGCAGTTGGTAAAAACTTCAGATCCGCAACGAGCCTCTATTGAGCAGTTCATCGCAGCAGGCTTTGCCAAAGCCTATCAAGCCGATGTGCAACGTTTTATGCCAAATCTTTTGGGGGTGAGCCGGGCGGGTGAATGGCAGGCGGTGCTGGGGCTTCGCAGTGCCGCCACAGGTACTGCACAAGGCCGTATTCACAGTCATTTATTTATTGAACAGTACCTGTCAGCACCTGTTGAACAATTGCTGGCACGCCAAGGTATCAGTGCTGAGCGTTCTGAACTGATAGAGATTGGCCACTTGTATGCCATCAACAGACAAAGTTTATTGCAGTTGTTTGTCTTAATGGCTTATGCCCTTGATCAACTGAATTACCGGTATTTGCTCTGTGCAGCGACCACACAAGTGCGCAGCATTTTAAGTCGTCATGGCATAGAGCTGACAGAGCTTGCGTTGGCAAAAGCAGAGGCTTTGGGCGAAGAGGCTGGTCATTGGGGCAGCTACTACGACACTCAGCCGAAAGTTTGTCTGATGGATTTGGCCGCGGTAACCCGCATCATACAAGGTGATGAAAAGTTAATAGCCTTAGCCCGCCAACATTGGCCACAGCTACATCAGTTAGTGGCTCGTTTACCAGAAGGAGACTGCTGATGCGATTTGAAGTACCCGCAACAGCGCAGATCCATGATCTGGCCAGTGGCCAAGTCTATTCAGCGCATCAAATAAAACAACGGATGGCATTGTGGCAGGAATTATTACTTGGCTATGGCGCGCAGCGTATCGCTTTAGCCGCCGATAGCTCAGCGGATTGGGCTTTGCTGGATTTGGCTTGTCTGGATGCTGATTTGCTGCTGGTGCCGCTGCCCACCTATTTATCTGACAGTCAGCGCGCTCATGTGTTGGCGCAGCTAGAGCCTGACATGTACATCACGGATCAGGACCAGCACTCGTCGGAGTTTAGCCTGGTCGAGCAAATGGGGGATTTATTGTTGTATCGCCGCGAGCTGCAAAGCTCAGGGGCAGCAATACCACCAACCTGCCAGAAAATTACCTTCACTTCCGGCTCAACGGGTCAACCTAAAGGGGTCTGCCTGTCGGCTCAAAGTCAGCTTGATGTCGCGCACAGTTTATTAAAACGTATTGATCAGCAGGCTCCGAAGCATCTGTGTTTATTACCTTTGAGTACTTTACTGGAAAACATCGCTGGTATTTATGCACCTTTGTTGGCCGGAGGTGAAGTATGGATAGCGCCGGATCATGTGCGGGGGTTTCATGGCAGTCAGTTAAACAATACTGCGGCGCTGTTGAGTCTGATCAGCAGTACAGCACCAAAAAGTCTGATTTTAGTGCCAGAGTTGCTGCAACTTTTGGTGATGGCGCGCGCTCAGGGCTGGCAGGCACCGGCATCCCTGCAGTTTATTGCGGTCGGTGGAGCTCATGTATCCGCTGCGCTATTGCAACAGGCAGCCCGTCTTGGTTTACCTGTGTATCAGGGGTATGGCTTAAGCGAGTGCGCCTCAGTGGTCGCATTATCCAGTGTTGATGCCCGCCAGAGCACAGCCGCAGAACTGGAGTGTGTTGGTACGCCTTTAGCTCACCGTGATATTGAGATTATCGACGGTGAAATCGTAGTAAAACAGCCTTTTCTGGGTTATCTGGGTGATGCGCAGTCGGCAAGCGATAAGGTCTTTACCGGCGATTTAGGCGAGCTGGATGCTCAAGGTCGGTTACGTATCTTAGGGCGTCGGAAAAATTTACTGATCTCAAGCCTGGGTCGCAATATTTCCCCAGAATGGCCTGAGGCCTTGTTAACTCAACAGGGTTTCATCCGGCAAGCTGTGCTGGTGGGAGATGCTCAACCTTATTGTGCCGCCTTGTTATACCTCGCGGATGCCAAAGCGGCAGCGCAATTGCCTGCTTATCTGGCAGAGGTGAACCAGCAGTTACCCGATTATGCGCAAATTAAAGCCTATCGACTGTTAACTCACCCCTTGTCTGTGGCCGATGGCACCTTAACCGCCAATGGCCGGCCACGCCGCGCTGAGATATTTAAGAAATATCAAAGCGAAATCAATAGTTTATTCGTTTCTAATCATGTTGGAGAGTCTTATGAGTTTTTATCAAACGCTGGTTAATGCAACGCAAACAGAGCGGGCTTATTTACTGGATGCTCCGATGATCCGCCGTACTTTTGCCGGCGACTTTACGCTGGACCATTACGTGGCTTTTTTGCAGCAGGCTTATCATCATGTCAAGCACACAGTACCGCTCTTAATGTCAGTGGGGGCTTTGTTACCCGAATCCAAAGAATGGCTGCGTAATGCTGTGGCCGAATACATCGAAGAGGAATTAGGGCATCAGGAATGGGTACTCAATGATATTGCCGCCTGTGGTTTTGACAAAGAGCAGGCCAGGGGCAGCACACCGGCTTTTGCCACTGAGCTGATGGTGTCTTATGCCTATGACTCAGTGCGTCGGATCAATCCATTGTGCTTCTTTGGCATGGTCTTGGTGCTGGAAGGCACCTCTATTGCGCTGGCTGAACAGGCGGCCAGCAAAATTGCCGCTACTTTACAGCTACCACGCAAAGCCTTCAGTTACCTGAACTCGCATGGTGCTTTGGATCAGGACCATATTAAGTTCTTTCAGAGCCTGATGGATAAAATCACCGACCCGGCAGAGCAGGCACTGATTATTCACAGTGCCAAAGGTTTTTTCCGCTTATACGGCGATGTATTCCGCAGTCTGGAACAACCACATGGCCTGACTAAAAAAGTGACAGCAGAGGAGGCTATGGCATGAACTTGTTAGCGGGAAAGACGGTGCTGCTGACAGGGGCGACAGGTGGCATAGGCGCTGAAGTCGCAAAACAGTTAAGTGCTGAGGGGGCGCGTCTGATTTTAACCGGCCGCTCTGTTGAAAAACTGCGCGCCTTACAAAACCATTTAGCGGCCGAAACCTTGATCTACCCCTGTGATTTAACGGATGCAACAGAGCAGCAAGGCTTACTGCAGTTTTGTCAGCAGCACCGTGGCATTGATGTGTTGATCAATAACGCCGGTATCAGTCAGTTTGATTTATGCCCAAAGCAAAACTACAGCGAGTTGGTCAGTATCAATCTGCTGGTGCCTATGCAACTTTGTCAGCTATTTCTGCCGATGCTACGCCAGCATAAAGGGCAAATCCTCAATGTGGGTTCTGCCTTTGGCAGCATAGGACATCCGGGGTTTACCGGTTACTGCGCGACAAAGTTTGGTTTGCGTGGTTTTACCGAGGCTTTGCAACGTGAGTTATCGGGCAGTGATATTCAAGTGAAGTATTTTGCGCCACGAGCGACAGAAACCTCGATCAATTCCAGCGAGGTTGTACAGCTTAATCAACAGTTGGGTAACCATATGGACAGTCCGGACTGGGTAGCCCAACAACTGGTCAGGCAGCTCAAGTCAAACGATCTGCGCTGTTTTCTTGGCTGGCCTGAACGGATTTTTGTCCGGCTTAATGGCGTATTCCCCGCTCTGGTGGATATGGGCTTAAAAAGTAAATTAACACTGATTGAATTATTTGCTGTGGGCAAGACCCGCTAACGAGGTAAAAATGAAAATGCTTAAATTAACCGCTTTTATAGCCGCTTTATTGCTGACGCTCGCTGCACAGGCCGATGTGTTGCAGGACATTAAACCGCTACAGGATCGCTGGGCAGAAGTGAATTACAGTATGACTGAAGAGCAAAAAGAAAAAGCTTTTCCTGAGCTGGTAAAACAAGCCAATGCCGTAGTGGCAGCGAATCCGGATAAAGCCGAAGCCCTGATTTGGCGTGGCATTATTAAATCCAGTTATGCTGGTGTCAAAGGAGGCTTGGGGGCGATGTCGCTGGCGGAAGAATCCAAAGCAGATCTGGAAGCGGCGCTGAAGATTGACAGTCATGCCTTACAAGGTTCGGCGTACACCAGTTTAGGCGTGTTGTATTACAAAGTACCGGGCTGGCCTATAGGTTTTGGCAGTGATAAGAATGCCAGAAAAATGCTGGAAAAAGCCCTGAGCATTAATCCACAAGGTATTGATCCTAATTATTTTTATGCAGAATTTTTAACGGAAGAGCGCGACTACAAAGCGGCGATGAGTTACATTGAAAAGGCGAAACAGGCGGCACCGCGTCCAGATCGGATCAGCGCTGACCAAGGTCGGCTGCAGGAGATTGCTGCACTAGAGGCCAAAGTCGCGAAAAAATTAAAACGCTAAACGGCGTTAAAAGTGGTGCGGGCGACGGGTTTTCGCCCGCAGTCAGGTTCGAAGGAGAACTGATGCGCATATTACTGGTTGAAGATGATCTGGATTTAGCCAAAGGTCTGGTTCTGGCCTTGTCCAGTCAGGGGTTTGCGGTCAATCACGTCAGCTTAGGGCAACATGCCTTAAACAGTATCAAGGCCAAAGATTGTGATGCAGTGATCTTGGATTTAGGTCTGCCTGATATGGACGGTCTGGCGGTGCTCAAACAAAGCCGTCAGAAAGATACTCATTTGCCTGTGCTGGTGCTGACCGCCCGGGATGGGGTGGATGATCGGATCCGCGGCCTGGATTCTGGCGCAGACGATTATCTGGTGAAACCTTTTGCGATGCCTGAATTATTTGCCCGCTTACGGGTGATAGAGAGACGCTTGGGAACAGCGACCACACATTTAATCAGGTTACAGCAGGTGGAGCTCGATACCAGTGCACATCAGGTGCGGGTTGAAGGTGAGGCGATTGGTTTATCACGCCGCGAATACATGCTGCTCAAAGAGTTGATGGAATCGGCAGGCAGGATCAAAACCCGGGAACAGTTGGAAGCCAGTTTATATGCCTGGGGCGAGGAGGTGGCCAGTAATGCACTGGAGGTCCATATTTCTAATTTACGTAAAAAGTTACCAAAAGACTTTATCAAAACCCTGCGTGGCGTAGGGTATAGCGTGAGCGCCAGCTAGGATTATGCGATCCTTACGCCGCTACTTAGTGACAGTGCTGATCGCGCTATTTACCCTGATCAGCTTTGTCGCCGCACTGCAAAGCTATAAACAAAGTGCCATCCGGGCCGAAGCTTTATTTGACCAGGATTTGCAGATCGTGGCCTCCAGTTTGTTGCAGCAACATCAGGTGGGAGCGCAACAGCAGTTGGGGTTGGCACTGCAAGTCTGGCAAAAAGGCCAGTTGCTCTATCGCAGTGCCTTGGCACCTGAAACTTCGATGTCGGACGCTGAAGGCTTTAGTGAACATAACTTTGCCGGTAAAAGATGGCGGGTGTACCGTCAGATGCCAAACGACGAGCTGACAGTGATAGTGGCGCAGCCGCTGCAACAGCGACAACAACTGGCGGATGAGGTGATCACAGCGTCTATTTATCCGGTGGTGTTAAGTTTGCCGCTGCAGGCAATATTGATCTGGCTGGTGGTGAGTAAAGCCTTATCACCTATTAAACGCTTTTCCGAGCAGTTGGCGTCGAAAAAAGCCAATGATTTAAGTCCGGTGCTGCTTGAGCAGGTGCCGGCCGAGCTGGATCAGATGCTCAAAACTACCAATCAGTTATTTGCCCGATTAGCCGATGCCTTTGAGCGGGAGAAACGTTTTGCCTCGGATGTTGCCCATGAACTGCGTACCCCCTTGAGTGTATTGCAGGTCAATCTGCATAATGCATCACAGCAATGGCATCGCTCGGGGATCAGCGATCCGGAAGGCTCTATGCTGGCGTTGCAGGCTGGGGTAGAGCGGATGAGTGCACTGATCGAACAAATTATGTTATTAAACCGCACCAACCCTGAGCATTTTCAGGCCCGGACCGAACTACTGGATGTGGCGGGTTTATGTCGTCAGGTCGTCGCGGACTGGTATCCACAGATTGACCGCAAACACCAACACATAGAGTTACTGGGCCTTGAGCATTTGTCGCTAAGAGGCGATGCGTTTGCATTACGTTTACTGGTCAGTAACCTGGTGGGCAATGCCAGTAAATATACTCAGCCGGGTGGTACCATTCAATTGCAACTGTCGGCAACGCCGGACAAAGCCATCCTGGTGGTACAGGATAACGGCCCAGGGATAGCGCCGGAAGAGTACCACAGGGTGTTTGACCGTTTTTATCGGGTTGGCGGTGACAGGCATCAGTCCGGCACTCTAGGTTCAGGTTTAGGGTTGGCCATAGTGCGCGACATTGTGATGTTGCATCAGGGTGAAATTGGTTTGAGTCAATCAGATTTTAGCAGTGGATTAAAAGTGACAGTGGAGCTGCCGCTTTGAAAAACAAAGAGTTGAAGCATAAAAAGCTAAGGCCAAATCATCAAAAACTAGTCGCCGTCAAGGCCTTGCTGTTACTGACTTTGCCGGTGGTGGCGGAGCAAAACGTATTTGAGCTTCGTATTAAAGATCACTTGTTTCAGCCGTCTGTGCTCTATGTGCCAGCCGGTGAAAAAGTAAAGTTGCTGGTGCTGAATCAGGATCCCTCGCCTGAAGAATTTGAAAGCTTTAGCTTAAACCGCGAAAAAGTCATTCTGGGGCTGGGCAAAGCCACTTTATTCATCGGACCTTTAGCGCCCGGACAGTACCAGTTTTTTGGCGAATACAATCCGGACAGTGCGCAGGGCGTGTTAATAGCTTTACCGGAAGCAGAGTGGTTACAGCATAAGGCGAATCATGCTTATTAATACGGTTTTAATGGTTTTACGTGAATTGCTGCCGCTGTGCTTGCTGCTGGCCACTTTGTTGGTCTGGCACAGAGCCCTGTGGCGCCATTTGCTCTGGTGTTTTGTCTTGCCTTCACTGCTGCTGCTCAGTCTGATCAGTCTGAATATGGTCTGGATTTCTGAGCAACTCGATGGTGTTGGATTGGAGCTTTTATACAGCTTGTTGTACATAAGCTGTTATGTGTTGCTTTGTATCTCAGCCTTCAACCCAGGCTACGCAGTCTGGACCTCAGCGCTATCTGCTGCCTGTTTATTCAGTATCAGTGGTAGTCACTTATTGTTATATATCTGGTTACCGGGGCAGGCTGATCACACGCCAGCCGATTTGCTGTTAGGTTCGGCGTTGGGCGCAGGCATAGGGGCCAGTATCGCTGTGTTGTGGTATTACCTGTTGGCGGAGCTGAAGCAATGGCGCAGCAGCAGTTATCAGGTGCTGTTGTCTTTGGTCGGGACCCGCCAGGTGATGATGGCCTCGGCGTTACTGATCCAATCGGATTGGCTTCCGGCTGGGCCGCAGGTATGGCATAGCGAGCATGGCTTGTCGGAACAATCTGAGCTGGGCTTTTTTTTGCAGGCGCTGCTGGGATATGAGGCGACCCCTGTTTTGTCCCAGCTACTGCTGTATTTGTTGTGTTTTACCCTGTTGTTCTGGTGCTGCCGCTTGATGGAGAAAACAAGATGAAGCTTTACCGTAAAAAAGCAGTAGCAAAGGTTTGGTGTTTTGTTTGTCTGGTCGGTAGCACGCTAGCATGGGCTGATGGCCGGGTGGTGGACAAGGTGTATCATCCTTATGTACAGCCGCTCGAACGGGAGTTTGAATACCGCTATTTTTACCAGCGCCAGGCCGATCATCCGGACAACAATACGATGGGCCAGAAACTAGGCTATGGCTTCTCGCTGTCCGAACGCACTGCGCTTGAAATTTACGCTATCGCCGACCGAATTCATGATCAGGATTACAAGTTATCGGGCTACGAGTTAGAACTGCGCTGGATGTTGACAGAACAAGGCCAGTACAGCGCCGACTGGGGCATGTTGTTTGAGCTGGAGCGGCAAAATAATCAGGATAACTATGAGTTTACCAGCGGCCTGTTGGTGGAAAAAGAATTCGGCCCAACCAGCCTGACCTTAAATGCGTTAGCAGTGTATGAATGGGGCCAGACGCTGGAGGCTGAATGGGAAGCTGAATTCCGTGCTCAGTACCGCTACCGCTGGTTACCTGCAGTACAGCCTGCTGTTGAATTGTATTCAGGCGAAAACTACAAAGGCGCAGGTCCAAGCTTAATGGGTGTGCACAAATTCGACAAACAACAGCAGTTAAAATGGGAGCTGGCAGTGATAGTGGCTATTGATAGTGCTACTGTAGACCGCACTTTACGTTTTGCCTTGGAGTACGAGTTCTGAGCCTGGTGAGACTCTGAACTGACGGACCGGCACTGGGTTATTTCAGCGCCAGTTTTAACCAATCCAGTTGGGTTTCAGAGACAGAATTTGCCTGCCCTAACATATTTAACAGGCTGAGCAGGTCTTGATTTTCCTCGGTATCCAGTAATTTCTTTACTCCCAGACTCCAGCGGCAGAAATCACGTTGTGCTATTTCTTTATGCACTAACAAGCGGACATTGTGGTGGCGGCTATCATGGCAAATCTTGTTGTACAACGCCGTAACAGCCTCAAGCTCACCTTCCAGGTATTGCAGGAAATAACGCTCATTAAACAGCAGCGCGCCGGTGATATGCTGTTTTTGATTATTATGCTCTGCTTGCGCTTTGATATCGTTAATCACCTGATCACTGTCGGATCGGCAACGTTCGCTGATATACACCAATTGGTATAAAGTTGGCTCAGCATGTTCAATAATCATAAAACTGCAACTCCGGGCAATACTAGCTGTTGTTCAAGGGGCATGCTCTGAGCCTGGTACCAGATAAAAACTCAGATTGGCCTGGATGTGCCTTATTGATAGCGCGTTCGCCGATGAAGGCTTCAGCACGTCAGTCTGTACGTGTGAGCCATTAAACGTCAAGTGTTTAGTGCAAATACTCCGCGGGCTCTTAAGATTGTCTTAAGTATTGGGTTTTAGGCTGGCGTGCATGAAACCCACAAGTCTGTTGCTATTTATGCGTACTGCCGAAAAATCCTCTTTCCTGTCCGGTTTGTTTTGTTTAGGTCCTTACCGCTATTTGATCCGCACTCTGGTGCTTGGCGTTTTGCTGTTGAGTCTGAGCAGGTTGGCTCTGGTGGTATGGCAATACGACAGAGTGCAGGGGACGGGATTGTTGTCTGATGTCATGCTCCAGGGCATACGCGCCGATATGATAGTGCTGTCACTGTTTTTAGCCCTGCCTGCATTGCTTACTCCATTGGCGTCGTTGCGCAGTTTGAGCCTGGTCTGGTTGAAGTTTAGTTATTGCTGGTGCCTGGCTGCTTTGGTGCTGATCGTGTTTCTGGAGCTGGCAACGCCTGCTTTTATTTTGCAATACGATGTGCGGCCAAACCGGCTTTTTGTTGAGTATCTGAAGTACCCAAAAGAAGTATTGTCAACCTTATGGTTTGGTTTTCGTTTACCTGTAGTTTTTGGTGTTGTTGCGACTTTGCTGTTGGCCTGGTTGCTGCGTTGGATGTTCCGCTCGGGCAACTGCAGTCTGGTTCGCTGGTCTCTTGGTAAAACCATTGGGCTTTGGTGTCTGGCGCTGGTGCTGCTTTTTGCCGGTATTCGTTCTACCACAGACCACAGGCCCGCTAATCCGGCGATTTTTGCCATTACCTCAGACTCGATGGTGAATTCACTGGTCTTAAGTTCTGCCTATTCAGTGCTGTACGCGTTGTACAATTTAAAGCATGAAGCACATTCCAGTGAAATTTATGGCAAATTGCCGACGGATCAAATGCTAAGGCTAAGTCTGGACTGGCCCTGGCTGCGCTCTTATCAGTTCATAAATCCGGATTACCCCACCGCACATTGGCAGCAGGCTGTGGTAAAACGTGATAACCCCCTGAATCTGGTGATCGTACTGCAGGAGAGTCTGGGCGCGACTTTTGTAAAGTCTTTGGGTGGTTTGGCGGTCACACCAGAGCTTGAAAAGTTAAAGTCACAGGGTATTTGGTTTGAGCATTTATATGCCACAGGCACCCGTTCCGTGCGGGGAATTGAAGCTGTAGTGGCTGGTTTTCCGCCAACGCCGGCACAAAGCACAGTGAAGTTATCGGCTAGCCAGCAACATTTCACCACGCTGGCATCCATCCTCAAAGCCCAGGGCTATCACACCCAGTTTATTTATGGTGGTGAAGCGCATTTTGACAATATGCGTAGTTTTTTTACCGGCAATGGGGTGGAGCAGATTGTGGACCAAAGCCAGATGCACAACCCGGTGTTTAGCGGTAGCTGGGGGGTGAGTGATGAGGATGTTTTTGCTGCGGCGCATCAACAATTGCTCGCTTTACATCAACAGAAGCAGCCATTTTTTAGCCTGATTTTTACCTCCAGTAATCATGAACCTTTTGAGTTTCCCGATGGCCGCATCAACCTAAGCGAACAGCCAAAAGCCACAGTCAATAACGCTGTGAAATATGCCGATTGGGCTATGGGGCAGTTCTTTATCAAGGCCAAACAGAGCGACTATTGGCAAGATACGGTGTTTTTAATAGTGGCCGATCATGACAACAGAGTGTACGGAGACAACCTGATCCCGGTCGAAAAGTTCCATATTCCGGGGCTGATTTTGGGTGCTGACACCAAGCCGGGCTTGCTAAAGCCTATAGCCAGTCAGATTGATTTAGCGCCTACTTTGTTATCGATGATCGGGGTCTCCAGTTGCCATACCATGACGGGCCGTGATTTTACCCTGGATAGCTCCAGTCCCGGCCGTGCTTTGTTGCAGTTTGAAAACTATTTTGCCCTGATGCAACAAGAACCAAAGCAGCAGGAGTTGGTGATATTACAACCTAACGGTGAAACCGTTGCCGGGTTTTATCAGATACAACAGCAAAAGCTTCATCTAAGCGCTAAGGCTGTGTCACAGGCAGATAAAAACCGAGCTTTGGCATTAGTGCAGTTGCCGTCGTATTTATATCGGGAGCAGAAAAACTCAAGCGAAGCCCGTTGTTTATAGCGCAGATATCACAGCGCAACAGATTGATTTTTCTTTATGACAGGCTAGTCTGGCTGCATCGTGGTTAAAGACAGGCAGGTTATGCAGCGCAGATTATGGCTCAGCCTGGCGGTGAGCGATGTCAACGCATCCACCGACTGTTATCTGCAACTGGATTTGCTCCGCAGTTCAGTGACGATAGCGCCAATTGCATTCTGTTGTCTGATCATCTGTATCTGATGCTATTAACCAAAGCGAGGTTTGCTTCATTCAGCCCGAATCCTCTGGTGAACAGCCATGCGCATGGTTTTGAGGATCTGGATGGTGATGTCTGGGAACTGTTGTCTATGGAAATGCCGCAGGCTTCTGTTTGAAACTCGCTTCTTGCGCTCAGTTGAGTATATAATCCGGCAATATTTTATATCTCCCAACTGGCGCTTGTGCTGTCGGTGCATTTAGATAAGGATTTGAATTTTATGGCGGACGTCGAACATCGCCCCACTAACTTTATTCGTCAGATAATCGATGCTGATCTGGCTTCAGGCAAACACAACACCACTGTGACCCGTTTCCCGCCAGAGCCTAATGGTTATCTGCATATTGGTCATGCTAAGTCGATTTGTCTGAACTTTGGTATAGCGCAGGATTACAACGGTCAGTGTAACTTACGTTTTGACGACACCAACCCGGAAAAAGAAGACATCGATTTTGTCAATTCAATCCAGCAGGACGTGCAGTGGTTAGGCTTCAATTGGTCTGGCAAGGTGCGTTACTCGTCCGATTATTTCGATACGCTTTATGGTTATGCGGTTGAGCTGATTAACAAAGGCCTGGCTTATGTATGTTTCTTAAACGCCGAGCAAATGCGTGAATACCGTGGTAACTTAACCCAGCCTGGTAAAAACAGCCCAACCCGGGATACCTCACCAGAGGAAAACCTGGCGCTGTTTGAAAAAATGCGGGCCGGTGGTTTTAAAGAAGGCGAATGTTCGCTGCGCGCTAAAATTGATATGAGCTCGCCTTTTATTTGTATGCGTGATCCGGTGATTTACCGTGTCAAATTTGCTCATCACCATCAAACCGGTGATAAGTGGTGCATTTACCCAATGTACGACTTCACCCACTGTATCTCGGATGCGCTGGAAGGCATTACGCATTCTTTATGTACGCTGGAATTTCAGGACAACCGCCGTTTATACGACTGGATTTTGGATAACATCACTATTGATTGTCATCCACAGCAAATCGAATTCTCCCGTCTGAACCTTGAGTATCAGGTGATGAGTAAACGTAAGCTGCACACCTTAGTGGAAGGTGGTTATGTCGCAGGTTGGGATGACCCACGGATGCCGACTATTGCCGGTTTACGCCGCCGTGGTTTTACACCAGCGTCTTTGCGCGAGTTCGCTAAACGTATTGGTGTGACTAAACAAGACAATATGATTGAAATCAGCGCATTGGATGCCTGTATCCGTGAAGATCTGGATGCGAATGCACCACGGGCTATGGCGGTGATCGATCCGTTAAAAGTGACCATCAGCAATTACCCGGCCGACAAGCTGGAATGGTTAGAAGTGCATAACCATCCAAAAGAAGAAAGCATGGGCAGCCGTAAAGTGCCATTTGGTCGTACTTTGTATATAGACAAAGCGGATTTTCGTGAAGAAGCCAATAAAAAGTACAAACGTATGGTAACAGGCGGCGAAGTTCGCTTACGTGGTGCTTATGTGATTCGTGCCGATGAAGTGATTAAAAACGCAGCCGGTGAGATAGTCGAACTAATTTGTTCTTACGATCCGGATACCTTAGGCGTCAATCCTGCTGATGGTCGTAAAGTACGTGGTGTGATCCACTGGGTTGAAGCTTCACAGGCTGTACCCGCTGAATTCCGTATTTACGACAGGTTGTTCACAGTCGCTAACCCTGCGGCTGAAGAAGACTTTTTAGCTGTGATTAACCCTGCCTCCTTAACTGTGAAGCAAGGAGTCGTTGAACCCAGTTTGAAAGCTGCTGAAGCTGAAAAAGCCTACCAGTTTGAGCGGGAAGGCTATTACTGTGCCGACAACAAAGATTCAACACCGGATCATTTGGTGTTTAACCGCACAGTCGCGTTACGTGATACGTTTTTCGAAGACTAACAGCCATCACCAGGCCGGAGTACAAGCTTGACATGTCAATCTTGTACTCCGGGCCCGCTTTCTCAATCTGCGTGGAGGCCAAAGGCCTTTTGTCGCGCTGTGAATACCAGCTTTGTCAGAACGCTCAACCGTTAAACTTCAGAACCTGGTGCGACAGTCGCCCATGCCGCAAGGGCAATAAAACCTCGAGTAGCTCTGGTTTTTTTATTGTGTTTTTTGCCTGATTTGCTTTAGATTCAATTCACTAAACCTTTGAGATCCGGAGTGACAGTGGACGTTTTTTTCGCCGTTTTATTTTTTGCCTTTTCGACTACCATCACCCCTGGTCCGAACAACATTATGATGTTGTCCTCTGGGGTCAACTACGGGGTCAAAGCCAGCCTACCGCATTTTTTCGGTATTTGTGTAGGCTTCCCTTTGATGGTATTGCTGATAGGCTTAGGTTTTGGTGTAGTTTTCGAACGTTTTCCTCTGCTGCATCTGTGGATCAAGGTGATAGGGGTGTTGTATCTGTTGTGGTTGGCCTGGAAAATCGGCTCCGCTACGCCCAGTAGTATCGGAGGATCTGATGCCAAGCCGCTGAGCTTTTTGCAAGCGGCTTTGTTCCAGTGGGTCAATGGCAAAGCCTGGATTATGGCGTCTGGCGCTGTCGCAGCTTTTACCACAGTGTCTGGTCATGCCTGGTGGGATGTCACTCAAATCACCACGGCGTTTTTAGTCGTGAGCTTCCCCTGTGTGGGCCTGTGGTTATGTTTCGGTGCTTTACTTCGTTCAGTGTTGGATCAGCCGTTGTATCAGCGGATATTTAACTGGGCTATGGCGCTGCTGCTGGTTTTATCTGTGGCTCCCGTGCTGGCTGAGCTCTATACCCAGTGGATATTGTAAATGCTCAGTATTAAAGACTTAAGTTTTGGTTACGGCCAACAGCGGTTATTTTCAAACTTAAACCTGCAGTTAGAACCGGGGTTACACTGGTTAAGTGGTGCCAATGGCAGCGGTAAATCCAGCCTCTTGCGTATTGTTGCCGCTTTGAATCACGCATCGCAGGGCAGTATCCACTTTCGTCAGCATCAGGTTGGTAGCGCCGCCTATCAGGCTTTGGTCAGTATCAGTGCCGATGCGGTATGTCCGCTGCAGGACAATACAGTGGAGGGAATACTGCAGTTAGTCGCACGTTGTCGTGGCATCCCGATGGAGCCGTTACTGCTGCACGCCAAGGCTTTTATGTTGCAGCCTTTGCTGCGGCAAAACGTAGCGGTCTTGTCTTTGGGGCAGCAAAAGAAGCTGAGTTTGACGTTAGCCTTGGCCGCGAAGCCGCAACTGTTGTTACTGGACGAACCTTTTAACGCGCTGGACCCTGAGTCATTGGTCTATTGCTGCGCGCAGTTACAGGAGGCGAGACAGCAGGGGGCTTTGGTACTGATCGCCAGTCATTTATCCCCCCAAAGTTTTCAACTGAAATTGGACCAACATCTGGAGTTAAAGGCCGGTGGGCACTTATCTGTTGTTCCGTTGTGAGTTGTTCTGGCAACAGGCCCGGCACGCTTTTGCGCCACTGCAGCAATTCTCTTTGATGTTATTACTGGTTGCAGGCCATGCGCTGATAGGGCTCTGGGCACCTTTGGTGTTACTGGGCTTTCAGTTATTTAATCCGGAGCTGGACATCACTGAACGCTGGCCTTATCTGCAGATGTTGCTGGTGATGCTGTTGTGCTGGCAGGGGGCGGTCGCCTGGCAGCAAAAATCTGTCGCAGAGCAGTACTTTGTCGAAAGCCTGGCCCCTTCAGCCCAAACCCTGTGGCTGAGCAATAAGTTGATGGCGCTGCTGAATCAGCTTCCATTCTGGTTTTTTACCTTGCCGGTGCTGATTTATCTACTTCTGAGCGGCAAGACGATGGCATGGCTGGACGCAGCGCAGTTGCTGCTGGTGCTATTGGTTTTATGTTGGAGTTTTCCGGCGCGACAGACAAGCTGGTTGGCACTTGTTGCCGTCTTTGTTTTGCCACAGCTCAGCCTGTGGAGCTTGCCGCTGTTGATATTGATGCTGTTGGAGAGAGTTTTACTGCATCTGTTTAGTGGCAACAGCTTTTCGGCCGGTTCGTTGTTTCGGTATTGGTTGTATTGGTTTATCGGACAGCAGCAAAATAAAGCGCTGTTATTACTGATTACTTTTGTGCTGGCGTTGTGGCAGTACTGGCTGGCGCAGAAACTCAAAGCTGAGGCTGTTGTTTTTATTCATTCGGTATTTATCTGGGGGGTAGCGCTGTTGTGTTACGCCCAGCAAAAACTCTGGCAGCAGCAGTTGGCGTCACAGCATTATTTCTGGTTAAGTTGCTGTACTGCAAAGCAGCGTTTGTATTTAAAACTGATCAATATCTTGCCTGTGTTGATAGGTGCTGCCCTGGCTTTATTCGTTCTGAATGCAACTGCAGCGGTCTGGACCATCATGCTGGCTGTTGTTTTAACTGTGTGGCCTAAAGTGACTTTGTTGTCGGTTGCAGTGTTGTGTTTTATGCTTTTACTGGTATTGCATGGACAAGGACTCTGGGCATGAAAATAGTACTGATGCTGTTGTTATGGTGGGGGCCAATGGCGATCGCGCAAAGCCTGTGGATTGATGTGCGTACAGCCGAAGAATTCAAGGCCGGACATATAGCAGGCGCGATCAATATTCCTTACGATGACATAGAGCAAAAAATCACCGCCGTTACAACAGACAAAGCCACCGATATCCAGTTGTATTGCCGCAGTGGCCGCCGTTCTGGCATAGCGCTGGAAACCTTAAGAGGCATGGGGTACAGCAAGGTGACCAATGCTGGCGCTTATGAGCAGCTTAAGCAAAAACAACCTAAGTCTAATGAATAATTTCTGCTGCGTTGGCCTGGTAGTTTGGTCGTTTTAATTCGGTTTTAAAGGCAATAAAACTGGAGCGTAACGAGCTTAAGGTTAGCTGTTTCACCAGCCAATCCGGCAAATTTCCACCCGGATTGGCGCTGCCCTGATACTGCAGCTCAAAACCCTGAGCTTTGACGGTCAAAGTCCAGACCGCTGTGATGTGCCGAATTCGTACATAATCTGTTGTTTCAGGCACTAAGTCTGAGCAGTCGCTGATCTGAATACGTAGCCCCGAGTCCTGCCTGAAAAGATCTGCACAGGTC
Source organism: Rheinheimera mesophila (assembly GCF_000986865.1). GTDB lineage: Bacteria > Pseudomonadota > Gammaproteobacteria > Enterobacterales > Alteromonadaceae > Pararheinheimera > Pararheinheimera mesophila. Next base: position 131,014 of record NZ_LAVS01000004.1, read on the forward strand.
ACCATGTCCCGTGGCGTGACAGGCCAGATCGCCTGAAAACGGGTGTAGACTCGCCAGTGTTTGTCTGTACTGCCATCCAAAAGCTGTGCATCTTTGGCTTGGCTTAACCAGCGCTGCACTGAGTTCGTATCCCGCAGCAGCAGTAAAAACTGCTCGGGCACACCTGGATAAAAAGCGCTGGCTTTGACTTCCAGATCAGGGCTGTATCTGTAACTCAGGTCGATGCCCGCCTGGGTTTTCACTGCAATCCAGGCGGATCCCGTCTCAGCTACGGACAGAGCCGACATAAATAAAATTACAGCAAAGAAAAAATACATAACCACCTGGCTTTTTTCGTTAAGATACAAGCTTATACGAAACAGATTTTTGTTGGATGCAATGAAAAGCAGTAGTGATGAAAAAATAGCGCTGGAGCATCAGGCCGCCCGAATTTTTATGCGACTGTACCAGCACAGGTTTGGCGTCAAAATGCAGCATATCTGGCATAACGAGCCGGCTAAGCCCGATGTGTCCTGTTATCTGGAGCAACAGCGGCTGGACTTAGAAATCGCCCATTTGTATGGCAGCGAGGCCGAGGCAATGAAAATACTGGGACGTGAACTTAAAGGCGGCACGCTGGATGCGCTGCAGTCGCTGAACCAATGTCCGGTGGCTGACCGTTTATTGCAGGCCCTGGACAAGCTGATCAGCAACAAAGCGCAAAAACGCTATGATTCAGACCGAGTCTGGCTGGTGATCCGCAACGCCCACCCGGATTGGCATGCACAAGAGCTGGAACAAACTCCGCATTTATTACAAATTCCATCAGAACACCCCTTTGAGCAAATTTGGCTGGTGGCCGATATGACAGGGCAGGCTGGGCTTATCCCCCTGTATCCTCTGACGCTGGCACAGGTGCCCAAATGAACCTGCTGAGTCAAGCCCGGCAACTGGCTCAACGGCTTTATTTTTGGCGTTTTGGCCTGATTTTTCTTGGATGCTACGCCTTTGGTTTTGGCTGTTTTTATCTGCTACAGGGCCCATCTGCTACGTACGAAGTCGCCATCTTGTTGTCTGTTGTCCTGCTGGGCTGGGTATTATTGGCGTGGCTGGCGTTGTTGTTGTTTCGCCAATTACCCGACTGGCAACAGCCGCAAAGCTTTTGGCAGAGATTAAAACAAGCAGCGCACAAATTATGGTATCAGGCCTTGCTTTGGGGCTGTCTGCTGCTTAGTATCGCCACCCTGTATTTAATGGCAAAGGCCCTGAGGGCTTTGGTCAGCCAACTGATTTCATCGTGAAAAGGTAACGCATGCGCTGCGATTTGTTTTGCTCTGTGGTGGATAATTTTGGTGACATTGGTATTTGCTGGCGTTTAGCCCGGCAGTTGCAGACTGAATATCAATGGCAGGTCACCTTATGGGTCGATGATTTAGTCAGCTTCCAAAAAATTTGCCATAGCATCAAGCCAGAACTTCGCCTGCAATTACAGCAGGGCGTGCTGGTACGGCACTGGACAGATGTATTGCCAGAGCTGAGCGACGCAGACAAACCGGATCTGGTGATTGAGGCGTTAGCCTGCAGTATTCCGTCAGCGTATCTGCACTGGATGGCCGCTTTTGCTGACAAACCTTTATGGTTGAATCTGGAATACTTATCGGCAGA
>NZ_LAVS01000005.1 GCF_000986865.1 Rheinheimera mesophila
GTAACCCAGCGCATACACAGCAAGCGCCATGGTCAAACCTAACAAACCCGCCACCAGTACTTCTTTGCCGAGCATTTTGCCCCAGTGGCGTAATTTTATATCACCCGTGGCTAAAGCCCGCACCATCAAGGTGCCGGATTGAGCACCGGCATTACCGCTGCTGGCAATCAGTAACGGTAGGAAAAACAGCAAAGCAATGTGCTGTGAAATAATCTGTTCAAAAGCCGCTAAACCTGCGCCAGAAAAGATATTGCCAAACACCAGCACCACCAGCCAGACCACACGCTTGCGATACAACAAACTGATTTTGGCATCTTTGACACTGCCTTCGAGCTTGCCGATAGTGGCGGTTTTGTGAAAGTCTTCCGTCGCTTCAGCGGCAGCGACGTCCATCGCGTCATCGTGGGTGACAATCCCTACTAACTGTCCTTGCGCATTCACCACAGGAATAGCGATTAAGTCGTATTTGGCCACCAATGACGCGACTTCTTCCTGCTCCGTATCCACTTTGACATGGATAGGGTCGTGTTTCATCACATCATCGACCAATGCATGGGTGGGCGCCAAAATTAACTCACGCAACGACAGAGCACCAATTAAAATGCGGTCCTGATCGACCACATAAGACAGATAAATGGTTTCTTTATCTGGCGCTTCGTTGCGCAGCACCTCTATAGCTTGAGTGACAGTTAAGTCCGGCGACAACATAGCGTAATCCGAACTCATAATGGCACCCGCTGTGCCTTCAGAGTACGAGGACAAGCTCAGGATGTCATCACGTTCGGCTTGCGCCAACGCGGGTAACAAAGCTTGTTTTTGCGCATCGGACAGTTTGTTGAACAAGTCAGCTCGTTCATCCGACGACATTTGACGAATCACAGCGGTAAAATCTTGCCGACGTACTGTATGTGCCAGTTCTACCTGCTGCTCTTCGGGTAAATAACTGAACACTTCGGCTTGTGTACTTAACCCAAAGCAACTTAACAGTTGCCACTGATGCGCAGTGGAAAACTCAGCCAAAGCACCCGCTAAGTCGGCGGCGTGGGTATCAGCCAAACGCACGGATAAGACAGAAAAATCACCGCTCTCCAGAGCAGCACGTAAGGTATGGATCAGAACTAAGGCTTCCATGTTTTCACCTCGAACTACGGGCCGTAGTCGCAAGGTTCAGACAAACCAGTGCTCTACAGCAAAACTACAGGGTTAAGTTGTATGTCAGGCTAAGCCTGTGACTGGGTACGTCCATAAAAACGGAACTCTCCTTGGTTATTGCAGAGGAATATCAGCTTAACTTATTGCTGATACAGCGAAAAACAAGCATCATTTTACTCCTGTAACCACTTAACCTCAACTTAATAGCGGCAGAAGTGTGTGATTTCGTTCGACCAACACCTGCCCGCCCAAAGGACAGAATATGTTTGCCGAAAACAAGGCGTTGTGGTGGCAACCTCAAACATTACTCAACGAGCAAAGCTGCAAAATTCAACTGGGACCTTTACTGATTTTTTTACAGCGTAAAGCCGGAGAGTGGCGGCTGTCGACTGAACTACTGGCACAAGCAGAACATCAGGAGCTGGAAGCTGAACTGCTGCCACAGTGGCCACAGCATCGTTTGGCCAGTCGTTTCGTCTTTGAGAACGAGCCGCTACAGTTTTGTTTGAAACCTGTATTGGCAGATCGGCCAGTGGTGGTAAAAACGCATCAACCTGTGTATATACCATCCGGTGAACAAGTGACGTTCTATATCAGTAGTCCTGTCAGCATCCGGATTGAACTGCAGCAACCGGATTTAATGTTGCAGGAAGTGCAAAGCCAACGTTTATCCGACACCTGGTTTGGCCCCAATACCCAGGTGGGTGAACTCTGTTATGCCGATAAAACTCAGGCCAGACACAGTAAAGAGGAGTTACCACGGCGAGTGCACAAAGCTGTGACCCCTGTCACAGTGAAAAATAACTCCAGCCGGATGATGAGTATCGAAAAGCTTAGTTTACCCATCCCTTATTTATCTTTATACGGTCTGACCGACGGCAGTTTATGGACAGATCAGGTGCTGTTGGATCATCAGGACGATGCGGAACTCAGTCGACTGCAGATCAGTAAAAAGATGCCTGCTGGGTTTGATGGTGCTGAACGACTAGCTAAACCCCGTTTGCATATGGAAAAACATGGCCTGTTCCGCGCTTTCAGTGATTTATTTACTCATGCAGCCAACCGAGGTGCTTTATGATTGATCTGATCATTAACTATCTGGATTCAGACAAATTTCTCTCTTTGATGCAGGCTGGTTTGCTGTTTATTATCGGCTTTTTAGCGGCCAGTTTATTATCCCGCGCTGTTTACAAAGTCTGCCTAAAACGTTTTAGCCCTCATCATGCCAGTTTAAGTCGCCGTTTGGTGTACTGGCTGGTGTTGGCGCTCTTTGTTGCCAGTGGATTAAAACAATTAGGCTTTAATTTAGGGGTATTACTGGGCGCGGCCGGGGTGTTGTCCGTGGCTATTGGTTTTGCATCGCAAACCTCAGTATCGAACCTGATCAGTGGTTTGTTTTTGATTGGCGAACGACCGTTTCAGATCGGCGATACTATTCAGGTCGGTAACACTACGGGGGAAATTCTATCGATTGACCTGCTGTCTATTAAATTACGGACCTTCGATAACCTTTTTGTCCGTATTCCCAATGAAAGCCTGATTAAAACAGAAGTCATCAACTTAACCCGTTTCCCTATCCGTCGGCTGGATCTGAAAATCGGTGTAGCCTACAAAGAAAATATCAATCAGGTCAGGCAAGTTTTGCTAAAAGTTGCAGAGCAAAATCCTTTGAGTCTGGATGAACCTGTTCCTGTATTTCAGTTTTTAAGCTTTGCCGAGTCGTCACTGGACTTACAATTTTCGGTCTGGACCAGAAAAGAAAACTACAGAGAGTTACGCACTTGTTTACTGGAAGAGATCAAACAGGCCTTTGACCAGCAGGGGATTGACTTGCCATTTCCACAACGGGAGCTCAGTCTGAGCCAGAATACTTTGGCTTTACTGCGCAATGAGCCAGAGCAGAAGATCCAGAGATAAACTGGCAAAGCGCTGAAACTGTCCTAAAGTTAAATTTGCTTACCAACTGTTCTGGTAAGTGCAGTTAAATCAAGGACTCATATGAAAAACATAAATAAAATCTGTATTGCTCTACTTTGTTTGGGAACTGTATCTGCGGTAGCAGCGGAAGAAGAAGTGGTGTACTCGACTGAAGGTTATTGTGTGCTGTCGAATGAGGGTGTGGATAGCCGAATGCTGGAAGCTTATGCAAAAAAGCTTGGTGACGAACCGTCCAAGAAGGTCTGCGATGCATTTAAGCAAGTGGTTGCAGCGTCACGGCCAAAAGAGTGGGATTACCCTATGGGTAAACCTTATCCAGGTAGCGTAGTCCGCTTATCTGACAGTCAGATTGCCGCCATTAAAGCCGCTTCAAAATAAATGTATTGATTTGTTTTGACTGAGGACAGGCTATGTTCTCAGTCTTTTCCGCTAGCTCTTGTTGTAAATTGTGTCATGATAAAACCCTATCAACAGAAATGGATCTTGTCGTGTTGAAGATGTATAGCAGTATTTTACTCAAATCACTGACAGCCACTTTTGCACTGGTTGTGCTTAGTCTGAATCATCCTTTGCAAGCCTCAGAGCTTTGTACCCCCGTTCAAGATCCCTCTGACTTTCAGCTCTACACTGGAAAAACAATCAGGGAAGTCCGTTTTATCCGCAACGATGTGTTTGATTTAGAGCAACCCAACACCTACTGGTTTCACCGCTTTGCTAACCGCACTCACATCATTACCACCGAAGCAACACTACAGGAAGATGTGTTGTTTAAAACTGGTGATGCATTGGATGCGGATAGTCTGGCAGAAACTGAACGTTTATTACGCACCAGACGTTACCTGCGTAAGGTTGAGGTGCGAGTGACTCATCAATGTCCGGATCAGCAGGTGATAGTGACCATCAGTAGTTGGGATAACTGGTCGTTATTACCCAAAGTATCCGCCAGCCGCGAAGGTGGTGAGAGCCGCTCTACTTTTGGCTTGGCCGAAGACAACCTGTTTGGTACAGGGAACCAAATTAATCTGGATTATGAACACGACAGCGAACGTACCAGCTACTTACTGAATTTCCGCTCACCTAATATGTTTGGCAGTCACTGGGGGTTAAATACCCGATACGCGGATAAATCTGATGGGGAATCCTATTTAATTGCTGTCGAAAAGCCTTTTTATCGCCTCAGTGCGCCCTGGTCTTTTGCTTTAACTCTGGATCAGGACAGTCAGGACATTAATGAATACCTGCTTGGCGACGAAGCCAATGAATTTCAGAAACAAAAGAGGTTTTTTGATGTTCAGGGGGGGATAAAAGTTGCAGCGGCTGATCTATGGGTGCAACGTATTTTCATGGGCGCAACCCATAATGAAGTGCAGTTTGAGGAAACTGCGGATACCTTATTTGGTAAGCCGGATAAACGCGATTTGTCCCAGTTTTGGCTAGCCTGGCAGTATTTGCAGTCCGATTACCGGCAAATGTTTAATATCTACCAGTTTAACCGGGTAGAAGATATTAATTTAGGCTGGCAGGCGGACGTCAAACTGGCCTATTTGGCGCCGATGCTGGGCGCCGATGACAAAGGTTGGCAAGTGACGGCATCGGCGCACAAAGCAACAGAGCTGAGCGCAGATCACTATTTGCTGACCTCAGCCTCAGCCAGTCAACTGGAGCAAGCCGACATCAGCCAGACTTTAGTCAAAACTCATCTGATGCTCATTCACAAGTTTGATCCGCAGCATAGTCTGGTTGGTCAACTGACGTACCAGTACGGCCATGATTTATTTCGTGACGAGCGCCTGAGTTTAGGCGGCGACACAGGCCTGCGGGCTTTCCCTCTGTATTATCAAACCGGCGAACGTCTGGCGCTGGCTACTATGGAATATCGCTATTACAGCAATCTGTCCATAGCACAGATTTTTGATGTAGGTTACGCCACTTTTGCCGACATGGGTCGCACCTGGGGGGACAACCCGGATTTACCGGGCAGTTCAGGCGTTCAAACTTTGTATGGGGTCGGGGCTGGTATACGGCTACTGTCCAGTCACAGCAGCCGTGGCACTATGATCCATATAGATCTCACCAAAGCCTTTGGTGGTGACGATGATTTATCCGGGGTGGAATGGCGGATACTGGCCAAACAAAGTTTCTAGTCTTCGTTCTGACATTGTGGGCAATAAACGGTACTGCGCTGACCTAACCGTATTTCTTTCAGTTCAGTCTGACAACTGAAACACGCCTCACCGCCACGACCATACACCAACAACTGCTGGGCAAAATAGCCCGGCTTACCGTCTGTTTGACTAAAGTCTTTTAAAGTCGTGCCGCCCTGAGTAATAGCCTTCGCCAAAATTTGTTTCACCACCTGCACCAATAGTTCGGCTTGTTCTGCGGTCAGTTGATTGGCTGGCATTTTGGGATGAATACCCGCCTGGAACAAGGCTTCATTGGCATAAATATTCCCCACCCCAACCACCACATGATTATCCATCAATACCAGTTTGATGGCGCTGCTGCGTTTTTGGCAAGCAGCCAGTAACATCTGCGCATGGAAATCCCCCAACAAAGGCTCAGGGCCCAGGTTGGTCATCAAGGGATGCAGTGTGTCTTTTGGCTGCCATAACACGGCACCAAAACGTCGGGTGTCGTTTAGGCGCAGCATAAAGCCATTACTTAGATAAATATCTACATGATCGTGTTTACTGGCTGGAGTACTCTGCGGCACCACTTTCAAATGACCTGACATCCCCAGATGGATAATCAATTCGCCGTCCGGCAAATGAATCAGCAGGTATTTCGCCCGTCTTGTCACATCAAGCACAGGTTGTTGCTTAATGTCCAATACGTCATCAGGTATCCACCAACGCAACTGGCGCTGTCGCACCACCACTTTTTCAATATGTTGCTGCTGCAGATGGGGGCTAATACCTAAACGGGAGACTTCAACTTCTGGTAATTCTGGCATAACAGCCTCAACGTAAAACAGATGGGAACAATAAGTCAGCCTGACCTTCTGGCAAGCGGTACCACGAATCAGCGTCAACTGCTTTTAACCAATAATACTGACCAGCCTGATACAACTGCCAACGCTGCCGTGCAGGTTTGCCCGTTAACCAAACTGACACTTCAGTCACTAGTACGGGATTGATCGGGTTCAGCGGCGACTTTTCTGGCAACGAGGCTTGCTGCCAGTGCTGCAACAAAGTGCTCAATTGGGCTTCGTTGAATACCGCAGGTTGTGAGCGCCAGCTTGGCCCGGCCCGCTCAATCTGATGTTTGGGAAAATGCAAAGCCAATAGCACCTGACTTGAAGAAATCAGTTGAGGCTGAGGTTCATTACGAGTTTGTTTTACGTACTCAGGTAAACCGACAAACAGGGCGACTAAAATCACCACTGTGTAAATCATGACGTTATTCCAGCCTTTTTGACTTAAACGGATCATAAAAATTAAAACCGAGGCAGAAGAAAAACCGCAGTGTAAACCAGAGACAGGCGGAACAACCAGAAGAACGAGATAGATCGCAGAACACTGAGAGTAAAAAACCCGACTTGCGTCGGGTTTTTTCAGTTCAATTACTTGATTTTCGCTTCTTTGAAAATCACGTGCTTGCGCACTTTAGGATCGAACTTTTTGATTTCCATTTTTTCTGGCATGGTGCGTTTGTTCTTCGTTGTTGTGTAGAAGAAGCCAGTACCAGCAGAAGAAACTAAACGAATTTTATCGCGCATAATTTAATTCCTTAAACCTTCTGACCTTTAGCACGCAGATCGGCTAAAACAGTATCGATACCATTTTTGTCGATGATACGCATACCACGAGTAGAAATACGTAAAGTCACAAAACGGTTTTCGCTTTCAACCCAGAAACGGTGAGTTTGCAGGTTAGGCAGGAAACGGCGCTTAGTTGCGTTGTTGGCGTGTGAACGACGGTTACCTACCATCGGACCCTTACCAGTGATTTGGCACACTCTAGACATGTCAATGTTTCTCCAAAATTACTTCAGCTCGAGCTTCGTTCATCCTTCTGGCCAAGAAGAATGCCCCGGATTTCTGAAAGGGCGCAATTTATACACGAAAGCCTGATCAAATTCAAGCAAATCTGTACGGTTCAGGCGATCGTTTGCACATCCAAACTTCAGACCTTTATAGCCAGCCGCGTTCGGCAAAGGAAATAACCTCTGCATCACCTACCACAAAATGATCCAGCAACTTGATGTCAACCAGAGACATGGCTTGAGTCAGGCGTTCCGTTATCACCCGATCGGCACGGCTCGGCTCTGCAACTCCGGATGGATGATTGTGAGCCAAAATAACGGCGGCGGCATTATGCGCTAAAGCACTCTGAACTACAATACGCGGATACACCGGAGATGCATCAATAGTGCCGAAAAATAACGGTTCGGCGCAAATCAGCCGGTGCTGGCTGTCCAAATACAACAACATAAAAACTTCGCGTTTTTGTGCCGCTAAACTTTGTTGTAAATACCGCTTCACCAAAGCAGGTTCAGTAAAGACAGTATCGCGTTGCATGCTTTGCACCAGATAGCGTCGGCTTAGTTCCATAACTGCCTGTAATTGCACATATTTTGCCTGACCTAAACCATGGCCTTTGCAAAAGTCTGCCTGACTGGCGGCTAATAAAGGCCGCAAACCACCAAACTGATGCAATAAAGTGCGGGACAATTCCACCGCATCCATACCGGCCACACCAGTACGTAAAAAAATAGCCAGCAATTCGCCGTCCGATAAATGTTCTGCGCCATGTGCCAGCAGTTTTTCTCTTGGCCTTTCACCTTCAGGCCAGCTTTTTATACTCATCTTCGCCTCCTTGAGTTTTTGTTTTCCTTCATCTTTCCGTGTTATCTTAACGCCCACTTAACCCCTTTTTGCTGCGACAGACATGGCACTATTACTCTCAGGAAAACGCATTTTATTAGGCATTAGCGGTGGCATTGCCGCTTACAAAAGTGCCGACTTAATTCGCCGTCTGAAAGAACGAGGCGCTGAAGTACGGGTCATTCAAACCGACGCAGCGTGCGAATTTATTACGCCTTTAACCTTGCAGGCCTTATCCGGTCATCCGGTGGCCAACAGTCTGCTCGACCCTGCTGCCGAAGCCGCTATGGGCCATATAGAGCTGGCCAAATGGGCCGATTTATTACTGATAGCTCCAGCTTCGGCTGATTTAATTGCCCGCTTAGCCCATGGTCTGGCCAACGACTTATTAAGCACTTGTGTGCTGGCAACCGATGCCCCTGTCGCTGTAGCCCCTGCGATGAATCAGCAGATGTATAAAAATATAGCCACCAAACACAATATAGACACATTAAAGACACGTAATTTTTACATCTGGGGGCCAGCAGCAGGTGAACAAGCCTGTGGTGATGTCGGTATGGGCCGGATGTTAGAACCTTTGCAACTGGTGGATTTAGTCCTTGAGCATTTTGCGCCTAAAGTGTTGCCTTTAGAGGGGGTATCACTGGTGATTACTGCTGGCCCGACCCGCGAGCCAATAGACCCTGTGCGTTATATCTCTAACCACAGTTCAGGCAAAATGGGTTTTGCTTTAGCTGAAGCCGCGGTGCAATTGGGTGCACAGGTCACGTTAATAGCAGGGCCAGTGCAGCTTGCAACACCTGCAGGCGTAAAACGTATTGACGTGGTCACAGCCGACCAGATGTATCAGGTCGCATTAGAGCAGGCGATCAGCGCACACATCTTTATTGGCTGCGCTGCAGTAGCAGATTATAAAGTGGCGCAGGTAGCGACACAGAAACTGAAAAAAACCAGCGACGATAGCACCAGCCTGACGCTGGTGAAAAACCCGGACATTATTGCCGCTGTGGCTGCATTAACCTCACAACGTCCTTTTACTGTAGGTTTTGCTGCTGAAACTCAGGATGTGGCTAATTATGCCCGCCAGAAACTGGTGAAGAAAAAACTGGACTTGATTTGCGCCAACGACGTGTCCCTATCGAACCAGGGCTTTAACAGCGAACAAAATGCTCTCACTGTATTTTGGGCCGACGGCGAACAGCAGTTTGGCTTACAAGCCAAAACAGAGCTGGCACAGCAACTTCTTTTATTGATTAACGAGCGTTATCTGCATGAAAAAAGCCATTGATTTAAAAATTCTCGACCCACGTATCGGCACTGAATTCCCATTACCGGCTTATGCCACACCGGGCAGCGCTGGTTTAGATTTGCGGGCTTGTCTGGATGCAGAAGTACAACTGGCACCGGGCCAAACCACTTTGATCCCTACAGGTTTAGCTATTCATATTGGTGACGCAAATTTATGCGCCACTATACTGCCACGTTCTGGTTTAGGTCATAAACACGGCATAGTGCTGGGTAACTTAGTGGGTTTAATCGACTCTGATTATCAGGGCCAGTTGATGGTGTCTATGTGGAACCGTTCGCAGGAACACTTCACTATTAACCCCGGCGATCGTATAGCTCAGTTGGTCTTTATGCCTGTGGTACAGACAGAATTTAACATAGTTTCTGATTTTGACGCTTCAGACCGGGGCGAAGGTGGATTTGGTCACTCTGGCCGTCAGTAATTAGTGACAAGGATATCCATGGCAACGACAAAACGTCCCAACCGCAAAGAAGATATTTTGCAGGCCCTGGCCGCTATGCTGCAAAGCCATGCGGGCCAGCGTATCACCACAGCAGCTTTGGCAGCTCAGGTGGGTGTATCTGAAGCGGCTTTGTACCGGCATTTCCCCAGCAAAGCCCGGATGTTTGAAGGTTTAATCGACTTTATTGAAGACACCTTGTTGTCGCGTATTAATGCGATAGTGCAGGAGCACAAACAAACCGAGCAGCGTATCGAACTTATAATGCAGTTATTGCTGATTTTCGCCGAGCGTAACCCAGGTATCTGCCGTATTCTGACCGGCGATGCCTTACAGGGTGAACAGGAGCGTTTGCAGGAGCGCATCAGCGCCTTGTATGAAAAGCTGGAAACTCAGCTCAAACAATGTTTACGCGAACGTAAGTTACGGGAAGGAAAAAGTTTTCCTGTCGATGAAGGTGATTTAGCCAACCTGTTGCTGGGTATTTGTGAAGGCAAAATGCAGCAATTTGTCCGCTCAGGTTTTGCCCGTTTGCCAACAGCGCAGTGGCCTAACCAATGGGCTTTGCTGCAGAAAACCTTATTCACGGTTTAAAACTTGCTGTTTAAGAGCCAGAGATAAAAAAAACCGGTCAGTTTAAAGTTGACCGGTTTTTTGTTTTCTGTTTAAACACAGCTCACTCAAACAAAACCATTAAGCCAAAGTAATTGGAGTTGTGGCGAGGCGACAAGTACGAAGGGTTAACTAAACTTTTGCCAGATAGCGGCTGCCCAAACTAAGGCAACAAAGACAAGCGCCGAAGTCACGGCGGCTGAGCCCATATCTTTAGCCCGGCCTGATAATTCGTGCCGCTCTAGACTGACCCGGTCGGTTAAGGCTTCAATGGCTGAGTTGAGTAACTCAACAATAATCACCAGTAACCAAACCCCCATCAAAATAGCAAAGTGACCAAAATCAGCCGCTAAATACCAGGCAAAAGGAATGGCAGCTAAAGTAAGGCCAGCTTCCTGACGAAAGGCGGCTTCGTTCACCCAGGCTGCGGCGAAACCTTTACGGCTACAATCCGCAGCTTTAATAATACGTCCAAAACCTGTGCCGTTTGGCTTGCTCATAGCTTGTCCTTAAATACAGCCTAGCTCACACCATATTGGGCACGGTAAGCAGACACAGCGTCTAAATACTGCGCCAGCTCTGGTTTGCCTTGCAGGTAGTTGATTAAGTCGTTTAAACAAATGATAGACACCACTCGAGTGCCAAAGTCGCGTTCGACTTCCTGAATAGCAGAAAGTTCGCCCTGACCTTTTTCCTGACGATCAAGCGCAATCAGCACACCACTTAAACTGGCACCCTGAGCCTGAATAAGCTGCATCGATTCACGAATCGCAGTACCGGCCGTGATCACATCATCCACCAGCATCACTTTGCCCTGTAAAGGCGAACCCACTAAGTTGCCGCCTTCACCATGGGTTTTGGCTTCTTTGCGGTTGAAGCAATAAGGCACATCTTTGCCGTACTGATCAAACAAAGCCACAGCCGTAGTAGTTGCTATAGGAATACCTTTGTAAGCAGGGCCAAACAGCAGGTCAAACTCTACACCAGCATCTTCTAAAGCCGCGGCATAAAACCGGCCTAAACGGGCTAAATCGCCGCCTGTATTAAATAAACCTGCGTTAAAAAAGTACGGGCTGGTACGGCCGGATTTCAGTGTAAAACTGCCAAACTTCAATACCTGACGCGACAAGGCAAATTCAATAAAGTCTATTTGAAACTGTTTCATCTGAACCTCTTACGCCAGCACTCGTTTTTGTTCATCGATAATTTCGCGGATGGCATGTTTGCCTAATTCCATCATCTGCTGCATTTCTTCAAAGCTAAATGGCGCCTCTTCGGCCGTGCCCTGAATTTCGATGATTTTGCCAGTTTCAGTCATGACGATATTCATATCGGTTTCAGCGTTTGAATCTTCGGCGTAGTCTAAATCTGCTACAGCAGTGCCTTTATAAACACCCACAGAAACTGCAGCGACCATAAAATTCAACGGGTTGGTTTTGATCAAACCTTTAGCGCGCATAAAATTCAGCGCATCCACTAAAGCCACACAAGCACCGCTGATAGAAGCCGTGCGGGTACCCCCATCAGCCTGGATCACGTCACAGTCAATGGTAATAGTGTTTTCACCCAGCAGTTTTAAATCCACAGCAGTGCGTAAAGCGCGGCCAATCAGACGCTGAATTTCCATAGTGCGGCCGCCTTGCTTGCCTTTGGCTGCTTCGCGCTCGTTACGGGTATGAGTAGCGCGTGGCAACATGCCATATTCAGCAGTGATCCAGCCTTTGCCCTGGCCTTTCATAAAACGTGGCACACCTTCAATCACGCTGGCAGTACAAATAACTTTGGTGTTACCAAACTCAACCAATACTGAACCTTCAGCATGAGCCGTAAATTGACGGGTGAAAGTAATAGGACGAATTTGACTCGCTGTTCTGCCACTAGGACGCATGGTGAAGCCTCAACCTGAGATTAAAAGTGCTTCATTATAGGGATTTCAGCCTTGCTGTGCCATCTATACGCTAAGTAAATGCGGCAAGGCGTTTGAACTCTGCACCAGCTCAACGCAGCCAACAAAGTTGCAGCTTCAATTAAGACGGGTATACTCGGTTTTATTTTGCAGTTCAGGACCTCATTATGATCCACAGTATGACCGCTTATGCCCGCCACGAAATTCGTGCCAGTTGGGGCAATGCCGTTTGGGAAATCCGCTCCGTTAACCAGCGTTATCTGGAAAGCTATTTCCGCCTGCCAGAACAGTTTCGTTGCTTAGAAGGGTTATTACGCGACAAACTGCGGCAGAAACTGCACCGCGGCAAACTGGAAATCAACCTGAAATACAGCGCGGCAAGCACAGCCGGTGAGTTAAAAATTAACGAAGCTTTAGCCAAACAATTGATGCAAAGCGCAAGTGCTCTGGCCGAGCAAAGCGGCAAAGCCCAGCTTAACGTGGTCGATATTCTGCGCTGGCCTGGTGTGATGGAAACTCAGGAAGAGGACATCGACAGCTTACAAGCCGAACTGATGGCCGCCTTTGACGCCGCCTTAGTCGACTTTGTAGCAGGCCGTGGCCGTGAAGGTGCAGCGATAGAGCAAATGATCCGCGACCGTCTGGATCAAATCGCCACTCATGTCAGCACTTTACGCACCCATTTACCTCAAGCTCTGCAATGGCAACGCGACAAAATGCTCAACCGCCTGCAGGAAGTAAAAGCCGAACTGGACCAAAACCGCCTCGAGCAGGAAATGGCCTTTTTAGCCCAGAAATCTGACGTGGCAGAAGAGTTGGACCGTTTAGACGCTCATATCAAAGAAACCCGCCACAGCCTGAAACAAGGCGGAGCCATAGGCCGCCGCCTTGATTTTATGATGCAGGAATTCAACCGCGAAGCGAACACCTTGTCCTCTAAAGCCATCTCAACCGAGATCACCAATACAGCGGTGGAGCTGAAGGTTTTAATCGAACAGATGCGGGAGCAGATCCAGAATATTGAATAACTAGCTCAATCTGATACCAGAAAGATAAACAACCAGCTGTGGCTAAACCCCGGCTGGTTTTTTCTTGTGGTACTGCGCCAATTTCTGCTGCAGTTGTTGGTAAACAAGCCTGTGTGTTTGCCCCAACAGTGTGCTATCAATTTGCTGCATGTATTCTCTGGAGAGTTCGGGGTTGTTAAGCTGAAGCGCAATCTCTGCCAGCCGGACATGGAAAATGCTCCAATTTTGCGGGTCTGCATTTTTGGACATATAAGCCAATGACTGTTGGTAATGGCCTAACGCCGCTTTATAGCGCCCCAGCAACTGCTCGGTACGGGCCAGATTACCAAGAGCTACCACAATTTTTACATGGTGCTCTGTCGGCAAAATTGCAGCTAAAGCGCGCTGCCGGTAGAGCAAAGATTCTGCAAAGGATTGGGTGCTGTCCGTAATTAACGCCTTATTGCTGTTCAGCTCAAACCAGAAAATAGGATCCTGGCTATTGCCTGCCCTGTGTTCAGCTTCAGACAAAGTCTGGACGGCAAGGTCATGTTGGCCCAGCGTTTTTTGTAAGTTAGCAAGTTCCACCAATCTCAGTGGGTTACCAAAAGATTTGTACAATTCAGTAACCAGCTGTGCAGCTTTTAAGCCATAAGCTTCAGCCTGCTGCGGTTGGTTAAAATGCATCAGGGTTTTGGCGTAGTAAAAATACAGTTGAGCCAATACAACAGAGGGCACATCCTGACGTTGCAGCAACATCTCAGCCTGCAGCTTTAAGCTGGTGAAGTCGATTTTGTCGTAGTAATAATCCAGCAGGTAAGACTCGAGCTTGTACCAGTCTTTACTACCTACAGGCTGCTGTTGTAACTGACGCTGCAACTCAAGTAAACAGTCGGTGTTTTTCGGCAGACTAAAACAGAATAATTCATGATCACTGTAATGCTCTGAAGCCTTTAGCGGCAAAGCGCACAGCATAGCCGCGTTTACAATAACAAAAAAACTCAGATGCTTAAGCTGCAATTGACAACCTGCGTGCCACAGAACTCATCCCTGCAGGCTCTGTGCCTTGATCATGGTAGTGCCAGCCTGATGCCTTCAGAGCCGACCATAAAATTGGAGTATCAGATTTTTCGCATACACAAGCAACTTTTCTGTGAAGTTCCCTATTTCACCTACTCTATGCCAGACCAGCTTATGCGGTTTCAGCAGCGACACTGCCCCTCGGCACCAACCCCGCCGCTTTATACGCATCATCAATCAGTTGCATCTGCTCTATGGCGTCGCGGCCACCTGTCAGCGGTTTGATTTCGCCTTTGATGCAAGCGACGACGTGCGCCAGTTGGTGGTCGTAGGTGGTGTCGCCCTGTAGCTGATAGTCCTGGCTTTGGCCGTCTTTGGTCAGACATAACTTGTGGCCCTGATGAGGAGCAACCAGGTTCAAGACTTCCAGTTGGCCTTTGTCACCCTCAAGATACAAAGACGCATCGTGGTGGCGGCCTAAATGTTCGCTCATAGCGCAGCCAACATAGGCCAAAGGGCCATTCGGAAACTGTAAACGTAGCTCGAAGTTACTATCCAGTTGGGGTTTAGGGCAAATGGCACCGGCCCATAAAATCTGCGGTGAACCGCCAAATAAAGTGCGTAACCAGTGCAGTGGGTAGCAGCCTAAATCCATTAAAGCGCCGCCACCTAAAGGCACGTTGTGGCGCAAAGAACCTGGTGTTTCGGCAATACGCACTGAAAAATTGCTGCGCACTGTGTGGATAGAGCCAAGCTCGCCACTCTTTAATAGCCGCTCTACTTCCGCAAACACCGGATGAAAGCGGTAGTGATAGCCTTCAATCAGTAAACGGCCACTAGACTCTGCAGCCGCTACCATGGCTTTGGCTTCTTCGGCGTCCATGGCAAAAGGCTTTTCGCACAACACATGTTTGCCTTGTTGCAAAGCTTTAATGGACCACTGGGCATGCAAAGACGGTGGTAAAGCGTTGTAAATCAGGTCGATATCATCACGGGCCAATAGCTCGTCATAACTGCCTAAAGCCAGTTCTATATCAAACTGCTGGGCAAAAGCCTGAGCTTTTTCAAGATTCGATGCAGCCACTGCTGCAATGACTACATCAGAGCGCAAGGCAGCAGGCTGGATGATAGCCCGATCGGCAATACGTGCTGCACCTAATAAACCTATACGGATCATAGCTATTCCTTTTATTTATCCCTTTGCCTTTTTGCTCTTCCCACACTGCGTTACAGCGGTAATTGCACCAGTAACTGATAACTTTGGCCTGCTGCGATATTACGTACCGCCAACTCCGCCTGCTGCACACCATCCAGCCAGAGTGTTGCAGCTTTGACACCAGCAACACGTTCAAACCGGATATGAAAGTCTGCACCACGGAAACGGCGTAACACAGAGGCTTTGCTCCAACTGGCTGGTAGTTGAGGTGCCAAAGTTAAACCTTGTTGGTCGCCCTTCACACCAAACAAACCTTCGACCAAACAACGGTATACCCAGTGCACAGTGCCTGTATTAAATAACTGGCTGGAGCGGCCTGCAGTGCGTGGTAAGGTCTGGTATGCGCCACGGTAATAATTTGGAATAAATACCGGCAACTGGCCCCGTTGTAACTGATCCTGTGGATCGTCCGATGGCAGCATTTGTTTTAATACCTGATAGGCTTTGTCGGCTTGATTCACCTGATACAAAGCGAACAGATAAAAAGCCGCAGCGTGGTTATAGACTGAGCCATTTTCTGCCGAACCCGGATATTTCTGGGTAACACGGCCCACGTCTTCACGCATAGCGGTATAAGCAGGCGCTAGCATTTGCGGACCATAAGGCGTATGCAATTGCTGCTCTACGGCTTTTAACAGTTGCTGCTGTTGTTCGCTGTTGGCAGCGCCGCTTAATAAAGCCCAGCTTTGTGGGTTCAGATAAATACGGCCTTCGGTATCTTTGCTGATGCCAAACACCACGTTATCGTCTGTGATACCACGGCCATACCAGTTGCCGTCCCATAAATACTGATTCACTGCGGCGTTAAAAGCGGCTGCCTGCTCTTCATACAAAGCCACATGCTCTGTCTGACCGGCGTCGCGGCAAATTTGCGCCCACACCTTCAGCGCATAAGCTGCAGCCAGGCTCAACCAGCCCGATACACCTTTGCCTTTGTAACCCACCATATTCATCGGGTCACACCAGTCGCCCTGCTCAATGTAACTTAAGCAGCGCTGGTCTTTTTTCAGCCATAACCAGCCCATAGCGCGGTGGATATGTTCGGCTACTGTGTGTTGTTCGGCCGAGTCTTTATAGGCTACTTTTTCGCTTAAAAGCGCGTAGTCATTGGTTTCGGCCAGATAAGCGCTGATACAGACAGGTAACCAGACACATTGGTCGGTATGTGGCACCTGATTGATGTATTTCAGTTCGGCGTCTTTGTGCAGCAGGATACCGTCCGGCATTTCACCTGACAGATGTTGCTGCGACAGCGCCGTTAAAAAAGCTTTGCGGGCTATTGCCGGAGCCAGATAGCTCATGCCCATATTATCCTGCAGATAATTACGGGTTTGCGGATCTGTGGTTAAGCGGTTGACGTCGCCATGGTAATACACCTGACGCGCCAGCCAGTGGTTGACATAGTTATTTAGCTCCTGGTCCGGCGTGTCGATTTCCAGACAAGGCACAGCCTGGGCTACATAAGCGGCATAAGCCTGTTGAATGTGGCCGAAGCTCTCTGGCGTGCCAAACACTTGCTGACGAATGTGCGCCACTTCTGCTTTGTCGTACGCCGGGCCAAACACAAAACGGTATTGCTCGGTTTGGCCTGCGGCTAAAGACAGTCTGTACTGCATTACACAAGCTGGGGTTTCGTAGTCTGAATCACCACAAGCTAAACACTGCTGTTGCACAGCAGAAGGCGCGTGTAAACCGCCCTGGCCTTCAAATGCTTGCTGATTCACTTCCCAGAAATCCGGTGTGCGCTCGGCCAACAAGAAGGTTTTGTCTTTTAAGAATTTGTTTTTAAAGTAATCAGGGTACTTTTGATAAGGCGTGACTGATGAGCAGATAATGGCTTTTAAATCCGCATCATAACGGCCAGACTGGTTCATCCAGGACATATAACCAACCGGGAAATAAGGATATAGGCTTAAAGCACGGCTCTGAGCTGAATCGTTACGTACCGTCAGTTGCCATAACTCCAGTGGTTGCTCTGGTGTTAAGGTCAGCAGCCATTCCACCGTTAAACCACAGTCCAGCGTCAGTTGCCAGCGGATGTCCGACTGGCCTGCTGAAAACACAAAGTGTTGGGCTTCTTTACGCACCGGCTCATAAGGCACAGACCAGATTTCACCGCTGTTTTCATCTTTGATATACACAAAACGGCCCGGATGATGAGCGTAATAAGGCTGCTCCGGCTGCATAAAGGTTTTGGCTTCTAAGTTCGGCGCATGGGCATATTTAGCAGGTTCTGGCTGCATAAACTGCGCTGTGGCATAACCACGGCAGTTTTGCTGGATCATCATCACCTTGTTCCATAAAAAGCCCGCAGCCTGTGGCATCGCAGTGGCGCTGTACAATTCATAACGCTGGCCGTTTTCTGTGGCTTGCATCAACTTCTTCATCATTACTCCGACACTCCGACTGCTGCCATGTTTGTAACAGGTGCTGTTTTACGCTGATCCAGTTCCTGTTGAATGGTCAGCAATTGTTTTTCATCTAAATGGTAAAAGCGCATCACAAAAGCAGCCAATAAAGCCACTAAGCCCGGGATCACCGACACCATCAATAAAATGCCCATCTGTGAGCCTGCGCTTTGTTCCGCATTGGCGACATAACCTATCAGCGCCAATAACCAGCCAATCGCAGCGGAGGCAATAGCGCCACCAAGTTTTTGTGAAAAGGTAGCGGCGGAAAAGGTCATAGCTGTAGCACGACGGCCAGTGCGCCATTCGTTGTAATCTGCAGTGTCGGCATACATAGAAAAGGCTAAAGGCGATTTAGGCCCCAACACAAAACCTATCGCCAGGTTGATGGCAAAAATTAAGCCTATCTCGTCAGCAGGCACAAAAAACAGGCTGATAGAAAACAGTCCGGCCAGGCTCATCAACAGCATCATCAATGGCTTTTTATCGATAAACCTGGTCATTAAAGGGGTAGAGGCCGCGCCTACAGCCAAAGCAAACATATAAGAAGATAAAAACTCGCCAACCAGTTCTGGCCGCATCACATAGTATTTAAAGTAATAAGTACCGCTGCTGGCACGCATGGTGATGGTGATCATAATGATCAGCGCCAGGCTAAACAGCACCAGCCAGGGTTTGTTGTTTTTTAAATCCTTTAAATCCTGCAGCACATCGCTGTTGTTTTCGCTGACCGGTTGAATACGCTCTTTGGTGCTGGCAAAAGTGAATAAAAACAATAAGGCGGCCGCTATACCAAACACACCCATGGTCAACTGCCAACCTAACACTTCATCACCCTGGCCTAATAACACCACCAGTTTAGGGGTTAAATAAGTCACCAGAATACCGCCGGTAAAACCGCCAATAAAACGGAAGCTGACTAAAGTGGTTCTGTCCTGACTATTGCGGGTCATTACGCCAGACAACGCGGAGTAAGGAATATTGATGGCGGTGTAAATCAGCATCAAAAGACTGTAGGTGCAGTAGGCCCACACCAGCTTGCCATCCGGCCCTAAATCCGGTGTGCTATACGTCAACACACCAGCACCAGCCAAAGGCAAAGCCAGCCACAGTAAATAAGGCCGGAATTTGCCCATCCGGGTTTTGGTTCTGTCCGCTATAGCGCCCATCATAGGATCGGTAAAGGCATCGATGATTTTGGTGATCAGCATCATAGTGCCGGCAGCGGCCGCTGAAATACCGAAGACGTCGGTGTAAAAAATCAGTAAAAAGGCCGAAATATTAGCCCAGTAGAAATTAAACCCCATATCGCCGACGCCATAACCGAGTTTTTCACTCAGCTTGAGCCGGTGTTGAGGTACCGCAGTTTCTGTTGTCACTTTGTCACCCTGTCGTTGTTCTGTTGTTTTAATTAGTGAAATAGATGGAACGCACGCCACCTGGTGATGTGCACCTTTTAAAATCGTTGTTGTATTTTCAGAATGATCTGGAGCATCAGTTCATTCACGCTGTGGCCGATATCCAGACACAGCACATCGGCTTCCTGATCCACGGGCTCCATAGTGGCCAATTGGCTTTGCAGCATAGACACAGGCATAAAATGGTTTTGCCGCTGCGCCAGCCGCTGCGCCAGCAATTCAGCACTGCCTTGTAAATACACAAATTGTGGATTAGCTGCCGCCTGACGAATACGTTCACGATGCTTGCGGATTAAACCTGAGTAACTCAATACCGCTGGGAGTTGTTTGGCGACGCAGTCTTGTAAGGCAGCACATAAACGGCCAACCCATTGGTCACGCATTTCGCTGGTAATAGGCGTGCCTGACGCCATCATTTGTTTGGCTTCAAGGCTATGAAAATCATCCCCCTCGAGATAATGCCAGCCTAATTGCTCTGCAAGGCGCAAAGCCAGCGTCGA
Organism: Rheinheimera mesophila; assembly: GCF_000986865.1. Taxonomy (GTDB): domain Bacteria; phylum Pseudomonadota; class Gammaproteobacteria; order Enterobacterales; family Alteromonadaceae; genus Pararheinheimera; species Pararheinheimera mesophila. The sequence continues at coordinate 19,754 of NZ_LAVS01000005.1, forward strand.
TTTGCCGCTGCCAGCCACCCCCATAATGATTAGACTTTGGCATTCTGCTGCCTTGCTTGCCTGCTGCTGAGCTGTTAGATCCTGTTGCATCAGATACGATCACACCTTCGATAAAAATGTGGCCTCAGCTTAATTCAGATAAAATGATAGCGCAACCATTTTGACTCAAACATAGCTTTCAGTTATTGTTTTTTAAAAATAAAGAGAATGGTGCGATGAATAAAAAACCTAACCTGAAAGATGTGGCGAAAGTAGCAGGTGTCAGTGCCATTACTGTGTCGCGCGTGCTAAGCAATCCCGATAAAGTCTCAGAGAAACTACGGGCCAAAGTGGAACAGGCGGTGCATGAAATTGGTTATATCCGTAACCATGCCGCCAGTGCTTTAGCGTCCCGTCGCTCAGGTGTGATAGCGGTTATCATTCCGTCATTATCTAACATAGTGTTTAATGATGTTTTGCAGGGTATTTATAGTGCGGTGAAACAACATCATCTGCAGGTGGTATTAGGTGATTGTCATTATTCGCCTTTGGAAGAAGAAAAGCTGATCGCCACTTTACTCAGTCAGTCACCTGAAGGTTTTATCTTAACAGGCACAGATCAAACCGATTACGCCCGCAAATTACTGAAACAATCCGGTATTCCGATAGTTCAGTTGATGGAACTCAGCGACAGCCCTATTGATATGAATATCGGCTTTTCACACTTTAACGCCGGTGTGGATATCACCAACCACTTGCTACAAAAAGGCTATCGCAAACTGGGCTTTTTGGGCGCACGCATGGATACCCGTACTCAGCAACGTTTAGCCGGTTTTAAAAAGGCAATCGCGGATTTTCATCAGCCTTGTCAGAGTTATGTGGTCACCACCACTCAGTCTTCATCGATACGTTTAGGTGGTCAATTGTTGCAGGCTGTAATGGCGGAATCGCAAGGCCAGTGTGATGCGGTGTTCTGTTGTAATGATGATTTGGCGCTGGGTGCTTTGTTTGAAAGCAAACGTATGAACCTGAAAGTTCCGTCCGATATTGCCATTTGTGGTTTTAACGATTTGGAAGCGTCAGCTTTAGTCGAACCTGCGATCACCAGCGTGGCCTCGCCGCGTTTTGAAATGGGTCAACAAGCGGTTGAATTGCTGATGTCTGCTCAAGGCCAAGATAAACACCATAGGTCCCCGATAGATATAGGCTACCGCATTGTGGAACGCGCTTCGACTTAATACCCGAATTAGTTTGCTCGTATGATTTTAGAGATGGTTTCAGACATATTTTTAGGCGTTTTCTGCCTTCATGCGAATAAAAAAGTACCAGCCGAAGCTGGTACTAACACCCTCAATTACCGGGAGAACCCAGACTCGCACAAGTCCGGGAGACAAGGGTAAAACTTCATGTTCACTTCATGTCTGGATCTGCAGCTTTGTTGACGTTATCAACACAACTCGCGATCAATTCAGACCAGGAACTGGCGATCCTAAAGATCGCCCCTACAGCATCAGTTACTCAAAAGCGACGTTAAAACGTACACCAAAGGTACGAGGCGCCTGCCACATAAAGTTAGGTACTGCGTCACCGTGAGTACGGCCTTGATCGCTCTTGATATCACGATCCGTCACGTTATTAATGAAAGCTTCGGTGGACCAGTTGCCTTCTGAAGGTTCGAACGTCAGGCTTAAATCCACTTTGGTATAGGCATCCTGACGGTCGATATCAGCAGCGTAAGGCAGATTTTTAAAACCTTCAGGTCTGTCACCACGGTTCGCCGGGTCAAACCATACTTCGCTGGTGTAACCGACACGAATACGTGGCTTTAACGTCGCGCCGCTTTCCAGACCGACAAAATGTTCGTAATTGACCGAAGTTGAAAATTCCGGCGCCATCACTAAATGATTACCGCTGAAATCCAGCAGGTTAGGCAAAGCAGGGTTTCCTGCAGACGGATTAAAAGCTAAACCATCACGACCATATTTAGAATCTGTGGTCAGGAATTCATCGTAAGTGGCATCCAGCACAGACATAGAACCACTGAACTCGCCATTTTCAGTCACTAACCAGCGCGCTTCTAACTCCAAACCATTAATAGTGGCTTTACCGGCGTTGGTTTTACGCAGTAAGTCAGCCCCTGTGTTGGTGACGACGTTACTGGTGACCTGTAAGTCAGTGTATTCAGTGCTAAACAGCGCAGCAAATAACTGCAAAGTGCCGTCGAGGAATAAACCTTTCATACCCAATTCAATACTGGTGTTTTCTTCCGGCGCTACATAAGCCGCAGTGCCAGCAGCTTCGTTATTGTTGGAGGCAATAATGGCGTCCAGGTCCGCCTGGGTGAATGGACCAGTCCCAGTGTATTTATTACCGTCCTGAATAGTACCGGACTTAAAGCCAGTGGCGTAGGAGCTGTAGAACATCACATCATCTGTCATGTCCCATTCCAGACGAGCCATACCAGTGGTTTTGCTCCACTCCGGGCTGGTGTCGTTGTAGGTATCAACCCAACATTGGCCAGGTTGCACCAGGTTTTTGTTTGGGCCAAGACCATTCAAAATACCATCCGGATCCATATAACCTACATGATCCTGGTTAGGGTCCATGACTTCAGTACGTTTTACGTCAGGACACATGATGTTACGGCCACCTTTGTCCCAACGTTTATCGTTGGTGTAACGTAAGCCGGCACTGACACGCCAGTCGTCCGTCAGTTTATAAGTCGACTGCGCATAAATACTGTTCGACTCTAAACCGCGGTCTGGCTGACGGTAGGTGGACCATAAGTTTTTGTTTGGTGTGGTGCCCCCTTCGTAATCCACATCAGGGTGTACTATGTCAAAAATAGTGCTGTTGTTTTCTTTGAAGTAGAAGTAACCCACCATCCACTGTAAACGCTCAGCGTCATCGTTTTTGAACTGTAATTCGTGTTGAGTGGCTTCGTGATCACATTCAACACAACCACCCCACTCGTACTTTTCCAGGCTCCAGGTTCTGTCCCATACCGACACACGGGATGTATCAGTGTAGCCACCTATGTACGCCAGCTGCTGGCCTGAGTCGAAGTTGTAATTGATTCGGGTGCGGAAGCTGTCGCTGCTTGCATCGTTAAAACCTGGCTCTTGTACATAAGAGCGGCGATCCGAACCACCAGTAACGGTTGGAATATTGCCCGTGCCATTGTCGGTAAAGTTTTCGTAGGAGAAAGTGAGGTCAAACTTGTCAGATGGCTGGTAAAAAGCACTGAAACGCGCAGCGGCTAAGTCAGTAGAACCGTATTTTTCACCCATGGCTGAACCCGGCAGGAAATCCACCACACCTTCAGATTGGTCCATAGCGGCGGCAACACGAACGGCTAAAGTGTCGCTTAATGGAATATTGACCATAGCGCGGGTCGCGCGGCGGTCGTAGTTGCCTAAAGTGATTTCAGCATTGGCATCAAAACCATCCAGACGGGCTTTGGCGGTATGTAAGTTCACTACACCACCGGTGGCATTACGACCAAATAAAGTGCCTTGTGGACCACGTAAAATTTCAGCACCTTCTAAGTCAAACATCAAAGCTGAAGCGCCTTGCGAGCGGGCTGAGTAAATACCATCAATGTGAAAAGCAACAGCAGGGTCACCGCTTTCAGTCTGATCAGAAGAACCAATACCACGCACATAGACCATAGGGGTATTTTGTGTGCCGTTTTGGGCTATTTGTAAGCTGGGCACTATGCCCTGTAAATCATCCAACTGTGCCACATGGTTTTCGTCCAGAGTTTTCTGGTCAAAGGCAGTGACCGCCAGCGGAGTTTCACGTAGGGTAGTTACCCTTTTGGTCGCGCTAATTTGAATGACTTCAATAGCACGGCCTTCATCATCTTTACCATCGCTGGCTTTAGTTGTTTCAGCCACTTGTGCAGCCACACCAAAAGCACTGCAAAGCGCCAGTGTGGTAAGTAGGTAAGATGGTTTTAACTTTAATACTTTCACTTGAATTCCCCTGTCCCGATCTATTTCTTATCTCTGCCAACTTGACAGCGCTAACACCTGTTAATTTTTTTAATGAGCATGAGTTCAAGCAATAAATAATCCGAACAAAACCTTATTCAGAAAGACATCTGTTGCTTAATTTTTATGCCAAGGCTAAGCCTGGGCGATAAATTAGCCCCAGAAAAATGATTGCGCAACCATTATTTAAATCTTTTTTGTCAAAACAAGTTGGGATCCTGATCTTTCACGACAGATGACTACTTAAATTTCAGGCGGATTTTCAGCCTGTTTTTGGTTACTTTTAAACCGAAGCAGGAAAGGAAAAAAGAAATGCATTAGAAATGATAGCGCCATCAGAGGGTAAGAAGCAGAGTAAAATCCAGGCCGCTGGCCGCATTTTACTCTGCCCTGATCAGTTATTTCTTTTGTAAAAAGGCTTTATCCAGTGCAAGAAATACCACTGGAGTCGTCAGAAGAGTCAGCACCTGGCTAAAAGCCAGTCCTCCCACTACCGCCACACCTAAAGGCACACGTAATTCTGCGCCGGTACCAAAGCCCATCATTAGAGGCACCGCGCCCAAAATAGCGGCTAAGGTGGTCATCATAATAGGACGGAACCGCACTAAACAGGCCTGATGGATAGCATCTTTTGCAGATAAGCCCTGTTCCCGCTGGGCTTGCAACGCAAAGTCGACCATCAGAATACCGTTTTTCTTCACTATACCGATCAGCAGAATAATGCCGATCAGCGCCATAATGGAGAAATCCAGTTGCCAGGCCCAGAGCAATAAAATGGCCCCTATCGCAGCCGAAGGCAAGGTGGACAAAATAGTCAGCGGATGAACAAAACTTTCGTACAACACGCCCAAGATAATATAAACTGCTAACAAGGCAGTAAAAATCAGCAGAGGTTGAGTCGCCAAAGAATCCTGAAAAGCCTGTGCCGCGCCCTGGAAAGAACCAGACACTGAAGCTGGCATTTGTAATTCTTCGCGTGCCTGCTCCAGAGCTTTTACTGCATCCCCTAACGCCACACCTGCAGCCAGGTTAAAGGACAAATTCGCCGCCGGTTGCATCCCATTGTGCGCGATCACCACAGGACCGTTGGTGGCAGGTAACACTTTGGCAAAAGCCAATAACGGCACCATCTCCCCTGTGGTAGGTGAACGTAAGTGGAAGTAATTCAGGCTCTCGGCTGTACCACGTTGCTCCGGATCCAACTCCAATATCACATTGTATTGATTGGTTTCAGTCTGATACTCGTTGATTTGGCGCTGACCAAACGCATCATACAAAGCCTGATCCAATTCAGCAGCGGCAAAACCTAAACGTGCAGCTTCCTGTCGGTCCAATTCCAGCCTGATGATGTTCGCATCCCACTGCAGGTCGTTGGATAAGTCGGTAAACATCGGATTTTGCCGCAGTTTTGCCGTTAAAGCCTGAGTCCAGGTTGCCAGCTCGTCACTGCTCAGGGCTTTGAGCACATAACTGTATTGAGCACGCCCAGGGCCTGCTCCCAGATTAATATCTTGTGCTGCCCGCAAAAACACCTGAAAACCAGGGATTTGGGCGAACTGTGGTCTTAACCTGTCGATAATTTCACTGGCACTGGCATCCCTGTCATCCGGGTCGCTTAATACCACCCAAACCCGGCCGGATCCGGTGGAATTGTTGCCACCAACCGCATGGTTAAAGCCTGTGATATCCGGATCATTTTTTAAAATCTCTTCCATTTGCTTATGTTTAGCAATCATGTCTTCGTAAGGAATATCAGAGGCCGCTTGGGTGATCCCTATGACAAAACCGGTATCCTGCAATGGGAAAAATCCCTTGGGGATCGCGATAAAACTAGCGACACTGCCGGCTACGGTCAGGAGAAATACCACAAGCATCGTCTTTTGATGATCCAAAGCCCAGCTCAGCACTTTGTCGTAACGCGTCACCAAACGGTCAAAAAAGCCCGGCTTGTTTGGGTCGTGAGCAGGTGCTTTATCCATAAAAAGCGAGGCTAAAGTCGGTGCCAGGGTTAAACACACCACCACGGAAATTAAAATAGCGGCGGTAGCCGTTAACGAAAACTCTAAAAACAACTTGCCGATAATGCCGCCCATAAACAGCAGCGGAATAAAGGCCGCCACTAAAGACACGCTGATCGACACTACAGTAAAACCTATTTCTTCGGCGCCTTTCAGTGCAGCCACTCGTTTGCTCTCGCCCGCCTCTAAATGCCTATGAATATTTTCAATCACCACTATGGCGTCATCGACAATAAAACCTACTGCAATCACAATGGCCACTAGCGTCAGGTTATTCAAGCTAAAGCCTGCCAGATACATAAAAGCGCAGGTTCCAACCAGAGATACACCCAATACCGCGGAGACGATTAAGGTAGCAGACCACTGGCGTAAAAACGCAGCCATCACGGCGATAACCAGTACTATAGCGATAGCTAAGGTGAGCTCAACTTCAGCCAGTGACGAGCGGATAGTCCGGGTTCTGTCGTTAAAGACTTCCACTTTGACATCGGCAGGCAAGGCTGCTGTGAGTTGAGGTAAAGCAGCTCGTATCGCATCCGCTGTCGCCACTATATTGGCGCCGGGCTGACGACGGATAATCAGAGCAACCCCTGATTCACCATTGGGCCAAATCTGTACAAAATCGTTTTCCGCGCCCAGTTTCACGCTGGCAACATCACGCAAATAAACAGGAGCACCGTCGTTATAACTGACAATCAGGTTGGCATACTCATCGGCAGAAAAAATCTGATCATTCACGGCTAAAGTGGACACTCTGTTGTCCCCAAACAAAGCCCCCTTCGGTAAGTTGACGCTGGCACGTTGCACTGCGGCACGAATATCAGCCAAAGTTAAACCTGCAGCAGCCAAGACTTCAGGTTTAGCCTGAATTCGAATCGCAGGTTTTTGCTGACCACCGATAAAAACTTCACCCACGCCATTAATCTGCGTCATCTGGCGCGCTAACACAGTCTCAGCCAGATCGCTAATTTCAGTGCGGGATAAGGTTTCCGAGGTTACACCAATAATCAGAATAGGACTGTCAGCCGGGTTCACCTTACGCCAGGTCGGTAAATTGGGCATGTCAGGCAAACGGCCTGCTGCCTGATTCAGTGCCGCCTGAACTTCCTGCGCGGCACTGTCGATATCCTTCTCCAGCACGAATTGCAAAGTAATTTCAACAGACCCCAAAGCACTGCTTGAGGTCATTTCGGTAATACCAGGCACTGAACTTAACGCCACTTCCAAAGGCGTGGCCACGGCGGATGCCATAGTCTCAGCACTGGCGCCAGGCAAACGGGCATTCACCTGAATGGTAGGAAAATCAGCTTCGGGCAAAGGTGCAACGGATAACCGCGGGAAAGCCAATACCCCTAACAATACCAGGGCGAAAGTGAGTAAAACTGTACCTATCGGGTGATCCATGCACCAGGCAAATACGCTACGGCTTTTCATCTGTTGTTACTCCACAGCCGCGGTTTGGGGTGTTTCAGTTAAAATTTTCAGCTCGGTGCCTTTACGTAAACGGCTCTGACCGTCCACTATCACCTGTTGGCCGGCACTCACCCCTGTCACCACCACCTGATTTTTATCCTGTAATACAACATCTACTGCGGCAGTGGTCGCTTTCCCCTGCTCCTCTAACCAGACGAAGGCCCCTTCAGGCCCCTGCTGCAAAGCTTTGGCCGGGATAGTTAATGCCTGCTCCAATACTCTGCTTTGCAACGCAATCACCACAGACTGACTGGGCCACAAAGCCGCATCCGGGTTGGCAAAATCTGCTTTTACTCTGATCGTGCCAGTGGCTGACGCCACCCTGTTATCCACCACTGTGAGTTGACCTTGTGCCAGAGGGTCAGCACCTTCTTTTAAGTAGGCCAGCACAGGTACAGTTTGTTTTTGTCTGATTTGTTGGGTCAGTTGTTGCAGTTCAGGCAAACGCGACTGCGGTAAGGCAATTTCAATACTGATAGGGTCCAACTGCACTACGGAAAACAAACTATTGGTGTCGCTGGTTCTGACATAGTTACCAGCATCGACATTACGGATCCCTACCTGACCTGAAATAGGCGACAAAATTTGGGTGTAAGACAACTCCACCTGCTGCGCATTGATGGTCGCCTGGACACTGCGCAATTGTGCCTCTAATTGCTGCACTGTGGCTTGTTGCTGATCGGCCATCTGCGCCGACACCGCCTGGTCTTTACGCAAGTTCTGATAGCGTTTTAAATCCAGTCGGGCCACATCCAATTGCGCCTGAACGACCGCCAACTGAGCTTTGGCTTGTTCGTAGGCCGCTCTGATGCTGCGATCATCAATCACCGCCAGTAAGTCACCGGCTTTGACCAATTGCCCTTCTTCCACCAGAATACGTTGCAAAATACCATCGACCTGGGGACGGATCTCCACGCTTTGCTGAGCTTTCACTTGCCCTATGGCTCTGATCCAGACAGGCACAGTCTGCTGTTGCACTACCGCCGTTTTCACCGGCACAGCCGGACCTTGTTGCGCTATTGCAGCACAGCTCAGCCAAAGGCCGGATATCATCACTAGCTTGACCAGTTTCATGCAAAAACTCCGTTGTATTCTTAAACAAAAACAGCCTGCGACCACCACTGAGCATCATGGACAGCGGCCAAAGCGACAGTGCTGTTTTCTCTGTTGATTCAATATTTTGTGGCTTTATGACAAGCTAAACGAATTGGGTTCCACAAAGGATCAGTCAATGCGGTCAGGCGCAAAAAAAAGCAGACCAGCCGACATACCCGCGCGAACTACCTGCGCCACCTCGGTAAAATAAAAAACAACAGCTATAATTATTTAACCATCCATTAACAGACGGAGTTCGGGATGAAACCGCTTCTGATAATAGTAGTGTGCTGCAGCTTTGGCCTGTCTGCTCAGGAGCAATGGCCTGAAACTGACTGTCTCAAAGCAGCAACCCAACTCCAGCAACTGGAACAGAAAATCAACTCAGGCTACAGCCTTAAGGAAGCAGAACACCTGCATCTCAGCCAACGCCAACTCGAAAAACAACTGGACAAGTTTTGTCAAAAGCCTGTCACGACTTCGTTGCCCGGCAAAGTAAAGATGAAAAAAACGGCCAAAACTGCACCGGACTCATTGGCAGCCATAGCCAAAGGCCCTCAGCTTTATGTCAGCTCAGTTTCAGTCAAAGCGCCTTATCAGGGGAAAAAATTACAGGCCTGGCTGCAGTATTATGCGGAGCCTAAAGCATGTTTTGGCGTGCGCGATAGCAGGCAAATGGTCTGGTGCACAGAACAACGCCAACAAGCGAAAGCCAACTTTGAGCGACAATGGCAGCAAAAACTCGCACTATCACTACCAGAATGATAAGCTCCGACCAGTTAAATTCTGGAGCTAAAATGCATGAACGCCTTAACTAAAGCCAACTTACAACTCTGGTGGTTTGGATTCCGTTATATTCCGCTGATAGGTTTTTGCAAACCAAAAATCCTGGAATTAACAGATGAGCGCACTGTGATCCGAATGCCTCATCATCGCCACACTAAAAACCATCTGGGTAGCATTTATTTTGGCGCTTTAGCTATAGGCGCCGATTTAGCCGGTGCGTTTTTAGTCTTTTACAAAGCCCGTCAAAAAAAACTCAACATTCACTTTGCCTTTAAAGATGTGCAGGGTGAATTTTTAAAACGCCCGGAGGCGGCCATCCACTTCATCAGCAACGACGGCGCTTTAATAGACCAGATGATTCAGCAATCTTTAGACACAGGTGAGCGGATTAATCAGGCTGTGACTATTGATGTCACCTGCCCTTCCTTGCATGGTGACGAATTAATGGCCAAATTCAGTTTAACTTTATCCGTCAAAGCGAAAAAGAAATCCTGAAGCGATACCAGACCTTGTTTGCAGCCAGCGACTGACAAGGCTAAAATCGCCTTTTGATTGCGAAGGTGGCATAGCATGCAGGACTTATTAGGTAACTTATTTATTATTTCAGCGCCAAGCGGGGCAGGAAAATCCACGCTAATCAATGCGCTTTTAACACAACATGCTGACATGCAACTGAGTGTCTCGCACACCACCCGCTCGCCTCGCCCAGGCGAGAGCGATGGTGTGCAGTACCATTTCACCGACGTAACGAACTTTAAACAATTGATTGCAGATAAGCAGTTTATTGAGTGGGCGGAAGTGTTTGGCAATTACTACGGCACCTCCAAAGCTGCTTTAGCCGACAAACTTGCGCAAGGCATAGATGTATTTTTGGATATCGACTGGCAAGGTGCCCGCCAGATCAAACAGCAACTGCCTTTTGTCACCAGTATTTTTATTTTGCCCCCCAGTGTTCAAGCGTTAGAGCAACGCTTGAATCAACGTGGTCAGGATAGCGCCGACGTGATCGCAGGCCGCATGGCCAAAGCCAGGGATGAAATCAGTCATGCCAGCGAATACGATTATTGGGTGGTGAATGATGATCTGGAGCTGGCGTTGCAGCAGTTTTCCGGCATTATCCAGACACAGCGCTTAAGACAAACCAAACAAGCCATACGGCAACAGAAGTTACTTGCTGGCCTGTTGGCGAACGAAACGAAATAGAGTAGACTATGCGGTCTTTATTCAGATCCAGATTAACCGGAGTGGCAGATGGCTCGCGTAACAGTTGAAGATGCAGTAAATAAAATTGGTAACCGCTTTGATTTAATTCTGGTGGCCTCACGTCGTGCCCGTCAACTGGCTGTTGAAGGTAAAGAAGCCATGGTTGACCCGGAAAACGACAAAGCCACTGTAGTAGCCTTACGTGAAATCGAAAAAGGTTTTATCACCAACAGTATTCTGGACCAGCAGGAACGTCGTGAACAGTTACAGCAAGAAGCCTCTGAAATGGCGGCAGTAGCTGCGATTATTGGTTCTGACGAATAATCTGAGTTCCTTCCTGTGCCAACGGTATCCGGCCGTTGGCAATAGCTCGAAATCCACGTATATTCAAAGGAACACGCCAAAGCGTTGTGCGTATTGGGGAGTTTCGGATGTATTTGTTTGAAGGCCTGAAAAATCAAATCAGCGCTTACCTGCCGCCTGAGCAGGTTGCTCTGGTACAACAGGCTTATGTAGTAGCCCGCGACGCGCATGAGCCGCAAGTTCGTTCCAGCGGTGAACCTTACATTACTCACCCGGTCGCTGTAGCCAGTATCCTCGCCGAAATGCGCATGGATCACGAAACTCTGATGGCTGCCCTACTGCATGATGTAATTGAAGACACCCCCGTCAGTAAAGAAGATTTAAGCCGGCTCTTCGGCGAAACCGTCGCTGAATTGGTGCAGGGCGTTAGCAAACTCGACAAAGTAAAATTTAAAGATATCAAAGAGTTCGAAGTTACCAACCTGCAAAAAATGTTTATGGCAATGACGCAGGATATCCGCGTTATCCTGATTAAACTGGCCGACCGTACTCATAATATGCGCACCATAGGTGCACTCAAACCAGAAAAGCGCCGTCGTATCGCCCGTGAGACCTTAGAGCTCTACGCTCCTATCGCCAATCGTTTGGGTATTCATAATATTAAAAACGAGCTGGAAAACTGGGGCTTCCGCGCTTTATACCCGATGCGCTATCGCGCGCTGGAAACAGCCGTCAAGCAGGCCCGCGGTAATCGCAAAGAAATCATTGAAAAAATCCAAACAGAAATAGAACAGCGGATCAAAGCAGCAGGTATTGAAGCCGAGGTGGCAGGCCGTGAAAAACATCTGTACAGCATCTATCGTAAGATGAAAAGCAAAGAGCTGATGTTTAACGATGTGATGGATATTTATGGCTTTAGGGTCATTATCAACAGCATAGACAACTGCTATCGCGTGTTAGGCGTAGTACACAACCTGTTTAAGCCGATAGAAAGCCGTTTTAAAGACTACATTGCTATTCCGAAACAAAACGGTTACCAGTCCCTGCACACCTCTTTGATTGGTCCACACGGTATTCCGGTGGAAATTCAGATGCGTACCCGCGAGATGGATGAAATGGCGGACAAAGGGATAGCCGCCCATTGGTCGTACAAAGGCGCAGGCGAAAACAAAAATACCACAGCACAAATCCGCGCCCAGCGCTGGATGCAAAGTTTGTTAGAGCTGCAACAAAGCTCAGGCAATACCTATGAATTTGTTGAAAACGTCAAATCTGAACTCTACCCGGACGAGCTGTATGTATTCAGTCCTAAAGGGCAGATTGTTGAATTACCTATAGGCGCCAATGCAGTCGATTTTGCCTACACAGTGCATACTGACATAGGCAATAAGTGTGTGGGCGCTCGGGTGGATCGCAAACCTTATCCACTGAATAAACCGTTAGAAACCGGTCAGACGGTAGAAATTATTACCAGTCCAGGCGGTAAACCTAATGCCAACTGGCTGAACCATGTAGTCACCAGCCGCGCTATTTTAGGTATTCGTAACTATCTGAAAAAGCAGCAATTAAGCGAAGCTGTAGGTTTGGGTCGCCGTTTACTGACTTCAGCTTTGGGTGACGTCAAACTGGAATCTATTCCAGCAGAACGTATTGAGCAGGTGCTACAAAGTACCACGCAAAAATCGCTGGACGAGCTTTTAGTGGAAATTGGTTTAGGTAACCAGTTGCCTATTGCTGTGGCACGTCGCCTGTTGGGTGGCTTTGAATCCGGTGAAGAGGCTTTACCTGCAGAAAATCCGGCCAACCAAAAAACCAAAGCTTTTATTATTGGCTCTGAAGGTATGTTACTGACCTTCGCCAAATGTTGCCGCCCTATTCCGGGTGATGAAATTGCTGCCAACGCCACGCCGGGCAAAGGCCTGAACGTGCACCGTGTGGAATGCCGTAATATTCGGGGCTGGGAAAAAGAGCCGGGTAAATACTTCCCGGTAAAATGGGATAAAACCGGCGACAAACAATTTTTATGTGATATCCGGGTTTTTATCGTCAACCAACCCGGCGTGCTGGCTAAACTCACGACAGTGATAGCCTCGCAGGATTCCAATATTCAGGACTTGTCGACCGACGATAGAGACACAGGCGAATACGTGATCAAAATCACCCTGTCTGTGCGTGACCGGATTAATTTAGCCAACGTGATGCGTAAAATCCGCGTTTTGCCTGAAGTGCTTAAAGTTTACAGAAGGAAATAAGTGTTATGTCAAAAGTGATCATCAGTACAGATAAAGCCCCTGCTGCTATTGGCACCTACAGCCAGGCTGTCAAAATTGGCACCACAGTGTATTTATCTGGTCAGATCCCTTTAGTACCAGAGACCATGCAGATGGTGTCTGAAAACTTCGCAGAACAAACTCAGCAAGTGTTTCATAACCTGGCCGCCGTATGTCAGGCCGCTGGTGGCAGCTTAAATGATATGGTCAAGGTGAATATCTTCCTGACGGACTTATCCAATTTCGCTACCGTCAACCAAATTATGAGCCAACATTTCAGTGCGCCATACCCGGCCCGTGCCGCTGTGCAAGTCAGTGCTTTACCCCGTGGCGCTCAGATTGAAATTGATGGCGTAATGGAAGTGCCATCGACCAACTAACAGGGAAAACAACAGCTCCTGTCTAATGAAGGCAAACTGAGTGACTAAGATCCTGTGTTGTATTGTGCTGCTGGCCTTACCCAGGCTGGCCGTTGCTGCGGAAACACCAGTGTTAACCTGGTGTTTGGATCATTTCTCGCGTTTTCATGCCTATGAAACAGGCAAAACGCCCTACGGTCCCTCTGTCGATTTGATGCAGGAACTGGCCAAACGCGCTGGCTTCCAACTCAAATTCAGTCCCAAAACGCCGTCTGCCCGCTGTTTTCGCCAGATGCAAACCGGTGAAGCGGATTTAATGAGCAATCTGAACTATACCGATGAGCGGGCTGAGTTTATCCACCTGATCCCCTACAACGAACGTATCCCTGAGTCGCTGTATTTAAAAGGCGACGATAAGCGCCACATCCGTAGTTTTAATCAGTTGGAGTCGTTAAGCCTGGCGACGGTGCGCAATTACACTTATCACCCCAGCCTGATGCAACTGATCAAAACCTCCAAACGTCATGTCGAAATTGACAGCATAGAAACAGGTTTTGAAATGCTGCAACGTGGTCGGGTCGATGCTTTGGTGGTGCCGACTCAAAGCTCTTTGGATGTGATTGCCGACCACAAAGAGCTACATTTTCAGTTTAAACGGGCGCCTGTGGATTTTTCTGTGGTAGAAAAACGTTTTATCAATATTGGCTTATCAAAAAAGAGCCCACATCTGGCACTGAAAGACCGGATCGAACACGCCATTGAGTCGATGGTCAAAGACGGTACTGTGAAAAAACTCTACGCCTTTGATCCACTCAAACACGGTCCAACCTATCTGGCTGATGATGGGGCCGGACCTAAAAAGCAGCCTTAAATACAGTTCCTGTAGCACTCTGGCTATGCCCTGTGACAATCACAGGTTAAACTGTCTGCTATCAGTCACTTAGTTTGGTCTCTCTCTTGACAGTAACAGCACTGGACAGCCTATCCGTCAGCCAGCTCAAAGGAGTTGGCGCCAAAGTCAGCGCGCTGCTGCATAAGCTGGGTATCCAGAGTGTGCAGGACTTACTCTTTCACTTGCCGTTACGTTACGAAGACCGTACCCGTCTCTACCCCATAGCGGATTTGTGGCCACAGCAAACAGCCACAGTGCAGGGCGAAGTCATCAGCAGTGAAATTACCTTTGGTAAAAGACGTAGCTGGCTGGTGTCTATCCGGGATGGCTCAGGTCATTTAACCTTACGTTTTTTCCATTTTAACGCAGCGCAAAAAAATGCCGTTACGCCCGGAGTCACCTTAAGAGTCTTTGGTGAAGTGAAACGCGGGATGCGCGGTTTTGAAATGATGCATCCTGAATACAAAGTAGTAAAAGACGGCTTTGAACAGGATGTAGCCGAAACCCTGACCCCGGTTTATCCCAGCACTGAAGGACTAAAACAAAATAGCTGGCGCAATTTAACTGATGCGGCCTTACAGGTGTTACAACGCAGCAGCCCGACTGAATATCTGTCGCCGGTGCTGGGTCAGAATAGCTGGTCTTTGTCTGACGCATTATTTTATTTACACCGACCTCCCCCTGATGCCTCATTGCAACTGCTGGAACAAGGCCAACATCCAGCACAGCAACGGCTGATTTTTGAAGAGCTGGTCGCGCAGCAGTTGTCGATGCTGCAATTACGCCAGCAATGCCGGGTACAACAAGGCCGCAGCTTTGTAGTGGATCAGAGTCAGAATCAAAAATTTCTACAGGCGTTACCTTTTGCTCCTACTCAAGCACAACAGCGGGTGATCTGTGAAATACGTCATGATTTAGCCCAAACCGAACCCATGTTGCGTTTGGTCCAGGGAGACGTAGGGTCGGGTAAAACTTTAGTGGCCGCGTTGGCCGCTTTAACAGTGTTAAGCCGTGGCGCTCAGGTAGCGCTGATGGCTCCCACAGAATTATTAGCCGAGCAGCACGCCACGACCTTCAAAGCCTGGCTGGAGCCTTTGGGGTATCAGATTGCCTGGCTGGCCGGTAAAGCCTCTGCCAAACAAAAGCAGCAACAACTGGCCGCTGTTCAAAGCGGCGAAGCGCAAATGGTGATTGGCACTCATGCCCTGTTTCAGCAGCAGGTGCAGTTTCAACAACTGGCCTTAGTCATTATCGACGAGCAGCACAGATTTGGTGTCCATCAGCGGCTGGAGCTGCGGGAAAAAGGTGCCGATACTGGTTTTTATCCACATCAACTGGTGATGACCGCCACCCCTATCCCCCGCACCTTAGCTATGACGGCTTATGCCGATTTAGATACCTCGGTGATTGATGAGTTACCGCCGGGCCGTACTCCGGTCACCACTGTGGTGTTGCCCGATAGTCGCCGTGGCGAAGTCACAGAACGAGTGCGTCAGGCCGTGCAAAATGAAGGTCGTCAGGCCTATTGGGTCTGTACTTTGATTGAAGAGTCAGAGCAACTGCAATGTCAGGCTGCAGAAATGACAGCGGTCGAACTCACGGCCGCATTACCGGATTTGCGAATTGGTTTGGTGCATGGCCGCTTAAAAGCGGCGGAAAAGCAGCAAGTGATGGCCGATTTTAAAGCAGGTAAACTGGATTTATTGGTCGCCACTACTGTGATTGAAGTGGGCGTAGACGTACCCAACGCCAGCTTAATGATTATCGAAAACCCGGAGCGCCTGGGGTTAGCTCAGTTGCATCAGCTCAGAGGCCGGGTTGGTCGTGGTAGTGCAGTTTCGCATTGTGTGCTTTTGTATCACGCCCCTTTATCCTCAACAGCTCAGGCGCGCCTGGCGGTGCTGAGGGAAAGTAATGATGGCTTTGTCATAGCACAACGGGATTTAGAAATTCGTGGGCCGGGTGAACTCTTGGGCACTAAACAAACGGGCCAGGTCAGCTACCGCATTGCCGATCTAAGCCGGGATGCGCACTTCATCCCGGCTGCTCAGCAAGCTGCTGCGCTGCTGTGGCAGCACTACCCACAAAACTGCCCGCCGTTGATTCGTCGTTGGTTAGGCTTTAAAGAAATCTACGCTCAGGCCTGAAGCTGTTGATGCTGGCCAGTTAAGCAGAGGAGCCCTCAATGTTTTGTATTATACAGCTCGACCATGTAGTGTTGCGGGTCAGCGATCTGCAACTGATGTTGGACTTCTACCAGCGGGTACTGGGCTGCACTCTGGAACGGCAGGAAACCGACTTAGGCTTATACCAATTAAGGGCGGGCAGCAGCCTGATTGATTTGGTGCCTGTCGATCAGCCTTTGGGCCAACAAGGCGGCCAAGCACCTGGGGCAGAAGGGCACAATATGGATCATTTATGTTTACGTATTGAACCTTTTGACGCTGCGGCCTTGCAGCTTTATCTGCAACGTCATGGCGTCAGCCCAGGGCCGGTTGAATCCCGTTATGGTGCTGAAGGCAAGGGTCCATCCATTTATATTCAGGACCCCGAAGGCAATAGGATAGAACTGAAAGGCCCGCCCTATTCAATGACCTGAACTACGGTTTTTTTCCGAAGTGCCAGATAGGCATCCACTGAATAGACAATCAGTGCCAGCCAGATAAAACCAAAGGTCACCAGCTTGGCTGCAGTTAACGGCTCGTTGTACAACCAGACGCCAAACACAAACATAAAACTTGGGCCTATGTACTGAAAAAAGCCCATAGTCGAGAGTTGCAGCCGTTTCGCCGCAGCAATAAACAGCAACAAAGGCACAGTGGTAACAAAACCTGCCGCCATCAGCCACAGATTTAAGCTCCAACTGTTTTCAACTAAATTCACCGCACTGCTGTCGGCAAACTGCCACCAGTAATACAAGGCCAAAGGTAATAACAACAGCGATTCAATAAAAAGTCCGGTAATGGCATCAATCGCCAGCTTTTTGCGGAACAAACCATAAAGTGCAAAAGTACTGGCCAGAGTTAAGGCTATCCAGGGCACAGAACCAAAAGTGACCAGTTGGATCACCACACCCGTCACAACCAGCGATAAAGCCAGCCATTGAAACTTACGCAAACGCTCGCCAAGAAAAAACATGCCCAGCAGCACGTTGAGCAAAGGGTTGATGTAATAGCCTAAGCTGGCATCCAGCATATGATGGTTGTTCACAGCCCAGATAAATAACCCCCAATTGCCGCCTAAAATCAGCGATGTGCCCAAAAGGGCCAGCACCAGTTTGGGCTGAACTAAAATCTGCTGCACTTTGCTCCACTGCTGCATTGCAAACACAATCAGCACCAGCAGTACAAAAGACCAGACCACACGGTGGATCAGTATCTCCTGCGCTGGCACAAAATCGATTTGTTTAAAATACAGGGGCGCTATCCCCCACAAGGTATAAGCACCGGCAGCAAAAGCACCACCGAGTTTTTGCGCTGGACTTAAAGTCATTCGTATCCCCCTGAACCGCCGGACTGCTCCGGTTTGATGGCGCGCATTGTACGTGAGCCCTGCTGCAAAGGTAAGGCATCTTCAGCCCGGTCTTTGACTCCTGGCCGCAAACTAATCAAAACAGGCTGAAATCTATCAATAAAATAGCAAAATGCTAAAAATAAAAGTCGGGATCAGCATTGCCCCCAAGCAAGCAGAACCGCTATTCTGAGTGAAAAACAGCCATAGGATAAAGCAATGAGTTTTATCGGTATTATTGTCGCGCTGATCTGTATTATTGGCGGGAACTTACTGGAGGGTGGACATCCGGGCGCCCTGCTCAATCTGCCAGCGTTTTTAATAGTGATAGGCGCCACTTTTGGTGCTGCTTTAACTCAGTTCCCTTTTCACGTCGTCATTGAAGCCGGTAAACGTTTTATCTGGCTTATTGTTCCACTTCGGCTGGATATGCAGGAACGAAGCCTATTACTGCAGGATATGGCATCGCAGGCCCGCAAAGGTGGCTTTTTGGCGCTGGAAGAAAAACTCGATAGCCTGGACGATCCTTTCCTGAAACGGGGCATAGCTATGCTGGTGGATGGTTTTGACAAAGATTACATTCTCGAAACCCTGGAACAGGAAATCGAGATGGAACAGGAAGAAATTGAGCACACGGTAAAGTTCTACGAAGCCATGGGCGGTTATGCGCCAACTATGGGCATAGTAGGGGCTGTACTAGGGTTAATTCACGCTATGGGGTTATTGGATAAACCTGATGAATTAGGTGGCGGTATAGCTGTTGCTTTTGTTGCGACCATTTATGG
Source organism: Rheinheimera mesophila (assembly GCF_000986865.1). Lineage (GTDB taxonomy): Bacteria > Pseudomonadota > Gammaproteobacteria > Enterobacterales > Alteromonadaceae > Pararheinheimera > Pararheinheimera mesophila. The sequence continues at coordinate 38,422 of NZ_LAVS01000005.1, forward strand.
CGTCGCTTTTGCCAACCTGATGTTTTTACCTTTTGGTAACCGCTACAAGTTATTTGCCAGCCAGATCCGGAATTATAAAATTATGACCCTGACCGGCATTGTGATCATTGCCGACGGTTTATCTCCTCAACAATTGCAAATTCGCTTAGCGGCGTTTACCGGCGAGCATCATGATGAAAAAGAAAAAGCCTGAACCGCCAGAGAACCATGAACGCTGGTTGGTATCCTACGCCGACTATATGACATTGCTGTTCGCTCTTTTTGTGGTGCTCTACTCTTTCGCTATGGCCAAGCAGTCCGAATACAATGCCATGGTCAAGGCCTTTATGGATTCTATGGGCAAAGTGGGTTTAATCAGCCGTCCTGCAGGAAACCCAGTGCTGGAAGGGGGGACAGGTATTTTAGAAGTAGAGCAAAAGTCTCAGGTCGAGAAAAAAGAAGAAAATAAACAAGACCTGCCGGAAAGTACTAAAGAAAGCCTGATCCCGGAAGTGGCTATTGATTTGAACGCTGGTAATGCCGAAATCAATGCGCCTGAAGATCTGCAAAAAAATCAGTCTGCGGCTATGGTCAGCAAACGTAAAGATCAAAAAGAAATGCTGGGAAAACTGCAAAAACAGTTCCAAAACAAAAGAGTGGAAGTTGAACAACTGGGCCAGCAACTGCTGATCCGTATTACAGATACGACGTTGTTCCCGGCAGGCTCAGCCTTTTTACAACCGCGATTGGCACCGCTGATCGATGAAATAGCGAATGTATTAAAAGATATTCCCGGCACCATAGTAGTCACAGGTCACACCGACAATCTGCAGGAATTTGACAGCCTGTATAAAAACAACTGGGAGCTGTCCTCCTTGCGGGCTGTGGCCATAGTGCAGGAGATGTTAAAGAATAAGGGGCTGCAGCCAAACCGTATCATTGCGCAAGGACGAGCCGACACTAAACCTTTAGTGGACAACAACAGCCCGGAAAACAGAGCAAAAAACCGCCGGATTGAAATCGTTGTGACTCAGGGCGAAGCGGAAGAAGTCAAAGCGGTCACCGTAGAGCCAAAAGCAGAGTAAATCTGCCCGGCACTGCGAATTATCCCACCAGATAAGTACCAGTGCCTAAGGCGATATGAATACCCTGCTCGTTGTGTAACTCCATCCGGCAAACACAGACTTTATTGCCAGTGCGGATCACCTGGGCTGTGGCAATAAACTGCTGACCCCGACCAGGCCGTAAATAGTCAGTCCGAATATCTATAGTGCTCATTTTGCCGAGCTTCTCTGCCAGTTCAGCATCTGCAATATCGCCTAAACGACTTAAAGCACTGGACACAGCCATCAAACCGCCGACCACATCCAGCACTGAAGCTATCACCCCTCCATGTAAAATTTGCTGCACCGGATTGCCTACCAATTGATTGGCCCAGTCAAACCGCACTTCAGCTTGTTGTTCATCAAAACGGGTCACTTTTAAACCTAACAGTCTGTTAAACGGCATTTGATCAAAAGTCTCAGCAATAAAAGGCAATAACTGGTCGGCGTGCATAAGATCCTCAATTTCACTGGTAAGAGCAGTTGACAATCTATCCCAGCAGAGCCCATGACACAATGCTTAAGACAGATTACAATGCGCCAGTTTTTTCATAATGCAGCACCGCCCTTTGCCACAACTAGTGTTCGACACCTTAAAACAAGCTTTTGGTTACAGCCAGTTCCGTCACGGACAACTGGAGGTGATCCAGGCTTGCCTGAGCGGTCAGGACACCTTTGTGCTGATGCCAACAGGGGGCGGAAAATCGCTGTGCTATCAGTTACCTGCTTTGCTTTTGCCTTATGTCACTGTGGTGGTTTCGCCTTTAATGTCGCTGATGAAAGATCAGGTTGACGCCTTACAGGCCAACGGTATAGCGGCTGAATTTATTAACAGCAGCCAAAGCCGGGAAGAAATTCAGGAAGTGATCCGCCGCTTGCGTCAGCAGCAACTGAAACTGCTGTATGTCGCGCCGGAACGCCTGTTGCAACCGGATTTTATCGCGCGCCTTACCGAGGTGGGGGTGAGCCTGTTCGCCATAGACGAAGCGCACTGTATTTCACAATGGGGTCACGATTTCAGACCGCATTACACTGAACTGGCACAACTGAAGCACTATTTCCCGCAGGTGCCTATGATGGCGCTGACCGCCACAGCAGACCCGGCTACACAAAAAGACATCAGTCGCCAACTGAATTTACAACAGCCTTATGTCTCAGTGGGCAGCTTCGACCGACCCAACATCCGCTATACAGTGCAGGAAAAATTCCGCCCGCTGGAACAGGTGGTCAATTACCTGAAACAACAGGAACAACAAAGCGGCATCATTTATTGTGCCTCACGCCGTAAAGTGGATGAACTGACCGAGCAACTGGCAGGCAAAGGTTTTCAGGTCGCGGCTTATCATGCCGGTTTGACCAATGAACAACGTAATGCGGTGCAGGAAGCCTTTAAGAAAGATCAGATCCAACTGATTATCGCCACTGTGGCTTTTGGCATGGGCGTAAATAAGTCCAATATTCGTTTTGTCATCCACTTCGAATTACCCCGCACTATTGAGGCTTATTATCAGGAAACAGGCCGGGCTGGCCGGGATGGTGTTGCCGCTGAAGCTTTAATGCTGGTCGACCCTGCCGATATAGCCCGGATGCGTAACTGGATAGAACAAGACGAAAACAACAGCAGAACCGAAGTCGCGTTACAGCGCTTTAATCAAATGGCAGCTTTTGCTCAGGCGCAAACCTGCAGGCGTTTAGTGCTGCTGAATTATTTTGGTGAATCCAGCCAAAAACCCTGCGGCAACTGTGATGTCTGTATAGACCCACCGAAACAATTTGATGCGACCGAACTGGCCAGAAAGGCGTTGTCCTGCGTCTATCGGGTTAATCAAAGCTTTGGCATGAATCATGTCATTGATGTACTGCGGGGCAGTCAGACCAGCCGCATTCAGGAGTTGGGGCACGACAAACTCTCGACTTATGGCATAGGCAAAGATCAATCGCACGATTATTGGCTGAGTATTTTGCGCCAATTAGTACATTGTGGTTTATTACAGCAGGATATCAGCCAGCATTCAGTGCTGAAGCTGCAAGAAGCCGCCCGGGCTGTATTACGTGCTGAACAAACACTGCAACTGGCTGTGCCTCGTCTGGCGCAAAGCAAAGCCAGTAGCAGTAAAACCACAGCACCACAAAACTATGACCGTAAGCTGTTTGCCCGGTTAAAAGTATTACGTAAAGCCATAGCAGAACGCGACGACGTGCCCCCATTTGTGGTGTTCTCGGATGCGACACTGATAGAAATGGCGCAGGCCTGCCCCACCAATAGCCAGCAGTTTTTAGCCATCAGTGGTGTAGGCCAAACCAAATTAGGACGGTACGGCGCTGATTTCCTTGATTTAATCAGTGATTATTTAGCGGGCGACTGAGCTGGCAAAGCGGCAAAATACGCTGCTATATCCAGAATATCTGCATCAGACAAACCTGCAGCCATAGGGGACATCACGGCATGTTTACGTCCGCCATCCCGGTACGCTTTGATCGAGAGTTCCAGATACTTCTGTTTCTGACCAGCCAGATTAGGATAATCCGGTAAGACTGAAATGCCTTCAGCACCATGGCAAGCCGAACAGACTGCCGCTTTACTTTTTCCTGCGGTGGTATCCTGCGCTGAAACCTGGGCAGACAATCCAACTAAAACCACTATGCTCAAAGATATAGATCGCATTCTTGTTATTCTCCCTGATGCTAGACTTTGGTTTATTTTTACTATGTTTTTTCCATTAAAGACCTAAGTACTTGTTTATACAAGTCAGAGACTGAAATTCAGTAAAATCAATACTCCAGAAAGCGCTTGAGCTAACGGCACACAGCGACGACAATGGGCCATTGCCGTTTTGGGATTTGTTATGTCACTTCTGTTCAATTCGACCTACGCCTCAGCGTTGCCTGATTTAGTCAGCGCAGTTGCAGTAACCCCTTTCGCAGAGCCAAAACTCTTAGCCTATAGTGCTGATACTGCGGCTTTATTGAAGATCCCTGCTGAATTTTTTCAGCAGCCTGATGCGGCCTACTACTTAAGTGGCAAAAAGCTGTTTGAAGGCAGCAAGCCAATAGCGCAAAAATATGCCGGTCATCAGTTTGGTCAATACAACCCTGAATTAGGCGATGGCCGGGGTTTGTTGTTGGGTGATGTCCAAGGCGCTGATGGCAAAAGTTACGACCTGCATTTAAAAGGAGCTGGCCGCACGCCTTATTCGCGTTTTGGTGATGGCCGGGCTGTGCTGCGCTCCAGCATTCGCGAATTTTTAGCGTCCGAAGCTATGTTTCATTTAGGTATACCCAGCAGCAGGGCTCTGAGTCTGGTTGGCAGCAACGAGCCAGTGCAACGGGAAACCATAGAACAAGGGGCGATGATTATCCGGGTCTGCCCCAGTCATATCCGCTTTGGTCATTTTGAGCACTGTTTTTATACTGGCGATAAAACCCAGTTAAAACGGCTGGTCGACTTTACGCTGCAACAGCATTTCCCTGAATGCCTGAACGCAGCACATCCGGCTTTGGCTATGCTGCAACAGGTTGTGATCCGTACCGCAGAACTGATCAGCCACTGGCAAGCTGTCGGTTTTAATCACGGAGTGATGAATACCGACAATATGTCGATTTTGGGCATCAGCTTTGATTATGGTCCTTATGCCTTTTTAGACGACTATCAGCCGGGTTATATCTGTAATCACTCCGATCACAGTGGCCGTTATGCCTTTGACGAACAGCCCGGTATAGGTTTGTGGAATTTGAACGCGTTGGCGCATGCTTTATCGCCTCTGATTGAAGTCGAGGACTTACGCGCTGCATTGGGGTTGTATGAGCCAACTTTAGTCCGTCATTACATGGCTTTAATGGGCAAAAAACTCGGACTTACAACACAGCAGCCTACAGACCGGGCCCTGATCGGCCAATGGCTGGCACTATTGCAGCAACAGCAGCAGGATTACACGTTAAGCTTTCGCCGTCTGGCTGATTTTTCGGACGATGCTCTGGGCTCTTCTGTCCGCGATCATATGTTGGATGTCGCCGCTTTTGATCAGTGGGCCAGCCTGTACCGTGCCCGTCTGACTAAGGAAAACAGCAGTGCCGCTGAACGTAAAAGTCTGATGAATAGCATCAACCCTTTGTATATTCTGCGGAATTACTTAGCTCAGCAGGCGATCACAGCGGCCGAACAAGGCGATACAACCCCCTTGCATGACCTGATGCAGGTATTGCAGCACCCCTATCACGAAAAGCCCGGCAAAGACGCCTTTGCAGCCCCGCCGCCCGCTTGGGGCAAAGCAATGACAATTTCCTGCAGCAGTTAACGGATATCTGATGAATAGCGAAACAAGCAATGGTTTTATTGTACAAATTGAACAGGCACAGCTACGACTGACCCCTTTGTGGCCACTGCGCTTTGAGCAGGTGCAACAGTGTAGGTTGTGGTTTGCACAAAGTGCCGTCAAAACCGGTAGCTTTTGTTATGGTGCCGACAGAGTGGAATTGGCATTCAGTTTTGCAGGAGAGTCATTTACGTTTTGTTACGAAGACTATAGTGAAAGTTTTTGGGTCACAGCTGACAGTGGGGGCAGCGCTATGCTACTGTCAGAATTAGCAAAAGAATTCAGTAGCTTGGAGATTAAATGTCGGTAAAACTGCAGCATGGAATAAAGCTCTGGTGGTTTCTGCTGCTGCTCTGTTGCCATAGTGCTTTTGCCTTTCATGCTCAGGTTAATCGTTTTGATAAACAGCTTACTCGTGTTGAGCTGGGCCCTAATTTGTATTTTCAGCAGACTCATAAAGCTCTGCCGCTGGAAGAACTGATTTTTGACCCGGAGCGGCATCATGCCTTTCGGCTGGTCAGCGAATACAAAAAGTCTTTGCAAAGTACCGACCAGTCGCTTTGGTTATTTACCCGTTTGCATTACACAGGCCAGACTGCCATTCAAACCATTGTGCACTACGATTTCCCACTGGCTGACGTCGTGCAGGTGTATAGCTACAACAGAGTGAAAAACGAACTGCAACTGTTAAGCAGCACAGGGGCCTCTGTGCCTTTTTATCAACGCGCCCTCGCCTATCGTAGCTTCGCCTTTCCCCTCGATTTTGCACCAGATCAGGAACTGGACTTATTTATTAAAGTGCAGGATGCCGCTATCGCGCCCGCTGAGCTGACCTTATGGCAGAACAATGATTTTGTATTGGACCAGTTGTATAAAAATATTCTGGATGGACTGTTGTGTGGCGTGTTATTGCTGATGGCGCTCTACAACCTGTTTTTGTATTTCTCGCTGCAACAGCGACTGTATTTGTATTATGCCGGTTTCTTTATTCATTGCGCTTTAGTACTGGCAATACTCAACGGCCTGGCTTTTGCGATGCTTTGGCCCGATTATCCTGAAATCAATCAGGCCATTTTGTATGTTGCGGCCGGGGCCACCTTCGCCTGTCTGACCCTCTTTAACTGGCACTTGCGTCAGCAGCAAGGCAACATTCTCGGACGTTTTGGTTTTTACCTTTGCTTAGTCAGCGCATTGTTATTGCTGTTCAGTCCACTTTATGCCAACAGCCAGCTTCGATTTTGGGGCTTGCTGGTTGTAACCGCGCTCTGTCTGGGCGTTAATACATTGTTTGCGCTGATGCATGCGATCCGAGGTGATCGCGCCGCCAAAACCTTTGCCGTCGGCTGGGCTTTTTTCTTTGGTTGTATCCTGATATTAGCGCTGTCACAAATAGGCTATTTACCTGCAGCTCAGGCCTGGCAGTATCTGTTGCTGATGGCGATGACTGGCAGCATGGCATTGATGAGCTTTAGTTTATTGCAAAATATCAACGCCAAGGCCGAGCAAAGTATCGAGCACCAGCACCAGGCTAACGCCCATTTGCAGCAGTATTACGACATTTACCACAATGCCGTAGAAGGTATGTTCACCAGCACCTTACAAGGTCAGCTCATCACCGCCAATCAAGCATTACTGACGATGCTGGGCTATCAAAACCTACAACAAATGCAACAGGATGTCGCCAAAACCGGCATGGTTCGCTATTACGCCAACCCGGATGACAGGGTACAGATGCTGAAACAGTTGCAACTTGGAGACAACAAGAATTTTGAAATCAAAGGTTTACGTGCTGATGGTTCGGCCTTTTGGGCTCTGATGTCGGCCCGGTTGGCTAAAGGTGACGGCGAACATAGTGCTTATGTGCATGGTTCGATCGTGGACATTACCGCGCATAAACAAAATACCGAACAACTGGCTTATCTGGCGACCCACGACCCGCTGACCTCTTTGTATAACAGACATTATTTTATTGAACAGTTAGAGCACATATTGCGTTTTGGCCATCAGGCGACCTTGCTCTATTTGGACATTGACCAGTTTAAACTGATTAATACCACCTGCGATCACAGAGCCGGAGATGCCTTGTTATGTCAGATCAGTAACCAAATGCAGCGGGTGTTGCATGACAGAGGTATTTTGGCACGGCTGGAAAGTGATGAGTTTGTGGTATTGCTGCCTCATTTGAGCAGCAATGAAGCTTTTGCTATTGCCCATCAGTTGCTGGATACAGTGAAAGAATTCCGCTTCATCTGGCAGGACAGTGTCTTCAGCATCAGTGTCAGTATAGGCCTGGCAGAGAACTCTGACGGTAATCAAAGCACTGAACATTGGCTGAAACAAGCAGACTCCGCCTGCTTTGTTGCCAAAGAAAAAGGCCGTAACCGTATTCATATGTTCAATGCCGACGATGAAGAATTACAGCGCCACCAATCTGAAATTCAGTGGTTAAAAACCTTAAGGCAAGCGCTGGAACAAGATAATTTTGTGCTTTTTATGCAGCCTATCCGCGCCATTCAACAGGACCTGCCAGGCTTGCACTATGAGTTACTATTGCGTTTATCTTTACCTGAACAGGGGTTAATCGCACCGGGGAATTTCTTAAGCTCTGCCGAACGTTATGGCCTGATGCCACAAATCGATCGCTGGGTGATCCGCAACTACTTCCGCTGGCTGGCCCAACAACCTGCCCATCTGGCAGAGCTCAGTCTGGCGAATATCAACTTATCCGGCGCTTCGTTAACAGATCCGCTGTTTAAAGCTTATGTCAGTTCCTTATTTCGCGAGTACCAGATCCCTTTTAGTAAGATCTGTTTTGAAATCACCGAGAGTATGGCGATTTTAAATGTGCACCAGACGCTGGATTTTATCTCCCACTTCAGGCAACTGGGCTGTAAGTTTGCTTTAGACGACTTCGGCAGTGGATTTTCGTCTTATGGTTATCTGAAAAACTTCCCGGTCGACTTTGTCAAAATCGATGGCAGCTTTGTCCGCGACTTGCTGATCGATCCCTTTGATTGCGCCATAGTGCAGTCTATCCACGACATTGCCAGAGCGATGCAGATCCAAACCGTAGCCGAATATGTTGAAAATATGGAGATTTGTCACAAGCTCACCGAAATGGGCATCGACTTCGCGCAGGGCTATGGCCTGGCCAAACCCCGTCCTTTATATCAGCAGGACTAAGCCTCACCGCTCGCCAAACTCATTGCAGTTGCAGTGAGGCGACCAGTGCGTGAGACCCCAGGAGCATAGTTTATCGATGTGACTGGGGCGAGCGCGCCAAGCTAACAAAGCTACAGTTTCAAGTACGAAGGGATATATTTTCAGAGCCCTATTGCTGAGTCTTAATAGCTATCATTACAATAGCGCCCCGCCCCACAGGGGTAATGCTGTTTGTTCGGAGCACCTATGCAACAGCTACGCGATACCGCTTCTCAACTGATGATCCTCAACGACGAAATTGCTCAGACTTACAGTCGTTATCAAAACGATCGTAAGTTGTTTTGCCGCAGTGGCTGTGGTCAATGTTGTCTGCATCCGGGTATTGAAGCGTCAGTACTGGAAATGTTGCCTTTGGCTTTGCATTTGTATGATCAGGGTATTGCCGAAAGCACATTGGAGGCTTTGCAGCAGCATACCGCCGAAGGCTGTTTTTTCTATCAGGCCAGCTCTGACGATCGTAAAAGTGGCCAGTGTGGTGTTTACCCTTACCGTCCCGCCGTCTGCCGGATGTTTGGTGCCGCGGGCTACAGTGGTCGTTCAGGCGAAGTCTTGTTATCGATTTGCAAAGTGATACGAGCCGATGAACCTGAAGCAGTGATAGCCACAGAACAAAGCCTGCACAGCGAAACCCCACCTATGATGCGTCATCACAAAGCTCAAATCGCCCGACTGGATTACGAGCTCAGCAAAGAAAATATGCCAATTAAACAAGCCACGCTTGCCGCTTTGGAAAAAGTGCTGACTAAAGCTTATTACGCTGCTTTTGCTGAATAAGCCTTAACTTTTCACCGGAGCCGCAGTTGGTTGTCTGACCGGCGTTTTAGTGGCTGTAGCTGGTTCTGCTTTTGCTTCAGGTTTTTTATCCAGCTCTTTATGCAAAACAGGAATTAGAGCGGCCACATTGGCATGGGGGATCAGCTTGACCTGATCCTGATGATAAATCCATAAATAGGCCACGGTACGGGTAATAATCTGTACCTGGTTTAATTGCCGTATTTCTTTACCACCGGGTTGGATCGGATAAATCAGGCTAAGTTGATACTGTTCAGTTTGGTGAGTTTTAATCGCCTGAGCGATTTTTGGAACCTGATGAGTACTGGCAAAATACAGATAAAATACAAAAGTAAAAACGCCCACAACCCAATTTGGTAACAATGGTGTCGACCGGTAAGACTTATCAATCCACAGGGCGTATTTGAGATATTTTTTCCGGCACTGGCGGTCAATCCAGAGCACAACAATCACAGAAACAGTACCGATGATTAAATTCAAAATGGTTTTAGGATGAGCAATGGCAGCCAATAAAAAGTCTGTGAGTTCCAGATAAGGCAAAACATAAAACTCAAACTCATCCAGCAGAGCAAGAGTAAAAATCAGCCCCATGACACTGGCGATTAAATAGCCAAAGGTCAACACTAAACTTGGGTGCTTGAGAAAGAATCGACTAACAGTTCTCAGCTCAGCATCAGACTGCTGATCCATTTTCGGACCGTAAATAGGGATAGCAACGTCTGCCGCCAAATCAGTCCGTTGTGCTGTCTGTTTTAACTCATTCATAGCAAAGTCTTATTTACATCATCATTACATGACTGTAAAGCAGGCTGAATGACAGAGCAATAACTATCTCCAGCTCGGCTTTTGCTTTGTATCCGTTGTCAGGAAGGGGGTCAAAGCCGCTGCAAAAATTGTTTAGCGTAGCTGAGCGCTGTATCCGTATGGCTAAAATGTTGGGGTTTGTGGGAGTGCTGATACTTCATTTCCAACAACTGCTGTTGGATTGGGTTTAAACCGATAAAACAACGCAGTACACAACCATGCTGATCTTCCCAGGTACTGAAGTCTGTCATCATACTGATAGCGTCCGGGGTGGCCAGTTCCCAGCCTTGCATATCCATCACGCGCGCCCAGTTTTTACCGGCAAATCCTTGTACCACAGCTTTTACATCCTCAATTAGCTGTGCTGAGCCCTGTTTATTCCAGGCGCCCTGAATTTCGCACAATAACACCTGCCCCTGCGGGGTTACACTGAATTTTCCATGCGCAATAGCATCTGTCATAGCTGGTACTCCTATTCGCTAACTCATTGAGTATAGATTGATTTAATCATCACCCAATTCAGTCAGCCCATATCGCTCAATTTTTTTCAGCAAGCCCTGACGAGAAATACCCAAGGCCCGGGACGCCTGACTCTTATTGCCATGACACTGGACCATGGCCTGCTGGATCAAACGGATCTCCAGGGCTTTGACCTGCTCATCCAGACTACTTAAATCCGCTCCGGGTTCCAGTTCGGGGTCAGTTTCTCTGGTTTGATGCTCCAGATGCAACAGCTGAATATCGGCAAGTCGGATCACACCTTGCTGAGCTATAGCAGCGACACTTTCCAGCGTGTTCTTTAATTCACGTACATTGCCAGGCCAGTGCTTTTGTAAAAACCAACTGATAGCAGCAGATTCCAGTTGCAGTTTCTGCCCATACTGCACACTAAGCTGTTCCAAAAAAAACTGGATCAGCAGTGGAATATCTTCGCGCCGCTCATCCAGAGCGACAGTCTCAATAGTCACGCCTTTGATCCGGTAATACAGATCTTCACGAAACTTGCCCTGTTTGACCAGGTCCGGCAGATTGGCATTGGTTGCCGACACTAAGCGGATATCAATTTTTTGCTGCTCACGCCCCCCTACAGGGTAAAAGGTGCCTTCCTGTAATACCCGTAACAACTTTACCTGCATCGGCAGCGGCATTTCGCCTATCTCATCAAGAAACAAAGTACCGCCATCGGCCAGCTTTAACAGGCCTTGCCGGTCTTTGTCTGCGCCGGTAAAAGCACCTTTGACGTAACCAAACAGCTCACTTTCCAGTAAATCCGCCGGGATAGCGCCACAGTGTACCGAGACAAAAGCCTTGTCGGCGCGTGGACTTAATTCATGCAAAGCGCGCGAAATCACTTCTTTGCCTGTACCAGAAGGGCCTGTAACCAGCACCCGGACCTCCGTCGGCGCTATACGTTGTACTAAGGTACGAACTGTTTCCATATGCCGCGAATGCCCGGCTAACTTCGGCAAAAAACTTTGTTGTTGTAAGCCCTGCTTTAACTGTCGGACTTCCTTTTCTAACTGATGTTTGGTGATAGCGCGTTTGACCACCACCGCCAATAACTCTGGATCTATTGGTTTGGCAATAAAATCCCAGGCACCTTGTGCTATGGCTTGCAACGCCAGCTCGCGTTCAGCGTGGCCGGTTAAAATAATCACAGGCCGGCTGGAAAACTCGGGGACAGCAGCCAGTGTGGCCGCAGGGTCAAAGGCCGGAGGCAAAGCCAAATCAAGCAAAATCAAGTCGGCGTCAAACTGCTGTAATTTACTTCGGGTGTCGTCCAGATTAGCAGCACCAGCCACCTGATAGCCCTGTTGTTGCAAAAAACGTTCGGCCAGTAAGCGAAAAGCTGGTTCATCATCCACAATCAGAATACGCGCCGGATGCGGCGTTGTTGCATTAAACATCTGGGGAATCCTTTGGAAACAAAAGTTCAAAACTGACAGGCCAACCCAAATCGGTACGAAAACAGATCTGGCCCTGATGGGCATCCATAATACGTTTCACTATCGCAAGGCCCAGGCCACTGCCGCCGCTGCGTTTACTGATAAAAGGCCGGAACAATTGTGCTGTGGTTAAACTGGCATCCAGGGCCGGACCATTATTATGAACCCGTACCCGGATAAAACCGCCGCTTAACGTGACTTCAACCTTCAAGGTGGCATTGGCCTGATTGCGCAGAAAAGCATTGGCATTATCAAACAAGTTTAAAAACACCTGCTGCACTCTGTGTTGGTCGGCCGATACGATCAGACCGGATGGTACCTCCAGCTCCAGCTTGACCTGTTGCCAGTCAAATTGCTGCAATAAGCTTTGTAGCAAAGGTTCCAATTCAATCTGGCTGTATTGCAGTTGCAGACGGCCTGAGTACACCAGCATATCGGAAATCAGCCGATCAGCTCTTTTGAGCTGGAGCTGAATATGGCCGCGTAGTTCTGCATCTACCCCAGCAGATGCCATCGAAATAATATTCAGCGGATTACGCAGCTCATGTGCCATAGACGCCGCCAAAGCGCCCATTTCAACCAAATGTTGTTGCGCCAGTTGCTGTTTTTCTGCTTCCGCCAGTTGTAGCGACTGCGCCAACAGTTCACAACTGCTGCCAAGCAAAGAACCAAACACCTGGGCCACTAAACGAATACCAGGCGTCATATCGTCCCAGCCCAGCAGCTCCACCTGCCAACGTCCACTTTGAGGGTAACATCGAATTTTTAGCTGACTATCGATCACCGGCTCTGCGGAGGCTGCTGGCAATTCAACCTGCACTTTTTGCTTTAACGCTGCAGACAGCAGTTGCGCTGATTTTTCGCTGAGCCCACTCCAGTTCTGACATGAGCTCAATTGCTGGCGCCAGGTATTGATCAGAGTCTGATCCAAAGTGGCACCGGGGTAAATTAACCGTTCCGCCAGTCGGGCAACGGGCCGGTAACAGGCTGCGGTCAGTAGCAGCACCAAACTGGAATACAACCACAACTGCCAGCCTGGCACGCTGGCCAATGCCTGCATTCCCAACTGGCCAAATACAGAGCTGACCAACGCCATTAACAGTAGCAATAACAAGGACATCACTAACCAGAGCAAAGCCCGGTTCGCCAGCGCGTTCACCGCCAGCATCTGATAACGCACTACGCCGTACACCAGCAACACCGGATAAGTTGGCAACAACAACATAGGATAAGGAAACCAGTCCAGCCCAAACGAAGGAAACACCACAGGAGTCGCCAGCAATAAACCCCAGCCTCCGGCTAAAAACATAGCGACAATAGAGCGTTTTTTATTGCCCTGATGATAACGCCAGCCAAACCACAACACCGCATGTGCCAGAATACCCAGTGCAACTGTGTATAACAGGTTTAAAAAGCCATAAGAGTGAAAGACAAAAACCTGACCCAAAGCCGCACTTTGCAGCACGTCACCGGCATCCAGACTCCAGCTCAGCAACACCACCACCGCAGTCAGAAAATACAACCAGCCGATATGGCGTCGTGCCCAGCTTAACCAGGGGGCGCGCACTTTATCCTGCTCAACAAACCTTAAAGCAAAATGCAGGAAAAATGTTGGCATCAATGGATTCGCCAACAACAGATAACGACCCAGTTGCGGCTGGTCATGGATCACAAATACATGGCCTAAACACCAGAGCGCCATCATGGCACCAAAGCCAGCCAAACCAGCCAGGGTTTGTTGGTAGCGCGAATGCCACCACAGCCAGCCTGACATCAGTCCGGCGCACGCACTGGTGACAAGCATCATCAGCTCAAACGCTAAAATCAAATCCATAGCCTACCGTAAACTTAGTTGTCACCTATTCGTGCTAAAATCGTAAATGAAGTTAACACTCACTGCAAATTTATAATTTTATTCCTTCAAAATCATTATGTTACATAGAATAAAAATTATGGCCTGATTCTGGCACTACAAAGAGCAGCAGCACTGTTGCTGTATAACTTGTCAACAAAGAGAACATTATGCCAGACCTGTCTATTCTTGCTGCCGAACTGCTGACCATGTTGCTGTTGTTGTCTGTGGCACTTGTGCCTTCAGCGCTGAGCCGGTTCAAAGCCGGAAAATAAGGAGTTTGTGATGGAACTTGATGTCAGTATCCTCTCACGAATACAGTTTGCCTTTACCGTAAGCTTCCATATTATTTTCCCTTCTATCACCATAGGTTTAGCTACCTTGATAGCGATCTGGGAAGGCTTATGGCTGAAAACCGGTAACCCCCAGTATCTGCAATTGGCTAAGTTCTGGATCAAACCTTTTGCCATCACCTTCGGTATGGGTGTGGTGTCCGGCATAGTGCTGTCTTACGAGTTTGGTACCAACTTCTCCAAATTTTCAGAAATAGCCGGTGCTGTACTTGGACCTTTGATGGCTTACGAAGTACTGACCGCATTTTTCCTTGAGGCAGGTTTTTTAGGGGTCATGCTGTTTGGCTGGCAACGGGTCAGCGCCAAAATGCACTTTTTCGCCACAGTCACTGTGGCTGTAGGCACCTGGATCTCGGCCTTCTGGATTATCGCGGCGAACTCCTGGATGCAGACTCCTCAGGGCCATCAAATAGTCGACGGAAAATTTGAGGTGGTCAGTTGGTTTGACGTGATTTTTAACCCGTCGATGCCTTATCGTTTTACCCACATGCTGCTGGCCGCTTTTATCACTGCTACTTTTGTCGTGATGGCGACTCACGCCTGGTATTTACGCAAAGGCCAGCATCAGGAGTTTGGCCGTAAAGGGCTGTCGATGATGCTGTGGTTTGCTCTGGTACTGACCCCACTGCAAGCCTGGGTAGGTGATTTGCATGGCCTTAATGTCAAAGAACATCAGCCGGTGAAACTGGCGGCGATGGAAGGAATTTGGGCCGAAAAAGAAAGTAACGTGCCGCTGTTGCTGTTTGCAGTGCCAGATATGAAGGCTGAAGGCAACCATTATGAAGTGGCAATACCCGGTCTTGCCAGTCTGATTTTAACTCATGACTGGCAGGGTGAGCTGCAAGGCTTAAAATCAGTACCGCCTGAAGACAGGCCTCATGTCCCCATGGTGTTCTTTAGCTTCCGCATTATGGTCGGCATAGGTGTACTGATGATAGGTGTTGCCTTGATCGGAGCTTATCTGCGCTGGCGTGGCACTTTGTATCAGAGTCACTGGTTCCTCCTGCCCGTAAGCTTTATGGCGCCAACAGGTGTCATTGCCGTGCTGGCAGGCTGGTATGTAGTAGAAATAGGCCGTCAGCCCTGGATTATTTATGGTCTGGTGCGTACCAGCGAGATTGTCAGTCCTCTGCCTGCAGAACGTGTTTTGTTCTCTCTGACTCTGTTTGTCCTGACCTACAGCCTGCTGTTTGGTGTTTATCTGTACTTTATGCGCAAGTTGATCAAAAAAGGTCCGGCGCCGATCGAGCAACTGGAACAACAACGCATTGGAGTGAAGGCATCAGGTTATGCCCTGTCTTTTACCAAAGCTTTAGCGACTGATACCGACCCATCATCAACCAAAGGAGCCAACTAATGGAGCTGGAACTGAGTTTAGGCTTGTTTTATTTGCTGCTACTTGGCTTTGCTATCCTGATGTACGTGTTATTGGATGGCTTTGACTTAGGTATAGGTATTTTATACCCCTGGTTTAATACAGACGCAGAACATGATCATTTGATGCGGTCGATTGCCCATGTCTGGGATGGCAATGAAACCTGGTTGGTGTTTGGTGGCGTGATTTTATTTGGCGCTTTTCCGGCGGCTTACGCTGCGATCACCTCTACCTTTTATCTGCCAATCATACTGATGTTAATTGGTTTGATTTTCCGCGGCGTAGCTTTTGAATATCGTTTTAAATCAGATACTTCAAAAAGATACTGGAATATGGCCTTCGCTGCAGGCTCCAGTCTGGCTGCTTTTTGTCAGGGCCTGATGCTGGGAACCCTGGTACAAGGTGTGCCGGCAGACTTTATCAATCAGTCCAGTTTCAATTGGTTGAGTCCCTTTAGTCTGTTTTGTGGTCTAGCGGTTATGGCAGGCTACGCCCTGCTGGCCTGTTGCTATCTGGTGATGAAAAGCCGCGGTGAACTGCAACAAAAAGCGGCGCGTTATGGCCAGCGTTTGTTACTGATGGTCATGTTATCCATGCTGCTAGTCAGCTTGTGGACGGTCTGGATTGAGCCGGAGATCCGGGCTCGTTGGTTTGGCGGCTGGCACGCTTTATGGTTAATCCCACTGCCTCTGTTGTCGGTGCTTGCCGCCCGTTTATTATTCCGCGATTTAGGCCGGGTTCATCGCAGCCTTCAAGCGGAAACTGCAGTGCATGAACGCCATGAAGAGCGGCCGTTCTGGCTGGCGTCCGGATTATTCCTGCTGGCCTTTGTTGGCTTGCTGGTCAGCGTATTCCCTTATCTGTTACCACGCCAACTGACTTATATGCAGGCTGCGGCACCAGATAGCAGCCTGATCTTTATGTTGCCTGGTATCTTCATTTTTGTACCGCTGATTTGCGCTTATACGCTATGGGGTTACAAAATTTTTGCCGGTAAAGTGGAAGATTATCAGGAGGGGTACTGATGAAATTGAGCGGGAAAAAATTATCTCAAACCCAGTGGTTTGTTATTTTATATCTGGCTGGTTTTTTAACTTTAACTTTGGTCGCGTGGTTATTAAAACAAGGAATGAAGTTTTTATAACAGGGTAAAATCAAGCCTTTCTGCTTAAAAAATAACAGGTTTTTATTGATCTGACGCAAATAAAGTGGCAATCAGTGAGCCTGTTATTTTCATTTTTTTCATTTTTTTATTTGCATTTTAAAAAACACTGCTGCTATAGTCAGATAAAGGCCAAGCTGTTTTGGTCCTGACCGGACGCGAAAGATGAAGTATTTAAGTTTTATCGCAGTGTTGTTTTACCTGAGTTTACTGTTCCCAACGGTAAGCCATTCTGCATCCAGCAGTTGGGTAGATTTACAACAACCGAATAAAAACTTCAGTCTGGCTCTGGTTGCCGCAGTCACACATTCCACTGTCGATTCGACAGAAACTTCAGGTGATGATGAGAAAAGTCCGGTCTGCTGGAATAGTTTCGAATTCCCGTTAGCATCTGGCAGCGCTTATCAGCACAGCCAAAACCAATTCAGTACGACGCAAAAAAGCTGCTACGCAGCCCGTGCACCGCCAGTACACCTCTCTTAAATCATTGAAATTGTCAGAGTTTCCGGCTTTATAGTCACTATCTGACGACATCCATTGTATTGATTTCAGTTTCGCTGCCTCTGAGCGGACTGACGAGAGGTTTCTATGAAAAAGTTAAATTTATTCAACGTTGATGCAATAGACCATTTAGTTCAACCAGCCGAATTTGCTGAAGCCAATTTAAATTCAGCAGCGCTGGACTTTGTGTCTGACTTTAAAACGAATAGCCCCATGATGATTGATGCCAATACCTGTGCTGTCGAAGCAGAGGATATGATGAATCATGAGCATACCAAGCTAAAACTGGTGATAGACGCCAACCAGGAACTGGTTGGTTTAATCAGCTACGAACAGTTGTCTATCCAAAATGTATTGCAGCGTTTAGGCAAAGGCGTCAACCGCACTGATCTGACAGTGGCAGACTTAATGCGCCCGCGTTCAGAAATCAAAGCCTTAGCTTATGAGCAAATCAAACACTGCACCATAGGTGATGTGTTGAACACGCTGCAACATAATGGTGAGCAGTACTGCTTAGTGATAGATACTGAATCGCACCATATCCGTGGCGTGATCTCCGCAAGCGATATCGCCAGCCGTCTGCATATCCCGGTTCATATTGAAAAAGCGCCGACCTTTTTGAATATTTTTGACCGTATGTATGCCTGATAGACCTTAGCGACCAGTTTACTCTGGTCGTTGACGTATGTTTTCTTCCTGGTTTTCCCCGTTTCGTAGTCATTCCCGCGGAACGGGGTTTTTGAAAGCCGCCACAGAGCATGGGTACCTCCAAGACCTCCCCTCTGTCGGGTATTCCGATTCATGGCGGCGTTTTCCAACAGCATCATCCAATGATTTTTGCTAGTAGTCTCAGCCCTGTTGAGCTAAAGCTTTTCTGATCACGGCAGATATATAGGTATCAGCTTTCACTGCTTTTGATCAGGAGACAGAAATGAACGAAGCCAGCCGCCTACAAAGAATGCGTGAACTTGGAGTCCGTCTTCAGGAACTGCGTTTGCTGCCTTCGCACCCAGTCAACTCTTATGCCGGCGCAGCACTTAACTTTTTGTTCCAGAACTACCAGATTGAAAAACCAGCGGGAGCCCCTCTGGATGTAACGCTACGCGCCTTAGCCACAGGCCTGGCGTTAAGACACAATATGAGAACCCGGCCAGATCCGGACAAAGTCATCGACTTTTTCTGTCGCCACTATCAGGTGCATTAATTAAATTCTGCTGCCGTAAAAGCTGCTGAAAAGCAGCTTTTTGCGTTATACCTCAAGCTTTTGGCTGGTATGTATCGCACACAAATCCTCTAGACTACTGCTTTGTGTAGTCGAGAGGTATGCTGATGCGAAACAAGTTGGATTGGTTTCGTCATGCTTTGGCTTACGAATGCGGCGCCATAGTTTTACGTACTTTATGCACTCTGGCTGCAGCCGATACGGCTGTTGGCCGTGCATCGGCGTTTTCACTGTTGAGCTCCTGTACCGTATTTTTATTGACCTTAACTCACACCAAAGTATTTGATTATTTCTTATGGCGAGCCACTGGCTCTTTAGTCAAAGCAGGCAAAGTGCGGCTTTTGCATTGTGTCAGTTATGAACTGGCAGGGGCAGCAATCAGCATTCCTTTGACCTTATGGCTGCTGGACTTTAATCTGGCCCAGGCCTTGTGGCGTGAAGCCTTGATTTTTGTCGTGTTTTTGTTGTACACCTACCTGTATAACTACGGTTACGACCGTTTATTTCCGGTAACCCATGCTAAAACTTATTCTAAAAATAATTGATGTTGCAGCGCGGCGACAAATGAATAAATACCGATGGGCATAGTTAACCTCCGTGACTGGGGTCAGATGGCGCAATCAACAAAGCGGCAGCGTCTCGTATGATGAGACTATCGATTCGCGCCTATAGTCCTGAACCGCAAAGCCACAGCCATGATCACCATCAACTGGTGTTGCCTCTGTCTGGCCGGCTCGATTTGCTCATTAATCAGCAACAATTTCAGGTAGGTGCAGCAGAATGTCTGGTGATCCCGGCAGGCACAGAACATGGTTTTTCAGCCGCTGAACAATGTCGATTTTTAGTCGCAGATTTACTGCATTTGCCTGCACATTTGCTGCAGTTAGCTCAACCTGTGTTTCAACTGTCAGCCCGGATCCAGCCATACTTATTGGTATTGGAGGCGTTGTTGATAGAGCAGGATCAACAACTGTTGCCAGCAGCACAGCAGTTTTTCCTGCAACTGCTGGAAACAGAACAGCCAGCACCTGCTGTGGATAAAAGAGTGCGGCAAGCTTTGCTGTATATGCAGGAGCATCTGGCAGATGAGTTAGATTTACCTTTGCTTGCCAGTAAAGCCAATTTGAGTTTAAGTCAATTTAAACTGTTGTTTCGTCAGCAGGTTGGTAAGAACCCTGGGCAGTATTTAACCACTTTACGTATGCAGCACAGCCGCACTTTAGTGCTGTTTTCCAACCTGTCTGTGCAACACATAGCGCTGGAATGCGGCTATCAGTCAGCTTCTGCCTTTAGCGCACGTTTTTCCCAGCATTTTGGCCAAAGTCCACAAAAGTACAGAGGTATTATTCAGCCGGATCCAACTTAATCAGCTCTATCGCGCCACGTTTTTGCATAGTGACATAGAGTAATGTCGGATCTTTTTGTGAAAAAGTGACGTTGGTCGGAAACTCACCCTTTAGCTGATATTCCCGTAGCAATTTGCCATCAGGGCTGACTTTGGCAACCACACCTTTGCCATAACGGGCTATGTATAAATTACCTTGGCTATCGGCACGCATACCGTCTAAACCAAAATCTGGAAATTGGATCAGTACTCTTTTATTACTGGCGTTGAGTTGCTCATCTAAATCGTAGACCCAGACTCTGCGCTGCGCGCTCTCGTTGACATAAAGACGGGTTTGGTCTGGACTAATTTCCACGCCGTTGGTGGTACCCATATCTTTTTCAACCAGACTGGAACTGCCATCAGTTTCAATGCGCCACAACTGCCCTCTGCGATTTTTCCAATCCGGATCACTGGCAAAAATAACGCCATTCGCCGCTATGGTTAAATCGTTGGGCTGAAACATCAAGGGCTGATGCGCATGTAATTGCAGCTTCTTACCGTCGTAACGCCAGATGTTGTGGCCAGTATAATCGGCTATATACATCAGGCCTTTTTGGTCAAAACGAATACCGTTGCCAATACTGCCTTTGGGCAGGGTCAGAGCTAAACTCACCTCACCTTGAGGGCTGATTTTGCCAATGGTGCCTTCAACACCATAGTTCACTGCATACAAATAACCGTTTTTGTCTGTGGCAGGACCTTCTATGCTGGCGTGAAAAACGCCGTCAGGCACAAAATCTGTGCTGTCGATTGATGTTTCAGCCTGCACCACTACAGCGCCCAAAGATAAAAATAAAATCAGTACCTTATATCTCATTGGTTTTATCCTTTGTCTCTTAAGCTGGCTTTATGCCTTGAGCAAATCGCAGTAGCTGCTCAGGGTCGTAACGGCCTTTGAGTTGCTGCAGTTTTTCGTAGTGACGACCATAATAAGCCTCAGACCAGTTTTTAATCAAAGCGTCGGTGTAATTTAAATAGGCACCACCCGTACTATAGGGCTTCATCACAGTACGCATATGGTTGACCCACAGCGCCGCACCTTGCATTAACTTTTCATCAGCCCCGACAGGACGGCTCACCAGATACTGAGCGCTAAAAAGTGCATCTCTGTGGGCAAAAGCCGTGTGATCGGCAGGCACAGAACTGATAGCACCGCCCATCAGCGTCAGTAAAATACCGCCGGATAAACCTTGTTGCTGGCGCTGCTGCACTTGCCCCAATAAAGCTTCTAATCCCGCTCTGCTAATGACTTGATTAAAAAAGTCAGAACTGCCCGCCATAGCCACACGCTTGAGTTTGGCTTGCTCTGATTGATGCGGTAGTTTGCACTCTGGCATCTCCAAACCCGCACAGTCAGTCAGCATATATTCGCGATAATTATGCAGCACCACATCCTGCTCTACAGGTTGCACTGGCAAACGCCTTAACCAATTCACCCATTGCTGCTGCAGCAATTTAATCTGGCCTAAACTGGTGACCCGGATTTGCAATTGGGGTTCATGATCTGGTTCACCACGCCACCATAAAGCCGCCTGAGACCATAAAGCTTCGGGTAACTGATGACTCCAGTGTTGCCATAAATTCAATACAGGCAATGCATCTTTTAACGCGAAATAAGCATGGCAACTTAAGATATCGGCCGTGGCAAAGGTTTGAAACTTCAGCCGGGTGACTATGCCAAACTGGCCACCACCGCCTCCTCTTAAACCCCAAAATAAATCCGCGTTTTGTTGCTCATTACAACGCAGCACTTCGCCATCTACAGTGACAACTTCGGCTTCCAGCAGCGCATCACAAGTCAAACCGTATAAACGATCGGCTATGCCAAAACCACCACCCAAAGTTAAACCGGCAATACCTACACCGACACAACTGCCTCCCGGAATAGAGCGGCCTTTTTTACTTAACTGATCATAGATATCACCGAGCTTAGCCCCGGCTCCTATCCAAGCCGTGTCGTCTTCGGCTTCATGCTGAATATCGGCCATTAAAGCTAAATCCAGCAAAATGCCTTTAGTGCTCGAGTAACCGGCATAGTTATGGCCGCCGCTACGGCCTGTGATCGGTAACTGAAACTTGCGGGCAAAAGCTAAAATCTGCTGCACATCTGAAGTATTAGCGCAGCGGGCTATCACCGCAGGAGTAATGCTGTCATAACGCGAGTTGGCCGCTTTATAAAACCGACTAAAACCAGCATCGGAAGGAAATAATAACTGACCGGAAAAACTGGCTTTGAGCTGTTGCCAGTCATCGGGGTCGGGCAAAGCTCTGGCCGGGCCAGACTGGCAGCCGGCGACAGTGGCTAAAGCTATAGTGCTACTTAAAGCTAAAAAATGACGTCTGTCCAAAAGCAAGTCTTTTCAAAATGAGAACCGCAGGCAAATTAGCATAAATTGGCAGGATCTTCTTGTGGCATTACCGAAATAAGACCTCTCATCACTACCAGTAGTGAATCTACTCTATGTTTTCGTATTGTAGCTAAGCTTAGTACATGGACACTTGACGTACAAATTGTGGACAATAACGACAACAAAAGTTATCATATAAGATAACAAGGTAGAGATTACCTATGAGTTGGAAAATTGATTTTTATGCTGGCGTAGAAGAGCAGATCCTCGACATGCCAGCCAAAATTCAGGCAAGGATGATTAAGCTATTAGAGTTAATGGAAAAACATGGAGCAAATCTGAACCCACCGCATACGGAATCTATGGGCAATGGCTTATTTGAAATACGAGCTAAAGCCCAGGAAGGGATTGGGCGCGGGTTATTTTGTTACTTAAAAGGCAAGCATATCTATGTGTTGCATGCCTTTGTAAAAAAGTCTCAAAAAACACCGAAAAATGAGCTGGAACTTGCCCGCGAACGACAAAAAGAGGTTCAACAGTTATGAGTCTGCAAAAACTAAAACAACGTGCTTTAGATAATCCGGAAGTGAAAGCTGAATACGAGCAGTTGGACGCTGAATTTAACTTTATTGATCAACTCCTCTCCATGCGCACTCAAGCCGGGCTCACACAAGAACAGGTTGCACAAAGGATGCAGACACAAAAGAGCAATATCAGCCGCTTAGAAAAAGGTAACTCTAACCCGAGCTGGTCTACGCTGGTGAAATATGCCCATGCCTGTGGTTTTGAGCTTTCGATTAAGTCGCATAAGATCTGAGTTTTACTCAGGACACTGGGGAACAGAAAACTATGTTTTTACCCCTGTTTTTAGGGATACGTTAAGTCAATAATTGCCACACATTAGCTCACAAAAAACACAAGTTAGAAACAACACATCCACCAATTCCCCCTTGCCGTCCGAAAAAAAGCTGTTTATGCTGGTCACACTTAGCTTGTCGGAGTGCTGCACAAACCTGGTTTGTCAGCTGAGACCGCCCCTGGGCGGAATCCGTGGAACCTGAACAGGATAATACCTGCGGAGGGAAACAAGAGCGCCAACAGCGGCGGTGAGCCGTCTGCCTGTTGGCGCACTCATTCGGCTCATCTGTTGATGGCTGTCCACGCTTTTCCCAAGCTCTGTTGAAAATTAACTATTTAATTATTTCACCGGAGTTTATATGTCAGAAAATCAAAACCGTCGCGCCACCCGCGCTGCTGCCGAACAATTTATTCAGCAGTTTCAGGGCCAACCTTATCCCGCCAGCCGCAAGGTCTATATCGAAGGTGAATTGCCGGGCGTGAAAGTCGGCATGCGTGAAATTGAACTGCAGCCGAGTTTAATTGGTGGCAGCAAAGATAATCCGTTATTTCAGCCCAATGCACCAGTTCGGGTCTACGACACGTCCGGCCCTTATTCCTGCCCTGATGCTCAAATTGATATCCGTAAAGGTTTGCCAGCCCTTCGTACCGACTGGATCAAACAGCGTGGCGATACGGAGCTGGTGACAGACTTCGGTTCTGTCTACAGCAAAGAACAGTGGCTGGATGACAGCCTGCAAAGCTTAAGATTTGAAGCTTTAACAGAAAAACGCAAAGCCAAAGCTGGTGTGGCAGTGACACAGTTGGCTTATGCCCGTCGTGGCATTATTACTCCGGAAATGGAATACGTGGCCATTCGGGAAAACTTAAGCCGCGCTAATCTGGCTGCAACTACTGAAGCCCGAACTCAGCATAGAACCCAGCATCCGGGCCAGAGTTTTGGTGCCAACTTACCCAAACAAATTACCGCTGAATTTGTCCGGCAGGAAATAGCGGCTGGTCGCGCCATTTTACCTGCCAATATCAATCACCCTGAAATTGAACCTATGATTATTGGCCGTAACTTTCTGGTGAAAGTGAACGCCAACATCGGCAATTCAGCCGTTAGTTCGTCCATTGAAGAAGAAGTGGAAAAGCTGCTGTGGGCCACACGCTGGGGCGCTGATACAGTGATGGATTTATCCACTGGCCGTTATATTCATCAAACCCGCGAATGGATTATCCGCAACAGCCCTGTGCCTATTGGCACTGTACCTTTGTATCAGGCGCTGGAAAAAGTCGGTGGTATAGCCGAAGACCTAAGCTGGGACTTATTCCGCGACACCTTAATTGAACAGGCCGAACAAGGGGTGGACTATTTTACGATTCACGCCGGAGTGCGCCTAGCTTACGTGCCTATGACGGCCAAACGCCTGACCGGCATAGTATCCCGTGGCGGTTCTATTATGGCCAAATGGTGTCTGGCGCATCATAAAGAAAACTTTTTATATCAACACTTTGACGATATCTGCGACATTATGCGCGCTTACGATATCAGCTTTAGTCTGGGGGATGGCCTACGTCCTGGTTCTATTGCCGATGCCAATGACGAAGCTCAGTTTGCTGAGCTGAAAACCTTAGGTGAACTAACGCACCGCGCCTGGGCTAAAGAGGTGCAGGTGATGGTGGAAGGCCCTGGTCATGTGCCTATGCAGCTTATTCGTGAAAATATGCAGTTGCAGTTGGAGTACTGCGCCGAAGCGCCTTTTTATACCTTAGGCCCCCTGACCACAGATATAGCGCCGGGTTACGATCATCTGACGTCCGCCATTGGTGCTGCTCAGATTGGCTGGTATGGCTGCGCTATGCTCTGTTATGTCACGCCAAAGGAGCATTTGGGTTTACCTGATAAAAACGATGTCAAGGAAGGTTTGATTGCTTACAAAATAGCCGCCCACGCTGCCGATTTGGCCAAAGGTCATCCGGGTGCACAAATTCGCGATGATGCGTTATCCAAAGCCCGTTTTGAGTTTCGCTGGCAGGATCAGTTTAATTTAAGTTTAGACCCGGAACGCGCCCGCTCTTATCACGACCAAACTCTGCCCCAGGAATCCGGCAAAGTCGCGCACTTTTGTTCTATGTGTGGCCCGAAGTTTTGTTCGATGAAAATCAGTCAGGATGTGCGCGACTATGCCGCCAGCATTGAGGTAAAGCAGTTGGATGCAGCGCAGCAACAGGCAGAAATGCAGAAAAAGGCGCAGCAGTTCCGTCAGTCGGGTGCAGAGCTTTACCACGGCACAGATACCAAGCTGGAGGAGCCGCAACTATGAGCCCGACGCTGCTTATTCTGGGCGGCGGTTTAATGGGTCGTTTATGCGCTTTGGCTTTGTCCGAACCCGGACTTTGGCCAAAGCCAGCCCGAATTCGCCTGCTGGAAAAGGGGAGTTTTAGCCCTGACCAAGAGCTCTATCAACCCAAAGCTGCTTTTGCCGCTGCCGCTATGCTGTCGCCTTTGGCTGAATCTGTGCTTTTAGAACAGGATTTAGTCGAGCTCGGCTATCGCAGTATGCAGCTCTGGCAACAGCTGCAACAGCAACTGCCGGATTTTGGCCTGCAACAGCAAGGGGCTTTGCTGCTGGCGCACCCACAGCAACAGCACCTGTTACTGCATTTGGTCAGCCAAATTAAAACCCAGCCCAACTATCCACCCAAATGGCTGACTAAAACTGAACTGACCACACTTGAGCCTTCGCTGGCCGGGCGTTTTCAGCATGGTTGTTTTTTGCCGGGTGAAGGACAGCTCAATAATCAGGCGTTTTTACAGCATGCCCTGCAGTTATTGCAGCAACGTGGTGTAGCGCTGGAGGCTCAATCTTCTGTTGAGTTTAAAGGCGACGAGCTTTGGTGTAATGGCAAGTTGCAACACGCCGATCTGGTTATTGATTGCCGGGGTTTAGGTGCGGCCACTGAGTTGCCTCAATTACGGCCTGTACGAGGTGAAGTGCTAAGAGTTAAAGCACCGGCAGTACAACTTAGCCGTCCTGTACGGTTATTCCATCCGCGTTATGCGCTGTATGTCGCACCTAAAGGCGAAGGACTTTTTGTGGTGGGCGCGACAGAGCTGGAATCAGCCGATCAATCCGGTCCTTCGGTGCGTTCGACTTTGGAACTGCTTTCGGCCTTGTATTCAGTCGACCCTGCTTTTGCTGAGGCAGAAATTTTTAGCGTACAGGCTTCGGCCCGCCCTGCTTTGCCGGATAACAGACCAGTGATTTCAGACCAGCCAGGTCTGATTCGGGTCAATGGCTTATACCGTCACGGCTATTTATTGGGCCCGGCTTTGGCTGAACAAGTGGTCGAGCAGGCGTTGCTACAACTTAGTGAAGCAAAGGAGCTGTGTTATGGCTGAACAGATGAAAACAGAGCTAAGCATCTGGCTTAATGGCAAAAAAGAAAGCCTAGACTCCAACCAGTTAAGCCATCTACTACCACGTTTTAAATCCCCTTTTGCAGTGGCATTAAATGGCTGTTTTATTGCGGCAAATCAGTATCCAAACACAGTGCTTCAAGCCGGTGATCAGTTGGATATTGTCAGCCCTATAGCCGGAGGTTAAGTATGCACTCAGATTTTAATATCTACGGTACTCAGCTTAACAGCAGGCTGATTTTAGGCAGCGCCTTGTATCCTAGCCCGGCCTTGATGCAGCAAGCCCTGCAACAAAGTGGCTGCGAAGCTGTAACCTTAAGCTTGCGTCGCCAGGCGCCAGAACAGCAAGGCGGTGAGCAGTTCTGGCAACTGATACGCGAGTTAAAGTTACAGTTATTGCCCAATACCGCAGGTTGCCATTCAGTGCAACAAGCTGTGACTTTGGCGCAAATGTCGAGGGAGATATTCCAAACCAACTGGATAAAACTGGAGCTGATAGGCGATGACTACAACCTGCAGCCCGAGCCGATGTTATTGCTGCAAGCAGCCGAACACCTACTGGCCGATGGTTTTGAGGTATTGCCCTATTGCACCGACGATTTAGTGTTATGCAAAAGGTTGTATGAACTGGGCTGCAAAGTGCTGATGCCCTGGGCTGCGCCTATAGGTTCAGGTTTGGGTGTGCTCAACCCTTATGCGCTGCGCACTTTACGAGAACGTTTGCCGGACGCCACTTTAATAGTGGATGCAGGTTTAGGTGTACCCAGCCATGCCTGTCAGGTGATGGAAATGGGTTTTGATGGCGTATTACTGAATTCTGCCGTGGCTTTAGCCAAAGATCCTGTATTGATGGCTTTGGCTTTTTCACAGGCAGTCGCTGCAGGACGCTCTGCATTTTTAGCCGGTGCTATGCCGAAACAGGATTTCGCCAGCCCTTCGACTCCTGTGCTTGGTATGCCGTTTTGGTTGCAGGAGGCGCTATGACTCAAGTCAATAACACCGCTGTGATTTGGAGTATTGCAGGTTCAGACAATAGCGCGGGCGCTGGTATTCAGGCCGACTTAAAAACTATTCAGAGTTTTTCCACGCCAGAGCAGCCCTTGCACTTATGCACTTTAGTTACAGCTATTACCGCCCAGCACAGCTCTGGTGTCGATGCCTGTATGGCGGTTTATGTTGAGTTGCTGCACCTACAAGCTATGGCTTTACTCAAAGATGCTAAGCCTTCGGTGATTAAAATTGGGCTGCTGGTCAATGCTGCTCAGGTGTTATGGCTGGCTGATTTTTTACAGCAGCTTAGAAAAAGCCTGCCTGACTTACTGGTGATGTATGACCCTGTTGCTATCAGCAGTTCAGGTTCAACAATGGCTGAACCCGATTTATATCAGGCGGTGGTCCAGCATTTATTGCCACACATTGATCTGTTAACCCCCAATCTGCAGGAGTTGGAAGCTCTTACTCAAAGCCCGGATACTGAGCAGGCGGTAAAGCTGCTATTAAACACCGGAGTAAAAGCAGTACTGGTGAAAGGCGGCCATGCGGAGGCTACTCTTTGCACAGATCTGCTTTTTATTAGCGAAAATTTTCGCTATCTCGGCTATCCGGCTTATACCAACTACATCCGTCTGAGCAGCACCCGCCAACAACACCATTTTAACCACGGCACAGGCTGTTGTTTAAGCAGTGCTTTGGCGGCAGCTTTGGCTTTAGGTTATGCACTGGAAGATGCTTTTGTAGTGGCTAAAACTTATATCAATCAAGGCTTAAGCCAGCCAGTTGCCATCACAGAGTGTTCAGGTACTTTGGGCCACTGGGGTTTTCCAGCTAAGCCGGAGTATTTACCAGAGTTGCTCACTGACAAGCTGCTGCCGCCAGCTCAGGCCTTTGCGCCCCTCAAAGCGGCTTTAGTTTTGTATGTGATAGTGCCTTCAGTAGCAGAACTGGAAAGGGCTTTAGTTGCAGGAGTAAAAACCCTGCAGTTACGGATTAAAAGCACAAATCCGCAGCAGCTACGCCAACAAATCCAACAAGCCATCCAGCTTTGTCAGCACCCTGATGTTCAGCTATTTATTAACGATCACTGGCAACTGGCGCTGGAACTCGGCGCTTATGGCGTACATTTAGGTCAGGAAGATATCAACAGCGCCAACTTAGCAGCTTTGCAACAAGCAGGACTGCGGCTGGGTGTATCCAGCCATGGTTTTTATAAACTATTAAGAGCGCAGCAACTCCAGCCCAGTTATCTGGCGATAGGTGCCATTTTTGCCACCCAAACCAAAGAAATGACCGGTAAGTTACAGGGCCTGCAAAAACTGGCTCGTTATCCCGCCTTATTCCCCGATATTCCGCTGGTCGCTATTGGTGGCATTAATGAAAGCAATGCCAAAGCTGTGCTGGCAACGGGTATCAGGCACTTAGCTGTGGTACAGGCTTTTGCTCAGGCCACAGATCCCAAACTTTGGGTGCAACAGATGCAGCAATTTATAACGGAGGCACAGCATGCTTACTGATTTAGAATTTATCCGTTATAGCCGCCAGTTGATGTTGCCCGATTTTGGCGAAGCCGCTCAGCTCAAGCTAAAACAAAGCCAAGTAGTGCTGATAGGCTGTGGTGGTTTAGGCCATGCTGCCAGTCAGTATCTGGTGTCGTCCGGCCTGGGCCAGCTTACTTTAGTCGATGGCGACAAAGTAGAATTATCCAACCTGCAACGGCAGGTTTTATTCCGTGACAGCGACAAAGGCATGAACAAAGCCAAAATAGCAGCGCGCCAACTGAAACAGCTCAATCCTTATGTGCAGATCGCCGCTATTGAACAGTATTTTAGCGCCGACAATGCCAATGAGTTATTGGCAAAGGCCGACTGGGTGCTGGACTGTACCGACAATTTCCAAAGCCGAAAGCTTATCAACAAGCTCTGTCAGCAACATCAAATCAGCCTGATTAGCGCGGCCGCTATAGGCCAACAAGGCCAGTTGATGCTCTGGCCTTTTGCCCAGAGCCCAAGCCCCTGCTATCGCTGTTTATTCCCGGATTTAACCGATCAATCCGGCAATTGCAGTAGCTTAGGGGTGTTAGCGCCTTTGCTTGGCATCATAGGTTCGATACAAGCTATGTTACTGATCCAACAAATGATTCAGCCAGATATTCAGGCAAAATTCTGGCAGTTTGAGGGGATGGGGTTTAGGTTAATGAGTTATGAGATTGCGGCGTCAGTAAAATGCACTGGCTGTGGGTTATAGGTAGTCATTTTCAGCCCCCTACTCATTTTGGCATAGCATTAGCCTTCTGCGCCCACCAGCCAAGTCGATAAAAATGGCGGTGAAGTAAGAGGCCTGCTCAGGTAACAGCAATAAACCGCTCTGAGCAACTTGTTCTGGCTGACCATCTGTCACGATCAAGACTTTTTTCACACTCTCCTAAAGCCTATTCTAAACCCGCCCCAATGCCGGCCTTTCACCAGAATAGGCACCGACAAATCATGCAAAATTTCGCCGGTATCCCGCTTATAGGTTTGCAACAGCATAGGCTGGGTATTACTGCCACAACGGCTACCGGTGCGGTCGCTAAAGATACGTTTGGTGCGGTTTTGCAGTAAGTCTTTTTCGTAGTTGCCGGTTAAGGCCTGACTGTATTTTTTATTGTGGGTCGGGAAATAGCCTTTGCGATCAACACCGCCAGCGTACAACACATTGCTGTGACGCTCCAAAATAGGCTCCTGGATCAAAGGGAAAAACTGGTCGGTAAAACTGTCATAAGCGGTATGGAATTTTTGCGGATTAGTATTAGCAATAGGCTGATACTGCTCAGCAAATAACTGTTGTTCTGTAAGCTTGCCGTCACTAAGAGCTTTTTCAAATAAAGCCCCAATGGCCGCAGCGGCTTGCTGCGCTTCTTTCAGTACAGGGTTAAAGAAACTCTGATTGGTGACTGTACTGAGTTCGCGATAAATACTTTCAGTTTCTACCGACAATTCAATGGCCTGATCCGCCACTGTGCTGCCTTTGTGTTCTATCGCCGACAAGGCTTTATTAATACTCTGAATCGACTGGCCCAATTGCTGGCTGGTATTTTCCAATCCAGTACTGACCTGCTCTATTTGCTCCAGCGCAGCAGACACTTGCCCCACTTCGGTATTGATGCCGTTAAAGCCTGCCGCTACAGACTGCAATTCCTGCTGCACATCAGCACTTAACTGCACCAATTGGGTCATCACTGCAGCGGTTTGTTCACTTTGGCTGCGAATATCAGCCAGCATTTTTGCTATGTCTTTGGTTGCTTCTGAGGTTTTGCCTGCCAAAGACCGCACTTCATCCGCCACTACAGCAAAACCACGGCCTTGTTCGCCGGCACGGGCGGCTTCAATAGCCGCATTTAATGCCAATAAGTTGGTTTGATTGGCCACATCTGTGATCACTTCAGTAATACGCTGAATATCGTCGGCACTGCCTTTGAGTTGTTCCAATTGGGCCGCTGCATCACTGACTGCATTAGCTAACTGATTGATATTATCCACACTTTTTTGCAGTCGCTGATCGGCTGTGCTGCACGCATTGGCCGTATGAGTAATGCTATGGCTGATTTGCTGCAGGTTATCTGTCAGTTGACCGCTGGTATCGGTTAAGCCTGTTGCAGCGCTGCCAATCTGGCCGCAATCGTCGCTGCTGTGTTTGATATCTTTAATTAAACCGTCGATATAAAAGGAAACTTCTGCTGCACCTATCGCCATTTTGGATGTAGCTTCGGTAATATGATGAGCACTGTCGGCCAGCGCATTGGACTGCGCGACAGCCTGAACTGGCGCTTTTTTCCGGCTGGTCCACAACAGGAACCCTGTCACTGCCAACAGATTCAACAGCACCAGCAACCAGCTATTGAGCTGCAACCACAGATACAACAGTTGAACCACTAACCAGAGCCCGACAAAAACTATTGCAGCACGCAGATGTTCCATAACGACTTCCCATTCGACGCAGGCCAGAAGACTTACTGGCAAAAGAAAACATAGCAGAGCTGTCAGCACTGCGTTATTTCGCTTCTGGCAGTGTTTCTGTTATGTAAGCAACTGTCAAACCATCTGCGGGGGAATGCGACTAAAGTCTATGGCGGTGCTCAGCCCCTGGTTTACTGCCGGACCGGTAAACCACTGTCTGCCCAGGCCTGTATTCCACCTGCTATGGAGTAAATGTCACGAAACCCCATACGTTGCAAAGA
This sequence comes from Rheinheimera mesophila, assembly GCF_000986865.1. Classification (GTDB taxonomy): domain Bacteria; phylum Pseudomonadota; class Gammaproteobacteria; order Enterobacterales; family Alteromonadaceae; genus Pararheinheimera; species Pararheinheimera mesophila. Next base: position 70,257 of record NZ_LAVS01000005.1, read on the forward strand.
CTCAGCAGCCAAGGCCGAGCGGGCACCAGAGCGGCAAATTAAATACAAAGGCTCAGCAGCCAGTTCAGTTAACGCCAACACCGCATCCTTCTGCTGCGCTACAGCAGGGTGTTGTGGTAATTGCATTTCCAATACACCGCGCGGCATATTGACCGAGCCAGGGATATGACCAGCGGCAAACTCGGCAGGCTCCCGCACATCAATAATGCGGGCCTGACTGCTTTGCAGCAAAGCCGCCAGTTGCTGTACCGTCAGTTCCTGAATTTTCGTTTTGGCCTCAGCCACTAGTTGAGCTCCGGTTTTCATAAAAGCAGTCCTGTGTAGTGAGTTGGGTTTAAGTGCACTTAATCAAATAAATCTAAGTTAATACTCTGTTCTTCCAATGGTTCAAGGTTTGAGAAATACAATTTTGGTCGTCTTGCTCCGATTCGTCCCTTTTCATCAAGGCGGCTGACAGTGCCATAGAGACGGCATTTCAAGAATAGCAATGGCTTGTAACGAACTATGCTCCCCACCTCTGGATATGCAGTCAGAACATGCTCGTTGTACTTAAAGCCCATCGAGTTTGACATCTTGTTCTCTCGCGTAACCTCTCCTTCTAGAGCAACATAATCTCCATGAACAAGCTCTGGAAATAACACATCTTCGGGTTCGTCATCCTCGTCACAAAAGATTTTTTTGTCAGCTGGGCCTATCGTTTCCTCATCAACCACACCATTTTGTACCGAGCCAATGGCTAAATTCCTCCCCTCTTGGACGTTAGTAGCTAGATCCTCAATCAGCTTAGGATTTGTATTCACATAAAGATCTAATATGTATTTCGGTACAAAAAGAGTTTCACCATTCTCATTTATGATACCAATCATAGACCGGTCATCTGTGAATTTAACGTTTTTAAATTCACGAATGGCCACATCACCCATATGTTTACCGATACGAACAAACCACTTGATTGCCTCAACAGCTTTTCGAAAAAGATCAGTTATTCCATAATCAGCAAAATCTTTTTCTGCCATTTTCTGAGCTGCTTTTGTGAAATAGGCCGTAGCAACTACACCTAATCCAGCCTGAACCCACCCTGCAACAGTCTCTGGAATTAGCGCCTCCCATGACCCTTTACGAACTCTTACTGGAATTTCAAAATCCAAGTTTCTAAAATCTGGGGCTTGTTTAGCGATGAAATAGCGAACTGCTGAGTCGAAAGCAAGTAATGATTTAGCCTGACGCCTCGCATCCATCAGACCGTCTTTAACAAGCTCGCCTTCATATTTGATGTAGCCTATGTATTTTTCTTCTGCCATTGCTTTTCCCTAAATCTCAGCATGTATAAAAATAGTTTGTCGAAAGGCAAGCAAGTATTAATTTCCACCAACACCAAGCAACCTTTAAACCCCAAGCTAAAGTGTTTTAGATGGTAGTTCAATCACTTAAGAATATTAATTTTTGGGACAGAATTAACTTTTATTATTGCAGACGGATTTTTTAAAATAATTAAGGCTTCGCTACTTCGCTCCAGCCATCTGCTGTAAAAACTCCAGCCGTTGTTTTTCTTCGTCACTAAGTACAAAAGGTTCATCGCTCAACTGACCAAAGTTGATGGCCTCCACCACAAATCCTGGCTCTTTGCTGTCGCCGTATCTGTTGGCTTCGCCCGGCATGGCGGAGCGTAATTCCAACACAAAAGTACCAAGCCAATAAGGCCCGCCTTGTTGCTGCAATACCTGTTTAAAAGCCCGCAGCTCGAGCTTGGCTGAACCCTCGGTTAACTGTTCTTCAGCTGTCAGCACAGCTAAAGGCTGTTTATTTTCAGTAAATAAATTGGCTCTTAAGCGGTACATACCGGCTTTTTTTACCTCCAGCTCTACAGGGATCACTAAGTCAGGGCCACGCGAACTGCTGCTGCCAATGCCTGTGATAGTGGCCACCGGATCGCTGTAATCCAGCCCTGTTTGCAGTTGTTGGGTTTTGCCTTGCGCCTCAAACAGCACCACCAGTTCCATAGCGCCGTCCCAGTTTTCTCTGGCCTCAAACTGATGTGCCCATTCAGCAGAATCTGCACCTGCAGTTAAATCGGCCTGCGCCAACACTTTGCCGCTTTGCTGCTCACGTAATTCGGCTTTGACTTGCTGTGCTGACAGGCCATGCATCACCAGTTTAAATTCGACAGCGTCCGGGTAGGTAAAGCGGTATTTAGGCAACACCAGACTGGCGCTGGCACCACCTTCCAGCGGCAAGGCCACAGTGTCAAAGTGATTGGGGTTCAGCAGTTGATGATCGGCCGGAGTTAAAGGCCTGGAATAGGCTGGGTAGCTGAGTTCAGCCGCATAAGCTTGCGATAACAAGCTAAAACTTTGCTGCAATTCTTGTTGCTGATACTGATCCATTTGCACTGGTGCGGCAGTTTGCACAACAGCTTTTTGCTGAGGTTCAGCAACAGCATCAGGCTGTGGTTTATCCACCGCCACCACAGCAGTTTCAGCTTCAGGCCAAAACCAAAAAGCCGCCAGTGCTATCAGCACCAGCAGCAGACTAACCAATACTTTCTTGTGCATTAATCAGCGGCCTGACTGACTAAAGACGACATACTCTGGCGATCTGAGCCTGTGACTAATAAATAATTAGAGGCAAACACCCACCAGCCTCTTGATTGTTGATAGGTCTGGAACTGCAAAGCCTCAGCGTTTAAATAAGTGGCTCTGGCATTAGCAGCTGTCACTTCACCGTCGCGGCTGTCTTCAATCAGGCCACTGTGGCTATAGTCATTGCCCATCAGCATAGGATAGTGATAAGGCATAAAACCCTTAACGCCAGTGCTTTGACTAGCCAGTTTGCCATCAAAAGCCACGCTTGCACTGCAGCTGTCAAAAGAGCCGACAGCAGAAGCACCACAACTGGAATGGCTGGCGACCACGCCATCGTCTGTACCGGGTAAAAATGGTCCTGTGGCATTTAAGAAGTCAGAACCTGCTCCGGCAAAACGTAAACGAGGCACCCGGCTGGTAGGGAAACTTGCCAACTGACGCGCTGTATTAACCCGCAAATCATTCAGTACGCCAATGTTGGAAGGCGTGGGTATTTGGCCTAACCATAAAGATAAAGCGGCCCGTAAGGCTGCATCTGTCCAGCTACCACCTCCGGCTACATTAACGGCGAGGTCGGCCAGTTCTACTCCGCCACCAGCGCCAGCAAAGTCAAAGCTGGCGATAATATTCAGCGGCTGTAAGCCAGCGTTTTTCAGCCATAAAGCCTGATTATCGATGATATAACGGGTGACTAAATCCCCTGTCGAGTGGCTGACAAAAATACAACCGCTGTTGCAGAGACCGGAGCGGGATAGCTGTTGCAATTTAGGCCAGACATAGTCGGTGGCAATTTTGCCTGTGATACGTTCTTGCGATGGCCAGTCGATACGCGCATCGGCGCGGCTTAACCAAAAACCAGCCCAATAGTCGGCGCCATTACTGGTTACATCAGCCCCTACAGGCCGCTCGGCTAAATTACCGGGCTGAAAGCCGTGCACCAACACCACAGGATGGCCATTTAATGCAGCAGAAAGCGGTAAGCTCAGCAGCGCCAAGCCGGCAGCCGCCATTTTCAGTAGTTTCATTCGTTTGTCCTTGCTCTTGTCTTTGTAAATTTATTGTTTTATTTGCATCATTTCCGTGATGCCAAGTTACAAATCCCAGTACAAGATAGAACAGATCAATGACAATGCAATGGCCGATTTTTCGCAAATGACGCAGATTAAGCGGCAAAATCAGAGTGTTGTGTTTGAATTTCCAGCCGCCTTATTTTTTAACAAATAGCTACAACTTCAGGCTAAAGCAGCAGCCAGACCAGTGGTATTTTTGGTTGGGATTGGGTTGGTGTTTAAAGTGATTACTCAAATTATTTTTTGAGTGTGGTGAAATAATCAAGCTGCAGTCGTAAGCAACTTCTCGACATGAGGTTTTTCGCGGTTTTCAGCAAACCATGCATCGTACTGAGCTTGCAGATTGATCCACACAGCCACATTACTATCTATAGATAACGCGATACGTTGAGCAATCTCTGGTGTGCAGGGAGTGTGACCATGACAGAAGTTACTCATCGTTGTACGTGACAAGCCAAGAGCTTTGGCTGCTTTGGTTACAGATATGCCATGTTCTTCTAAAATAGTGACCCTAAAAACAACGCCGGGATGGGTAGGACATCTGGTCATTTTTTCCATTTTAAACTCCGGTTTAAGACATAGGTTGCTAATTTCAGCCACCCTTTATCTACCATGATAGTCAGGGTAGTTGCGCAATACTACTCATCCTTCGCACTATCAACACAAACTCAAAACCCAATACCAGCAGCCACTATATTCGCCAGTTTAGCGCGCAGGTCGGTGATGGAGCCGGTGCGGTTGGGGTGCACACGATTTGATAACAAAATAACGTAGGTGCGGCTGGCTGGGTCTATCCAGATACTGGTGCCGGTAAAACCTGTGTGACCAAAAGAGCCTGCTGGCCATAAATCCCCTTTAGGTGCTGAATAAGCTGTTTGCATATCCCAGCCTAAAGCCCGGCTTTGGTTGCCAATCACCACCGGAGTGAGTAAACGTTGCACTGCCAGTGGTGATAAGAGTCTTTGGCCTTTTAACTCACCGCCGTTTAACAGCATTTGAGCAAATAAGGCGATATCCTTTGCCGTACCAAAAACTCCGGCATGGCCTGCAACCCCATTTAAACGTAGCGCTGTTGGGTCGTGTACCACAGCCTGTAAATAAGGCTGAGCATAATTCGGCAGCAGCTTTTGATAATCCGCATCCCCTCTCAGGTGTTCGGTTGGGGCTATACGTTGCAGATAAGCACTCTGTTGTGACGGCTGATCCAGAGGCAAATAGCGGCTGTCTTTCATCTGTAAAGGCTGGAAAATGCGTTGTTCTGCTAATAGATGTAATGGCTGGCCGGTGATTTGCTCAACCACTAAGCCCAATAAAATAAAACCTATGTCTGAATAAATAAACTGCTGATCCGGTTTGGTGTTTAACTTCAGCTTTGCCAGTTGTTGCTCTAAGCCTGCTTTGCCCTGCCAGAATTCACGCCGGTCAAACCCATCGGCTAAACCTGAACTATGGGTCAGCAATTGCAGCACAGTGATGTTTTTCACTTCAGCATTGTTAAGCTGCTTCAGGTACTTGCCGACAGGATCGGTTAAACGCAATTCGCCCTGCTCCAGCAGTTGCATGATGAGGGTGGTAGTCACTACAGGTTTAGTTAAGGAGGCTAAGTCAAACACAGTGTCTGTGGTGACAGCAGCGGCAGGCGAATAGGTTTTAAAACCAAAAGCCTGATGATACAGGATCTGTTCACCACGCCCCACCAGCACTACAGCGCCCGGTAACTGCTTGTCGGCTATCGCCTTTTCAACCAAAGGCGCGATGCGCTCATAAGATTCAGCCGCCAGTACAACAGTGCTGACACAACAGAGCAGGGAAAATAATATAGCTCTGATCTTCATAACTTTTTTCCCATTATCCTCACCCTAATTAACCGGCGCAGAGTCGACCAGCCCAAAGTAATTAGCGTTGCAGCGAGACGACAAGTGTACGAGACCCCAGGAGCATAGTAGTCTATGTGACTGGGGCGAGAACGCGCAGTCAACAAAGCTGCGGCGTTAAGTACGAAGGGCAGACTAGTCTTCGCTAAACAGCGCCAATAAATCCTGCGCCTCACCCTGCCATATATGGCTTTGACCCAGACTAAATATCTGATCCGCCAGCCCTTGTTTAAACTGCTGTAACTGCTGCACTTTTTCTTCCACAGTTTTGCTGATAATCAGTTTATAGACAAACACCTGCTTGTCCTGACCTATCCGATAAGCGCGGTCTGTTGCCTGATTTTCAGCGGCCGGATTCCACCAGGGGTCGTAGTGGATGACAGTATCAGCGGCGGTCAGGTTTAAACCTGTGCCACCGGCTTTTAAGCTGATTAAAAATACAGAATTGTTCCCCTGTTGGAATTCGTCTATTTGCTCCTGCCGTTTTTTGGTCTGACCTGTCAGCTTACTGTAGCTGATATCCAGATACTGTAGTTCTTGCTCTATCAGGCTTAGCATGCTGGAGAACTGGCTGAAGATCAGCACCTTACGACCTTCTTCAATCATTTCGGGTAAGGTATCACGCAGCCACTGCAACTTGGCATTATTCTGCACCAACTGTGCCTGTTCTATCGGCAATAAGCGTGCATCACAACAAGCCTGACGCAGCTTTAACAGCGCGTCCAAATACTCCATCTGACTGGCCGCAACGCCTTTGCGCAAAAACAGTTCCCGCACTTTGGTTTCCATAATTAAACGGATGCTTTCGTACAGGTTGCGCTGATCCGACTCCATCTCCAGCAACTGCAGAATTTCGGTTTTGTCCGGTAATTCAGTCGCAACCTGCTTTTTAGTGCGGCGTAACATAAAAGGAGCAATCCGCTGACGCAGCGCATGAGCCCTTTCTGCATCGGCTGATTTTTCGATGGGTTTGCGAAACACCTGCTGGAACCGGGCTTCAGTGCCCAATAAACCCGGTAAGACAAAATCAAATAAGGCTTTGAGTTCGCCCAAATGGTTTTCCAGTGGCGTGCCTGTGAGCGCCAGCTTAAAGTCGGCTTTGACCAGGCGTGCACTTTGCGCCGACTGCGAACCGGCATTTTTAATATGCTGAGCTTCATCCAAAGCCATCAGGCTAAAATGATGGGTTTGGTAGTAGGCTAAATCCCGCACCAACAGTGGATAGCTGGTGACTATCAAATCGTAGTTTTCCAGCTGGTCAAACAGCGCCTGACGTTTAGGGCCATATAAAGTCAGCACTTTCAGTGAAGGGGCAAAACGGGCCGCTTCCTGCGCCCAGTTGCCCAATAAACTGGTAGGACAGACGATTAAAGCCGGATGCTTTAATAACCCCGACTCTTGCTGATGCAGCAAAAAGGCCAGCGTTTGTACTGTTTTCCCCAAGCCCATATCGTCGGCCAGAATGCCACCCAAACCAAAACGGCGCAGGAAACAGAGCCAGCTTAAGCCCTGCTGCTGATAAGGCCGCAGCTGGGCTTTTAAACCAACAGGCGCTGCAATATCCTCAATCCCATCAAAATGCTGCAGTTGAGTCACCAACTGCTGCAATCGACCTGCATTTAAATAACGGATCTCTTCAGCACCAGGGCCTGGCAATAAAGCCGCTTTGTAATCCGGTAATTCTATTTCGCTGGGTGCTTTTTTCAGGTTCAAGAGTTCAACTATGGTGTCGATCAAAGGCTGGATCAGGCTGACCGGCAAAGGTAATTTGCCTTGAGGTAAACTCAGCCATAAGGTTTGATCGGCCGCAGGCAAACCATAACTACGTAACCACTGCGTGATTAAAGGTAAGAGCGGAATTTGCTGGCCATCAATTTCGACCTGAATCGCCAAACCAAAACCGCCACTGTGTTTGTCTGTCACTTCCAGATAAGCTTTGGCGTGGATCACCGCCTGATTAAAGGCTTTGTCCTGTTCTATCCGCCAACCTTGTTGTTTGAGCTCGGGAATAGCCTGCAATAAAGGTTGCCATAACAGCGGGTTTTCCGGCCCCTCGCCACAGTCAAAATAGGGTGTAGTTGACGGCTCAACTGGCACTGAACGCAAACCATACTGCGACAGAGTTTCTAGCGCTTTGATTTCACTGTCCCGGTCGCGGCGGATAAAAACAATCTGGTTATCCAGTTGCAACTGAGTTTGGGATTGTTGTACATCCAATGGCAATACATGCGGGCCATAGGCCATCTGGAGCAGGGCCACAGCTTTGCTGACTTTGTTTTTTTGCGTCAGCATTTTTAGCTGCAACACAGGCACAGGTTTGCTTTCAATTTTTTGCACCGCACTGTCGTCCGGCACAGGCAAATTGAGGCTGGGGAAAATCTGCTGCAGCCGTTTCATGCTGTCCTGCAATACCGCAGCAGGCACGGGTGGCATCCGCATTAAGAGTTTCAACTCACGGCCCGTGATGTCGCTTTGCAGTAAACCAAGCTGATTGTTGACTAAGTCGAGGTAACAAGGCGGGTCTGTGTACACCAGTTCCAGTTCACGGTCTTTAGGCATCAGTTGTAATAACTGCCAACCCGCTTTGCTTTTTAACCAACGTAATTGCAGTGGCAGCGTCTCGCCCCAGATCAAGTCCCGGCGCTCTTCATCCAGCACACAACGGCCCGTATCGAGCAGTTTAAGTAGCAACTGATAACCCCACTGATCTTCCAGTAAGGCCTGACGGCGTAAATCAAAGGCAAAAAACTGCTGCAATAGTCTGTAGTCATCTTCGGCCAGCCAGAGTGGCCTGACCTGCCCGGCCAGCTCGCTTTGCGCAATAATTTTACCTTTGCTGTAACTGCCATTTTTAGCTTGTTTCACGCGTTTGGGCAGTAACTGCAACCCTAAGCTACTGGGGCGCAATTCATACAGCACTGTCTCGTCAGCCTGCGTGGTTTGGCTTGGCGGATTAAATTGTTCGGCTTCGCTAAACCATTGATTGAGTTGCCGTACTGGTTGTTGCACCGCTTTTTGTTGCAACTGATCGAGCTGATGTTTCAGTTTCAGCAAAGCCGCCAGCACATGTTTGCATCTGTTGCCTTCAGAGCAGGTGCAGGAATCGGTCAGTTGCAGTTGCCCATCGCGCTCAGAGATCGAAATAAGCTGTTTAAAAGGGCTAAAACCATCGCCCCAAACCTGACTGCGGATTTGTGAAAAATCAGGCTCGTAATCTAGCTGCACCACTTTTCCGGCCAGAAAATAAGCCCGAGCCTTGTGAAAGGTGGCAGGGTGAAACCAGAGTTGTAACTGCTCTGCTGAGACAGGAAACACAAAATCAGCCGTCATACGCCAAGTTTTTTAAAACCAAATGGCGTTTATGCTACCTCAAATTGACGGGCAGCCAAAGCAGGCTTTTGTTTCACGGCTTAATCATCTGGGGATAATGTGGTCAATACCACATGTTTTTTAATGTCTTTGACTAAAATGCCGCATTTAAACAATTGTTTATGGATCTGTTTCTGAAAATACAGATCCAACTTTTGCTGCTGTGCTACAGCCAGAGCAGCTTCGGAGTTGAACTGACAACGCACCAGCAAGGACGCAGGAAAGTTTTCAAACTCCATACTGAACCAACAGCCGACAAAATCCGGATAAAGCGGTGCAGCAGCCTGCTCCACAACTTCCAGTGATTTCAACACATTGGCTTGTTGTTTTAGTTGCACCACACTTAGTTTTTTTGCCATTGCTTACTCATGATCATACTTTTATACAGTGGGGATTATGCCACGAATTGAGTTGCAGTAGCTTCAGGCTTCAACGCTACCCTGCAACTGTTACTGCCAGACCTGTAAATTTTACCATCAGCTAAACACAGGGCTAAGACAGCTTGCGTTCATAAATCTTGTATAAAATAAGCGATAACAGTAACTTAAAGTGTAAAACCTGATATTGGCATGATGCTGGCTTAACGTACAAAGTACCTTCAACTAATGCAAAAGCACTTTTAACTGGGTGCTGACGCACCGGGGAGTAACTATGTTAGGCTGGGCTTTAACCTTTTTTATTGTGGCCATAGTGGCCGGTATATTGGGTTTTGCTGGCATTGCAGGCGCTGCAGCAGGTATAGCAAAAATTATTTTTATGATTTTTGTGGTCTTGCTGGTTATTTCACTAGTCGCGAATGCATTGCGTGGCAAAACCCCTAAATTGTAATCAGCCCCAAAGGGCTAAAGGAGCATGGAATGAAAACTCAAAACTCATTGTTTAAACTGGCGTTGGCAGTCATGTTAGCAACCTCTGTTGTGGCTTGTAGCGAAAACGATGCTGAAAAAGCTGAAGACAAAATGGACGCACTGAAAGCTCAGGTTGAAGAAAAGGCTGAACAAGCTGGCGAGAAGCTGGAAGACGCAGCAGATAAAACTGCGGATGCAATGGAAGATGCTGCGGACAAAACTGCAGAAAAAGCCAAAGAGTTGTGTGAAGCGGCCAAAGAAAAGACTGACGCCGAAGATAAAGACTGTTAATCCACTGGGGCGGCCTGACCGCCCCTTTTCTTTGCCGCTGAAGACAGAACTTCAGCGTTGCTGCTGGTATTTTTCCAGTTTGTTATACAAGGTTTTTACACTGATCCCCAATTGTTCCGCGGTGTCGGTTTTGTTGCCACCATTGCGCTCTAATGCTGCCAAAATAGCGGCTTTTTCCAGCTCATCCAGCGGCATATCGGCTGGAATATCAGCAGCCACACCAGGCGTAGCCCGTTCCAGCAGCAGATGTTCTGGTTCTATCAGACGGTCGGCCAGAATAAAAGCCCGTTCCACCGCATGTTTCAACTCACGCACATTACCAGGCCAGCTATGCCGCCTGATCACCGTCAGGGCCGCATCAGACAACTGCTTCTGTTGTTGTTCACGGGCATTACAGTAAGCCAGAAAATGCTGTGCTAAACCGCTGATATCGCCTTCGCGCTCGCACAACGCCGGCACTTTCACCGGGAACTGCGATAACCTGAAATACAAGTCTTCCCGTAACACCCCATCAGCTACAGCCTGCAGCGGATCACGGTTGGTTGCGGCTATGACCCGGACATTGGCCCTGCACACTTTATCACTACCCACCGGTCGGTATTCACCACTCTCCAGCACCCGCAGTAATTTCACCTGCTGCTCCAGCGGCATTTCTGTCACCTCATCCAAAAACAAAGTGCCATGTTCAGCCTGAGCAAATACCCCTTGATGATCGCGCAAAGCACCGGTGAAAGAGCCTTTGACATGACCAAAAAGTTCGCTGTCAATCAACTCCGAACTCAAGGCGCCACAATTGATGGCGACAAAAGATTGATCGGCCCTGTGACTGGCCAAATGCAGCGTATTGGCGACCAGCTCTTTGCCAGTGCCACTTTCACCTACAATCAACACATTGGCTTCGGTCACCGCCACTTTGCGCACGGTTTTGTACAATCTCAGCATAGCGGCAGACGATCCCACCAATAATCCAAACTGATCCAGATCACTGCTCTGAACTTTGCGTTTGACCGTGACCGATGATAACTGCTGGTAAAAATCCTGCACCGCATCCAGTACTGCAGCCAGATCCAGCGGCTGACGGAAGTGATAACCAGCGCCGGAGCGCATCAAATGGTCCACAGCTAAATCCGGAATGCCTTTGCTGATCAGGATAAAGTCGATTTCAGCCAATCTGTTGCTCTGCTGTAACAGCTCGTATTGCGCAGCTTCTGTGTTGTCGACTTCAATAAAAGCTAAATCACAGCGTTGTCTGAGCAATTGTTCTACCCAACACTGGTCCGACTGACTTTTATAAATTACAAAACGCCGGACTACATCCGAGCGCAACAACTGGCTGGTTAATTCAGCATCCTGAAGGTGCAGGAACAAAACAGGCTGGGTCATAGATACTTTCCATAGTTAGAGCGTGCTGACTGTAAATTTAACAGGAGTCCTGAGTAAAACTTACCGATCGGCGCTCAGCTTCCCGGACCTAAAAATTCAAAAACATGGTTAGATCATGAAGTTACATCTTGGTACATGAATTGATAATGAATCCACAAAGTGTTAACAGCTATGGGTACCGACGCCATGCCACAAAGCTCACCGCATCTAACCAGAAACGCGACTCAGACAGCACTGATCGCTGCTTTTCGCCTGTTATTCAGCAAAGCCAGACGATTTTATCAGCATCACGCAGAGACCACAGACCACCACAATCTGCGCCGACACTTTTGTGCCTTAGCAGAGCTACATCAACACATGTTGTATTTGCTACCTGCAGCACAGTCACAGTGTAAAGCTTTACAGGCGATGACAGCATGGGATGAACTTGGTGCCTGGTATGACAACAAACGCAGCCCTGCCTCACTATCCACTATACAGCACCAACTCGTTAAACAACTGCAACTGCAAAAAGCCGTGATCAGAAAGCTGGATTTGGGCCTGTATCAGCATAGCTTGCTGCATTTTACTGCCAGTTTGCAAATAGCAGCAGACCAACTGGCAGAGTTCAGCCCCCGCTGATCAGCTATGAAACTTTTACCTATCGCTAAGACAAATTTACAAACAAAAAATTAACACCCAATGAACCCACCAATATATCCTTTAAATATCATGGAGTTAAATTTTGGCATTAAATTGGCAATCACTCATGGTCTCACTAACAAAAGGAGTGACATGATGAAACACCCAACATTAGCCCTGATGATGACTCTAACTCTGGCTTCGCTATCCGCGATGGCTGCCAACGACTGGAAAGATGGCGCAAAAGATGCCTGGATAGACGGCAAAGCCGAAACCACCTTGTTACTGAACGGCAACCTGAATGCTTTTACCATCGACACTGATGTGAAAAACGGTGTAGTTACCTTAACTGGTGAAGTAGAGAGCGATGTCGATAAAGCCTTAGCTGCAGAGCTGGTGGCAGGATTGGACGGCGTCAGCTCAGTCGAAAACCAACTGATAGTGAAAAATGATGGTAAGCGCAACACAGACCCCAAAGCCATCAGTGCGTTAAAAGATGCAAAAATTGCCACTGTGGTGAAAACCAGTTTGCTGTTTGAACCAGAAACCAGTGGCACCAGCATTGACGTGGATGTAAGCAACAGTGTAGTTACACTAAGCGGCACTGTGGACTCAGATGCGGAAAAAGATCTGGCCATCGCCAAAGCCAAAAACACCAAAGATGTGGTGGGTGTAGTAGACAAACTTACCGTGTCAAAAGGCTAAACCCATACGACAAAGCCGGTCTTGCTTGACCGGCTTTTCGTCTGCTGATTAAGGTTTCTGAGCGGCAAGCTCTGCAGGCACTGGCAGGCCTTTGCTATGCCATTTCATCACAACAAACTTGAGCGGTTTATTGCCTGTATTGCGGATGCCATGCGAATCCCAGGGCGCTGCATATAAAATATCACCGGCTTTCGCTGGAATGTCTTTGTCCTTCAGTGACCAGACGCCCTCCCCTTCAATCACCATCAAATACTCTTCTTCAGCATGAATATGAGGAGGATGGATCTCTTTCCCTGGCTCAATTACAGCCACCCCAGTCAACGCATCCTGAGTACCAAAAGTAGGCTTAGTGAAATAGCTATAAAACACATAACCATCCCCCTTTTCAGCTTTGGCTTGGGCCTGAGTCACAATTTGCGATGGCTGTAGTGGCTCTGCCGCCACGCTATCCAGGCAAGTGAAAGCCAATCCGGCCACCAATCCCAACTTTAATTTGAACATCCTTAGGTTCTCCTGCTGAATTATCTTGCCTTTACACTGCCCTGAAATGAAGGCAAGGTCAAACCGCTATTGGTGCCATCGGTATTACGAAAATCGTTAGTAGGAATTTCAGTCAGCTCTGCAGAGCTAGTCTAAGGCTCAACTTTATTGTCAGTACACAACAACTAACAATACTGCCCCGCTACCCAACCTGAGGCCCAAGCCCACTGGAAGTTATAGCCCCCTAACCAGCCGGTGACATCTACCACTTCGCCGATAAAATACAGGCCAGGCTGCTTTTTCGCTTCCATGGTTTTGGACGAAAGTTCGTTGGTGTCGACCCCACCTAAAGTCACTTCGGCGGTGCGGTAGCCTTCGGTACCGTTGGGTTTAAACACATAATGGGTCAGGCTGTCAGCTAAACGCTGGATAGCTTTACCTTGCAGCGCTTTAATGGGCTGATTTTGAAACAGATTCAGCTCCAGCAGTTTTTCGACTAAACGTTTAGGCAGCAGGCGCGACAGGATAGTTTTAAGTTCCTGCTCCGGGTGTTTTTGCTGTTGCTCCAGCAGGAATGCGTTTAAATCCTGCTGCGGCGCTAAGTTAATAATCAGCTCGTCACCCGGTTGCCAGTAGCTGGAAATTTGTAAAATAGCCGGGCCACTTAAGCCTCTGTGAGTAAACAACATATCTTCCGGGAACACCACATCATTGGCTTGCGCCGTAACAGGCAACGACACACCACTGATTTCTTCAAATACAGCTTTGTCGGCTGGTTGCCAAGTCAGTGGTACTAAAGCTGCACGCACTGGCAATACATTTAAACCAAACTGCTCCGCCAGTTGAAAACCATAAGCAGTAGCACCTAAATTCGGCAGACTTAAACCGCCGCAAGCCACCACTAAGCTCTGACAGCTACGGCTAAGTTGCGGCGTTGTGACTGTATAAACCCCATCGGCAAAACTGACGTTTTGAATGTCTTGTTGCAGCGCAATAGACACGCCCGCTTTGTCGCATTCTTGTTGCAGCATATCGACAATATCTTTGGCGCTGTCGTCACAAAATAGCTGGCCCAGCGTTTTTTCGTGATAAGCAATGCCGTATTGCTGCACCAAAGCGATAAAATCCCATTGGGTATAACGGCTTAGCGCCGACTTACAAAAATGCGGGTTTTGCGATAAATAATTGGCCGGGCTGGCGTAGATATTGGTGAAGTTACAACGGCCACCACCAGACATCAGAATTTTACGGCCTATACGTTTACCGTTATCCAGCACCAGGGTTTTACGGCCTCTTTTGGCCGCTTCAATAGCGCAAAATAAACCTGCGGCGCCTGCGCCTATCACTATCACGTCCCACTGCTGCATTAATTTGTACTCTGTATTGGATCTGGTTTTTGCCGCTGTTGCTGATAACCCAGCTCCAGCGCGGCGAATTGGTCTTGCTGCCAATGAAACACTGGCAGTTGCTGTTGTTCTTTATTCAGTGAGCGTAACAGACGCTGCAGATTCTGTGTTTTCCAGCTTTGATCCGGATAATCGGCCGCTGTGCGAATAGCGCATTTATCAAAGTCGATCAGCCAAAACTGGCCCTGGCTGTCCAGCAGAATATTGTGGCAGTTTAAATCGGAGTGATAGACCTGATGCTGATGAAAGCGGGCTATTAAGGCACCAAGCTGTTGCCATTCGGTGTCAGTTAAAGGCCGCTGTTGCAACAGATGCGCCAGATCTGTGGTGCCTGGGATACGTTCAATCAAAATATCAGCACTATAAGTATAAAAACCAAAGCTAAAACCATGTTTTTGATACAAAGCAGCGCAAGGCCGTGGCACAGGCAACCCCCATAAGCGCATTTGCCAAAGTAAACCGAATTCCGCCATAGCCCGGCTTTGGCCTGGGGCTTCCGGCCAAAACTTGTCTTTGTTGATTTTACCCACTAAACCGCCACGGTAGTAATGCCGTAGCACCGCCTCTTTCCCTTCGGCATCACGCACAAACCAGACCGTATTACGGCCTTTGGATTGGCCTGTGACCAAGCCCTGCTGTTGCCAGTGATCAGGCTGAAAATAAGCCAACTCAAAGTTCGGATAAAAGTGCGGGTCAAACCAGGCTAATCTATTGCCTAGGTTTAACTTTTTGATATCAGCCCTAGGTAATAAATTGCTGACCTGAGCCACAATCCGCGCCACAGCACCTTGTTGCTGCTGATAAAGTTTTAAGCCTTTTTCGCCAGTTTGAATGGCAAGTTTTGGTTGCTGCATCAGTTGAGTCACAGTGCTGACCAGATCCACCACTGTGTTGACCTGAAAATAAGCCTGTTGCTGTTGCAGTAACTGAAACACCAGTTGGAAATTAAATACATAAGGACCGGATAATACGGCTTTGCCAAAGGCCATAGCTTCCAGCGGATTATGACCACCCCGTTCAATCAGGCTGCCGCCGATAAAAACAAAATCGGCCAATTGATACCAGCTTAATAACTCGCCCATTGAATCGCCAAGCCACACTTCAGTACTGGCATCTGGTAAACCATTCAGGCTGCGACGGACAAACTTCAACTGCTGCTGTTGTAACAACTGAGCGACCAAATCAAAACGCTCTGGATGTCGTGGTACCAGCACCAGCAACAACTGTGGGAACTGCACTTTTAACTGCTGATACGCCTGAATAAGCAGCTCATCTTCACCGGCATGAGTGCTGCCCGCCACCCAGACTGTCCGGCCTTGCAACAAAGGTTTTAAACTCTGCGCCAGTTGAGTGCTGCTTTTTGGCACATCCAGTTCAAATTTTAAGTTACCCGCAACTTGCACATGTTTTGCACCCAGGGCCAAAAACCGGCGGGCGCTGTTTTTGTCCTGCGTCAGAATTTGACTGATGTTCTGCAGCATAGGTTGAGTGAGAGCGCTAAAACGCCGGTAGCCTTTGGCTGAACGGGCCGATAAACGGGCATTGACGATTAAAGTCGGAATAGACAGCGCTTGGCAATTCGCGACCAAATTAGGCCAAAGCTCAGTTTCTAAAATCAGCAACAACTGCGGCTGCATCCATCTCAGCCAAAGACGCATCAGCACAGGGTAATCAAAAGGCAGGTAACAATGTTCAACAGTTCTGCCCAATTCCCTCTGCTCCGCCTGTAATTTTTGGATAGCAGAAGAAGCTGTAGGTGTGGTGCAGGTAATAATCAGAGGCAAATGCGGATACTGCAATAACAGCTTTTTAATCAAAGGCTTGGCCGCGTTAAACTCGCCCACTGAAACTGTATGCAACACTATGCCGTCTTTGGCGGAAGCTGCTGGCAGCTTCAGCGCAAAACGCTCGGCAAAACGCTGGCGGTAGGCTGGGTCTTTGCGTGAGCGCAGCAGCAGATACAGCAACACGAAGGGAGTAAGCAGCAGCAACAGTACTGAATACCCACAGCGTCCAAGCAAGAACCAGATCGAGTTGTGCTTTTTCAAGTTTGTTATTCCGTTACAGGCAGCAACTGGTGCCAACTTTGTTCACAGTAGGGCGCCTTTTTATTCAAAACAGCACCGCCTATCACTTTGTCGTAACACTGCTGGTAAGCCGCTGCCATAGTCAAATGGTCAAAGCGGTTTTTTGCATACTGATGACATGCTTCTCTGTCGTACTTGTGAACACTGTGCACTGCATCAGCCAATTCGGTATAGCTGATCGACAAAAAACCAATATCAGTGCGGTTAATAATTTCAGGTATAGCGCCGTAAGGAGTGGCAAATACAGGAGCACCCAGATACAAAGATTCAATAATGGCCAGACCAAAAGGCTCATGCCAGCGCACTGGAAAAATCAGCCCCTGGGACTGACGCACTAACTGGTTTTTTTTCTCTCCTCCCACCATGCCATGAAAGCGACAATGTAGATCAGGGTGAAAGTAAAAACCACGACTGCTTAAGCTAAAACGCATACCACCTAACACATGCAGCTTAGCTTTGGCTTGTTTGGATACCGCCACTGCGCCGGAGAGATTTTTAATCGGCCATTTGGCTTTGCCCAAAAAATGGAAATAATTTTGCGCTTTGCCTAAATGAGGCTGGCCATATTCAGTCCAGTCCAAACCGTTATGCACATAACACTCAGCGTTATGATTGGCGGCATGACGGGCACTTAAAAACACCGTATTCTGACCATAACTGCGTGGTCCTTCGGCATTGCCATGCTCTGTGCTGATATAAGGCACATCCAGCTCACCGGTAAAAGGCTGATGAAAATGCACTATGTCAGGCCAGCTACCAATTTGCTCGCGCATAGATTTAGTGGCGTCAAAACGCGTGGCGTTTTTGGGTAAGTCAGCAGCATTGCCCCACAATAAGCGCACTTCATGGCCTGCAGCCTGCTGCGCCATAAGTAAACCCCAAACAATACGCTCAGTGCCGCCATAATCTCGCGGCGGCAATGAAAGACGGCTAATCATCACATGTAGTATTTTCATTGAAAGAGTTCTATGAGCTTTAGCTGAAAATTCTCAACACCAAACTGCTATTAGCCTTTCATTTGTTTTGCTTTTTTATCAGCCACCATAGTGGCTAAAGCGGCGTATTTATGGAACGCATACTGGCCCAGCACTATAGCCATCAGTAAACCACGCCAGCCGTCGAGGAAACCCAAACGCAGCACATACTGCTGAATAAAATCGGTGAAAAAGCGCAAAATAGCAAAACCCAAACTGGCTTTTTTACCACGGGCAAATTTATCTTCAGCGCCCAAACAAGCATATTTCACATGCTTTTCCTGACAATGCTGATAACTGCGCCAGCTATGGTGAATAATGGCCGATTTTAGTACCCGCACTTTTTCATAAGGCAATAACAGGGTTTCATGCACCTGACGGTCTTTAAAACTAGCACCTGTTTTTAAAAACAATTTGCCTTGAGGAGTGGAGTAACGACCATGTTTCAGCAACTTGCCAAAAAAGTAGGTGTGCCATGGCATTTTGATAAAGTTGGCGTCCAGCTCGGGTTCTGACAGAACCTGATCAATTTCCACTTTCAGTTCAGGCGTTAATACTTCGTCAGCATCTATGCTTAATACCCAATCATGTTCACACCAGGCTAAAGCGCGGTTACGTTGTGGGCCAAAGCCAGGCCAGTCGGTTTGATAAACTTTGTCAGCGTATTTTTCTGCTATTTCTACTGTTCTGTCTTTACTGCCGGAGTCGACCACTATCAGTTGGTCAACCCAACCCGCCAACGACTGTAAACAAGCTTCAATCCGGTCTTCTTCATTGCAGGAAATCACAAAACAGGAAATTTTACGGCTGCGCATGCTTAAACCTCGTCCTGTTGGGCTGGCGTAAATTGCACCTGTGACAGATCACCGGACAGATGATTACTGCGGATAGATTTTAGCTGGAACCTGTATTTCAGATTGCGCCAAAACGAAGTACCACCTTTGCGGGTACCGCCACTCATTTTGTCGATTTCGCTTTCAAAACGGCTGGCCGACCATAAACGGTAAGGCAACATCGAATACACCGTCAGGTTTAGCTCGGGGTAAAACTGCAGATCCACATCCACAGGACGGAAAAACTTTGGCCGGCTCAGCAGCTTTTTTGCACCTTGCAGCGTTAAAGCATAACCCGTAGTGCAGTTCGGCACTTTGGCAAAATTCACCAAGGTATAACCATCACCCAGGTCTTTTTTCTGCTCGCCAGTGCCTGCTCTGTCATCGGCTAATTTGATCATATCCCAGTGTTTTAATTGGGTAATTTTTGTAAGCACAGTCAGAAATTCAGGCTCTAAATCTATATCGTCTTCCAGAATAAAGGCCATGGCGATATTTTCATCCACCATACGCTGCCATAAAGTGCGGTGACTTAAATAACAGCCAATTTCGCCTGGCGACAAAGGACGGCGGAATTTCTTCTGGTTTAACGCAGGATCATAACAAGCGGCCACTTCAGCCTGGCTCAGGTTTTTGCCATAAATAGCGCTGAAGCGTTCTGCTTCCAAACCCAGCTTATGCAGCTGCTTTTTGGCTGATTCATAACGCTCAGGGTTGGAATCCAGATTAATTAACCAGATTGGGTATCCTGCAAACTGTCCCATGTTTTTCTTCCACTTTATTCTGCTTCTGTGCAACGATTTTACCTGAACGCCTTCTAAAGACAGAGCTTTTTTTCCAGCAATAGCCCTGAAGACAGAGCCTATGGATAAAAAGTTCTTTTGCAATAAACAAGATCCGTTAAAATGCCTTTAATCACAGCGCTAAACAGAGCCTCCTATGTCAGATTTAAAACCCAGTTTAAAACAGAGCTTTTTAGATAGTTTAAAACGTCACCGTGACGCCTTTGCCACAGTGGAAGCCTATCATGAGCAAGCCATGCAACTGTTAGAAGCAGTACAGAACTGCTTAAAACAAGGCGGCAAAGTAGTATGGATGGGTAATGGCGGCAGCGCGGCCGACAGTCAGCATTTAGCCGCTGAGTTTATGGTGCGTTACAAAGCAGAACGTGGCCCGCTGGCTTCCATTGCCTTAACCACAGACACTTCTATTCTGACAGCTCATGCAAACGACTACCATTTTGACAGCGTATTTGAGCGCCAGGTGTTAGGTTTAGTGCGGCCACAAGACGTGGTAATTGGCCTGACAACTTCAGGCAAAAGCCCAAATATCAACTTGGCGTTAAAAGCCGCCAATGATTTAGGTGCTTTTACTGTTGCTCTAACAGGCCGTGATGGGGGTTTAGTCAAAGACATCGCTAAGCTGGCTATTATCGTCAAAAACGACGAAACCGCCCGCATTCAGGAAGTGCATATGTTTATTGGTCACTGGCTCTGTGAAGCTTTAGACATGGCTATCGTAGGTACTCACTAATGATCAATTTAAGCCTGCTGCAAAATTTGTCTTCTGCGTCTGTGCTGGTGGTAGGTGATGTGATGCTGGACCGCTATTTTAATGGCGACTCGCAGCGTATATCGCCTGAAGCCCCTGTGCCTGTGGTGAAAATCAGCAAAATAGAAGACAAAGCCGGTGGCGCTGCCAACGTGGCACGTAATATCGCCCATCTGGACGGTAAAGTAGGCTTATTAGGTATTATTGGTCACGACAGCGCGGGCGAATCGTTGCAGCAACTGCTGGCCGGTGAACAAATTCACTCTGAGCTTTTGAGCCAAAGTCATAAACCTACCATCGCCAAAATGCGGGTGGTGTCGCGCCAACAGCAAATAGTGCGGCTGGATCAGGAAGAAATGTTCAGTAGCGACGATGCTGAACTCCTGGCAGAGCGATTTGCTGCTGTGTATCAAAACTACGATGTGATCCTGTTCAGTGATTACAACAAAGGCTCGTTGCAGCAGATTTCTAAAATGATCCAACTGGCCAAAGCGGCGGGCAAAACTGTATTGGTGGACCCCAAGCAAGCCGATTTGTCTGTGTATGCCGGTGCTGATGTAATTACACCCAATTTAGGTGAATTTAAAACCGCAGGCGGCAAAACAGGCTCTGTAGAAGAAATGCTCAGTTCAGCCCGTGAGCTGATGCAAAAAGCCGGTTTAGCTTCGATTTTATTAACCCGCAGCGAACAAGGCATGAGCCTGATTACCGCTACCGAGCATCATCACTTCCCGGCCCAGGTGCTGGAAGTCAGTGATGTGACAGGTGCTGGCGATACCGTCATCGCCACCTTAGCTGTGATGTTAAGCGCAGGTATGCCGCTGCATGATGCCACTCAGTTAGCGAACCTGGCGGCTGGCATAGTGGTCGGTAAAGTAGGAGCGGCGACAGTTTCTCCTGAAGAGCTGGCCGCTAAGCTGAATAAAGATTTATTCCGTCAGGGCGATTTTTACCAGACGCCTTTTGACAAAGTGCTGCAGCATATTCAGTTTGCCCGTCAAAACGGCGAGCGAATAGTTTTCACCAACGGCTGCTTTGATATTTTACACGCTGGCCATGTGCGTTATTTAGCTCAGGCTAAGGCTTTGGGTGACCGTTTAGTGGTAGGCCTGAATTCAGATGCTTCAGTGCGCCGCTTAAAAGGCGAACAGCGTCCTATCAATAGCTTAGAAGACCGTGCCACAGTGCTGGCAAGTTTGGCCAGTGTTGACTGGGTGGTACCTTTTGGTGATGACCTTGCCGAAAACGACACGCCGCTGAAATTAATCAGCACTATTTTGCCTGACGTTTTAGTCAAAGGTGGTGACTACAGTATCGAAACCATAGTAGGTGCGGACGTGGTTATAGCAAACGGCGGTGAAGTGCAGGTGCTGACCTTTGTGGATGGCCGCTCCACCAGCAAAGTGATCCGGAAAATTCAGGATTTACAGGGAACTCACTGATTTGTCGCAGCCTATTCAATCTATTTGTATTCTGCGTTTATCCGCCATTGGCGATGTCTGCAATGCTGTCTCTGTGGTGCAATCTATTCAGCGTCAGCATCCACAAGCGCAGATCACCTGGATCATTGGCAAAGTCGAAGCCCGTTTGCTGGAGGGTTTACCCGGTGTGCGTTTTGTCGTTTTTGATAAAAAGCTGGGCAAAGCCGCCTACAGCCAGCTCAAGCAGGATTTAAAACACGACTATTTTGACGTGCTGTTGCATATGCAGGTGGCCTTTCGCGCGAATGTCGCTTCACTTTGTATCAAGGCCCGTAAAAAGATAGGGTTTGACTGGCACACAGCCAAAGAGTTACATGCGCTTTTTATGCGCCACCGTATTGAGCCAGCACCACGCCGCCATGTACTGGATGGTTTTCGCCAGTTTGCCAAAGCTATTGGCGTGACAGAACAACAGCTTGGCACAACTCCAACATGGCAATTGCCTATACCTGAAGCCGACGAGTTATGGGCTAAACAGCAACTGGCAGCCACTGGCAACTCACGAGTGTTGATCATCAGCCCAGCCGCTTCTAAAGCTGAACGCAACTGGTTACCAGAACGTTATGCGGCTTTGGCCGATTATGCCCATACCAAGGGTTTTGCGGTGATTTTATGCGGTGGCCCGACAGAGCTGGAGCGCAATTTAAGTCAGGCTATTTTGGCCTCAGCCCAGCAGCCGATCACAGATCTGACCGGCAAAACCAATTTAAAACAGCTACTGGCGTTATTAAAACACGCCAGTGTAGTCTTAGCGCCCGACACTGGCCCTGCGCATATGGCGGTGGCTGTAGGCACTCCGGTGATAGGTTTGTATGGCCACAGTAATCCGGATCGCACCGGGCCCTATTTATTCCGCCAGTATGTGGTCGAGGTCTATCACCAGTCCTTGCTGGCGCAGCAGGGCAAAACCGCGGCAGAATTAAAATGGGGCACCCGCGTCAAAGGCAGCGATATTATGCAAAAAATAACTGTAGAAGCTGTGACTGCTATGTTCGATAAAGTTGTTACTGAGCAGCAACTATGAAGCAAAAGCAAAAAGCCGCCTTTCTGGACAGAGACGGTGTGATTAATATCGACCACGGTTATGTCAGTGAGCCTTCACAGTTCGAGTTTATCGACGGTGTGTTTGACGCCTGCCGTCATTTGCAGCAACGGGGTTATTTACTGGTCGTAGTGACCAACCAATCTGGTATAGGCCGCGGTTATTATAATGAGCAGCAATTTCATGCCTTAACCGACTGGATGAAAGCTCAGTTTGAGGCTCATGGCGTCACTCTGACCGATGTGTTTTTTTGCCCTCATCATCCGGTCAATGCCAATCCGCCTTATCAAATCGACTGTGATTGCCGTAAACCTGCGCCGGGCATGTTATTACAAGCCATAGAGAAATATCAGATTGATCCGAGCCAAAGCCTGATGCTGGGTGATAAAAAAGCTGATATGCAAGCGGCACAAGCCGCTGGTGTTGGCCGCAAAGTGTTGGTGTTATCAGGCCAAAGTTTAACAGCAGAAGACCAGGCCAGCGCTGATGAAGTCTGGCCTTCAATAAAAACGGCTTTGGAGCTGGTTTAAACCAGCTCTAACATCACTTCAGCTTTGCTGACTTCAAACTGCTTCGGCTCATCGACATTCAGCGCTGTCACCACGGCATTATCGACCACCATAGCGTAACGTCTGGAGCGCACACCACCAAAATCACCGGTATCTGTATCCAAGCCAATGGCTTTGGCAAACTTGCCTGCACCGTCAGCTAAAAATACGATGTCAGTGGCGTTATGCGCCTTGCCCCAGGCATCCATTACGTAGGCGTCATTGACCGAGGTACAGATAATACGGTCGACACCTTTATCAAAAAACTGCTGAGCATGCTCGATAAAACCCGGTAAATGAGCTGCGCTGCAGGTTGGAGTAAAAGCGCCTGGTACGGCAAACAGCAGCACTTTTTCGCCTTTAAATACTTCCGCCGTAGTCAGGTTCACCGGACCATTGTCAGTTAAACGTGCAAAAGTTACGTTGGGTAAGGTATCGCCAATCTTGATCATCAATCTATCCCTTTTTATCCAGCTAATTCAGTTATTCCTGTTGATTGAGTTAATCCAGGGCTGCTTTGACATACACATCAAATCTATTGTTTTTGCCTTCGATCTGCATACTGGGCTTTTGCCCTGCTAAAAACCCGGCATAACCAGGCCGTTTCACCACTACTCTTTTGCTGGCCAGTTGCCAGGCCAGCGGAAACAAGGCATCTGCATCTTCATCTGTGCCAACCACCTGATGAAAAGCCTGCATTTCTTTTTTCACCAAAGCCGACTTTTCACGAGCCGGAAACATAGGATCTAAATACACTACGTCCGGCACAGGCAATTGGGTTAACGCCTGCTGTGACGGCGCAAACACCAGTTGCATACGTTCTGGTAACCAGTGTGCTAAATCCGGATCCAGACTTGCACGACGTAAACCATCGGCCAATAATGCCGCTACTGCGGGCTGACGCTCGACTAAGGTCACTTTGGCGCCCAGACTGGCCAGCACTAGAGCATCGCGGCCTAAACCTGCGGTGGCGTCTACTACGGTTAAACCCGGTTTTTTGGTTAAACCTACAGCTTTGGCTATGGCTTCACTTTTACCACCACCAAACTTACGTCTGTAGGTAGCAGCACCACTGGCAAAGTCGACCAGGATATCGCCTTGCTTATTCAGCTCGGTGTTGCGTAGCACCAAAGCATCGCCTGTCCAGCATAAATACCAGCCTCGTGGCGACTCTGTGGCCAATAAGCCGAAGTTCTGTTGCAAACCAACTGCAAGAGCAGGCGGGAAATCAGGAGATGTATAAAAACAGGTGCCTGGCATAAGCCCTTCATTCGGGTCAGTTTTCATTAAATTCAGAATTTAATTTTACTCTGACCCGAATTAAAGATCTGCTCTAATTTACAGCTTGCGGATATTATCTGCGCCGTCACGGTCGATCAGACGGACAAAAGGATCCACACCGACATAAAGCGGCTTCTGTTCCAGCACCAGCTCAATGCTGTTTTCACCTGTCAGCAACTGATGTTTCTTCAGGTAAATCACGCCACTTTCCCCACTGATTTGATCCGGGTCAACGCTGAAGACTCCAATATCGATTTGCTCTGCTAATGCCTGAGTTGTTTCTGTGCCTTTTTCATCAGCGACCAACTTGTCAGCATGTAAAATCAAATTCAGTTGGAACTTACCATCAGCCAGTTCTGTCACTTTGGCGTCTTTCACCCTTAAATCATACAAGGTGATGTTATTAAATAAGTCATCAATAAAAGCCTTTTCTTCCGCCGTTGTGTTCTGACTTAAATAACTGACCAAATCCAAAGTGGTTGGGAAAGGGTCGTTACGATAGCGATAGCGTTCGTTAAAGGCCTTTAAGTTGGCATTTAAGCGCTCTTCACCTAAACGGTCTTTAATCGCCATCATCACTACTGAGCCTTTTTGGTAATGGATATAACCCTGACCCTCAGAGCGCAATAAAGGTTGCTCTCCGATACGCTCAGTTGAACGGCCCTGTAAATAACGGTCCAGCTCGATTTTCAGGAACTTACGGATTTTATCCGCACCGTATTTTTTCTCCATCACCATCAAAGCGGCATACTGCGACAGGCTCTCTGAGATCACCGCACTGCCTTGTACATCGGCAGCACCGACCTGATGCCCCCACCATTGGTGGGCCACTTCGTGCGCAGTAACGTAATACACAGGGTCGATATTCTCAGGGTCGCGCAGATCAGTAATAAAGCCTATTTGCTCAGAGTAAGGCACTGTGTTGGCAAAACTCTGGGCAAAACTACGATAACCCGGGAACTCAATAATACGTAGTTGCTTATGCTGATAAGGGCCAAACGCCGCAGTAAAGTAATCAATCGAGTCTTTCACCGACTCAATCATTCGATCGACATTCCATGGGTGGCCTTTGTGGTAATACACCTCAATAGCCACACCATTGTGCTGTGCTTTTTTCACTTCATAACGGCCTGAGCTAATGGAATAGAAATTGACCATCGGCTGATCCATTTTGTAATGGAAGTAATTACGGCCATCCTGTTGCCATTGTTTCTGTAAATAGCCAGGTGTTAACGCCACCTGATCGGCTTCTGTCGAGATAGTGGCGTCAAACTGAATAAAATCACCGTCCGGGCCAAAGAAGTTCTGCGTATAAAACTTCGAATCTTCCAGTTTATTGGCACGCTCATTTGGCTCTAAATCACGCTTCAGGCGTTCGTGCCTGTCCTGCAATTCGAAACGGTCCTGATAACCAAAAGTCGGTAGCAGCTCCCAGTTGTTAATAAAAGTACCATTTTCAACGACTGTCACATCGTAGCCGGTTTCACGTAAGCCCTTGGATTCGCGGGTTAATTCAATAACTCCTGCGACTTTGGCGCCAGGTGCAACTGCCGGATTGAATGTCAGCCACGAAGTCCGGAACTTCGTATCCCGCTCACTTAAACGAGCCCCCTCTATGCCAATGCTCAGGTGTTCTGTATTTTCCGGCCAGTTCACCAGTACTTTTTCGATCGGCTGTTGTGACTTGTTTTGCCACTGGATTTGCAGCCGGGCCTGCACTTTTTGCTCAGAAGGAAACAGATCAATCTGTGCTTTCACCTCTGTTGTGACCAGAGCTGGCAAGTTGGCGTACTGAATAAAGGCTTTTTCGTAGTCGGCTTGTAGGTCTGTGATTTCATCTGCTGTAACGTAATTGTTGAGCAGAATGGTTTGCTGGTAGATAAAAGCACCAGTCCCCACCGCGATCAGTGCTGAAGCGGCAATCACCACTTTGCCGGTTTGTCCCAGGTGATAACCCAGCTTGCTCCAGCGCAGTTTCAGGCTTTGCAACGGGCCTCTGTGATACAAACCGTAACCCAGTACAAATAAGATGGTACTGATAGCGCCCCAGTACAGCATGTAAACCGAATGGGTGGTTAATCTGTTGCCATACTGATTTAAATCAGAAAAACCTAAAGCAGGCGAATTACCAAAGTTATACAGGCTATGACCGAGCCCCCAGGATGCCATCACCAGTGAACTTAAGAAGTAACCGACAAAAAGCCCCATACCGACAAATTTATTCGGGCTCAGTACCTGCAGGAAAAACGCCAGCACTGCGCTCATCACCAGAGGCAGCAATACAAAAAAACCAAGACGGATCAGGTATTGGCTTACCTCGAAATCCTCGATACCTTTAATCAACTGATAACCCATAGTGGTGACGATACCAATAAGGAGCAAGGCAGCCATCACCAGGACCATCGCCATAAGCTTGGCGGTCCAAAAGGTTAAGTTGGGCACTGGCATAGTGTCGATAATATCGCCCATACCTGAGTTACGTTCACGCCACACCACCTCAGCACTGTAATAAACGATGACAATAATCATCAGTAAGCTGATTGAGCCTATGATATGGTCCACCATGGTCTGAGTCAGAGGCCAGCTTGAGGTGCCATACCAGCCAATATCAGCAAACAATGGGCCTATCAGTTGAGCCACAGTAATTAAACCCAGGATAATAAAAGGTGCGGTGAACAACACTTGTTTCACTTCAAACTTCAGCCGGACCATAAAAGCGGGCAAAAGCGCAGTGGCAGAAGCTTTTTTCTGTAAATTTTCCAGTGAAAGTTCGGGTTGTTTTAATGTGATTTTTTTCGCTTTTTTGCTGTCTTTGCGGTCCAGTTTCGGCAGTTTAAATAAGCCGGAAAACGCCAGTAAAATCACAGCAATACCCGACCATAACAGCCGGTTTTGCAATAACACGCCCTCAAAACTCACCAGCAGGGTATTTTTCTCCTGGATAGTCCAGTAGCGGGTCAGATCAAAAAAGGTGCGTAAACCAAAAGGATCTAACAAAGCGGATAAAGCCCGGTATTCAGGTAGACGCGCTACGGCACCGGAAACTATATACAACACCAGCAAAACAACAGCGATCAGGTACAACGCCATCATAGAACGGAACCGTGTCGCTATGGCATAAAACAGCGCGGAGATAATAAAAAAGCTGGGAACCGATAACACCAGATAGTTGTAAGCGTAAAACCAAAGATCAGTAGGTCCAAAACGACTGGCATCGACCCAGGGCATAAAACTCGCCAGCAGCATACCCAAAGGTACAGCGATATAGACCAACAGCACTACCAGATAGCTACCAAAAAAGCGACCGAACTGGTAAGCAAAAGGCGATACAGGTTTAGTGTAAATCAGCTCTTCCATCTGATGTTGCTGATTTCGCACTGCGCTGCTGCCAACAAAATTCACCACCAGAAACATGGCAAAGATGCTTAAGGTCAACAAGGTTTGGCCTATGGCATAAGGACCATTTTTAAATACTTCACCGCCGCCACCTATACTGACATTGTCTGAGGCAACAGACAAAAAGCTGATTAAAAACAACAATAAACTTACGACATAAAAAGAGGGCTGACGCAGGTAATAACGCAGCTCAAAACGGGTCATCAGAGCAAACATAACCTCTCCTAAGCTGCAGCTTGTGCTGAGCGATGGTTCGATAAACAGGAGAAGTACACATCTTCAAGGCCAGCCGCTGTGGCCACAAACCCCTCTGGCGCCTGCTCTGCGTATACATTCAATACAGTACGACCTGCAAATAAGCGTTTGGAGATCACGGGTAATATTTTTTCCAGCTCTGCCGCCTCTTGCTGAGATACGGTTTTAGTCCAGATGTGGCCACTGACCTGCTGAATCAAATCCAGCGGATTGCCCTGCAATAAAATCTGTCCACCAGAGAGCACCGCCATAGCAGGACAAAGCTCAGCCACATCATCCACTATGTGGGTGGATAAAATAATGACTTTTTCTTCACCCAGGCTCACCAGCAAGTTATGAAATCTGTTGCGTTCTTCCGGATCTAACCCTGCTGTAGGTTCGTCGACAATCAACAGATCCGGATTGCCCAACAAAGCCTGAGCTATACCAAAACGCTGGCGCATGCCACCGGAAAAACCACTGACGGCTTTGTCTTTGTGCTGGAATAAGTTGGTATGAGCCAGCAATCCTTCAACCAGCTCTTTTCGCTGTTTTTTCTCAGTAAAGCCTTTTAGCACAGCCAGATGGTCTAACAGATCAAAGGCACTGATACGGGGATAGACACTGAAATCCTGCGGTAAA
Organism: Rheinheimera mesophila; assembly: GCF_000986865.1. GTDB lineage: Bacteria > Pseudomonadota > Gammaproteobacteria > Enterobacterales > Alteromonadaceae > Pararheinheimera > Pararheinheimera mesophila. Next base: position 98,955 of record NZ_LAVS01000005.1, read on the forward strand.
TAACCTAATGTTTTACGCAGCGCTTGCGGGTCTTTTAATACGTCTATGCCATTAAATACAATACTGCCACTGTCAGGCTGTTGCAAAGTAGCGATAGTGCGCATCAGCGACGATTTGCCGGCACCATTTGGGCCCAGCAAGCCAAACATACCTTTGCTGATGGATAAATTGACATTATTCAGCGCTTTGACGCCGTTGTCGTAAGTTTTAGTCAGGCCTTTAATTTCCAGCATAGGGGGCTCCTTGTTTTTTCGTGTTCAATACACCAAGTTAACATGGAGCTTGCTGAGTAGTAACCAAGCAATGAGTTACATCTGAATCAAAGTTGTAACAAGTTATTAAAGGGACAGCGCTTCAACTCTCTTCGGCTACCTCTGTAAACCCACATAGTTATCACCACAACTAAAGGCGACCACTTTGCTGATTTCCTGCAAACTTAAACCCGACTGCTGTTGCCACAGATTAAATTGATGCTGGATGGCTTTCTGATTTTTCTGACTGCTTAAGCCCCCCTCAATCACACCAACATTGCGCAGATAAGCTTCCAAATCCTGACTGATGATAAAGGTATCTTTGCCCAGCATACGCAAGGCATAAGCTCCTGTGTTGCCTCCAAGACGAGCGCCATGCTTCTTCAGATATCCCCATAAACCAATGATATCCTCACCCGGCCACTGCGCTAAAAAGGCACCAAAGCTGCCATATTGATCAGCGACTTGCTGTATCATCAATGCATTATCCCGTATTGCAAACACTTTAGTTGCATTGCGGATAATACGGGGGTCAGTTGCTTTGGCTGCCAGCATTTCATCGCTCATCAGCAGCATTTTCTCCGGTTCAAAACCAAAAAATACCTCTTCAAAACCCGGCCACTTTTTCTCCACCACAGACCAGACGAAACCAGACTGAAAAATTTTCTTACTGAACTCACTTAAACAGTCAGCGTCGGTCAGTTGCTGCAATTGCGCTGCAGTGCGGGGTTTAGTTAACAGAGACTGCAATGCCGCTTTACCGCCTTTACGCTCGGCAGCTCGTTGATAAATAATGGAAAACTGCTCTGGATATGCCATCCGTTCTATCACCTTTTTCACTTTGGATTGTACTGCCGACCACACAGGGTTTAACGTTCTGACTCTTTGCCTTGCAGTGATTCTAAGGGTTCAAATAAATCAGGCAGAGTTTTCAGGCACTGCATCAGTGCATATAAAAAGACGCCATGATGAGCCCCCAACTCAAACTGCTGAATACTTTGCCAGATTTCGTTGCCAGCCGAGATCAGCAGTACCACAAAGATCAGCATATTCAACCAGGGATTCTGGCCGAGCTTTTTTATCAATGGTTTAATCTTCATCGCCTTCGCCTTTGTCTGTTGCGAAGGCTAACTATAGAACATTTTCCTAAATCAACAACAAAGGCTAAAGCTGATTAGACCCTCAGGCTGCTATACCCATATGCCGCAACAACGCCGCATTAGAAGGTTCGCGGCCACGGAAAGCTTTAAACAGTTCCATGGGTTCGGCACTACCGCCCTTTTCCAGAATGCAGTGCAGGAAGTCCTGACCCACAGCCGGATTAAAAATACCTTCTTCTTCAAAGCGGCCAAAGGCATCAGCAGACAGCACCTCAGCCCATAAGTAGCTGTAATAACCTGCGGCATAACCACCAGCAAAAATATGGCTAAACCCATGCTGGAAGCGGTTAAACCGTGGCGGAATAATCACAGACACCTGCTGGCGGACATCGTCCAGGATCTGCTGCACACGGCCACCCAAGGCCGGGTCATATTCGGCATGTAAACGGAAATCAAACAAGGCAAACTCGAGCTGACGCACCAAAAATAGCGCCGACTGGAAGTTTTTTGCCGCCAGCATTTTGTCCAGCATATCCTGGGGTAACGCTTCGCCTGTCTGGTAATGACCGGAAATTAACGTCAAAGCTTCTGGCTGCCAGCACCAGTTTTCTAAAAACTGGCTGGGCAATTCCACCGCATCCCAGGCTACGCCACTGATGCCCGCGACGGCAGAGGCATCCACTTGCGTTAGCATATGGTGTAAACCATGGCCAAATTCGTGGAATAAAGTCACCACTTCGTCATGAGTAAACAACGCAGGTTTGCCGCCTACTGGCTTATTAAAGTTACAGGTTAAATAAGCCACCGGATGTTGCAAGCTGCCATCGGCTTTCCAGCGCCGGCCCTGACAATCGTCCATCCAGGCCCCACCGCGTTTTTTCGCCCGGGCATATAAATCCAGATAAAAACTGCCACGCAGCTCGCCTTTGGCATCAAAAATATCGTAAAAACTCACATCCGGATGCCAGACATCCACCCCTTCGCGCTTTTGCACACGGATGCCAAATAATTTATTCAGCACGCTGAATAAACCCGGCACTACTTTGGTTTCCGGGAAATAAGGCCGCAGAGCTTCGTCAGAAATAGAATATTTGGCTTGTTTTAGCTTCTCAGAGTAATAGGTCACATCCCAGGCGTTTAACTCGTCCACGCCAAATTCAGCTTTGACAAAAGCTTTGAGTTCGGCCAGATCCTGCAATGCCTGAGGTTTAGCACGACGGGCTAAATCGGCTAAAAACTCCAGCACCTGAGCCGGGCTTTCGGCCATTTTGGTCGCCAATGATTCTTCGGCTGCATTATTAAAATCCAGCAACTGCGCTAATTCGTGTCGCAAGGCTAAGGTTTCTTCAATAATGGTGCTGTTATCAAACTGGCCCGCTGTTGGGCCCTCGTCTGAAGCGCGGGTGCAATAGGCCTGATACAACTCAGCGCGTAAATCGCTATTGTCGGCATAGGTCATAATGGCGATATAACTTGGGAATTCCAGCGTAAACACCCAGCCGGACAGTTCTTTTTGCTCTGCCGCTTCAGCCGCTGCTAATTTGGCATCTTCAGGTAAACCAGCCAGCAGGCTTTCGTCTTCAATATGTTTAAACCAGGCTTGAGTCGCATCCAGCGTATTGTTAGAAAAACTGGAGGCCAGGTCAGATAAACGACTTTGAATTTCGCCGTAGCGCTGTTTTTTCTCGTCGGATAAACCAATACCGGACAGCTTAAAATCGCGCAATGCGTTTTGAATCACTTTTTGCTGGGCTGTAGTTAAAGTGGCGTATTCCGCACTTTGCGACAGTTTTAAATAGGCCTGATACAAACCTTCGTGCTGGCCGACATAAGTGCTGAAATCAGACAACAGCGGCAGGCAGCTTTCATAAGCTTCCCGTAGTTCGGGGCTATTTTTTACCGAGTTTAAATGCGACACGGGCGACCAGAATTTGCTGAGCTCATCGCTGTTGTCCTCCAGCGCGATAATCAACGACTGCCAGCTTGGGTGCGGCTGTTGCACAACGGCTTCGATATCTGCAGTGCATGCCGCGATCAGTTGCTCTACACGGGCTTTGATTTGTGATGGCTCTATTTGACTAAATACAGGTAAGGCTTGGGTCATGATTGCTCTCGTCTCAGCTTTTATAACAGCAGTATTGGGGCTTTTTTGCTGTTCTCAAGCATTTTCTGTGCGTCCGTACTGACTTTATCGCAAATTGACTTGAGTTCACCGGTCAGACGCCATATAACCAGTTCAATTCTTCTTTCTGTGGAAATCCGAGCATGACTGAACATTTTGATTACATCGCCATAGGTGGCGGCAGTGGCGGTATTGCCAGCGCCAACAGAGCAGCCAGTCATGGCCAGAAATGTGCCATTATCGAAGCTAAGTATTTAGGTGGCACCTGCGTTAATGTGGGTTGCGTGCCGAAAAAAGCCATGTGGTTTGCCGGGCAAATTGCAGATGCCTTTAAATATGCGCCGGATTATGGTTTAGATGTACAAATGCCTGCGTTAAATTGGAGTAAATTGGTCGAAAGCCGCGAAGCTTACATCTCGCGTATTCATGCCTCTTACGACAGAGTGCTGGCCAAAAATGGGGTAACAGTGATTCGGGGTTTTGCCCGTTTTGTTGATCAAAACACAGTAGAAGTGGATGGCAAACTCTACAGTGCCGGCCATATTACCATAGCCACAGGTGGTCGCCCCGTGCGTCCCGAGATACCAGGTGCGGAACTTGGCATCGACAGTGACGGCTTTTTTGCCTTGCAAAGCCAGCCCAAGCGGGTAGCTGTTGTAGGGGCTGGTTATATAGCGGTAGAAATTGCCGGTGTGATGCAAGCCTTAGGCAGCGAAACTCATTTACTAGTGCGCAAAGACAAACCTCTGCGCAGCTTCGATTCGATGCTGTCCGACACCTTGGTTGAACTGATGGCCAAAGAGGGCCCGAAACTGCATCCGCACACTGAAGTCAGCTCCGTCAGTAAAAACGCTGATGGCTCTTTAACTGTCCAGCTTTCCACTGGTGGCAGTCTTAGTGTGGATTGTCTGATTTGGGCTATAGGCCGCGAGCCAGCCAATGACAAGCTGCAGCTAGAAAAGGCTGGGGTGAAGTTAGACAGCCAGGGCTATATCCCAACCGACGAGTATCAGAATACCAATGTGCCGGGCATTTACGCAGTAGGCGATAATACAGGTCGCTTAGCGTTAACACCGGTCGCGGTCGCCGCGGGACGGCGTTTGTCCGAGCGGTTATTTAACAACAAACCCGACAGCAAACTGGATTACCACACAGTGCCAACCGTGGTATTTTCGCATCCTCCTATCGGCACTGTAGGCCTTAGCGAAGACGAAGCCCGTCAACAGTTTGGTGACAGCGAGGTTAAAGTCTACCGCAGCGAATTTGCCGCAATGTACACGGCTTTAACCCAACACCGTCAACTAACACGGATGAAACTAGTCTGTGCTGGCCCAACCGAAAAAGTGGTAGGTTTGCATGTGATAGGTTTTGGCGCGGATGAAATGCTGCAGGGTTTTGGCGTGGCGATCAAAATGGGCGCCACCAAAGCTGACTTTGATAACTGCGTGGCGATACATCCAACTTCTGCCGAGGAATTTGTCACGATGCGCTGATCATCAGCGCATCGTGACTACATCAAACATCAACTGACCTATCAGCGCAGAGCTCCACAGCGCTGATAGGTTTTACGCCGCCAGGCAGCCGCGGCTAGTAAGCCGAGCATTAATCCGCCGATACCAGCACCACTGGATTTAGTCTGCGGCTCAACTTCAGGATATGCCTCAACCGTAACCGTTAAGCTACCTTCAGCCACCCCCTGCCATTCGTCGGCAACACGATAACTGACCGTATCAGTTCCGACAAAGCCTGCTTTGGGCACATATCGTAATTTGTTATCCACTACCAGCACCTGCCCCTCGCCAGCACTGCCACTTTGAAGGGATAGGCGGTCACCATCCGCGTCAGTGTCGTTAGCCAGTACATCTATAGTAATAGTGACGTTATTGGTCGTTCTGGCGATATCAGCCACCCCAACAGGCAAGGAGTTAGGACTGATAGTCACTTCGAGTGTCGATTCAGCCAATGCCCCTTCGCTGTCAGCAACCTGATAGCTGAAACTCAGAGTACCGACAAAATCCTGCGGTGGGCTCAGTTGCACCAAACCATCCGCACTAAACTGCAGAGTGCCGCTGAAACCCCGGACATTTGTCAGCTCCAGCGTGTCACCGTCCGGATCTGTGTCATTCGCCAGCAGGTTGATTACACCGCTGCTGTTTAATTTCAGCGTTAAAACATCCGCTTGCGGCTCTGGTAATTGATTGCCCTGCAGTGCCAACACACCCGGGTCAAAAATTTCACCATTGGCAATACCGTCAGCATCATTTGGGCCACCGTCTTGCAGTGTCAGCTGCATACAATAATCACCTGCATTCAACCCCGGCCGATAGGCTGGCGAACGTGGCGACGGGCAAGCCCCGGCTGCATTTGAAGGTGCTGAATGCAGCTGGTTCAGCTCATCTTCGACAAAGCTGTTCCACTGACCATTGGCAAACTTACGGTACACAGCGCCGGCTGGCACAGGCTGCGATAACGGTAGCACCACAGCAGTACTGCTACCTACTGAAGGTAACTGTCTGATAACAAAGTCAAAAATGTCGCTGACTGGCTGATAATCTTCATCTGGCCCTACATTACTGACCAGTTGCCATTCCGTCTGTGTCAACGCAGCACCATCAGCTCCTGCTGCCAGGGCATAAGCACCCAAAGCGCATAACCGGCCTGCCTGACATTGCAACGCAGCATTGTCTTGCAGGCTTAATTGCAATTGTGACGCTAGCGTATTGAGATCAAGATAATCGACAATACCGTTACCATTACTATCCCGCAGTCCCTCTTCGGTATCCAGCAGGCCATCACTATCTGTATCATTGGTTGGCAGCAGTTCAGGCAGACTCTCCACCACAGACAACACTAAGTTGCTGCTGCCTTTTTGGCCATACTCATTGCTATACTCCAGAGCCAGCTGGTAAACGCCTGGCTCTAACCCATCAGGCAGCTGTAATTGATAGCCTTGGTCCGTTTTAATCAATGTCACCGGATAACTGACCACATCAGTCAAACCCACTTGTTCTGTCGGAGCAGATAGAGACAGTCCTGATGTCAGGCTACTGATAGAGACTCTTGACCCTGAGATGCCAGTTGTAGTGCTAATATCATCAGAAGTAATTCCAAGGAGCGTCATTACAGAGGTGTTGAACACTGCTGAATTATCAGCCACATCAAGTTCGGTAGAAGTAACTCCACTTAGCACAAGTGAAGATTTGAACTGTATTACTGCTGATATCGGTTGATTTGCTTTAGCCTCAGGTTTAATAGTCACACTCACAGCACTGGACTCCGGATCCGGATGCCTGTTTCTGTATGCCGTATAGCCGAAGACGGTCAGCGATGCATTGCAACTGATATCAGTTGTTGGCTTAGATCCGAAACCGCTGCCGCGAGTTAGAATGGGCGGGCTATAGGTTCTACCTTTGTCATAAGCCTCCGAATCTGTCGAAATCACATAATAGCCATAGTCGATACAGCTTCCTGATAAGAATCCAGTTCCCAGAAATGAGCGTAGGTTATTCCTTCTCTGAGTAGAAAAATCAGGATCCGTTGGTAATTGCCCATCAAGTGAATAAGTGATATCAAAGTCACCTGGATAAACCACTTCGCTTTTATCTAAAGAAACTGACAGTTGCGGCCATAACCATAGTTCTTGCTGCACTTCTGTTGATTTCCCACCAGCCACATCGGTCAGTTGCCAGGTAATGGTATGGTTCCCCGACCCAAGCAGTAGCTCACCGCTGGCGGACACACGTTTGTGCCACTCTGCAGAGCCCCTCGCATGTCCGTTTATCTTCGAGATCACCGGGATACCAGTGCCGCTTTGCACCAGGTTTTGTTTTTTCTCCAACAGGCTATTGCCTTCAACTTTTTCCAGCAATTGCAGCTCTGTCACTACTGTCAGAGTACCTGTGGTATTTAATTCCACCCGCTCAAGCTTTGAGATCACTGGTGCAACAGCATCCACAACCTGAACAGCCATGATCAGATCTTGCGTAGCTCCTGTGGTCGTCGCAGCGGTTACTGTGACAGTAGCCAGTTCGCCAGCTTTGCTGCCTGTTAAAGTCAGCTTGTTGCTGACAGCATCGATGGATACCTGCACTGCCGCAGGTTTTGTCGAGACAGCACTCATTGAAAGTTGCTGACCCACAGGCCCCTTAAAGCAACTGTTTAAATCCAATTCAAAAGGCCGGCTTAGATAGACCTTCAACTCTGTAATGCAAGACCCGGTAAGGGCAAGCGATGGCTGAACTAAGTTGACCCTGATCTCTAATTCAATCTGAACACTGGCTTTGTTATCCTCGTTGCTAGCTGTGCCAGAATCGGTCAGTGTCAAATTCACTCTTTGTTGGCCGTTGGCGTCAGCATTGCTTTTTAACGTTAGAATGCCATCTTTTTCTGTGATGGTGCCGTACGACCAATCCTGTGCTGTCAGGGTTAAACCACGACCAAAGCTACTTTCTTCATCACTGACCAGTCCTACCAATGACACGGCCTTCACTTGAGAGCTATTCATCTCTACCGATTCAGGCGTGCCTTCGACGACAGGAATGTCGTTTTCTGCAACCACGGTCAGCTTAAATGTTGTAGTGGCGGAGCCCCCCTTGCCATCTGCCGCAGAAAGACTTACATCAACCGAACCCGATTTGACCCCATCAAAGTTCATCTCTAGTTTCATACCATCAAAAGAGTACTCACTAGCCAACTGATTGATGCTATCCGATATGCTCAGACTCAGCTCATCCCCATCTGCGTCTGTCAGGTAAGACGACAAATCCAGCGTATAAGTCAGATCCTCGTTTTCGTTCAGAGTGATATTAGGTATGGCGGTAAAGACCGGAGCATCATTCACATTCACTACGGTCAGGTTAAATGAGCGCAAATAAACTGTGAATGCGCCATCTGTTACACTAATCCCAATATTTTGAGTAGTCCCAACATGCTCATTTCCCGGCGTGCCGCTGAGCTTACCAGTGCTGGCGTCAAACTCGGCCCAGACTGGTTTATTGCTGATACCGTAGGTCAGCTTGTCGCCGTCCACATCAGTGGCAGCCGGGGTGAAGCTATAGGGTTCATCTTCATTAACCGAGGTCTGTGGCGCACCTGTAATCACGGGCGCATCGTTCACCTTAGCCACCACTACAGAGGTGGTTACTTTACTGATAGCTGCCTGACCATCTGACAATTCCAGTGTAAAGTTAAAGCTACCGGAATAATTGGCAGCAGGGCTAAAGACTATGCTGGCCAGGCTGGCATTTACATCAGCCACAGTGCCGGTTAGTGTCAGTACACCAGTGTCTTTGTTGTAAGCTAGGGTTGCATTACCTGAAGCTGTGCCAGATATCGTGCCTGCTTTGGTGTCTGACAGAGATAGGGTTAAAGTAATGGCATCACCCTCTGCATCAGAAAGAGTAATGCCCTTTAACAACTGCAAGGCTTTTGCATCTTCACTCACATACAATTCGGAGCCAAGCTCGGCAATACCATAAGTCTGCACTGTCGTTTTATTGTTAGTGGCCCTGTCCTGATACGCCACATAAGGCGTGCCGTCGGCCCCAAGCGCCAGACTAAAACTGCCGCTACTACCAACATAAAAATCTGACTCACCCACTTGCTCCATCTTGCCGTCACGTTGCCTCACAACCGCAGTTCCACCACCAGCAACAATACCCAAACAAGGGGTATTGTCTGCTGCAAAAACCAACTGCATAGAGTTAATGTAATTGACTTCCAACGCCTGGCCTACAGCCTGCCACTGCTCACTGGCATTCAATGTCAACAGTGTAATTTCTGCACGCTGCTCCACAACGTGAAATACGGCCAGATAAGGCTTTCCATCGGCATCTGTCGCCAGAGACCTTCTGCTCACGTTATAACTATTAAGACCTTCCTGACCTAATGAATACGGCTCACCATTCTCGAAAGCCGTCACTGTCACTGGCTCCCCGTTACCACCAAAGGCCAGATAAGCAATACCCTTCGCCACCGCGAACTCAAAGGAAGACCTGGACATATTCAGCTCCCCTGCCAGCGTCCATGCACCATCAGTGAATTTCATTATGGTAGTTTTGACTGGAGAACTGACGAAAGCCACATATGGAATGCCATCCTCTTCAACAATGAGTTTCGGCACTGCTGTCGCATTTTTGTTCATACCTTCGATGCCAACCAGCTCCCACTCACTGCCATTAAAACGCCTCACGGTGGTGCCATTGCTGCTAACATACCCCACATAAGGGACAGCATCAGGAGACAACGCCAAACTCAAGCTTTCTTCACGACCAAAGGCTGTTAAGGATTCACCAAGCTGCAACCATTGGCCTTGCTCCCATGTTTTGATACTGAGTATGCCGGCCGACAAGTGCGCCACATAAATTTTCCCTGAAGCAGACACAGCGATTCTGTTGGTATAGGTTTCTTGTGCTGAAAAGCCTGCAGTTCCAATCACCCGCCAGGAGTTTTCCTCGGCGAGTGTTGGCGCATCATTTTTCGCTTCCACAGTAACATTCACTACAATACTGTCAGTCAGAGCACCATCCGACACCTGCACCTCAAAACTGTCGCTGCCACTAAAGTCAGTATCCGGTACGTAGCTGATGACCTTGCTGTTGCCTGCACCGCTGACACTGGCCTCGCCATGGCCTGCTGCGGTTTTGATGCTCCAGCTTAAAGTGTCGCTGCTATTTGCATCTGTCGCATTGAGCGTCAGACTAAAGGCATTGGGTGCGCCATCTTCACTCATGCTGACGGCTATAGCTTCGCCTTGTGTTATCACTGGCGCTGCTGCATAACTTTTTGTCGCCGTCGCTGTTTTCGCATCGCCGCTATTGCCTGCTGCATCCGTCAGCGTCACTGTCAGCGTCAGCGTTCCTTCTGGCAGTGCTGTGGCATTAATTCCACCGATTAACGCAGAGGCAGTACTCACTGTGCCCGAGCCCGTCACCGCCGTGCCGCCACCACTGCTGCTAATACTGTAACTATAAGTTGCGCCAACCTCGGCATTGCTTAGCTGAATACCCACTGCAGCTTCATTGCTCTTATCAATAGTCGCTGGCGTGATACTGGCGCTATAACCAGCCGGTGCTGTGGCGTCTTTCTGGATGGTGGCAGTCGCAGGATTGCTGGTATTGTCTGATCCATCGGTTAAGGTCAGGCTCAGGGT
>NZ_LAVS01000006.1 GCF_000986865.1 Rheinheimera mesophila
TGACTGGGGCGGTCTCCTCCTAAAGAGTAACGGAGGAGCACGAAGGTTGGCTAAGTACGGTCGGACATCGTACGGTTAGTGCAAAGGCAGAAGCCAGCTTAACTGCGAGACAGACACGTCGAGCAGGTACGAAAGTAGGTCTTAGTGATCCGGTGGTTCTGTATGGAAGGGCCATCGCTCAACGGATAAAAGGTACTCCGGGGATAACAGGCTGATACCGCCCAAGAGTTCATATCGACGGCGGTGTTTGGCACCTCGATGTCGGCTCATCACATCCTGGGGCTGAAGTCGGTCCCAAGGGTATGGCTGTTCGCCATTTAAAGTGGTACGCGAGCTGGGTTTAGAACGTCGTGAGACAGTTCGGTCCCTATCTGCCGTGGGCGTTGGATGATTGATTGGAGTTGCTCCTAGTACGAGAGGACCGGAGTGAACGAACCGCTGGTGTTCGGGTTGTCATGCCAATGGCACTGCCCGGTAGCTATGTTCGGAACGGATAACCGCTGAAAGCATCTAAGCGGGAAGCCGGCCAAAAGATGAGTCATCCCTTGTACCTTGAGTACACATAAGGGTCGTTGGAGACCACAACGTTGATAGGTGAGGTGTGGAAGCGTGGTGACACGTTAAGCTAACTCATACTAATTGCCCGAGAGGCTTAACCATACAACGCCCAAGGTGTTTGTGTGTGGTGTGATACAGAATTCGAATCAGCTTGCTTGTTAAAGACACAAAAACAGTTTTTGCCTGGTGGCAATAGCGCTGTGGAACCACCTGAATCCATTCCGAACTCAGAAGTGAAACGCAGCCGCGACGATGGTAGTGTGGCAGATGCCATGCGAGAGTAGTTCACCGCCAGGCTCCCAAATAAGCCAAAGGGCCCAGTCTAACGACTGGGCCTTTTTGCTTATGTGAATTTAGTGGTGGACCATTCGAGCAGGGCATCCCCCATGCGACAAAAACGTCAGGAACGTTTTTGGACCGCCAACGGCGGGTCCCGCAGGGACGAGACCCAGGATGGGGCGAGCACTGTAGTTCACCGCCAGGCTCCCAAATACAGAACCCCGCTCACTGAGCGGGGTTTTTTATTTGCGTTGCCACAGGCGGTCACCAGGGTGAAACAGGAAAAACGGGACGCAAACAGTTTGGCGTCACGCCTGTTTCACGCCGCGCGCTCTGCAAGCGGCCGGACAAGAGGTTCCGCTGTCACCTCACCCTGAACCCCATGGATGGGGTGAGCACAAAAACGTCTGGAACGTTTTTGAACGGCGCAGCCGGCCCGGAGGGTGGAGGGCAGGAGGCCCGTAATAAAGTAGTTCACCGCCCCGGAATTCAAAGCAAATCTGCTTTTTAAAATCCCACAAAAAACACCCTCACAAGCAACTCCACCAATACCCAACCCCAAAACACCCCCATTAGCCGCATCACTCTGGCAATAATCATCCAACACAACCTAGTATCTGCTCAACCCATAATCAGAATAACGAGGTTCAGGTGCATTTATTGATTAAAACAGCAGTTTTCGCAGCGATTTCAGGTATCAGTCTGAGCACAGTAGCTGCACAACAACCCCTGCAGTATGAAGATGTTTTCCAGTTAGAGTTTGTCTCCGATCCGCAGATCAGCAGTGACGGCGATCAGGTGGTTTTTGTGCGTAATCGCTTTGACCAAGCTCTGGACAAACGTATTGGCTCTTTGTGGCTCAGTGAGACCAAAACGGGCCAGCTACGACCTTTAGTGTCAGAGCAGGCGGATATCAGCTCACCTATTTGGTCACCTGATGGCAAAAAACTAGCTTTTATCTCATCAGCTTCAGGTAAACCACAGATCCATATCCGCTGGATGGACAATGGCCAGAGTGGCCAGGTCAGCCACTTACCGGCTTCTCCTTCCGGTTTAAGCTGGTCACCGGATGGGAAATGGCTGGCTTTTTCGATGTTTACGCCAAAAAAAGCAGCAAGTCCTGTGACTTTACCTGGTAAGCCCGAACAAAATGACTGGGCTAAAGCACCTATTTATATCGACACTATGCAATACCGCGCCGACGGCCGGGGCTATTTAGCGGCTGGTTATAAACATATCTATTTGATGGCGGCTGAGGGCGGTACTCCTATCCAGCTCACCAGCGGCGATTTTGATCATGCTAGTGAAATTAGCTGGCAAAACGACAGCAAAGCTTTTTATTTTTCTGCCAACCGTCAGTCGGATAAAAGGGCTCAGGCTCAGAATAGCGACCTCTATAAGCTGACTATTGCAGATAAAAGCCTGACGCAAGTCACTGATCGTTTTGGCCCTGACCATGCGCCCGCTTTATCTGCTGACGGAAAATGGCTGGCTTATCTAGGTTATGACGATAAGAAACTGGCGCATCAAGCCGATCAGCTATACGTGAAAAATCTGCAGTCTGGTGAAGTAAAGGCTCTGACCGCCGATTTAGACCGGGCTATCGACAGCTTCCGTTGGGATGGCGACAGCGATGCGCTTTATATTCAATATGACGATCAGGCGCAGGGAAAAATTGCCTTACAGCCCCTGAATGGTAAACGTAAAGTGCTGGTGGAGCAGGTTGGTGGCACCTCCTACAGCAGACCTTATACCGGCGGTAGCTTCAGTGTGTCGGAGGATGGTGACATCGCCTATACCCAGATGTCGACCCAGGCGCCGGCTGAGCTCGGCCTATGGCAGGATGGTAAAAAGAAACAACTGACCGAACTGAACAAAGACTTGCAGTTGGCCCGCGATATAGGCGACGTAGAGGAATTTTGGGTCACTTCTTCTGTGGATCAGCGTAAGTTACAAAGCTGGCTGATTTTGCCGCCAAGCTTCGATAAAACCAAAAAGTATCCGTTGATACTGGAAATCCATGGTGGCCCTCATACCGCCTACGGCCCTGTGTTTGCGATGGAATTACAACTGATGGCGGCTCAGGGCTATGTGGTGTTGTATACCAACCCTCGTGGCAGTACCAGTTATGGGATGGAATTCGCCAATTTAATTCACCATAAGTTTCCAAGTGAAGACTACAACGATCTGATGGATGTGGTGGATGCCACTGTCGCTAAAGGTTTTATCGACCCAGAGCAGTTATTTGTCACTGGGGGCAGTGGTGGTGGTTTACTGACCAGTTGGATAGTGGGTCATACCGACAGATTTAAAGCCGCTGTGGCGGTTAATCCTGTGATCAACTGGTTTAGTTTTGTGCTCAATGCCGATATGTACAACTACTTTAGCCAGTACTGGTTCCCTGGTATGCCATGGGAAAAACCAGAGCACTACCTGAAACATTCTCCTATCAGCTATGTCGGCAATGTAAAAACCCCCACCATGCTGATGACGGGAGAATCCGATCATCGAACGCCTATTTCTGAGACTGAGCAGTTTTATCAGGCCTTGCAATTACGTGGGGTGGAAACCGCTATGGTGCGGATCCCCGGTGCTTCGCATGGTATCCATATCAGACCCAGCAATATGATGGCGAAACCTGCCTATATCACTTACTGGTTTAACAAATACAAAAAGTAGAGCCGTGGTGTAGCTGTAAATACAAAGGGCCGCCTTATTTAAAGCGGCCTTTTTGTTTTGTGAATTAGCATGTTATTCAGATATAAGCAAAAGCATCGGCAAACATTTGTTCGCGTTTTGCACCTTGCTCAAGGAATGCGTCCCGCACTACACCCACCATAGGGAAAGGACCCGCTATGTAGATGTCGTATGCTTCCAGCGAGACAAAATCTTCCAGTACCGCCTGGTGCACCAGGCCAGAACGGCCTTGCCAGTTATCTGAAGGGCTTTGTACCACAGGTACCAGTCTATAATCGTGATGAGCAGAGGCCCATTGTTGCAGTTCAGGCATATGATAGAGGGCTTCTTCATGACGTACGCCCCAGTATAAAAATACCGGTCGCTTCACGCCTGCTGCTGCTATGGCCTGGGCTATACTGTAGACATAGGAAAAACCAGTGCCACCCGCTAGCAACAAAATAGGGTTATGGCTATCTTCGCGCCAAAAGGCCTGACCTAAACCTACCTCGACAGTCACAGTATCGTTGCTTTGCAGATGAGCTAAAGCCTGACCTGAATACTGATCGGCTACAGCACCGCCAATTTGCAACTCCAACTGTTGCTGACCCGGAATTGAAGCCACAGAAAATGGCCGTTTGTCTTGATCCGTTATGCATAGCTGTAAATACTGACCCGCTTTAAACTGCACTTCTTGTTGTGGTGTCAGCAGTACCTGATGCACACCAGAGGTTAATGGCTGAATTTTATCGACGGTACAAATCACTTTGGTCATGAATAATCCTGCGGCTTAGCCACGAATAAAAGGGTGGTGTAAGGTCAGATCTGACTCGGCATAAGCCAGACAACAATAGGTAAAGTTTTGTGCTTTATCCAGATCAGTCAAAGGTTCAGGTGGCAAATAAGACACAGAGCCAGAGCGCAGTCGGCAGACGCAGGAGGTGCAAACGCCCTGCTTACAACGAAATGGAAAGTCGATGCCATGGCGTAACGCCGCTTCGAGAATAGTTTCGTTGCTTTCCACCTGAAAACTCAGGCCACTGGGTAGTATTGTGACCTGATGGCTCATTTTTGACCCGGTACTTTGAGTGTTTGACTGCTCTGCTCAGCCGGTAGTATACCCAGTTCAGCCCAGATACTATCTACTTTGGCTTTGACGGTCGGGTCCATCACTATAGGTTCGCCCCACTCGCGAGTGGTTTCGCCCGGCCACTTATTGGTAGCGTCTAAGCCCATTTTTGAGCCTAAACCCGACACTGGCGAAGCAAAGTCCAGATAATCGATCGGCGTATTTTCTATCAGGGTGGTATCACGGGCAGGATCCATGCGTGTGGTAATGGCCCAGATCACATCCTGCCAGTCACGCGCATTGATATCGTCGTCACAGACAATCACAAATTTGGTGTACATAAACTGCCGCAGGAAAGACCAGACCCCCATCATCACGCGTTTGGCATGACCAGGGTATTGTTTCTTCATGGTCACAACCGCCATCCGATAGGAGCAACCTTCGGGCGGCAGATAAAAATCAACTATTTCTGGAAACTGCTTTTGCAGAATAGGCACAAAGACTTCGTTCAGAGCCACGCCTAAAATCGCCGGTTCATCTGGTGGACGGCCAGTGTAGGTGCTGTGGTAGATCGGATTTTCTCTGTGGGTGATATGAGTTACAGTAAACACAGGAAAGGAGTCCACTTCGTTGTAATAGCCGGTATGGTCGCCATAAGGGCCTTCAGGCGCCATTTCACCCGGCTCGATATAGCCTTCCAGTACATATTCGGCACTGGCTGGCACTTGCAAGTCGTTACTGATACAGCGAGTCACTTCGGTATTATCACCACGTAACAAGCCAGCAAAAGCGTACTCAGATAAGGTATCTGGCACTGGCGTTACCGCGCCTAAGATAGTGGCAGGATCCGCGCCTAACGCGACTGACACCGGGAAGCGTTGACCCGGGTTGGCTTTTTGCCATTCTAAAAAGTCCAAAGCGCCGCCGCGATGTGATAACCAACGCATAATCACTTTGTTTTTCCCAAGCACTTGCTGACGATAAATACCGAGATTCTGCCGCTCTTTATGAGGGCCTCTGGTGACTGTTAAACCCCAGGTGATCAGAGGGGCTGCGTCACCGGGCCAGCAGGTCATCACCGGAATTTTGCTTAAATCCACCTGATCGCCGGACAGCACTACTTGCTGACAAGGAGCGCGTTTCACCTGTTTGGCCGGCATATTCAGCACTTGCTTGAAAATAGAAAACTTACTGAAGGCATCTTTGAGCCCTTTTGGTGGCTCAGGCTCTTTCAAAAAGGCCAGTAACTTGCCAACCTCACGCAATGCAGCCACATCCGTCTGACCCATCCCCAAAGCGACCCGTTCTGGTGTACCAAACAGGTTCGCGAGGACTGGCACAGCAAAACCCTTAGGATTTTCAAATAATAAGGCGGGACCACCCGCACGTAAGGTACGGTCCGCTATTTCAGTCATTTCCAGATAAGGGTCGATTTCCATCGAGATTCGTTTGAGCAATCCGCGTTGCTCCAGCTGACTGATAAAGTCACGCAGGTCTTTGTATTTCATAGGGCTCAGGCTCTGCTAAGTAGAGGACTATTATACATGGCTGACTTAGGCAAACCAGCCTGTACTGTGGTTGCGACAAGGCAAATACGGCCTGAACGCAAACTAAGACCAATTTGATTTCACCAGTCATTTTGTCGAACTGAGCGCAGTTCACTTGCATTCACCGGGTCTGGTCATCTAATGTGATAGGCAAACCATTGCTTTTTGGGTTACTTTTATGGATTTTCCAGAACAAATCAAACAACAAAGCTGCATGGACTGCTTAAGCGGCCAATCTTTAGGTTTTGAGATCCGTATGGCTTTTCAGCCGATCATTGATTGGTCCTCACAAGACATAGTGGGCTATGAAGCTTTGGTGCGTGGACCCGAGGGGCAAGGTGCAGGTTGGGTTTTTGAGCAGATTAATGATAACAATAAATACTACTTTGACCAGGCGTGCCGTGTGAAAGCGATCGAGACAGCCTCTAAACTTGGGCTGAAAAAATTGCTCAGCATTAACTTTTTACCTAACGCAGTGTATAACCCTGAAACCTGCATTCGTGCCACTATCGAGGCTGGCGATATGTTCGGCTTTGATATCACTCAAATTATGTTTGAGGTGACAGAAGGCGAGCAAATTACCGATCAGGCTAAATTAAAACGTATTTTTGAAAGCTATGCTAAACGTGGTTTTATTACCGCTATTGATGATTTTGGCTCTGGTTATGCCGGTTTAGCCTGGCTGACTTCGTTACGACCGGCGGTGTTGAAGTTAGATATGGGATTGATCCGGGATATCGATAAGGACACTGTAAAACAAGCTGTGCTGAAGGGGATTTTGACCGTGTGCTGCGAGTTAAAAACCAGAGTATTGGCTGAAGGTGTCGAAACCAAAGCGGAGCTGGATTATTTGGCTGAGGCGGGTATTGATTGGTTTCAGGGGTATTACTTTGCTAAACCGCAGTTGGAAAAACTACTGAGTCATTCAGAGATCCAGGTCTGGCGTTAATGACCATTTCGCTGTAGATTATCGGACATCTGGATGTCCAAGGTCTTTCTGATGAAAAAAGCAACTCAACTAATCCATGCGGGCCGCGGTAAAGAGTGGACTGGCTCCGCGGTTAATCCGCCCGTAGTACGAGCTTCTACTATTGTGTTTGACACTATGGCTGAGCTAAAGCACGCGACAGCGCATCGTGGCGACCGAGTGCCTTATTATGGCCGCCGTGGCACGGCGACTCACTTTGCGTTGCAGGATGCCATCTGTGATCTGGAAGGTTCAGCCGGTTGTGCTTTGTACCCTTGTGGTGCAGCGGCCATTAACGCTGCCTTACTGAGCTTTTTAAAACAGGGTGATCACCTGCTGATGGTCGACACCGCCTACGAACCTACCCGGGCCATCTGCGATAAGTTATTGGCAGGCCTGGGCATAGAAACGACTTATTACGATCCATTGATTGGGGCAGGCATCAGTGCGCTGATCAAAGCCAATACCAAAGTGATTTTTCTCGAGTCTCCGGGTTCTCTGACCATGGAGTTGCAGGATATTCCGGCTATCAGTGCTGTCGCTAAAGCTCATCATATAGTGTTGATGCTGGATAATACCTGGGGTACACCGGTGCTGCTGGATGCTTATGGCCTGGGGGTGGATGTGTGTATTCAGTCGGCCACTAAATACATAGTGGGGCACTCAGATGCCATGCTGGGTATCGCCACGGCCAACGAAAAATACTGGCCACAACTACGTGAGTACAGCTACCTGATGGGCTATTGTGCGTCGGCGGATGATGCCTATTTGGCCAGCCGTGGTCTAAGAACCCTGAAGGTGCGGTTAGCTCAGCATCAAACCAATGCATTTACCATCGCAAAATGGTTACAACAACGACCTGAAGTTGAGACCGTGCGTCATCCAGCTTTGCCTGAAAACCCTGGACATCAGATTTTTCAGCGTGATTTCCATGGCAGTAATGGCTTGTTTTCTTTTGTACTAAAACAAGGCGATGCCAAGGCTGTGGCGGCATTTATTGAAGGTATGCAGCATTTTAAGATGGGCTTTTCCTGGGGTGGATACGAGAGTCTGATTATTCCGAACTTCAGTATTCAAAAACTAAGAACCGCCAGTCCTTGGCCTTATTCAGGCCCGCTGATCCGTTTACATATAGGTCTTGAAGATACAGAAGATTTAATTGCCGATTTAGCGGCAGCATTCGAGCGCTTTCATCAGGCGCTGTAATCACAGCGCCTGATGTTGTTGTCTGTTATTGTCGGAGAAAGGATTCAATACTTTCGCCTGTCACTTTGCCTATCTGACTAAACAGATACCAAATCGCCACCATTAGCATCAGGGTACAAGGCAAAGCAATCACCGGAAAACTTAGCGCCGTCATCTGTGCCAGCTCTTCATTAAAAGCAGGAGTGCCGGGAGCACTGACCAATAAGTATTTCGCCAGACCATAATTCAGTACCGAGGATACAACAAAAGATCCAGCCACCAGATAGGCACAGTTTTGTAATTTAGCGGCAAAGAGTTGTTCTGCATTATTGGCTTTTAAACAGGCTTCCAGTTTGGCTAGGTCCATCAGGTCATCGTTCAGCAAAATTTTCTTCACCAACGGATACTTACTGCGTTGGCTGACTAACACCAATAGCGCAATAATGCCGGGTACAGCAGCTTCTTTGACTGCGATATAGGCTGGATCGAGCTGCAATAAGCTGATGCCGCCAGTCAGTAACACGCTGATCACCCCGAGCACTGATAAAAAGTTGACCTTTTTACTTTGCTGCAATTCCCACAAACCAAAACCTAGCGGAAAAGCTAAAGCCACCACTAAAGCCCAGACCGGGCCTAATTGCTGATCTTCGCTTAATTTACTCAAAATCAGCGTCGGAATAACGATATTGAATATCAGATTCACTAAAAAACCTGATGATTTTTTCTTTTCTGTTTGACTCATAAATTCCAGCCTTACTGCCTGTTTTGTTGTCATAACGGCTTAGTGTGGCGCCGAGTATATCTGATTTAACCTGAGTTACGCAGTATCAGGCCGAACAGTTGTATTCGGCCGATGAAAAGAGCTGTAGCACAATCATTTGAACAAAAGCGTTAAGCTACTGATTTAAGGAGTGTTGCAAAAACTTAGCAAGAACTCTGGCATTAAAGCGAACCATTCGCAATGTCATATCATTGATTTTATTGGTTTTTTATTGATTTTGGTGAGGTTTCGGCTAGAATAAACACAAATTTTGAATCTGCAGGTACCAGCTATGAAAGGCCAACCTTTAGTGCTCGCTAAGCTCAACGAGGTGCTGACCTCAGAGTTAACCTCTATTAACCAGTATTTCTTACACGCCCGTATCTATAAAAACTGGGGTTTGGCTCAGCTCAATTCAGTGTGTTACAAAAAATCGATCAAAGATATGAAGCAGGCGGATGAGCTGATTGAGCGTATTTTATTCCTCGAAGGCCTGCCAAACCTGCAAGCTTTAGGCAAATTACGTATTGGTGAAGATACCGAAGAAATGCTGCAGTGTGATTTGGATTTTCAGCACGATCAGCTGCCGTTATTACGTGACGCCATCAAATTATGCGAACAGCATCAGGATTATGTCAGCCGCGAATTGCTGCAGGAAATTCTGGAGCACGAAGAAGAGCATGTCGACTGGATTGACACGCAGCAGCAACAAATTGCTTTAGTAGGCTTGGAAAATTACCTGCAAAGCCAAATGGGTTCAGGAGACTAACAATGAAAGGTAATACACAGGTTATCGCAGCGTTAAACGAGCTGCTGTCGAATGAACTCAGCGCCATGGATCAGTATTTTATCCATGCCCGTATGTATCACGACTGGGGCTTAAGCAAACTGTTTGAGCGTATTGATCACGAAGTGACGGATGAAAAAGCTCATGCGGCAGCTCTGATTGAACGTATTTTGTTTTTAGAGGGCACACCGGATTTATCCAAACGTGATCCGTTGCAAGTCGGCACTGACGTGCCATCCATGCTACAAAATGATTTAAACGTGGAATACACCGTCGGCGCCTTGCTGAAAAAAACCATAGCGCTGTGTGAATCTGTGCAGGATTACGTTACCCGCGATTTGCTGATGACTTTATTGGATGACACCGAAAACGATCATGCCCATTGGCTGGAACAACAGCTGCGTCTGATCAAGCTGATTGGTTTACCCAACTACCTTCAGTCGCAAATCTAAGGCTGTTGTCTGTTCGTGAAAAAAGCACCTTCGGGTGCTTTTTTGCTTCCGGTAACCAGAAATTGGAGCGGGTGACGGGAATCGAACCCGCGGGAAGCTTTCATTCTGCCATTGAACTACTCCCGCAGGCGTCTTAAAGTACAAAGCCCTGTAAAGGCAAGTCAACCAATATCTGAAGGATTTTAGCGTGACTCCAGAACAAATTGAGCAGGCCGCGGCCTGGTTGGCGAATTATCGTCGTCGTGGTGAAGCCGCACCTTTATTACCTGCCGAATTGCGTCCTACTTCATTGGCGGAAGCTTTTGCGATTCAACAATGGTTGTTTATTGAGTTGGATTGGCCTGTTATTGGTTGGAAAGCCGGGCTGCCGGGGCCGGATAAATGGGTGCTAGCGCCTATAGCTAATCTGCAACAAGGCGAGCTTTGCTTGTTTGAACAACATTCAGAGCAGTACAGCATTGAACCTGAGCTGGCATTTTTACTGGCGAGGGATTTACCGGCCCGCGCTGAACCATACAGTGAAGCTGAGATCAAAGCGGCGATAGCCGCCACCCATTTAGCGCTGGAGCTGATTATACGGCCTTACCAAGCCGATGCTGGTGCAGAGTTTTTCGATCAACTGGCGGCTGGTTTATTTAATCAGGGGTTATATATAGGTCCTGCGATAGCAACCGACAGTATTCCACACCACTTCGAGCTGGAGCTGGATTATGCAGGTCAGCCACAGCAGTTCGCTGCGCAGCACCCGAATTTGGACCCGCTATTGCCTTTGTATTGGTTGGTGAATCATTTAAGCGCTCAGGGGATAGGTTTAAAGCAAGGCCAATGGGTGATCACTGGCTCTTACGCAGGCGTAGTGCAAGTGCCTGCGAATACAAAGTTAAAGTTGCAGTTTGGGTCCTTTGGTCAAATCAGCACTCTTTGCCGTCATCAGGCTGTGATAAGCTAATTGACTGATTTTGTTATTTGTACTGGCATGGAGAACTCTGGATGGAATTTTTACCAGCCTGGCCTTTGACTATTACACCACTGTCATCTTTTGGTTTATTGCTGCTGATTGGCAGTTTAGGTGGTTATCTGGCGCACCGTATTTCCTGGTTGCCCAGTATCACAGGATTTATGCTGGTTGGGTTTTTGGTTGGGCCCAGCGGTTTAGGTTTGCTGACCGAGTCTGTATTGAAAGACTCCCGTATTCTGATCGATATAGCCTTGGCATTGATTTTATACCGGCTGGGTTCGTCACTGGATTTACGCTTTTTACGCCAGTCACCGCGTTTGCTGGTGATAGCTCTGGTAGAAAGTAGTCTCACCTTTGCTGCTGTATTTAGTCTGTTATGGTTATTTCAGATGCCGCTGGTGTTGGCCGCCTTAATTGCCGCTATTTTGGTGTCGTCTTCCCCTGCAGTGTTACTGCACGTTGCCCATGAAGTTGGAGCCAAAGGCCCGGTCACCGAAACGGCGAAGTCGCTGGTGGCTTTAAATAACCTGTTGTCTTTTTTGGCTTTTGCTTTTGTGGTGCCGGTTTTGCTGGTAGAACAAGATGCCAGCTGGCAGCAAATTGTGCTGCAACCTTTGTATTTGCTGCTAGGTTCCGCCTTGTTGGGTGGTGTGATTGCCTGTGGACTGCATTTTTTAACCAGCCGCACTCAAAGTGCGGTGCAGTACAAACTGGCGTTAGTGGTTGGCGCTTTGATGTTATGTCTGGGGCTGGCGCAGCAATTAAAACTTTCGGCGCTTTTTGCTCCTTTAGTAGTAGGCATCGTAGTACGCAGTATGGAACGTGACGACGTGGTGTCTGCGTTGGAATTTGGCAGCGCCTTTGAGCTGTTTTTTATCGTGTTGTTTGTATTTGCTGGCGCTAATTTGCATTTTGCCGAGCTGGTGGCTTTTGCCCCTGTCATTATGGCGCTGGTGGCGGTTCGTTGTGCCGCCAAGTGGTTTGGTGTCAGTGTCAGCTCTGTATTGTTAGGGCAAACAGTGCGAACCGGCGCTTCGTCCGGCTTGCTGCTGATCCCCATGGCAGGTCTGGCGATAGGACTGGTACAAAGCTCCAGCCAATTAGTACCCGAACATGCGGCTGTGATCAGCGCTATAGTGCTGGGTGCTGTTACAGTGTTTGAAACCATAGGGCCTCCTATCGCCTCTTATGCCTTCAGGCTAGCTGGCGAAACCGAAGCTCAGGCCTCTGCTGCCATGACGGATCAGGCACCACAGCATCCCTGGCAAGCCGATGGCACTGTAGCCGTGGATTTGTCTGCTTTGCATGCACCAGAACCAACAGAGGCTGTGCCTGCTGAGCCGTCTGCACCGAAACGATTTAAATTCTGGCGCTGGTGAGCGAAAGTCTATTGCCAGCGGCCACTTTGGATTAAGCCATAAATCAAACCAAATAAGCCTGTACCATAACCTGCGGTCATACCCAACAGACACCAACGCATATTTTTGCGATTCACTCTGGCAAGCTCTGCAGCATCTGGGTACTGCCGTTGCAGGCGTGGATTAATGATCTGCTGTAAGCGCAGTTGGCTATAGCTCAACCCCGCGATAAAGACTGCAAAAGCTGCCAGTGGTGCCCAGACTCCGCTGGTCAGCTCGTAGGCTGCAGTGAGTAAAAGCCCTGACATCAAAACCCAGAGAATCGTCTTATTGCGTAAGGTTTTTAATGCGGCTTTTTCATCTTCACTATCGGCTTTACTCAACACCGGCTTCATAGCCAGGATCACACCCGCTACTGCTGCTAAAGCGCCAATCATTGCTCCGCCCAGCAGTACTGCTATTTTCGCCAGCCAGCCACTGTGTTGGGCTGCCACAGAGACAGAAGTCGCTGCGGCGACAGGAGGCGCAACACTGGTCAACGCTGCGGCAACCATAGCGCTAAAACCTAAGCCTGGTGCCGTACTTAATACCAGTTGGCCGTAACGGGTTAATAAGTTGTCTTTTAACTGCTCCCGTACTCTGGACAGTTTTTTCCTGACATTGGCATCGCTTAACCCCAATAAATCAGCTACTTGCTGACTAGATTGCTCTTCCCGGTAGTAAAGTAAAACAATCTCTCTGCTGTCTTCCGGTAACTGACTGATAAAGTCCTGCATGATGATTTGTTGTTGCTCACGTTCCAGCACATCCTGCATTGAGGTGGTGGGGTCAGCAAAGTTTTCCAGTAAAGATTCTGCCTCTTCTCCCAGTATTTTTTGTTTGACCTTGTTATCCCGCAGGTAGTTGTAACTGCGATGTCGGGTCATTTGCCTCACCCAGGGTAAAAAGCTGGCGGGTTCGCGCAGTGTGGCTAACTGTTGCCAGATATGTATAAATACTTCTTGTGCGACTTCTTCACTGGCGTCCAGATCCTTTACTATGGCTAAGGCTATACCTGTGACTGTATGGCGACATTGAGTAATCAGACGCTCAAAAGCGCTGCGATCCCCTGCTGTGGCTGCGAGCACATCAGGTAATAATTTCTGTTCCACACTGGTTAACATTTTCATTATTCCTTTATGAAATCAGTGATTTGCGCTAAAAGCCATTCGGGCTGATCCCACATCATAAAATGACGTGCCTGCCAGTTAAAGTCCAGTCGCGCTTGCGAAATGGTGTTAATTTGCTGTTGATACAAGGCCTGAACTGCAGGGCGCATGATTTCTGAAGCTACAGCACCTCCAGCGCCTAATAACAAAACCGGCTGCTGAATTTTATGCACTTCACTTCTCAGATCTGTGGTTAAAAGTTCAGCGATCACTGCGCCCACAGTGGCCGGATCGGACGCGCCTGCCATTGCTGTGATTATTGCTGCATGCTCCGGCCTGCTGACCTGAATCGCCATACCTTGTTCTGTACTTGCGGCCAGTTGGGCTGGGGTCATCTGCTGATAATACTGCTGCATCATTTTTGCCTGAGGAGCCATTTGTGCCACAGTGGTGGCGCTGTCTCGGCTAAAGACAGGGGCCAGATAAGGTAAACCATCTACCGCTATTAATTTACCCGTTAGCTGTGGATAGGAACTTGCGAGCTGAAAAGCCAAAAACGCGCCCATGCTGTGGCCTATGAGTACCGGCTGCTGCAACTGCTGGTGTCGGATATAGTCTGCCAGTTCAGCAGTCACTTCTGTTAGTTTTACAGGGGTCGACAAGGCTGGAGTTCCGGCAAAACCGGCCAGGTTGATCAAATGTAGCTGATAGTTTGGTTTTAATGCAGTTGCCAGTTGCTGCCATACCCGCTGATCCGACATCAATCCCGGGATCAGAATAATAGCTTTGCCTTGGCCCTCTACCAGCACCTGAAAGCTGGAGGTCCGGGCCTCATCTGCTTGAAGGCTTTGGCTTAGCAACATAAAGACTGCAGAGCAGAGCAGCATAAAA
This sequence comes from Rheinheimera mesophila, assembly GCF_000986865.1. Lineage (GTDB taxonomy): Bacteria > Pseudomonadota > Gammaproteobacteria > Enterobacterales > Alteromonadaceae > Pararheinheimera > Pararheinheimera mesophila. Next base: position 14,636 of record NZ_LAVS01000006.1, read on the forward strand.
GCTTTTTGTTTTAACATCATGGTCACTCCTGAAGTTGAATCAAGCTGCACTGTTTGGCAGCACTGGTACTAAGTACCGTCAGCTATGAAGGCTGTGACACCTATTTGAATAAATATTTCAGACTTCTATACTTCTGGCTTTCTATTTTGTTGGTCGTTTTGTAATCTATCAGGCTTGAGCACTAAACAAATACCCGTTAGGGTGAGTAAGAAAGCTAAAAAAACACCCAAACTAAGTGGAGTTGCAGCAAGCTGGCAAGTGCGCGAAACCAGGGGAGCACAGTTGTTCTGTGTGACCGCAGTAAGAGCGCGAAGTCAACACAACTGCGGCTTTAGGTACGAAGGGGATAAAAACCACAGTATGAAACTGTAGGCAGTGCAACGAGGAGAATGGGAATGTCGCAATATGCTGCCTTGAGGGCAAATGTCGGATTGTTGGGCACCCAGTTGGGTGACACCATACGTAATCAGTTAGGTGATGCTGTTTTACAACGCATTGAGCAAATTCGTGCCTTAGCTAAAGAGGCGAGGCAGGGTACAGAGCTGCAGGATCAGCAATTAAAACAGCTGCTGGCCGGTTTAACCGATCAGGAAATTCTGCCGGTCGCCCGCGCTTTTGCGCAGTTTTTAAATCTGGCGAACTTAGCGGAGCAGCATCATACCATCAGTAAATCGGGCCGTGCTTCTATCGAAAAACCCGAACCTGTGGCTGAACTGCTGCAACTGTTGCAGGAGAAAAATGTCAGCAAAAGCCGGATTGAGCAGGCTGTGGCGGATTTATCTATAGAGCTGGTGCTGACTGCACACCCGACCGAAGTCACCCGTCGTACTCTTATTCATAAGCTGACCGAAATTGCCGCCTGTTTGGCACAACTGGAGCAGGATTTAGCGCCAGCGCAACAGAAAAAAGTAGAAAACCGCTTATACCAGCTAATCACTCAGGCCTGGCATACCAACGAAATCCGTGAACAACGGCCGACCCCTGTCGATGAAGCGAAGTCTGGTTTTGCTGTGATTGAAACCTCTTTATGGGACGCTGTACCTGAGTTTATCCGTGATTTGGATACGGCTCTGATCCCGGTACTGGGGCATGGCCTGGCACTGGATGCAGCTCCTATTCGTTTTTCATCCTGGATGGGGGGCGACAGAGACGGCAATCCTTTTGTGACAGCGAAAGTCACCCGTCAGGTGCTGCTGTTAAGTCGCTGGAAAGCTGCGGATTTATTCAGCCGTGATTTAGATGTGTTGGCAAATGAATTGTCGATGGATCAGGTCAATGACGCATTGCGTGCTGTCGTTGGCGATGTATCGGAGCCATATCGTAAGTTATTGAAAGATCTGCGTCAAAAGTTGCTATACACCAGAGATTGGCTGACCGAAGCATTAAAGCATGACAGATTACAGCGCCCTGAGGATTTAATTTGGCATAACCAGCAGCTACTGGAGCCCTTGTTACTCTGCTATCAATCGTTACACGACTGCAAAATGCAGGTGGTGGCTGAGGGGTTGTTAAAAGACACTATCCGCCGTGCTTACGCCTTTGGTTTAACTTTGCTGAAGCTGGATGTACGACAAGAGTCAGGCCGTCATACTGCGGTATTCAGCGAGTTTACCCGTTATCTTGGGATTGGCGATTATGCCGAATGGGATGAAGCTACTCGTCAGGCGTTTTTACTGAATGAACTGAGCAGTAAAAGACCTTTATTCCCCCGTAACTGGACTCCAAGCCCTGAAGTGAAAGAAGTGCTGGATACCTGCGATATTGTCGCCCGACACGGACCAGAAGCTTTATCCACTTATGTTATTTCGATGGCGGGCAAACCCTCGGATGTGCTGGCGGTACAATTACTGCTGAAAGATGCCGGTATTCGCTTTCCGATGCGGGTGGCACCTCTGTTTGAAACCCTGGCCGATTTAACCAATGCACCGGAATGTATCAGCAAATTGCTGGCGATTGACTGGTACAGAGGTTATATCAATGGTCGTCAGGAAGTAATGATTGGTTACTCCGACTCAGCCAAAGATGCCGGCGCTTTTGCCGCGGCGTGGGCGCAGTACAGTGCGCAGGAAGCTTTGGTCGCGATTTGCCAGCAGGCGAAAGTACAACTGACCTTATTCCATGGCCGTGGCGGTACTATAGGCCGAGGCGGTGGTCCGGCGCATGCTGCTATTTTGTCTCAGCCGCCTGGATCGCTGGCTGGTGGTCTGCGGGTGACCGAACAAGGTGAAATGATCCGCTTTAAGTTTGGTTTAAATGGCTTAGCGCAGCGCAGTCTGGCCTTGTATGCCAGCGCTGTACTGGAAGGGCTATTGTTACCGCCACCAGTACCGGAGCAAAGCTGGCGTGAGCTGATGCAACAACTGGCTACTGTCTCCTGCGAGGCTTACCGCGCTGTGGTGCGGCATCATCCGGATTTTGTGCCTTATTTCCGTGCTGCCACCCCAGAGCTGGAGTTGGGGCAGTTACCACTGGGCAGTCGTCCACCGAAACGTAATCCAAATGGTGGCGTTGAAAGTTTACGTGCTATCCCGTGGATTTTTGCCTGGTCGCAAAACCGTCTGATGCTGCCAGCCTGGTTGGGGGCGGGTAGTGCGTTGGCTGTGGTGGTGGAGCAAGGGAAAACAGAGCTGTTGGCGCAAATGCGCGCGAAATGGCCGTTTTTCGCCACCCGTTTGTCGATGCTGGAAATGGTGTATTTAAAAGCGGACGCAGAAATTGCCGCTTATTATGACGAAAAACTGGTACCAGAACACTTGTTGCCTTTAGGTTTGCAATTGCGTCAGCAACTGGCCGCAGATACAGCCTTGCTGTTAAGGCTGATCCAAAGCGATACTTTAATGGCCAATGAAGCCTGGATCCGAGAGTCTATTATGCTGCGTAATACCTATGTCGACCCACTGCATATCCTGCAGGTGGAATTGTTAAACCGGGTGCGGCATGAACCTGAAACAGTAAACGACAGTATTAAACGGGCGTTGATGGTGACTATTGCCGGTATAGCTGCGGGTATGCGTAACTCAGGTTAAGCTCAAAAAAAGGGCGCACTCTGTGCGCCCTTCTCACTACTTTTTTAACTTAGAAAAAGCTTTTCTTAAACTCAACACCTATGATCCGAGGTTCGTTGACGAAACCTGTCAGGTTATTGAAGTCGATAGCGCCTTTTAAGTTGTCTTCGTCGGTAATATTACGACCAAACAAAGCCACTTCGTAGTCGTTATCAAAGTTCAGATAACCAATACGTAAACCTGCTTCGAAATTGCCGTTGGTACGGTACTCTGCAGATTCATACAGGAACAGGTTGGTTTCACCCTGACGGGCTACGTCGCCGTAAATGTAGATTTCACCTGTACTGACCGGAATATCATACCGGGCATTGACTGTTAAAATAGTCTCAGGAGCTTGCGGGAACGGGTTGCCGTCAATAAAGACTAAACCATCGCCATTCGAAGGATTTGTTGGAGTACACATGCCTGAACCGCATGGTGCAACTAACAGATTTTGATCTTTCAGCTCGGTGTTGTTGTAGCTGAAACCACCACCTACGACCAGGCTCTTGGTGGCACGCCATTCCGCGTCTACTTCAAAGCCGTACCCTGTGCCTTTGTCAGCATTTAACAGCTGGTTGCCCTGAGTTTCGCCACCAATAGCGGATAACTGAATATCGTCGATAGTGTAATAGAACAGAGCACCGTTCAGACGCAGTGAATCGTCCAGTAAGTCAGACTTGGCGCCCACCTCGACAGAGGTAATAGTTTCAGACTCAGCGACTGATGGAGGTGCTTCAAAGGCGACATCACGGCCCTGAATAGACTGGGCGCGGAAACCGCTGGCGACACGACCAAACACACTAGTTGCATCTGTTAAGCGGTAGTTCGTGCTTAATTCCCAGCTAACCTGACCGTCATCGACTTTGATTGGGTCATAGTCCTGAATGCTGGCTGCCCCTATAGTCAGCGCGAAGCCGTCTACGTTTTGCTGGCCAACCCAGAAAGTTTTTTCGTCGTAGGTGTAACGAATACCACCAGTGATATCCCAACGGTCAGTCAGGTTGTAAGTGGATTGACCAAAGACAGCCCAGCTTTCATTACCGTGGTAAACCGTGGTGGCACCAAAGAAACCATCAATACTGGTGACTCCAAAAGAAGAATCAAAGTAAAAGGCGCCAACCTGCCATTCTAAAGCTTCGCTGGTATCACTGGCTAAGCGGATTTCCTGAGTAAACTGCTCCAGATCGTCTAACTGATCTTCTGTCACTGCCTGGAATGGTACAACGCCAGGGCCAGCCGGAGTGCCGCCGTCGATATCACCTTTGCCTTTACCATCGGCATTTTCCTGGGCAGTGATCGAAGTGAAAGTCATGCCATCAATATCAAATTCCAGCGTTAACGACGCACCAAAGTTATCGTATTTCTGGAAGTTGCCGTCACCGTCATCATAGTAGACAGTATCGCGATCGTAATTGTCGTTCAGCTCGTTGCTGCCCGGCGTTAAAATGTTGGCTCTGAACAGTGAAGAGGTACCGTCCAGCTTGCGGCCATGAACATTCAATAAGGCAGAAAAGGCATCCGTGTCATATAAAAATTGCAGACGACCTGCTTTTTCATCATGACCCCCGGTAAAGTCTTTTTCACCGGTAAAACCGTTATCGACCCAGTCGTCACGGTTTTGATTCATCAGAGAAATACGAGCCGATAGCTCGTCAGTTAAACCACCCCCTGCAGCACCTTCCACATTGATCGTGCCGTAGCTGCCGACTGTCGCTTTGGTATAAGCTTCAAAATCCTGCGTGGGTTTGACTGAACTGAATTTCACAATACCAGCAGTGGTGTTACGACCGAACAAGGTGCCTTGTGGGCCACGGATCACCTCAGCCTGCTCGATATCAAATAACGGGAAACTTTTCAGGATCACGTTTTCCATCACCACGTCATCCATAATCACAGACACCGGCTGAGAAGCGGCCAGGTCAAAATCTGTGTTTCCTAAACCACGAATGTAAAAACGTGGTGCAGCACGGCCGTTTGATGATTCAGCATATAAACCCGGAACTTTGCCAGATAAAGCCTGAATATCCTCGCCACCTGCAAACAAAGCGTCAAATTTTTCGCCGCTTAAGGTTGCAATAGAGATAGGAACTTCCTGGGTGCTTTGCACACGTTTTTGTGCTGTCACCATAATGCGTTCCAATTTGGTCTCTTCAGCAGCCTGATCTTTGTCACTTTCCTGCGCGAATAAAGCAGGAGAAAGACCCACGGCTGCAGCGAGCAGACTGGCCTGAATACTCAATGCCAGAACAGACTTTTTGCATGTTTTCATCAATGTTTTACCTTAGTTTTAGGCTGTTATGTATTTTCTGGTGCGTCCTGCGAGCTATTATCAGCGCGAACCCTACAAACTCTGGAGTGACCACAGTGTTTGCTCTGATAACTTAGTTGCTACTATAGCATTTTGTAGTTACTTTTGCCGATCTGGTAGATAAAATGGCTATTATTCATCAGCTTGTCTCAGATTATTTGCTTATTATCTACTGAAGAGAAGTCTGGTTTACCTGATGATCACTGAATCGGATTCAGGTTTTGAGCTGAAACAGGGCGGTGTAAATTGAGCAATGGCCCTGATGAGAAGAGTAATAACTGACCAACAACTTCCCTTGTTGCAACACCATACCAGCGTAACTGGTATCTCCACCTGAAGGTAAGGCGATAAGCTCTGTCAGTTCACCAGTGTTTTGGTTCAGAGTCACCAGGCTGGTTCTGACGTTTTCGTCGTAAAGCCGCACTACTGCCAGCATCTGGCCTGATGCCGTAAAAACGGCTTGAGGACCGCCAATACGACAACCTATATCTTGCCAGTGCCAGTTTTGGTAAGGAGGCAAGGCCCAACCCAATTGCCCATGATCAGGATCTTTGCGTAATAAACACCAGGCTTTGTCGTTGTGATCAAATAATAAAGCGGCCTCATTTGCATACCCCTCTGCATAGATACGAGGGGCCGCTACGACAAATGCCCCTGATGTATTTTGCTGATATAGACGGATATGGCGGTCTATGCCGCATTTATAGGCAATTGCATAAGCCTGTTCACCCAGCCAGCTCAAGCGCCACAGCCAATAATCGGCTTCACCCACAGCTTGTGGTTCAGACCAGTGTCGTCCATCTTCCGATTCCCACAGATAGGACTGGTAGGCCTGTGTGGTTCTGTCGTGAAAAGCGGCGGCTGCCAGTAATTGCAATTTGCCTTGTGGCGTTGCTGTCAGTTTGCCATCCCTTAAATCTGCCGCAGGGTGCTGTAGTACAGCCAGAGTCCGCCACTTTTTGCCCTGTACTGAACTCATAATTCGTAGCACTCCATCTTTGGAATGGTGAGTCGACGCCTGACGAAACACTAAATAATAACGCTGCCTGAAGTAACACAAATCAGTAAAGGCGTTGTGTTTGCCCGCTTTCCAGACGCGTTGGACCCAAAGCAGTTCTACGTTGGCTGACCGGTAGGGTTCTGAGTTGTTTTTTGGCATTGCTAACCGTTTTGTGTTAATTATTTGTTTGTTTTTTGTGATTCTACTACACTTGGTTTCTGTTTCAGATTCCAGTTTTCAACAGTGTCGGGTGTATGCCTGTCGACACCAAGTGAACAATCTTTTGGCAGTTTACAAAACTGCGGGGAGTTTCACTATATGGCGACAGAGCAGGCTTTATTCCGGGCTAAAGCTGTGCAGGCACAGCAGCAGCGACTTGAAGGCCAGGTCAGCATTGTTCAGCCTGTCAGCAGTACGGTGTTATGTTGCTGTCTGGTCTTAATTGTTTGCAGCCTGCTGCTGTTTTTACATCAGGCAAACTTTTCCCGCAAAGAGACAGTTCAGGGGTATCTGAAGCCTACCGCTGGCGTAGTCCGTATCCAAAGCCAGCGTTCAGCCGTACTCAAACAGCTATATGTGACGGATGGCTCCAGAGTTGAGGCCGGTCAAAAGCTGGCATTATTGAGTAGTGAGGAATTCCTTGCTGCCGGACATAGTTTAACCTCTCACTTGCAAAGCAGTCTGACGCATCAACTGAAATTAAACAGCCAGAAGCAGCAAGAACTGATCCAGAGTTTCGAGCAACAAGATCAGCAATTATCTGCACAAATTCATCATATCAAACAGCAACTTTCAGACAATCAACGCCAACAGCAGTTACTGTCTGAACGTATAGAGTTACAGGCTGAACGTCTGTTGGCTCAGCAGGCTCTTGCACTCAAAGGGCATTTGCCCAGATTGCAGTTCGAGCAGCAACAGGATCAACACCTGATGTTGCAGCAGCAACTAGCTGAAATACAAACTCTGGCTCAATCCATTCGTCAGCAACAAATCCAATGGGAACACCAGCGGCAAACTTTGCCTGTGGAGCGCCAGCGTCTGTTACAGCAACTTAAAGCCGAGCGGCTGCAGTTTGAACAGCAAAAAACTGAACTATTGGCTAGAGGCGAGGTACTGTTAACTGCGCCCGTGGCCGGCCGGGTTACTAATTTGTTGGTAAGCCAGGGACAACAATTACAAGGCTCTCAGGTATTAATGCAACTACTGCCGGAATCCGGTGTTTTGTATGCACACTTGTTAGTACCGACCCGGGCTTTTGGTTTTATCCAGCCAGGACAAAAGACCTGGCTCCGATTTGATGCGTTTCCTTATCAACGTTTTGGTCTGTATCAGGGTGAAGTCAGCCAGTTGTCAAAAGCTGTGCTGATGGCACAGGACCCTGATAGCCCGGTACAGATCCATGAACCTGTCTATCAGGTCCAGGTTCGGCTGGATCAGCAGTTTATCGAGGCTTACGGTGAACAAATGCCTTTGCAGGCGGGAATGTTATTAACTGCCGATATCGTGCTTGAGCAGCGTTCGGTATTAAGTTGGTTATTGGATCCATTGGTCAGTTTAAAAGGGCGTTTTCAGATTTAAATCAGATAGCAAAGGGAGGTCGATACCGTGAGTGAAAGGATAAAAAACGGCTATTTAGTCAGTCGGATCCAGAGTGGCGGCTAGAGGGCTCCGATGCAAATCATTTATCAATCTGAAGCCGCTGAGTGTGGTTTAGCTTGTCTGGCGATGGTCGCAGGTGCTTATGGCTACAAAACCGATATGGCCAGTTTGCGCCAGAGATATCCATTGTCACTCAAGGGTGCGACTTTGCAGCATTTAATGCAGTTGGCTGACCAGCTTGGATTAGCGGGCCGTGCTTTGCGACTGGAGCCGGAGGAGCTGTCTCAGCTAAAACTTCCTTGTATTTTGCATTGGCAGATGAGTCATTTTGTCGTGCTGGTGAAAGTCAAAGGTCAGAGAATCCAAATTCTTGATCCGGCTTTTGGCAAGAGAGATTTAACTGCGGCTGATGTTGATCAGTGTTTTACCGGTATAGCGCTGGAACTAAGCCCGACAGCAGGCTTTGAACCGGCTGACCAACGGCAGAAATTAACGATTCGGCAGTTTTGGTCTTCGGCGTCTGGTTTGTGGGCCGCCTTGGGTCGGATCCTGTTGATGTCGGTGGTACTGCAGTTTTTTTTACTGGTCGCGCCTTATTATATGCAACTGGTTATTGATGAGGTCTTGGTCAGCCGTGATCTGGACCTGCTGTATGTGTTGGCGTTTGGCTTTGGCTTTTTACTGCTATTGCAAATCTTGACCAATATACTGCGCAGTTGGTTGGTGCTGCACTTAGGTTCTGTCCTCAATTTACAACTGGCAACCAATCTGTTCCGGCACCTGTTGCACTTACCTCTTAGTTTTTTTGAAAAGCGTCATATGGGCGATATAGTGTCGCGCTTTGGCTCTTTGCAACAGTTGCGGGAATTACTGACCAACAGCCTGATCGAAGCGTTAATTGATGGTCTGATGGCGTTAGCTGTGTTGGTTCTACTTTTTGTGTATCAGCCTGTGCTGGCCGCTGTGGTACTGGCCGCTGTGCTGCTCTATGCCCTTTTGAGGTTTATTTTTTACGCACCGCTGAAACAATGCACAGAGCAGAGCATTGTCGCTCAGGCAAAAGAACAATCCAGTTTTATGGAGAGCATTCGGGCTATTCAATCGCTGCAGCTGTTTTCAAAACAAAGTCAGCGTTTAAGCCTGTGGCAAAATCAGTACTCTGTGGCCGTTGATCAACAATTCAGATTGGGTCGTTGGCAGGTGTCACTGCAGGCTGTACATCAGCTATTGTTTGGTCTTGAGCATATTATTGTCATTTATCTGGCCGCTTTGGCTGTGCTTGATCATGCATTTAGTGTCGGTATGTTATTCGCTTTTGCCAGTTATAAAAGTCAGTTCACTCAAAGAGCGGCGGCTTTTATTGACCACTGGGTTGAGTTTCGGATGCTGGAACTGCACTTACAGCGTTTAGCCGATATTGCTCTTGCTGAAACCGAAAAATCAGGTGAAACCCAGCCTTACCTACCACTACAGGGCCATATCGAATTACGTGATCTGAGTTTCCGGCAGACAGTACAGGACCCCTGGTTATTTCAACGGCTCAATTTCACCCTGTCACCCGGTGAAAGCGTCGCTATTGTTGGTCCATCAGGGGTAGGAAAAACCAGTTTGTTAAAAGTTATTCTTGGATTTTCCACTGTGCAGCAGGGGAAGGTGTTGGTGGATGGGATGGATATATCCAGCTTTGGTGTACAGCACTTTCGAAGCCAAATTGCCGCTGTTATGCAAAATGACCAGCTATTATCCGGTTCTATTATGGATAATATTTGTTTTTTCAGCCCCAAACCCGATATAGAGCAGGCGATGCAATGTGCTGAGCTTGCCGCTATCCATCAGGATATTGCGGCAATGCCGATGGGCTACAATACACTGATTGGTGATATGGGCTCCGCCCTATCGGGTGGACAAAAACAACGCTTATTGATTGCCCGGGCTCTGTATCATAAGCCCCGGGTTTTAGTCTTGGACGAAGCCACCAGTCATCTTGATGTGATGCTGGAGGCTCGTGTGAATCAGGCGATTCGTCAGTTGCAGATAGGCCGCATTATAGTGGCGCACAGGCCTGATACCATCTTAACAGCGGATCGGATTTTATTATTGCAGCAAGGCCTGCTGACGGATATCACGTGCGAGTTTCAGCAACTGCATGGTTCCGCTGCATCATTGAATCATGCTCAGGTCAGTTAGTTTTTAGGTTGCCAGAGTTCAAATCTGTTACCTTCGGGGTCCATAGCCCAGCCAAATTTTCCGTAGTCGCCGTCTTCGATCTGTTCATCTACCCAGACATCAGCGGCTTTGAGTTGTTTTAACATGGCATCCAGATCGGTGACCCGGTAATTCAGCATACTTTGCTGGTTTTTTGCGCCAAAATAAGTCGTATCAGCGGCAAAAGCAGACCAGACCGTTTCATCTCCGGCTTTAGCGATAAAGCCGCCATAAGACGTGCCAGGCTCAAGCTGTATTCCTAAATGCTGCTGATACCAAAGGGCCAGAGCTTGTGGATCTTTAGCGCGAATAAATACGCCGCCTATACCTGTCACTTTTTCCATCCCGGACTCCCGTGATTACACCAGTTTTGCCAGTAATTGCTCTGGTGTGAGTTGCCGACGCTGCATAATTAAATCCCGACCCAGAGCCAACAGTTGCCGCTGAACCTCAAGTTTAACTCTCTGATCCGTGAACTTGTTCAGTTCCTCCGGTTGTGCCCAGCCGACGGTGCGCCGGATCAGCTCGCAGCCAGCATAACCTAATGTATCCTGCCATAACTGGCGCAGAAAGTGCTGTTGATACATGGCATTCTGGAAACTTTGATCCCGGGTTTCCTTTTGCATCAATGTAGCGAATTCAGCAGAAAACTCTTGCCAGAATACGTTGATTTGACCGGAAAAATACGGCTGAGCCTGAGTTTTTTTGCTGGCGCTCTGTACTATCAAATTGAGAATCAAGCTGGCGATCCAAGTACCAGTATCAAAACCTGCAGGACCATAGCAGCCAAACTCTGCGCCTATTACCTTGCACTCTGCATGGCTGATTAAGACGTTACCGCAATGCAAATCACCATGCAGCAAGACTTGAGGTTTGGTCAGATAGTCTGCTTTTAACTGTGCGACTTCAGCTTGTAGTGTCTCATCACTCCATAGCTGCCGTAGCTCTGGCAGTTGCGCCGCACTCAGACTATTGCGTTCGTGATTGCAGTAGGGATCGGTAAAGACCAGATCTTCAGTGACTAAACAAAGTTCCGGGTTATTAAACTGCAACTGCCGCGCTTTTTTAACCGGCCCCGTCAGCACAAAGTCGCTGCTATAAAAACCGGTTTTTGCCAGATAACGGCCCAAATGCAGCCCGATACGCTCTGGCTGTTGTCCGGCGAAAAATAAATGCCGAAGTACGGCGCAGTCGGATAGGTCCTCCAATAATAATGCAGCAAGCTCCTGGTCATAATAGAGCACCTCTACCAAATACTCAGGACAAATTTTGGCGTGATGTTTTAGCACATCAGCTTCAATTTGTGCCCGGTGTAAACTGACAGGCCAATATTGGGTCAATCCTGAGTGTTCGGGCAGAGCTTGTTTGACGATAAGGCTGGTGCCTCTATTGTTTTTAATCCGGAATACCTGATTCAGACCCGTGGTATCGAGCTGTTCTGCACTCAACTGACTATGATCACCAAACAAATCACTGTGCTTGTCGGCGAAAGCTGCGGCATCTTTTGGGCTTAAAGCGTGGTAAGGCATCAGGAGCAGATCCATCAAATAAAAGGCCATCATCGCAAACCCTTTCGGACTACACAATGGCCTTTTTATTCAGACGCTTGGTCGGCTTCTGGATCTTAAGGTTGAACGGCACTAAAACGCAGTAATGCAGCAGTTCGTGCTTTATAAAAAGCTAAGCCAGAGTCATTCAGGCTGTAGTTGTCCACGCCCTGTAGCGTGGTTAAAAACTGCTGTTCGAGCGAAGCATTCAGACAGGCTTTCTGAGTGGTCGCCATTGGCTTAAAGGTCAGGCGCAGACCGTCGGTTTCATAAGCTCCGGTAAACTGGTTACAACCGGCAAAACCGCTGACCCTGCCATCTTCCGCGAACTGCAGATAAGGGGTCAGATCTGGTTCTGTCGTTGCTGTGGTTTGCCCCATGATTTCGGTCAGTTTCCAGCGTACCCCGGTCAGGCTTGGCTCCGCTTTATTTTGCTTGTTCAGTTTATAATTTTCGGCTAAATCACCACTGATCACCTTTCCTTGCATATCCAACTGGATCAACTGATTTTCCCCCACTTTATACAGGGCCGGGCCATCTTTTTGATTAAGCAAACGAATCACAGAGCCGTTCGCATCCCACTCAAACTGACCTTGTTGTGTAAAGGCTGTAGCATCTTTGCCAAGATATAGGGTGCTGAGCTGATAACTTTGGTCCATATTTAAAGTCAATGACGTTTCAATGCCTTCACAGTCTGCGCAAGGTACTACACCTTTGTATTCTCCAGCCCAATCCAAAGAGTTGGCACTGTTGCTTTTATCTGGGACAGCCGAAGTATCCGCTGCAGTGGTCGGCTGAGGTGGCGCAGAGGACTCAGTAGGGGCGGGGCCGCAGGCTGCTAAAATAAGCCAGGTGCTCAGGCTTAGGATCACGGGTTTTATCATAAAAATTCTCCATCTGTCGGTCAGGGCCATGTCTTGTGCCGTACTTTATACACTGTGCGCTGTACCAAAACTGAATTGGCAGGAAAAAATACTACGCCAACCTGTATTCACAACCGCTGGTCACAGCACACTGGAGCCTGTGATAGCACTGGATACACTGCTCATCAGCTATCTTGTCCCTCAATAGAGTAGAACAGAGTGATGAACTTAACCCGAAGCAGTATAAAAAATCCGGCCGCTGTGGTGGTGGTCAGTCTGATTATGGTGTTGTTTGGTCTGCTTGCCGTGGCAAAGTTACCCGTTCAGCTTTTACCTTCGATCGAGCAGCCGCAAATTTTTATCCAGAATGGCTGGCGTGCCGCCGCACCTGAAGAAATGGAATCCACCATCATTGAGCCGCAGGAGGCTGCGCTGCGTACTGTGCCCGGTGTCACTGAAAGCAGCAGTTTTATTGGTGCTGGTTTCGGCTCCATCACCCTGACCTTTGATGTGGGTCAGGATATGCAGCAAGCCATGCTGAACGTCATTAACGCGCTAAATCAGGCACCTCCCAGACCACGTGAAGCCGCCGAGCCTGTCGTTTCACTCAATAGTGGCGCCGGACCTGTCGCCAGTTTGTTGATCCGCAAGCTGGATGAAAATGCCGATGCAGATTTTACCGCCTTACAGCCAGTGATTGATGATGTGGTCTATCCCAGATTAAAAGCTATAGCAGGTGTCTCCCAGGTCGATTTAGCCAGTCGCCGCGCCAAAGAGTTGCATATCGTATTTGACCCCTATCGTCTGGCTGCGCTGGGCTTGTCGGTCGATCAACTGAGTTCAAGGATCGGCCGTGCCAGCAATGTGTCCGGCGGTTTTGCAGAAGTAGGTCGTCGCGAGTATACAGTGCGTTTCGTTGGGCAGTATGATCCGGCGCACTACGAGCAAATGGTGGTGGCTTATCAGAACGACAGGCCTGTGTATTTACACGAAGTGGCCGAAGTGAAAATTGACTATGCCGAACAGGCTGGCTTTACCAAACGTAATGGGTATCCAGCCTTTTACATTACGTTACAGCGTGCTGCTGGTTCCAATACGGTCGAAATTCTGGATGCGCTGAACAAAGAAATAGCCGATTTAAATCAAAATGAATTGCAAAACAAAGGCATCGAAATAGTGCTGAGTTTTGACGCTTCAGTTCATATCAAAAGAGCCATAGAGCTGGTCAACGGCAATCTGATTTTGGGCATTGCTTTAGCCCTTGGTATTTTGTATCTGTTCTTACGCGGTTGGCAGGCCACTCTGCTGATTGGTTTAACCATTCCGGTGTCTTTGATGATGTCGATTATGGTGCTGGATCTATTTGGCCGCTCCTTAAATGTGGTGTCTCTGGCCGGGCTGGCCTTTGCGGTCGGTATGGTGCTGGATGCCGCCATTATAGTGCAGGAAAACATAGTACGGTTATTGCAACAGGGATTCGCACTGGAGCAGGCGGTGAAAAAAGGTACGGCTCAGGTCAGTAGTGCGCTCTGGGCCTCCACTGCGACTACCATAGCTATTTTTGTGCCGGTGTTATTTATGCAGGGTGTGGAAGGGCAATTGTTTTACGATTTAGCCCTGACCTTGGCTGTGGCTGTAACCGCCTCATTATTGGTGGCTTTAACTGTGTTGCCTGTCGCTTCTTTGTATTGGTTAAAACCTCAAACCGGTCAGGACGCTGTGCTGATGTTCTGGCAGAAGCTGGCCACCAGTATGAGCTATCTGACGCTCAGCCGGAAAAAGGCCTTGGTATGGGTGGCGGTATTTGTGCCCGGTGCTGCGCTGCTTATTGCCTTGTTATTACCCAAAGCTGATTTCCTGCCTCAGGCCTCTATCGATACAGTGTTTTCTGGGTTCTCTTTGCCGCCTGGTGCCAATATGCAGGTGCTGGAGCAGGAGATCGGTGATCTGTTGGTCAGCCGCTTACGGCCCTATTATCAGGAGAAAAAATACCCTGCGATCAAGGGCTATAACCTGTCGATCAACAGAGGTTTTAACGTACTTTTTGTTTATGCCGAAGACCCAGACAGCATAGAGGACATGATCAAACTGCTGCGGGAAGAAATTTTAGTTGGTTTGCCGGATACCAATGCGTTTAGCGTGCAAGGCTCGTTATTTAACTTTGGTTTTGGCAGTGGCCGTGAATTGAACTTAGATTTTCAAGGCCCTGATGTACCGCAACTGATGCAGCGGGCGGCAGAGGCTATGCCAAAAATCGAGCAATTACTGCCCGGAGCCACGGTACGACCTGTGCCTGATTTGGCGCTGGCTCAGCCTGAACTGCGTTTAATGCCGGATGAAAACCGTATAGCACAAAGCGGTGTCGATCGTTTCACCGTTGCCAATATGGTGCGTGCTGTCACCGACGGTATTTATATCGGCGAGTACTTTGATGGTAATGAACGGATGGACATTATTCTTAAAGGGCAGGGCTGGCAAACTCCAGAGCAACTGACGGCAACACCTTTGTACACACCAGGCTCAGGTGGCCAGACCTTAGGTCAGCTCAGCGAGCTGAATTACACTACAGGCCCTACTTCATTGCAGCGAGTCAATGGTTTGCGCACTATCAGTTTACAAATCACCCCACCTGCTACTATGCCGTTGGATGAGGCGATGCAAATTTTACAGCGTGAGCTGATGACCCCGTTGCGTGATGAAATGCCGGAACAAATTTCAGTGCAGTTTCGCGGTAATGCCGACCGTTTATCGCATGCGATGACGGAGATGGGGAAAAACTTTGCTGTCGCTGTATTTATTCTGTTCCTGTTGATGGCTGCATTATTTCGTTCAGCCAAGGACAGTCTACTGGTCGTGCTGACCATGCCTATGGCTATTTTAGGGGGAGTGGTGGCACTGCGATTGCTCAATCTGGTGACTTTTCAGTCGCTTGATCTGCTGACCATGATAGGTTTTGTCATTTTGCTGGGGCTGGTGGTGAATAATGCCATTCTGTTAGTTGACCAGTGCCGACAAAGCCAGCGTCAGGGGCTGACGTTGGATCAGGCTTTGTATCAGGCGATTCTGACCCGCTCCAGACCGATTTTTATGAGTACTTTAACCAGCATTTTTGGCATGTTACCTCTGGTCCTGGTGCCGGGCGTTGGTTCTGAGATATACCGGGGTTTAGCCGCTGTGATCGTAGGCGGCATGACCTTTAGCATGCTATTTAGTCTGGTTCTGATCCCGGCTTTATTACGTTTGACCTCTGCAGTCCGGCAAAACGACCGGCCTGCCATTCCTTTGGAGATCTCTGATGCAACTTTATAAGTGGGTCCTGACATCGGTTTTATTGTGTTCTGCTGCTGTTGTCGCACAGACTCCAGCCGAAAAGGTGGTCAGTGTGGCAGAGGTGCAGCAGCAGGTGATGCTGCCTCATACCATGGTAACAGCTCAGGTACAAAGCCGGTATCAGGCGGATGTGACAGCCGGGGTCGAAGGCCGGTTGTTGTGGTTGGCTGAACCCGGCACGCAAATTAGACAAAATGAAGTGATAGCCCGACTGGATACCACGCCGTTGCAACTGCGCGTCGACGAGATGAACGCCCGCATCAGCAGAGCGGATATTCAGTGGAAGAGATTGCAAAAAGATGCCGCCCGTTTGTTGGAATTGAGCAAAAACAACAGTGTGGCCCTGACTCAGCTCGATCAGATCAGTGCGGAGCGCGATAGCGCTGAGGCGGAGCTGAAGTTATTGCGGGCTCAACTGGCGCAATTGCAGGATCAAATTGACCGCAGCTCTGTCAAAGCACCTTTCGCTGGTGTTGTCGCTCAACGTTTCCATCACTATGGTGAAGATATCAGTAGGACAGATGCGTTAGTGCGGCTGGTGAATTTAAATGACTTAGAGGTGGTGGTATTTGCACCGCTGAAATATGCCGCCTTTTTACAGCAGAATCAGTTGCTGCAGGTGTTTCACAGCGGTGGCGAAAGTCAGTTGCCGGTGCGGAATTTGATCCCGGTTTCTGATATGCGCTCTCAAACCTTTGAAGCCCGGATTAAAGTGCCAGAGCAATTGTTAGCCAACTTTCAGGTCGGTCAGTTAGTTTCAGTGGCCGTACCTACAGCTATCGCCCGGCAACAATTACTGGTGCCACGCGATGCTGTGGTGGTAAAGAGTGAAGGTCAGTTTGTGTTTGTCGTGGATAAAGAGCAAAAAGCACAGCAAAAGCCTGTGCAGTTGGGGCAGGGCATGGGCAAGTTAATAGCGGTGGATGCAGAGCTGTCCGCGGGTGAGCAAATCGTGATCCGTGGTGGCGACACCTTAACTCCAGGCGATAAAGTGAGGGTGCTGACCGACAAGGAGTTCCCGGTTAAAACTTAAGGCGCTTTAGTAGCGGCCTTATCTTGCCAGGCTGCAGTACCCCAAAGTGGAACGCTGGTCAGCGAATGTTTGTAGCTGCCTGTGCTTTCTTTGGTGGAATAAGACAAATACAACAAGGTCTGGCTGCTGCTGTCCAGAATACGGCGGATTTTTAAGTGCTTAAACAATACACTTTTTGAAGTGCTGAAAATCACTTCGCCATTTTTGGACTGGTCAATGCCTTGCAGCATGGCGGCGGTAATTTCACCGGTCTGGCGGCAAGCGATCGACATATCGGACGGATCGGCAAAATCCAGGTTGGCTTCGACATGACTGATATGGCAAGTGACACCGGGGATTTTTGGATCGTTAAAGGTCTGAATTTTAATGTCCTTGGTGGTGAATAAACCTAAGCTGACATCCGCGACCTCTTTCTCTGAACAGGCCACCAGACCCAGAGCCGTCATCACCAAAAGCCACTTTTTCATGATCCAGTATTCCTTTTTAACTTGATAACAAAACGGAGCTACAAAGCTCCGTTCTGACATTTTGTTTTAGTGACCCGCGTGGCCGTCTAAACCATGCACATGGCCGTGCGCCAGTTCCTCTTCGGTGGCATCGCGGACTAACACCACTTCCACATCGAAAGTGAGATCAATGCCCGATAAAGGATGGTTACCGTCGACCACCACTTCGTCTTCTGTCACGTCCAGTACAATCACAGACTGCTCACGGCCGTCCGGGCCTGCAGCGCGAAAACGCATGCCTACCTGCACATCCATGCCTTCAAATAAATTACGGGGGACGGCCTGAGTTAACTCATCATGGCGATCACCATAAGCGTCTGCTGCTGGCACTTCAACGGTGAATTTATCACCTGCAGCTTTACCTAATAATGCTTGTTCTAAACCGTGAATTAAGGCGCCAGTACCAAAAATAAAGACTAGCGGTTCGCCGCCGGCTGAACTGTCTAATTCGTTGCCTGCTTTGTCAGCCACAGTGTAATGAATGGCGACTACTTTTTCTGCTTGTATGCTCATGCAAACCTCAGTTACGCGAGTGAATAAGGCAAGGGTGATATTGCTAAAACCGATGCGTCCGTCGTTGCTAATCGCAGTGGATCAGCTGGGTTAATATCGTTTGGTAACACCGCCAACACCCAAAGTTGCCCCTGAATATTCACTGCATTAATGACCTGGCCAACCCGGCGCCAGTTTTCCGACCATTGTACTTCAATATCTGTACCGCTGGCTGGAGTTTCCTCTGTTTGACTGGTGAGGATATAAGCTGCCCTTTTATTTTTACCCAGATATTTCATTCGGGCCACAGTTTCCTGGCCTATGTAACAGCCTTTGGTAAAACTAATGGCGTTGATACTTTGTAAATTCAGCATTTGTGGCACATATTCGCCGATCACCGCCTGCTCTAAATAAGAAAATCCTTGTTGGATATGTTGAGCTAACCACAAGGTTGGAGCGGCCAAATAAGCCGATTGTTCCGCCAGCAATTGCCGGGCGTGGCTAAAATCCAGTACCAATAAATAATGCTCATCAGCCAGACGCAGCAATTTGCCCCCTGCAACAGAGCTTAGCTGGCCAACGGCGGCTGGCTGGGGGTAAGCCAATTTCTGTAATAAAGCGGCACTACCAGTGCCACTAATGCCTAAAATCGCCAGGCTGTCATGGCCAGCGTCAAAACTGACCTTAGAAAACACGCCAAATTTTTTCAGTTGAGTGGCGGAGGCTTGTAACTCGTCGCGAAAGCCGATATACCATAAGGCTTCACCGTCGGCGCATAAATGAAATTGCGCCCACATTTTACCTTTGGCGTCACAATGCGCACCGCGCAGAAAATTGTCGGCGGTTAAGGTATTCAGATCGGCAGTCACCTGTCCCTGCAGGTATTTGTGGTTATCCGGTCCAGAAATAATCAGACTTTCAAAGCCAGGTAATGGACTGATAAAGGCGCCTTGCACAGAAGTAGACAAAGAAGCGAGTTGATCGGCACTGATCCAGGATGCTTGCATAAGGGTAAGTCTCTTAAAATACTAAAACGATCATTGGGGAATTTCGGCAAAAGCTCAACCCCTCTGAAGTTTTTTTGTTAGAATCCGGTCACTACCCACTATAGGAAAGCTGTATATGAAAGAACTCATGGGTAAACCCCGCCTGCGCTGGGCTTGTCGTCGTGGCATGCTGGAGCTTGATGTGCTGTTAGCCCCTTTTGTTGAGGAAGGTTATGACGCTTTAACTGACGCACAAAAACATGCTTTTGAAGCCTTGTTGGCCTGTGATGACCCCGATTTATTTGCCTGGTTTATGGGGCATGGAAAACCTGCAGATCCGCGGCTGCAGGAGATGGTAGCTATCATTGTCAACAGAGTACGGGTATAACCTTAGTCTGATCCCATCTCGTATGCGCCAGCTCCTCTACCTGGCGCAGAGCGCGTTTATTTTGCTTATTTTTCTGCTGCAGCCTTTTTACGCGCTCTGGTGGCTGGTGTTATGGCCCTGGTTATTTTTTTGCTTTTATCAGTTGTTGCAACAGTGGCAACAACCTGTCAAAGCGCGACTACTATTTTTAACTGAAAAGGGTGAGCTGAAATGGTGGCAGGATGAATTGCCGGCAGGACAGTTGTCGGCCACATCGCTAGTCTCGCAGTTAGGTATTTGGTTACGCTGGCAGGATGCCGAACAACAGCCCCAGCAGTTGTGGTTATACCGGGATAACTTATCTGAAGAACATTTTCGCAGTCTGGCCCGGGTCTGCCAGAGCGTAAAGTGGCAACAACAAGCCGGCTCAGCGAACCGGCGTTAAGATAGTTGGCCTGGGTTGTGCTAACTGATGCGGATAATCCAGATTGTAATGCAGGCCGCGGCTCTCTTTACGTTGCATGGCGCTGCGGATAATCAGCTCTGCTACCATGGTTAAGTTCCGCAGTTCCAGCAGGTTATTGCTCACCCTGAAGTTGCGGTAGTACTCCTGAATTTCGCGCTGTAATAATTCCACCCGATGCAAAGCGCGCTCCAGGCGTTTTTCGGTGCGGACTATACCGACATAATCCCACATAAAAAGTCGTAATTCGTGCCAGTTGTGAGTAATTACTACCTCTTCATCCGAGTCTGTGACGCGACTTTCATCCCAGACAGGTAAATCTGTAACCAGTGGGATGGATGCTAATTGTTGCTTGATATGGCGTGCCGCAGACTGGGCAAAAACCACACATTCCAACAAGGAATTGCTGGCCATCCGGTTCGCGCCGTGCAGCCCTGTATAGGCAACTTCACCTACCGCATACAAATTATCAATATCAGTTTGGCCATTGAGGTTGGTCATCACGCCACCGCAGGTGTAATGCGCAGCAGGTACTACAGGTATAGGTTGTTTCGTAATATCTATACCGACGCTTAAACATTTGGCGTAAATGGTGGGGAAGTGCTCGATAATAAAGTCTTTTGATTTGTGACTGATATCCAGATAGACACAATGAGCACCGAGTTTTTTCATTTCATAATCGATGGCGCGGGCCACAATGTCGCGTGGCGCTAATTCGGCTCTTTCATCGAAATCCGGCATAAAACGACTGCCATCCGGCCGCTTTAAGTAAGCTCCTTCGCCGCGCATCGCTTCTGTGATCAAGTAGTTTTGTGCTTCAGGATGATACAAGCTGGTGGGGTGGAACTGATTAAATTCCATGTTAGCGACGCTGCAACCGGCACGCCATGCCATGGCGATGCCATCACCACTGGCGACATCCGGATTGCTGGTGTACAGATAGACTTTGCTGGCACCACCTGTGGCCAGCGCCACACATCGTGCACCTATGACTTCGACACATTCTTCATCACGGTTCCAGACGTAAGCACCGTGGCATTTTTGTCCTGCTAATCCGAGCTTTTTGGATGTGATCAAATCAATAGCATTGTAGTTTTCCAACAACTGAATATTTGGATGGCCTTTTACTTGTTCAACCAAGGTGATCTGCACTGCACGGCCTGTCGCATCGGCAGCGTGCAAAATACGTCTATGACTGTGACCACCTTCACGGGTCAGGTGGTACTTCAGTACACCGTCTTCGTCTTTGTACTGGTCAAAAGGTACACCCTGAGCTATTAGCCATTCCATCGCATCTTTGGCATGTTCAGCGGTAAATTGCACCGCAGCGGCTTCACACAAACCGGCGCCTGCGATTAAGGTATCGTCGACATGAGAGGCAATACTGTCATTTTCATCAAAGACAGCGGCTATGCCACCCTGGGCGTATAAGGTAGAGCCTTCACGTAAAGGACCTTTACTCAACACTATCACTTTGGCACTGTCGGCCAGATGCAAAGCCAGCGACAAACCTGCAGCACCGCTGCCGACAATTAATACGTCACAAAGATGTTTTTTTTGTTGTTGCATGAGATACACTTAATCAGTCAAAAACACATAAATGTCTGTAATTTGGGTCTTTATACCAAAGTAATTGAAGTTGCAGTGCGGCGGCAAGCGCACGAGACCCCATGAACATAGTTGGCTATGTGATTGGGGCGAGTAAACGCAGACAACAAAACTGCGGCTTCAAGAATAAAGGTATATACGCTACTTTTCGGCAACTGGCCGTGCGATTTGCAGCAAATTGTAACTTTTTTTACTTACTTGCAGAACTATTCATAGAGCGTCCAGTCATAAGGGTACGCTTGACGAGCGCCAGTTGCAAAAAGAAAGTAGTATTTAGCATTAGGGGAAAGGCTCGGATGAGCGAGCAAGAATTGGATTGGCAGATTGTCCAGCGGGTACAACAAGGGGATAAAGCAGCATTTAATCTGCTGGTAAGAAAATACCAGCATCGAATTGCGAACTTAATCTCACGTTATGTTTCTAACCATGGCGATGTGGCAGACGTAGCTCAGGAAGCCTTTATTAAAGCTTACCGCGCTATTCCTGGCTTTCGTGGTGAGAGTGCATTTTACACCTGGTTGTACCGGATAGCTGTGAACAGCGCTAAAAATTACCTGGTAGCGACGGGACGCAAGCCACCCTCTACTGATGTAGATGCGGACGATGCCGAGTTTTACGAGGGCAGCGATGCGTTGAAAGAGCAGGACTCTCCGGAAAAACTGTTGTTATCCGAAGAAATACGGCATGTAGTGTTCGATACCATTGAAAAGTTGCCAGACGAACTACGCACGGCTATCACCTTGCGTGAATTGGATGGTTTGAGTTACGAAGAGATTGCGGAAGTGATGGGATGTCCTATAGGGACAGTCAGAAGCCGGATTTTCCGTGCACGTGAAGCTATTGATGCGCAGTTAAAACCGCTCATTAGTTGAACCTCTACTAAACAGGAATCGGTATGTCGTCAGAAAAATCAGATTGGCTCTCGGCTGCGAGCGATAACCAAGCGATTAGCCCGGAACAATTAGACAGATTGCTGCAAGATGCGGAATTACAGCAAAGTTTTGCGCGTTATCATTTGATTGGTGCTGCCATTCGTAATGAATTACCTGAAAAGCTGGATCTGCAGTTTGCAGATAACTTTGCCAGCCTGTTAGAGCAGGAGCCTGCTTATCAGTTAGAAAGCAGTGCTGCAGTGCAGAAACAGCAGACTGTGGTGTCGTTCTGGCAGAAACTGGGTGAAGCCGCCAATACCGGCTGGTTCAAAACTGGCTTTCAGGGCGCTGTAGCGGCCAGTGTGGCACTCATTGCCGTATTGGGTGTGCAACAGTTTCAAGGGGCAGGTCAGGATACTGATTTGAACTCGCCTTTACCTGTGTTACAAACCCAGCCTGTTGCTGGTTTTGCAACGCCAGTCAGCCTGAGTCAGACCTCGGTGGATTCCCGTTTCGAACAGGAACAGCGTCAGGCCATGCTGGAACAACAAAAACGTTTGCAGCAGTTGTTGCAGGCACATCGTCAGCAAATCCGGGTGATGGACACCGCGCAGCAGAAGTCCGTTGTAACTCCTGCTGAGAAACCAGTTCAAGAGCAATAAATATGGGTTGGAAAGGCTTAAGTAGTGCCTTGATCATCTTGTGTTACTCCAGCCTGAGCTTCGCAGAAGACTCGGGTTGGCAGTGGTTTGAGCGCAGTCAAAGCTCGGTCCGTCAGTATAATTTTGAAGCCTCTTTTGTCGTGATTAAACCCAATCAGGTCGATAGTTACCGTTGGGTGCACGGCGTGCAAAATGACACCGAAATCGAACAGTTGATGCCACTGGAGCAAAGTGGTGTAGAAATTCTTCGTCGTAATCAGATGGTGTATTACCTGGCACCGGAAAAAACGCCGTTAGCAACCAACAGTAGTACGATCAAAGAGCTACCTGCTTTGCTGTACCAGAACATCGAGTCTGTTAAAGCGCTTTACGATGCAGTGCCTGGTGGTTCTACGCAGTTGTCCGGCCGGTCGGCGCAATTGTTGCGCTTAACCCCGTTACAAAATAGCAGACCAGGCTATTGGTTGTGGTTAGACAGTGAGACCGGATTTCCGCTGAAGATTGATACCCTGACGGTGCAAAATGAAGTGCTTGAGCGCTGGGTTGTCACTCATATTCTGCCACATGCCGCTTTGCCGGAGGCGTTAAGCGTCGCAGCCAAAGCCGAATTGCCTGTTAGCGCTGAAACCATGCCTGCTGCCGCTTTACCTGAAAGTCCACTGGAATTGTCCTGGTTACCTGAAGGCTATCAGCAAGTGGCTGTGACGGCCGCTATGGTTCCACAGCAAGTGCTGGAGCAATGGCTGTTGTCTGATGGTTTGCATCAGGTGTCGGTCTTTGTCCAGCCTGGCGCAAGTCTGCCCGCTCAGGCTTTCCGGGATGGTGCGACCACTATCTTTGTGATGCCGAAAAATCAGTTTGATGTGACAGTGATAGGCCCGGTGTCCATTGAAAATGCCCGGCAGATTGCCGAATCGGTGCGCTGAATGCTGGAAGAAATTGCCACTGTGATGAAAAGCCAGGCCGATGGCGTCTGGTTAAAAACCCAAAGTGTCAGCAGTTGTAACGCCTGTCAGGCGAATAACGATTGTGGTACTGGTGTGGTGGCAAAAGCTTTAACTCCGCGTGAAAATCTGTTTTTTGTCAAAAGTCAGTTGCAGTTATTGGAAGGTCAAAAAGTGAAAATTGCCGTCAGCGAGCAACAGTTGTTGTCCGCTGCCGCACTGTTGTATTTGCTGCCGTTGTGCTGCCTGATTGCTGTGGCTGCCTTCCTCAGTCGCTTGCAACTGGCCGAAACTACCGTAGTGCTGGGGTCGTTAGCCGCGCTGCTTGCCGGTTTTGTAATTGCCAGGTTGTTCACAGGCTCTGCAACTGAACAGCAGCACGTTGAAATCATTGCGGTGTTGCCGGAGCTTGCCGTGCAGCATGTTCGCCTTACCGACTAAAGCTCCACTGAAATCCGCTGTAACATCTGAACACATAGCAACCACTGCAGAGATCGAGTACAATTCGCGGCAAATTTATCTGAATCAACTTTGGTGTTCGCCCGGTTTGTGACCATAAGGGTTAGAGTGGGGCCACCTGATAGCAGCTTTAGCGGAAAAAATGCCAAAAATTACTCATATTCGTAACTTTTCAGTCATAGCCCACATCGACCATGGCAAATCAACCTTGTCGGATCGTTTGATCCAGCATTGTGGTGGTTTATCCGACCGTGAAATGCAGGCACAAGTTTTAGATTCTATGGATCTGGAACGTGAACGTGGCATCACTATTAAAGCGCAAAGCGTGACTTTGCATTACAAAGCTAAAGATGGCGAAACCTATCAGCTCAACTTTATCGACACGCCAGGCCACGTTGACTTTACCTATGAAGTCAGCCGTTCTCTGGCCGCTTGTGAAGGTGCATTGTTAGTGGTGGATGCGGGTCAGGGCGTTGAAGCTCAGACCGTGGCTAACTGCTACACAGCGCTGGAAATGAACCTCGAAGTGTTACCTATTCTGAATAAAATCGACTTGCCACAAGCCGATCCGGACCGGGTTTCCGAGGAAATTGAAGATATTATCGGTATCGAAGCTGTGGGCGCAGTGCAATGTTCTGCCAAAACAGGTTTAGGTATTGAAGATGTACTAGAGACTATAGTCGCCAATATTCCATGCCCTGAAGGTGACCCAGATGGTCCGACTCAAGCCTTGATCATCGACTCCTGGTTTGACCCTTATCAGGGTGTGGTATCGCTGGTGCGGGTAAAACACGGCAAAATCCAGTTGAAAGACAAAATCAAAGTGATGTCGACCGGTATGGTGTACGAAGTCGACAAAGTCGGTGTCTTTACTCCTAAAGCCAACAACACAGGTATTTTAAGTACAGGTGAAGTAGGTTTTGTGATCTGTGGTATCAAAGAAATTAAAGGCGCGCCTGTAGGCGATACCTTAACTTTGGCAAAAAACCCTGCAACCGAACCCTTACCAGGCTTTAAGCGGATTAAACCTCAGGTCTATGCCGGCGTGTTCCCGGTTTCCTCTGACGATTACGAAGATTTCCGCGATGCGCTGGAGAAACTCAGCTTAAACGACTCGTCTTTGTTTTATGAACCAGAAAGTTCCAGCGCTTTAGGTTTTGGTTTCCGTATTGGTTTCCTCGGTATGTTACACATGGAGATCATTCAGGAGCGTTTAGAGCGTGAATACGATCTGGATCTAATCACCACTGCGCCGACCGTAGTGTACGAAGTGATCACCAAAAATGGTGAAACTGTGATGGTCGATAACCCAAGCGCATTACCGCCTGTGGGCAATATTGATGAAATTCGTGAGCCTATAGTGGAAGCTCATATTCTGGTACCACAGGAATACTTAGGTAACGTGATTAATCTTTGTATTGAAAAACGTGGTGTGCAGATGAATATGACCTACCATGGCCGTCAGGTGGCTGTAGTGTACGAACTGCCGATGGCGGAAGTGGTGATGGATTTCTTCGACCGCTTAAAGTCCACCAGCCGTGGTTATGCTTCGCTGGATTACTCCTTTAAACGCTTCCAGGCATCCGAGATGTCGCGGGTTGATATTTTGATCAACGGTGAGCGGGTCGATGCCTTGGCTATTATCAGCCATAAAGATTTCGCCCAAAGCCGTGGTCGCGAGCTGGCGGAAAAACTGAAAGATCTGATCCCTCGTCAGATGTTTGATATTGCCATTCAGGCCGCCATAGGTGCTCATGTGATTGCCCGTACCACGGTTAAGCAATTACGTAAAAACGTGTTGGCGAAATGTTATGGCGGCGATATCAGCCGGAAGAAAAAGCTGTTGCAGAAACAGAAAGAGGGTAAAAAACGTATGAAGCAGGTGGGTAATGTGGAAGTTCCACAAGAAGCCTTCCTCGCCATTCTTAAAGTCGGTAAATAACAACAAGGGTAGTTATGGCAGGTTATTTTGCAATTTTCCTCGTAGTATTGACCTTAGCCAGTGGTTTAATCTGGCTGATCGACGTACTGGTATTTGCGCCTAAGCGCAAAGTTAAAGTTGCGACCGCTCAGGCTGCTGCAGCCGGCGGCCTGCCGTTAAGTGCTATAGAAGAACTGGAAAAACCTTCTTATCTGGCTGAGACTGCCAAAGAAATTTTCCCGCTGATTCTGGCGATCACCATCATCCGTTCGTTTTTGTACGAGCCGTTTCAGATCCCATCGGGTTCGATGATGCCTACCTTATTGGTCGGTGACTTTATTCTGGTGGAGAAGTTTTCCTACGATGTGAAAGACCCAGTCTGGCGTAAGCCGCTGATCACCACAGGCCGGCCAGAACGTGGGGACGTGATCGTATTTAAATACCCGGAGCAGCCTACAGTCGACTTTATCAAGCGCACTGTCGGTTTGCCGGGCGATCGTATTATTTACAAAAACAAGCAGTTATTTATTCAGCCAGCCTGTACAGCGGCAGATAAAAGCACTTGTCCTGGTTTAGAAGCCGTACCTTTAACTTTGCAGGCGGAAGGCGAATTTATGGATGGTGAATTGCCAACCAAACGCTATTCAGAGCAATTTGGTGAGCACAAACACGACATTTTGCAGCATCCGTTTAAATCAGAACAACTGATGCAGTATTACAAACAGCCGGGTACCGCCATCGAAGAGTTTATTGTGCCTGAAGGCCATTATTTTGCTTTAGGTGACAACCGTGATAACAGCCGTGACAGCCGTTTCTGGGGTTTTGTGCCTGAAGAAAATCTGGTCGGCAAAGCGGTGTTTATCTGGATGAGTTTTGAATTTAGTGACGACCCGGACAACTGGTTACCTTCCTGGGTTCCGGTCGGTGTGCGTTTTGAACGTTTAGGCAAAATTAATTAATGCAAAAACCTGTCAGCGGCCTGATGAAAAAGCTGGGGTACCAGTTTCAGCAGGTCGCGCTACTCGAACAAGCCCTAACTCACCGCAGTTGTAAAGGTGAGCATAATGAGCGACTGGAATTTCTCGGCGACGCCCTGCTCAGCATGGTGATTGCAGAAGCCCTGTACAAGCATTTCCCTAAGGCCCGCGAGGGTGATTTAACCCGCATGCGTTCTTCGTTGGTGAAGGGCATTACTCTGGCCGAAATAGCCAAAGAACTCGAGCTGGCGCAGTACCTGCGCCTGGGGCCGGGTGAAATGAAAAGCGGTGGTTTACGCCGTGAATCTATTCAGGCTGACGCCGTAGAAGCTATTTTAGGTGCTATCTTTTTAGACTCTGGTATTGATGCTTGCAAAGAGCGTATTTTAAGCTGGTTTGGTAGTCGTTTAACCGACATCCAGCCTGGCGTACAAAAAGACAGTAAAACCCAGTTGCAGGAATACCTGCAGGGACGTCGCCTGCCTTTGCCTCTGTATGAAGTGATCGATACGCAAGGCGATGACCACGATCAGGTGTTTACTGTGCGTTGTACTGTGCAGGGCAGAGCCCCTGTAATCGCGTCTGGCAACTCCAGACGTAAAGCTGAACAGGATTCAGCCCGAATGTTGTTGGAACAGATAAAAAATGACCACTGAGACTTTTGCCGGACTGGTAGCTATTGTTGGCCGTCCAAACGTGGGTAAATCCACTTTATTAAATCAGCTGATTGGTCAGAAGGTTAGTATTACTTCGCGTAAACCCCAGACGACTCGCCACCGTATAGTGGGCATAGACACTCAGGATAATTACCAAACGGTTTATGTCGACACGCCCGGCCTGCATATCGAAGAAAAACGTGCTATCAACCGTCTGATGAATAAAGCCGCCGCCAGCACTATCCTGGATGTAGAGCTGATTATTTTTGTGGTGGAAGGGACGCGCTGGACAGACGACGACCAGATGGTGTTAAACCGTCTGATCGCGGCAAAAAAACCAGTGCTGCTGGTGGTGAATAAAGTCGATTTATACAAAGACAAAGAAGAGCTGTTACCGCATTTACAGTGGCTCAGCAGCCAGCTCGACTTTATGCAAATTGTGCCTTTGTCGGCAGAAAAGGGCACCAATGTGCAGGAACTGCGGGCCTTAGTGCAAAAGCAGTTACCGCCTTGTGAATTCTTTTTCCCTGAAGAATATGTCACGGATCGCAGCAGCCGTTTTATGGCGTCTGAAATAGTCCGCGAAAAGCTGATGCGTTTTTTAGGCGACGAATTGCCTTATGCAGTCACGGTAGAAATTGAACGCTTTAAATGGGAAGAAAAACACTACCATATCGCCGCTTTGGTGTTGGTGGAACGAGACACCCAAAAGCAGATGGTGATAGGGAAAAAAGGCGAACGTATTAAAACCATCGCCACTGAAGCCCGTAAAGATATGGAAACCTTGTTTGAGCAGCCGGTATTTTTGCAGGTCTGGGTGAAAGTGAAATCCGGTTGGGCCGATGACGAGCGAGCACTTCGCAGCTTAGGTTACGGCGAAGACTAAAATGGATCATCGCAGCTGGCCAGCTTTTATTCTGCACAGCCGCGCTTTTAAGGAACAGCAGTTGTTGGTGCAATTGCTGTTGCCTGAACTGGGCCGGGTCAGCGCTGTGATGCGTAAATCCAGCAGTAAAAAACAACAACGTTTATCGCTACAGCCTTTCCAGTTACTGCAACTGGAGCTGCTGGGCCGCTCTGAATTAAAAACCGTCAGTAAAGCCGAAGAAGTGGGTCCCGCCTTTTTACTGCAAGGCGAAAAGTTATTTGGTGCCATGTACTTAAACGAGCTGATTTGTCGGTTATGGCCGGAAAACGTTGGCTCGGATCTGTTATTCGACTTGTACCAACAGACGTTGCAGCAATTAGTGATGACAGAGCTTGAGCCTTGTTTACGTAAGTTTGAATTTTCCCTGCTGACTGAGTTAGGTCAGCCGGTGGACTGGCACTACGATTCAGCAGGCGAAGTTTTACAGGACGGCGCTTTGTACCAATGGTGGCCCGAGCAGGGCTGGCAAATCGCTGGCAAAGGCTGGAAGGGTGAGCTGCTTAAAGCCATAGGCCAACAGCAGTGGCAACACCACGAAGTACTAAAAACCGCCAAGCAGTTAAGCCGTGTATTATTAGCACCTTTGCTCGGCACTAAACCTTTGACCAGCAGAGCATTATTTCAATCGATCAGGAATTAGTTATGAGCGCCATTTATTTAGGTATCAATATCGATCACGTTGCCACTTTACGTCAGGCCCGTGGCACGTATTACCCTGAACCTGTGCATGCGGCTTTATTGGCTGAACAATTTGGTGCCGATGGCATTACAGTGCATTTACGGGAAGACCGTCGTCATATTCAGGACCGCGATTTATTTCTGTTGCGCCAAACCATAGCCACCCGATTAAATTTTGAAATGGCGGTAACGGAAGAAATGTTAGGTATAGCCGCTCAGCTCAAACCTGAATTTTGCTGTTTAGTGCCGGAAAAACGCCAGGAATTAACCACTGAAGGCGGTTTAGAGGTGGCAGGCCAGTTCGATAAAATTCAGGATGCGGTGCAGCGTCTGCAACAGGATAATATTTTAGTCTCGTTGTTTATTGATGCGGACGAAAACCAAATAGCAGCAGCGGCTAAAGCTGGTGCGCCTTATATTGAAATTCATACTGGCCAGTACGCAGAAGCGACCGATCCAAAAAAACAAAAAGCAGAGCTGAAGCGTATTACCGAAGCCGCTGCTTATGCCGCTTCATTGGGCTTAACAGTCAATGCCGGTCATGGCTTGCATTACCATAATGTGCAGCCGATAGCCGCCATTCCTCAAATGTACGAGCTGAATATTGGCCATGCGATCGTAGCCCGCGCCATTTTCTCTGGTTTAGGCCCGGCGGTCGCTGAAATGAAACGCCTGATGGTGGAGGCGCGCCGTTAATGGCCATTGTTGGTTTAGGTACCGACATTATTGAAATAGCGCGTATAGAGCAAAGTCTGGCGCGCTCTCCCCGTTTAGTACAACGAGTGCTGACAGAATCTGAGCAGCAAATTCTAGCGGCTCATGGCCAGCCCGCCCGATACTTCGCCAAACGTTTTGCCGCTAAAGAAGCAGCAGCTAAAGCTCTTGGCACTGGCATAGGCCGGGGTATTTCCTTCCAACATTTTACCGTTAGCAACGACCCATCCGGTCGTCCTCAACTTGAACTCACAGGTCCGGCTAAAGAGCTGGCTGATTCCATGCAAGTACGTTGTGTCTGGCTCTCCATCAGCGACGAGCAGGCTTATGCCTGTGCTACTGTGATTCTCGAGTCCTGAGTTTCGCTTTTAGTTTTCTTGGTAGTACTAGTCAACACCTTAAAATAAACTGTAGTATCGGGGCAGGCGCAGCTGTATTTGCCTGAACTGGCTTAGCTATTTAAGCCATGTAATGATCTTATTTATTAAGGAAAATCAAATGTCTACAGTGATTAGCTTATTGGAGAAAATGGGCCAGGACGCCAGTTTACGTTATGCCGATAAAAAAACGGTAACAGAGCAGTTAGACCCGGCTTTAGCTGCTGCTATTCTGGCTGGTGACCAACGCCAGCTTGAAGCTATGCTCGGTGCAAAGAACAAGATTGTATGTATGATTTATGCAGCGGAAGAAGATGAAGAGCAGGATAACCTGACTGTTTTAGCTAAGGCTGTTTAATCAGAATAAATAATTGCTACCTTAGGGCAGCTTTTAGCAAAAAAATTGGCTGTAGGTGAAGTAAATGCAAAAAGGTAGTTTGGTCTGTGTAGGCACAGGTATGACTTTGGGTTCTCATATCAGTCCTTTGTCCCGCAGTTATATAGAACAAGCCGATGTAGTTTTTGTATTGGTCGCAGATGGTACTACTGAGTTGTGGATCCAGGGTATGAATGCTGATGTTCGAAGCCTGCAGCCTTATTATTCTGAAGGCCAGTCCAGGATGATCACCTATAAACAAATGGTGGCGGCTATGCTGGCGGAAGTGCATGCAGGCAAAAAAGTCTGTGGTGCTTTTTATGGTCATCCCGGAGTTTTTGCCTGGGTACCGCATCAGGCTATTAAAGAAGCTAAAGCACAAGGTTATCAGGCTCATATGGAGCCAGGCATTTCAGCTGAGGACTGCTTATATGCGGACTTGGGCTTAGACCCAGGCACTTATGGTTGCCAGCATTATGAAGCCAGTAACCTGATGTTTTATCAGCGCACTATAGATACAGCGGCTTATTTAATTTTATGGCAACCAGGGGTCGCAGGTGATAAGTCGCTGGCGAAATTCAGCACAGGCAGTGCTTATCGAGAGATTTTGGTTGAGCTGTTAAGCCAATGGTATCCGTTGGATCATCAGGTGATTTTATACGAAGCCGTGACTTTGCCTATTCAACAGCCCCGCATTGAACAGATTGCTTTGTCTGATTTACCCAAAGCGCAGATGGATTTAAAAACTACTCTGGTGATTCCTCCAGCTACAGTAGCTAAAGCCAATCAGGTAATTCTGGATAAGTTAAAAACTCTGGTGACACAGGAAGGTTAATATGGCTCAGGACTGGCAGCAGGCAGCAAAAGCAGAAAATTTTGTGATCAGCAGCTCACGTTTGTTGATCCGGCCTTTGGCTGAACAGGACCTGCAACTGTATCTGGACTTATATACCAATACTGCGTCTATGGCTTTTGTTGGTGAGCCTTTGCTGCCTGAAAAAGCCAAACATAGCTTTCAGATAGCCTTAGGTCTTAATGCCAACACGCCTTTTAAACGATTATTTCTGACCATTGTTGCGTACGGACAAAGCGCAGGCTTATGTGCTATCAATCAATGGAACAGTGAAACTGCAGAAGTTGAAGTGGGTATTATGTTATTGCGCCCCTTGCATGGTAAGGGCTATGCAAAGGAAGCTTTGGCCGCACTCATTCAGCGGGTACAACATCAATTTCACGGTGCAGTGATCAAAGGTGATTTAGATCCTAAAAATAAAGCCGCAGTGCAGCTGGTCGTAAAAACCGGTTTTCAACCTGATTTAATCTGCCCCAGAACCTACTGGGTGAAACATAATGACGCTTTAATGTCATTCTGATAAAAACTTCAATCAAGAACTGTTTTTGTTAGCTTGTGCTTTTAATTTTATCGCTTTAAAGTGGATTTGCGTGAGCCCTTCTGGTATCAGGCTTAGATTGGTGCTTTGTTTGCAGTTTGGGGGTTGTTATGTCAAAAATCATCAGTTTGTTAGAGAAGATGGGCCAGAATGCTGAGTTTCGTTATGCCAACGCTGAGCAGTTAGCAACCTTAATGACGGACACGGATCCTGCGTTAATTGATGCAGTCATTGCGGGCGATCAAGCTCGTCTTGAGCATTTGTTAGGAGCCAGGACTAACGTAGTGTGTGGACTTCACCCTGCAGAAGAGCCGGAAGAAGAACCTCAGGATGAGCCTGAAGATCAGCCTGAAAAAGAGGTTAATTCTGTCCTGAAGGTTGGTTAGTTTTGCTCGTCATTTTTGGCGATACAAGAAGATACAGTCGGCAGATATTCTGGCTGCCTGTATTTTTATTTGCGTTTATCTTGCCAACTTATCTGCAGGCGTCAGTAGAGCAGTTAACTCATCTCGATAAAATCAAGAGTTCAAAATTTGCAGAGTTCAGTGAAGGTATTGATGTTTTAGCGAAAAGCGGAACGCACTTATCACCTTTCGAAGCGGACTACCTGCAATTACTCAAGGCATATAAGCTCAGTTACCTTGGCGATATAGATCAAGCGCTATTGATATTACAGCCATTGACTGCAAACTCAGATCCGGCCATCTCTTTTCGGGCTAAAGCTTTATCAATTAATAGTCTTATTATTATCAGAAGGTATCTCGACGCATTTTTGTATTTTGAACAGTTGATCAATCAATTGCCCCAAGTACACCAGCCTATAGCCAGAGAGCATGGTTTAAGAGTCATAGCTATGATGTATACCATGATTGAGCGTTATGACTTATCTGTTTCTTATCTGGACCAGCTTATAGCAGAGAACCCCAGTGAAAATTCAGTATGTGCAGCTTATCAACTGCGACTTGAAGCCTGGTATTCCAGTGATCAGACAGAGTTGTTGAAGCGTGAGATAGACTCAGGTATCCAATACTGTGAAGACCATAATGAGCCTCTGTGGAGGCAACTTATTATGGTGACCAAGGCAAAATTATTATTTAAAGAAGGACTTTATGAGCAGAGTAAGCAGCTTTTACTTAAAGAACATAAAAAAGCTGCGGATACTAAATATCTGCGCTTAATCACAGAGTTCAATTATTTGTTGGCTGAGAGCTTCTTAATGCTGGGTGAGTTGGATAAGGCCAAAGCATACGCCAATCTGGTTGTCGCTGAGGCAGCGTCTTTTAAAAACTACTTTCCACTAGTCCACTCCTATCAGGTTTTGTATCGTGCCGCTAAACAAGAAAAAGACTACCAGCAGGCACTTGGTTATCATGAACAGTATACTGCTGCGTTCACAGCTTTTATGGATGATAAGTCGGCCCAACAGATGGCCTACCATACGGCCCACTCAGAGATTTTGGCGCAGAGTCAAAAAATTGCCTTACTGGACAAAGACAATCAACTGTTGCAGTACGAGCAAACCACACTGAAACATCAGGCTACCTTGAATAAACTATTGATTATTGGTTTAGCTGTGTTGGTGTTAGGTTTTGCTGTGATGACCTATCGAAGTTTTATTGCCCGCCAGCGTTTTAAAGCTTTAGCAGAGTATGATGATTTAACCGCTATCAGCAACAGATACCACTTTTCCACTTCAGCCAAAGGGGCTTTGGCTTTGTGTGAAAAAGGTCAGTTACCCGCGGCTCTTATTGTGTTTGACCTGGACCATTTTAAACAGATTAATGATCAGCATGGCCATGCTGCAGGCGATTGGGCTTTGCGCCAGACCGTGGATACCTGCCGTAATTTCATGCGCAATAACGATGTGTTTGGCCGTATTGGTGGCGAAGAGTTTGCCATCTTATTACCAGGTTGTCAGAGCGATAAAGCGCATTTACTGGCGGAGATCTGCCGGGATGCGATCAGTAATATTGATACCGCAGCTTCGGGTTATGACTTTAAATTAAGCGCCAGCTTTGGTGTCACGTCGGCAGAACTATCGGGTTATCACTTAACCAAACTGATTGAAGATGCCGATACCGCTATGTATCAGGCTAAACAACAAGGCCGGAATAAGGTCCAATTCTTTCAGGGCTGATTGCTCAGCCCTGTTGAATTTTTAACTGGTTTTGCTGTCAGACACTCCGGTTGATCATCGGAGTTCCGCTTTGAAAATATGGATATTTTCTATTGTTGTTCATGCCTTGTTGCTGTGGGCTCTGACTCTGGTCCTTATTCCTGTACCTGAAAAACCTGCCAGCTCTGCTGTTATTCAAACCTATAGCTATACAGCAGTTCGTGAAAAGCCAATTAGTGAGTCGCAGGTTGCCGCAGCGCCGGTTCGTCACAATGACACAGCAAAGCCTGTTGTTCAGAGTACCGAAAAACGCTCTTCTGCCAGTCGTAAAGCCAGCAAATCCGCGAAGGTGAGTCGATCTGAACAAGGGGTTGTAAGCGCTGATCCGGTCGTCAATTCACAGCCGATGGCTACAGCACCAGCTCCGGCTAAACAAAATAGCTCCTTAGCAGAGCGCGCTTTAGCTGCTGTCTCTGCTAACACCTCAGAGCCGATAAGACAACGCCACGACCAATCTGAGCTTGTGATCAGCTCCGGTAGCAGTGTAGAGGGAGAGCTTGCTCCTGCCATGTTAAAAACAGTAAAAACCTATGCAGATGGCTCAGAACTGGTCAAAGGGGTGCATGGCTGCTGGAAAATTCCGCCTGTGGAATCCCGCACAGGGGCAACCTGGATGACAACCAGTACCCCTTGTGAAACCGACACTACAGCAGAGCAAATCAACGATATTTTGCAGAAACGCCGCACTTACGCTAATGATTAGCCTGATACTTGGGTTGGTACTGGCTCTGTCAGCAGTGGCGGCCAGTTTTTGGCATCCTGCAATAAAGCGTGGATCCTGTCTTGCAGTTCAAACAACTCAGGCTCCAGTTGTTCGGTTTTTTTACCTTTTTTCAGTTCAGTTTCAATCAGTTCTGTCAGTTGTTTCAGGACGGGCAGTCCGGTATAACAACTAGCACCATGCAGTTTATGGATATGTTGCAGCAGTTGTTCCGCGTCCTGTTGTTGCATCGCCTGCTGAATAAGCTGCAGGCTGTCGGGTAAAGACTGCACCAGCATCCATAACATTTCTTTGGCTAAATCCAGTTTGCCGCCCGCTCTTTGTAAAGCCAGAGTCCAATCCAGTTGTTTGCTTTGTGGTAGCTGATTTTCGCTGACAGAGGCTGCTAAAGCCTGTTGGAAATCAGGGCAACATTCGCGCAAGGTGTAATGCAGCAGTTTTTCATCCAAAGGTTTGGTTAAAAACTCACAAAAACCTAAGGCTAAAAGTCGCTCGCGTTCACCCTCTAACGCATGTGCGGTCACAGCAATAATAGGCGTGGCCTCGTTCAGCGAACTCTGCTGAATACGCTGACAGGCCTGAATACCGTCCATCACAGGCATATTAATATCCATAAAAATCAGATCGTAATGCTGCTGGTTGGCCTTTTGCCAGGCCTCGGCCCCGTTACGGGCTGAATCGACCTGTTCCACCATTTCACTCAGCAAGGTGTTGATCAGCTTTAAGTTGGCCTCGTTATCATCCACCGACAATACCCGTAGACGAGCTTTGGGTTTGTCCTGTAAGGGGTTTTGCTCAGGGAAATCCAAATAAGGCTGCGCCAAAGTCATTGCCAGTTTGCGGTAATGCGCAGGTTTGGATAACACTGCTTTGGCACCAGAGGCCTGCAGCACTTCCCGTAAGTTAGGCGACAGGGTATTGACCAGCAAATACAACTGTTCGCTGTGCAATTGCAGTTGCTGCAGTAGTTCGATCACCTGATTCACCTGATTCAGTGAAATAGAGCGGCCAATCAGCGCCATATCAATCTGAGGTTGCAACGCCAGCGTTTGGTTCAACTGGCTCATATTGCTACAACTGATAATGTTCAGTCCCCACTGATCCAATTGAGCCAGCATGGCTTCGCGGGAATACTGCTGGGGTTCAAAATACAAAATCGTTTTGTGTTTCAACTCTGCCAAAGGCAAGGGTTCAGCGATGGACAAATGATGGCGTTTGCACAGCAAGGTAAACCAGAAGGTTGAACCTTCACCCGCTTTACTGTCAAAGCCAATTTTACCGCCCATGGCTGTGACCAGACGCTGTGAAATCACTAAACCTAAGCCTGTGCCACCATAACGGCGGCCAATACTGTTGTCAGCCTGACTAAAACCGCCGAACAAACTTTTTTGCTGCTCTTCAGAAATACCTATGCCGGTATCCTGCACCGAAAAACGCAGTTGCCATTGCTCATCTGGCATAGGCCGGCCGCTAACGCGGATCACTACACTGCCTTGTTCAGTGAATTTAATCGCATTACCGGCAATATTGGTCAGGATCTGATTAATCCGCATCGGGTCGGCAATTAAATCGTCAGGACAACTGTTGTCGATTAATAAAACCAGTTCCAGTTGTTTATCAAAAGCGTTCGACGCCAATAACTCCACTGCGTCGTGCAGTAAATCACGTAACGAAAATGGCTCAGGGTTAATCGGCATCCGGCCTTCCTCCAGCCTGGCGTAGTCCAATACGTCGTTGACCAGACTGAGTAAGCTATTGGCCGACTTTTGAATAGTGGCCAGATAATCCTGCTGGTTATGAGTCAGGTTGGTTTTGAGGAGCTGCCGGGCAAAACCGATAACGGCATTCAGCGGTGTACGTAATTCGTGGGACATTTTAGCGAGGAAGTCAGATTTGCTGCGGTTATCTTCCATCGCTTTTTTGCGCGACAGATCCAGCTCAATGTTTTGCATTTCCAGCTGTTCCATACTTTGTTGCAAGTCGCTGGTGGCCTGCTCAATACTTTGCTGCATCTCTTCGTCATGGCTTTTCAGCGCAGTGGCCAGCGCATTGATCCCGGCACGCAATTGCTCTAATTCACCTAAAAAAGGCTGTTGGAGCTGGCTTTGATACTGGCCTTCCCTTAACTGATCGATCACATCGCCCATCTGCTGCAAAGGATGGCTGACCTTCTTAATCAGGCGCAAACTAAAGTACACACAGGCCGCCAGCCCAAGTAAAATAATCAGCAGGCTGCTCAGCAGTGAGGTTTGCTGCGCCAGCATCACTTTGTCTTTTGCCACTTGCACCGAGATATAGCCCAAGGGTTGGTCAGCCGGTGCTGCGCTAAAGTCGGCCTGCTCAGGCAGGATAGGCGTGCGGATCACCAGCCAGTTGCCCAGGTCCGTAATAGTACTTTGCTGTGGAATGGCCGTGTCGGGCTGATACTTCAGCATGGCAAAGTCTTTGTGATAGTTGGTGGTGACAAAAAGCTCGTGGTCGGCATTAAAAATAGCGATACTTTTCACCAGCGCTGAGTTCTTTCTGTGGCTGACATCCAGCAAACGTTTGACGTCTTGTCTGCTGTTATGTAACAAGGCATGCTCACTGGCTATCGCCAAAGGGACGGCAATGTTTTCCGCCTGTTCTTCCAGATACTGAGCCAAATCATGATAGCGGGCATAGCTAAAATAACCCCCAAGGCATAAACTGACCAGCAGGGTCGGCACCAGGGTGGTCAATAAGACCCAATCTCTTAAACCAATTTTCGTCATCTGTCGCGCTGCTTGATAGAATAGTCCGGAGCGAATTGATAATGACACAAGGCTTACAAAAAGCCCACCACAGGTACTA
The DNA here is from genome assembly GCF_000986865.1 of Rheinheimera mesophila. Classification (GTDB taxonomy): domain Bacteria; phylum Pseudomonadota; class Gammaproteobacteria; order Enterobacterales; family Alteromonadaceae; genus Pararheinheimera; species Pararheinheimera mesophila. The sequence continues at coordinate 52,674 of NZ_LAVS01000006.1, forward strand.
AGTCCAGATGGTCAAAATTTATCAGGCTGCCAAAGGCACCAGAGATAAACCTCAACAGTTAAAGCAAATCGAAGTACAGATCGAACGTCTGGATCACGAAGCTCAGGGCATAGGCTTTGAGCAAAAGCGTATAGTTTTTGTCAGCGGCGCTTTGCCCGGCGAACGGGTCAAAGTACAACTGACTGAACAAAAAGACAAATCGGCCAAAGGTAAGGTGGTCAAAGTACTACAGGCCTCGCCGCTGCGTCAGACTCCGGCCTGCAAACATTTTGCTGACTGCGGTGGTTGTCAGTTGCAGTATTTATCGGCAGAACATCAACTGGAGCTGAAGCAACAAGGTGTGGATCAATTAATCCGCCATCAGACGGGTTTAACTTCATTGCCCTGGCAAACCCCGCTAAAAAGTGCGGGCGAAGGCTACAGGCGTAAAGCCCGTATTGGTGTTTGGTTTGATAAAAAAACGCAGCAATTTACTGTAGGTTTTCGCAAAGCCAACGACAAAGTTATTACCTCTGTTGAGCACTGTCTGGTGCTAAGCCCCGCTTTAGCCCGGATTTTTAATGTGCTGCAGCAGCAACTGCCAACACTGCAGCAAGGCGCTGCTATTACTCATGTTGAAGCGCTGGACGCTGATGGTCAGGTGTATTTCATAGTGCGGCATATCAAAGCTTTGCCACTGTCCGATCAACAAGCTTTGATTAAGGCTTGGCCCGAAGCGGTATGGATAGGTGAAGCAGAACCTGAACTTTATCAGTATTGGCAAGTCGGAACTGCAGAACCCAGCTATGCTTTGCCAGCTTTGGGTTTAACATTGCAGTTCTCTGCCGCTGATTTTATTCAGGTCAATCAGAGTATGAATCAGCAAATGGTGCAACAGGCACTGGATTGGCTCAATCCGCAACCTGATGAGCACGTATTGGAGTTGTATTGTGGTATAGGGAATTTTAGTCTGGCGTTGGCGCAACGCGCCAAATCGGTGCATGGTCTGGAAGGCGTCACTGCTATGGTGCAACGAGCGCAGGCCAATGCAGCACTCAATGACCTGAGCAACCTGAGTTTTAGTCAGGCCGACCTGCATTTAGCCTGGCCTAAAGCCGACTGGAATCAGCCAAAGTACCAAAAAGTACTGCTCGACCCGGCCCGTGCTGGGGCTGTGGGGGCAATAGCGCAAATAGCGGGCTTAAGTCCGGCACAGATATTGTACGTATCTTGTAATTCGCTTACTTTTGCCCAGGATGCAAAAGTTTTACTGGCTTGTGGCTATCAGCTGGATAAAATCAGTGCGATGGATATGTTTCCACAAACCAGCCATCTGGAGTTGATGGCGTTGTTTCACAGGAGAAAGTAACGAATGGTGACGGTAAGGCAATCACATAGCGCCGAATACCACCCAGGCGGCACGCAGAGCTGGTTAAGCGCTTTAGGTTTACCTGACGCCAAAATTACCGCGCTACTGGATGCTGAGCTCTGGTTGCATCAGCAGAATCTGACCGATCAGGAGCCCGAAGTACAAACGGGCTGGGAGATGGTCGAAATTCTGGCTGATTTGCGTATGGACAAAGATGCCTTAACTGCTGCGTTATTATTCCCATTGGTTGACGCCAAACTGATAGAACTGGAACAAGTAGAAACGAAGTTTTGTTCTGCCGTATTGGCGATGCTCAATGCTGTGCGCCAAATGGAGGCCATTCGGTCTATTCCGGTGGGACCCAACCAAAGCACGAATCCACAACAAGCCGATAACCTGCGCCGTATGTTATTGGCCATGGTGGAAGATGTGCGCGCTGTGGTGTTAAAACTGGCGGCACAAATTTGTTATCTGCGCAGCGTAAAAAACGCCGATGAAGAAACCAGGGTATTAGCGGCCAAAGAAACCAACGCTATTTTTGGCCCACTGGCCAACCGTTTGGGTATTGGCCAGATCAAATGGGAGCTGGAAGATTTAGCTTTCCGTTACCTGCATCCACAAACCTATAAACAAATTGCCAGTCTGCTGGAAGAAAAACGCTTAGACCGCGAACAGTATATGCAGGATTTTGTCGCTTCAGTGCGGCAAAAAATGCAGGACGCTGGTATTGAAGTGGAAGTCTACGGCCGGCCTAAACATATTTTCAGTATCTGGAAAAAGATGCAAAAAAAGCAGTTGGCTTTTGATCAACTGTACGACATTCGCGCCGTGCGGATTGTTACCACCAAGGTACAGGACTGTTATGCTGCTTTGGGTATAGTGCATACCTCCTGGCGGCATCTGCCAAAAGAATTCGATGACTATATAGCCACACCCAAACAAAATGGCTATCAGTCGATTCATACCGTGGTGCTTGGCCCGGCGGGCCGCCCTGTCGAAATTCAAATCCGTACTCATCAGATGCATGACGATGCTGAACTGGGTGTGGCGGCGCACTGGCGTTATAAAGAAGGTACTGGCCATCCGGGTAAAGAGGGCCAGTTGGACGAAAAAATTGGCTGGTTGCGTAAACTGCTAGCCTGGCAGGAAGAGCTGGTGGACGGCTCGGATTTAGCTGAAGAGCTAAAAAATCAGGTCACCGAAGACAGGGTGTATGTGTTTACGCCAAAAGGCGATATTGTCGATTTGCCGCTCGGTTCTACGCCGCTGGATTTTGCCTATTACATTCACTCCAACGTCGGCCATCGCTGCATAGGTGCCAAGATTTCCGGCCGTATCGTGCCTTTTACCTACCAACTGAAAACTGGCGATCAAATTGAAATATTAACGGGCCGCGAACCGAACCCGAGTCGCGATTGGCTCAACCCAAACTCAGGCTATTTAAAATCCAGCCGTGCCCGTTCCAAAGTGCAGTACTGGTTCCGTCTGCAGGACAGAGATAAAAATATAGCGGCGGGCAAAGAGCTACTGGATACCGAACTGAACCGGCTGAATCTCACCATCGACAGCATTCCCAAAGTGCTGGCGCGTTTTAATGTCAACAGTATGGAAGAGTTACTGGCCGGTATTGGTGGCGGCGAAATTAAAGTCACCCAAGTGGTGCATTATGTGCAAAGTCAGTCGGGCAAATTGCAGCAGCCTGAGATCGACCCGCGCCTGATCAGCAAACCTATGTCGGCCCAGCCGAAAAGCCATGTGGTGGTGCAGGGTGTAGGTAACTTATTAACTCATATGGCCGGTTGCTGCCAGCCTTTGCCGGGCGATGCCATTGTCGGTTACATCACCCAGGGCCGGGGTATAGCAGTGCACCGTGACGACTGTGAGCAGTTTAAAGTGCTGCAGGAAGCCCATCGTGAGCGGGTGGTGGAAGCGACTTGGGGCGATAAATACGCCTCAGGTTATGAAGTCACTATTCGTATTGTGGCGCACGACCGCAATGGTTTACTACGCGATATCACCAGTATTCTGGCCAATGAAAAAGCCAACGTGCTGCGGATGAGTAGTAACTCGGATATTTCGCAGCAAACCGCTACCATCATTATGACAATGGAGCTGTATAACCTGGATTCACTGAATAAACTGCTGACCAAAGTCAGCCAGATTGACGATGTGATCGAAGCGAAACGCTTTCACTGATTTTAAATTCAATATGTTTTATTAAATAACGCCGGAGCCCCGAGCTCCGGCGTCTTTTCTACAGGATTTACCGTGTCACAACCACTGCAACAACTATTGGCCATTATGGCCAGACTACGCGACCCACAAAACGGCTGCCCCTGGGATAAAGAACAGACGTACCAGACCATAGTGCCTTATACGCTGGAAGAGGCTTATGAAGTGGCCGATGCGATAGCCCGCGAAGATTATGCCGAGCTGAAAGACGAGCTGGGCGACTTGTTATTTCAGGTGGTGTTTTACGCTCAAATTGCCAAAGAAGAAGGCCGTTTTGACTTTGACGACTGCGCTGCCGCCATTAACGACAAACTGATCCGCCGTCACCCTCATGTGTTTGCCGATATGAATTTAGCCAGCAGCAAAGCCGTGCTGCAAAACTGGGAAGCGATCAAAACTACAGAGCGTACCGCCTCTGGTAAAACCTCAGTTTTGGATAATATTCCGCTGGCGATGCCGGCCTTAAGCCGTGCCTACAAACTGCAAAAACGTTGTGCACAAGTGGGTTTTGACTGGCCTGATGTACAAGGCGCCTGGGATAAAGTGCAGGAAGAAATTCAGGAAGTGGCAGAACTACCTGCTGGCGCTGCTGAACTGGAAGAGGAACTCGGCGATTTAATGTTTGCGCTGGTGAATGTAGTGCGTAAACAAGGTTTTGACCCGGAAAAAGTCATGCGCCAGGCCAATCAAAAGTTTGAACGGCGTTTTCGTCAGGTAGAGCAGGCGTTAATACAACAAGGTTCTAGCCCAGCGCAAAGTACACTGGATCAGATGGAACTGTTGTGGTTAGAGGTAAAAAGGCAGGAAAAACAAAGCTAAAGGTAAAAATTAACAGCGAAAAGGCGCCCGAGACTTGACTGGTTTTTAATTTGTCTAATACTCTGGTTTGGAATAACTAAAATACTAAAGCCAGATCAATGACTAAGATAACCCCCATTTTACTTTGCTGCTTCAGCCTGCTTGTTTTAAGTTCCTGTGCAGAAGACTACAGCGCCAGAATTAAAGCCCCGGAACTGACCGTGGTGAACTCTACTGGCGAAACCATAGACCGTATTGTTGAACGTTCCTGTGAGGCTAATGATGATAGTAATGACAGAGTGCTGGCTCGCGATCTGAAAACAGGCCGCAGCCTGGTGATCCCGCTGGCGGTGACCTGCAGTAATCTGGAAGCCTTTAATAAAGAAGGACGTGTTGTTGGCCGTCAGGCTGAAGTGTCCACCCCCCCTGATCTGTATTGGCAAATCTACTGATCCGGCCCCCGAATGAATCCTCCATGCAAAAACAAAAAAGGAATAGAGGTATGAAGAATCTGTTGAAATTATTGAGCCTGACCGGCTTTGCTGTAGTGATGACCGGCTGTAGTTCTTATGACTATTATCAGGTGGAATCGAATTTCAAAATGAGCGCAGCCTCAGACCGGTTGCCCGCTACGATCACCAAAGGTCAGGGTTTTGAAGCAAACTTCCCGCGTATCGCCACTATTGCAGTAAAAGCGCCGGATTTTTGTGTCAGCGAATCCCAGTCTCAGCGCACTGGTACAGCCCGTGCTGAAACCAATGTAATGCAAACCACTTGTGGCGTGGAAATGGCGCAAATTGAAAGCTCGTTGGCTAAAGCAGGTTTTGGCGTGATTAGCTGGAAAGTACTGCAAAACGAAATGACCGTATCGACCTCTCATCTGGAAGCGGCAAAAAAGCTTAAAGCCGACGCTATGTTTCAGATCAACTCACTGGAACGAGGTGTGACTCAGGCCGGTCAGGATGCCCGCTGGGATAGACGTTTTTACAACACCTCGGGTGGCGGCAAAGTTCCTACAGCGGTCGACAGTTATATGGCTAACTTACTGGATAGTTATGCCAAGCAAAATGAACAAGCCATGATAGCGGGCATCGAAGTACTCAGTGCCAGCATCAATGCCAGTGTCACTCTGGTGGAAAACGGCCGTGCTATCTGGTTCTACGAGTGGAACAATGTGCAGTCACAGGAAGATGCGGATCAAATAGTAGCTAATACTTATGTGTACTGCATCGATGGTTACTGCCAGCCTTATACGCCACAAGAATACGCGACTTATAACGACCAACTGGTACAAGGCACCAGCGATGCGGTGTCTATAGGTGCTAAAGCAGCAGATCGCCGCCGTGCTGTACACGATAAGCTGATGAAGCAGGTAGTGGAAGATATGGTGGGGCGTTTTACTTTGTAATTTTGTTATTGCTTACTGCTGAATCAAACAGGGCCGCTTTTATTAGCGGCTTTGTTTTTGGTCGGGTTCGGTTAGGTTAAAAGCGTTTCGCCGCTGGCGAGATACTTTCTTTTGCTTCGCCAAAAGAAAGCTATCCAAAGCAAGAAAGTGCAGGAAGCACTTTCTAACAGCCGAAGGCTGGCCCGCAGGGTGAATTGCAGGGATGCAATTCATAAAAGGCGACCCCAGGTCGCAGCGACAACGCTTGCGTTGAACAGCTTTAGCTGGCCCCGAAGGGGTACGAACGCAGTGAGTATAAAGCCCGGCCCAAAATCGTGCGTCCAAGGCGGCTGGGCAACTCGCTCGTCGCTACCGCTCCTCACTCAAACACTCCCAGCCTTAAAACCTTGGACACCCAATTTTGTCCGGCTCGCGCCCTAATGGGGATTTGGTGCCAATAGTTGAAATTGATTTTTCTATGATCGATAACAAAGAGCAAAAAGCGGCAATGACAAACGCAGCAAGGCCTGACTCTGAGGGCTAAACCTTAAGCGATAATTCAGGAACACTTTTAATTAGTTGGGTGCCCGAAAGTAGCCTACAGATTTGTCGATTTTAGTATCCGCAAAGCCATTTTTCTGTAACACAGCTTGAAGCATATCTACGCTGTTGGGATTAGCAGGCCCGAGCATAACACCATGTAGCGCCATTAAGTTTTTGAATTTTAAACGTAATGGAAAGCGTGGTGATAATTTGCCTTGGCTCTCCAAAAAAAGCACCTGCTGCTCTATTACTTCGCCCCACCTCTCGCCACGCAACTTGTTTGGCCGATATCCTGCTTCGCTTGTGTCCGAAAAGATAACGCACCGAACTTCATCTTCTTCTTTGTAAAACGCAGACTTATAACAAGCGCTGAGTCCATTCAATCGATTGACGAACTTTATGAAATTGATATCAGTTACATCCATTTCTTTAATAGATTTTAGCAACTTACCGTCATCGTGATGCTTTAAAGCTTCTTCTAATCTGGCTTTAAATACCTGCTCGTTGTATATGACATCAACCGCCTCAAACACAGGGGTTCCAAATACAGAATCGTTAAGTATGTGGACATTGCTGTCACACTGACTAGATGCATAGTTACAGGCTTTCAGTACATCGAGATCCAGCTCAAGCATTACACCTTTTCCCATATCACCATAGCCGCGCCATTGGCTTAGAGCGTCAGGTTTGCGCGAAAGCGATAAAACAAAAAATTCATGGGTGTTATCAATCCCGTGATATGGAATACCAGCTAACTTCTGGAAAAAATCAGGAAAAACATCTCTTTTCGCCAATATAATTTCATTCGGGTCGTTGGCAAGCGATACATTACTGCAATGTATAGATGCACTTTCAATAATCTTTAACAAGCTCGCCATAGAGCAGTAGTGGTAAAGCATGGTCATATTGAACCCATTACTAATGAAATTAATCCCTTTTCATACAATTTTACTATGGCTCACCTATGTGAACAGTCGCATTGTTAAAATCAATTAGAGTTTAATGACCAAATACTTTTTATCACATTATTTAATTCAAAAAATAGATAAGCAAGTTAGTCTGCCTTGCGATTCTGCCTGTTTGTGAAACCCTCAACATTTTCGAGAGCTTCGGCTGAATTATTCGCAGCAACGTGCGCTTTCGGTGAATACCAGTGATTCAGCAAGAGCCAGCCCCTTCGTCAGCTATTGGTATAGAGTGACGAAACTAACAAACTACGAAACAGTCGGACAACTACGTTAGCAGACCCTGTCCAGCAGGGATGCTGGACAGGAGCCTACACGGACGTATCTACGGCGTGTCTGCGTTGTAGTTGACCGCGCCTTTTGAGCCGAAGCCGTGGATCACTTACAGCAATTGCACCAAAGCCAGCCAGCTATAACAACCTATCCACCAAACTAAACCACTTCTCTGTGGTCTGCGTATAACATGCACTATCTGACAACAAGCAGCGAGAGCTTTTATGTTAACTGAATCCGCTTTAGTGGTGCGCAGCGCTCTGGAGGCTGCTGGTCTAGAAACTCCTATGCTAGACAATGGTTTGTCCAATGAGCAGAAAAAACAGCGTTTAACTGAACTGATGACGCAAGTGGTACATACCCTCGGTTTAGATTTAACCGATGATAGTCTGGCGGAAACTCCGGCCCGTATCGCGAAGATGTATGTCGATGAAGTGTTTTCCGGCTTGGATTACCGTACTTTTCCAAAAATTTCGATGATCGACAACAAAATGCGTGCTGAAGAAATGGTGAAGGTACAAAACATTAGTTTTACCAGTACCTGCGAGCACCATTTTGTCACTATAGATGGCACTGCCACTGTGGCTTATATACCGGGCCAGAAGATTATTGGCTTGTCGAAACTCAACCGTATTGTGAAGTTTTTTGCCCAGCGGCCACAGGTGCAGGAGCGGTTAACTCAGCAAATTCAAGTGGCTTTACAAGCCTTGCTGGGGGTGAAGGATGTGGCGGTGAGTATCGATGCTGTACATTATTGCGTGAAGTCCCGCGGCGTTATGGATACCAGTTCCAGCACTAAAACTATGGCTTTGGGTGGTACTTTTAAAACGGACGCCGCGACACGTGCCGAGTTTTTGTCGAAGTTTTGAACCTCTATAGTGGCTGATAGGCAGCTTTCTCTCGCCCCAATCCTGTGGTAGTTCCCAAGGGTTGGGGATTTTTTTCACGGCCGCATAGCCCTGGTTCGTACCGCCTCGGTTTTTCACTGGCTGACTTGGCGGGCAACTGGCACACTGGCAAGCTGTCTTAGTCAGAGCGAGTAACCTTATGTTAGCCGGTATTCATCATGTGGCGCTGATTTGCAGTGATTATCAGCGTTCCAAACACTTCTACACTGAAATTCTGGGTTTAAAAGTTCTGGCTGAACATTACAGGGCCGAACGTTTGTCTTACAAGCTCGACTTGCAACTGCCTGATGGTAGCCAACTGGAGTTGTTTTCTTTCCCTAATCCACCACCTCGGCCAAGTGCGCCTGAAGCTCAGGGCTTACGCCATTTGGCGTTTCAGGTGCTGGATGTAGCGCAGATGGTGGCGCATTTAGAAGCCAGGGGTATTGAAGTCGAGCCGGTGCGGATTGACCCTTATACAAAGCGGGCTTATACCTTTTTTAAAGACCCTGACGCGTTACCGTTGGAGTTGTATCAGATACTGCCAACCGAACTGAGGTACTAAAATCAAAAGCGGGCGCCGCTTTAGGTTGAACCGCCTGATAGTCAAAGCCTAAAACGGCGGCCATTGTTGCTGCCATCTGGCCTTGTTGCCAGCTTCCGTCTGTGCGGATTACACCTGCAGCCGGAATACCTGGGCCCATCGCAGCAAGCCAGATATGCTCTGAACCAGCAATTTGTGGCACTGGTCCTTTGTAACCGGGGAGCGCGGTACTTTTGCCGTGCGAGCGCCACTGTGCTGCTTCGCCCCGGCCGTGATCGGTACTGATCAGCAATGTGGTTTGATCACGGTAATAGGGGTCGTTTTGTAATTGCTGCCATAAGTCGGCAATAAACTGATCGCTGCGGTAAATAGCGGCCAGATACTGGTCATAGTGGCCTAAATGGGCAAAATCATCGGCTTCTCCCAGCGCTATATATAGCAATCTGGGTTTATGCAAACGCAGATGCTCCAGTGCAAATTCCTGAGTAAAGACATCCAGCCTGACATTGGCAAAAGGACTGGGTGTTTTCGCCTGCAACTGATTCAGATAGCGCTGCTTTTCACTGAGCTTGCCTTGTTCCGGCATAAAACCGGCATTGACCGTCAGGCCTGAACGTTGGGTATTTAAGATATAAGGAAACAGATCCCAGGAGCCAAAAGCCGCTATTTTCTGCCGCAATTGTGGCTGTTGGTTCAGCCATTCCAGCACTGTCACGTTCGGATTGGCTATTTTGTGATTGCTGTGAATGACCGGGTCGGAAAAACCAGCCAGTAGCTCCTGATAACCTGGGTACGAAATCTGATAAGGGTTGCTGACGTTAATGGCCGATCCCAGAGTGCGGTTGCCAACAGCAACCCCTTGCTGCAGCACAGTCTGATGTAAAAAGGGCATTAGCAGTTCAGGTCGACCGGGTTGAAAGGCCTTGATCAACGCGGGTGTTTTGACCCACTGCGCTTGTTGATGAAGGCTTGGGTCTGCTCCGGTAAAGACTTCCTGCCAACGCACTCCGTCTATGCTGACGAGCACCACTTTAGGTTCAGCTTTCAGACTAAGCGACACGAATAACAGCAGTGCCAGAATCCAGTTTTGTCTCATCATAGTGCCCCAACAGCGGTGGATTGGAGCCGATCCTGCCAGCAGAACATGACAACAAAGCTGAAAACTGATGGCAATTCGGTGACAGGCTGTATAGCAAAGATAAAAAAGCTTGCGTTGATGGTGTTCTGCGCTGAAGATAGTTACTAAAAATAGCCGTCTGGATGTATACCCGTCGCCCTCTCAATTGCTGGGGTAGACAGATCCGGCGATAAAATAATAATCCCAAGGTGCGTGTGTATGTCCGATTTTAGTTTTCAGCAGGCATTTGAATGGTTAAGTTCCGCCATTGCCTCTGTAGTGTTTTATGCCATTCCGATCAATGGCGCTGCGTTACCTGTCACTGTGCTCTGGCTGGTACTGGGCGCTATTGTGTTTACCTGTTATTTGGGTTTTATCAATATCCGCGGTTTTGGTCATGCCTTAAAGGTAGTGCGTGGCGATTATGCTGAAAAGACCGACAAAGGCGATATCAGTCAGTTTCAGGCCTTGTCAGCGGCTTTATCCGGCACAGTCGGCACAGGCAATATTGCCGGTGTGGCTGTGGCCATAGCGTTGGGTGGGCCTGGTGCGACCTTCTGGATGATAGTGGCGGGTTTTTTGGGTATGACCACTAAATTTGTTGAATGTACGCTGGCGGTAAAATACAGGGTCTACAACGCCGATGGTAGTACGTCGGGTGGCCCTATGTATTACATCAAAGCGGCCTTGGATAAATATGGCCTGCCACGCTTAGGTAGTTTTTTAGCTGCCTTCTTTGCGATTGCCTGTGTGTTTGGTTCGGCCGGTTTTGTCCATGTCAATCAGGGCTTTTCGCAAGTGAAGCTGGTGACAGGTTTTGACAATGCCTGGGTCTTTGGTCTGGTCTATTCGTTTTTAGTGGGTCTGGTGATTGTTGGGGGTATTCAAAGTATTGCCCGGGTCACCAGTAAATTAGTGCCTTTGATGTGTGCTATTTATTTATCGGCTGCTTTTGTATTTTTAACCATGAACGCGGATGCTATTCCTGAGGCCGTTTGGACTATTTTGCGCAGCGCTTTTGCGCCCGAAGCGGCTTACGGTGGTGTAATAGGTGTGATTATTCAGGGCTTTCGCCGTGCTGCTTATTCAAATGAGGCCGGTATAGGTTCTTCGCCTATCGCCCATTCGGCGGCCAAAACGAAAGACCCGGTGTCGGAGGGCTTTGTCGGCTTGCTGGAGCCTTTTATCGACACAGTCGTTATTTGTACTATATCTGCGTTAGTCATAGTCGTCAGTGGCGTTTACTTGCAGCCGGGTTTAGATGGTGTACAAATGACCTCGGCCGCCTTTGGCTCTGTATTTGACTGGTTCCCGCTGGTGCTGATGGTGGCGCTGTTGCTGTTTGGTTATTCCACTGTAGTGAGCTGGTCATTTTATGGCTTAAAGTCCTGGACTTACTTATTTGGTCACACAGCTTTTACCCAGCGTAGCTTTAAAGCGCTGTTTTGCTGTGTTGTGGCCATAGGCGCTGTGCCTAATATGCTGGCAGTATTTGATTTTATCGACTCGATGATCTTTCTAATGGCAGTGCCGAATATCCTGGCCTTGTATTTGTTATTGCCGGAAGTAAAGCAGGATTTAAAAGCCTATCTGTTAAAGCATAAGGGCTAAAACTCAAAGGCCAAAGAATCAGCCGAATACCCTGAATCATTGGGGTTACAGTGAGACCCCAGGAACATAGACCTCTATGTGACTGGGGTGAAGGAGCGCAGTCAACAAAACTGCAGCGTCAAGGATGACGGGTATTACTTTGACAGGTAAGCGTAGGCGGTGATAAAGGCCGTTTCCTGAAAACCTTTTAAGCCTGTTTCTTTAAAGTCGATAGGCACAGGATGGCGCGACAACTGCTCTTTGATAAAAGCGCTGGTCAGAATTTCAGTTTTGGCATTGGTCAATAACTGCAAAGCCGCTTCCATCTTAAAACCCACAGCGCCACCGGCAAACTTGCCTTTTTGTGGGCGTTCACGAATGACAAAAGTGTCTATTTTGTAGTCTTCGGCCAATTTGGCAAAGACAAACTGAAATTTCTTCATCTGCTCGCTATCCTGATCTTTGAGTAGCGGCAAACGTACAGTGCGGCAATCCGGAATATCAAACAGGCCATTATTACTTGCCAACAAACACAAAATGGCTTCACTGCCTTTCATTTCAACACCACAAACGCGCATAAGATTCTCTCGCTAACTCAAGTTGGGCCTATTATGCCAGCTTAATAAGGAAAAACTATAGCCAAATATGCCGCAGCTCTACCCTTTGCCCGACGGGGAAAGCCTAAGTAATTGCGGTCAGAGCGAGGCGACAAGGGATTGAGAGCCTGGGAGCATAGTCCACTATGCGACCTGGCCGAAAGCGCGTAGTCAACAAAGCTATGGCGGCAAGTTAGCGGGGAAGTCCCCTAAGTAATTGCGGTCAGAGCGAGGCGACAAGGGATTGAGAGCCTGGGAGCATAGTCCACTATGCGACCTGGCCGAAAGCACGCAGTCAACAAAGCTATGGCGGCAAGTACGACGGGGAAAAGAAAAAAGCAGACAAACCTGACAGGGGGGGGAGGTAGCTTGTCTGCTCACAGTGAGGTCAGATCTTAGTTGCATGCCTTCGCCGGGGAAGTAAAGGCATCACTGCACCACGATCGTATTACTGCTGAAAATCTTCGTTTTCTATATCCCACTGGCTTACCGAAATCTGTCGGTAAAAAGACCAGTGCTGTAACAACCAATTTAACCAGTGGTGGTGTACGTCGTGATCCTGCGGAATATGGAATGACATATCAATCTCCTGCTAAACCTGAGCGCTGTGACGAATACGGCGCTCAGTCTAGTCTACTTAGATGACAATACCTTTTCAGTTCGTCACATTTAAGGTTGCAGCCGTATACACAGGGCTAAGCGCTTTCATTTTTTCATTTAAAAGTTCCAGGTTGTGCTGGTTGATATGGCTTTGCTCAAGTACGGTGGCCTGTTGAAAATCAGCTAAAGCTGCAACAGGGTCTTGTGCCATCAAACGGGCTACACCACGGTTTGTATGAGCAAAAGATCGCATTTCGCGTTTGTAATTGCTGTCTGTGCCTTCGGCGCGACGGGCGGCATAAATGGCTGAACTGCACGCCTGCTCTGCCTGTTTAAATTCGGCCATGTGAGTGTATGCCACACACAAGCTCATCTGTTTGCTGAATGAGTCTGCCTGTTTGTCTGTTGCTGCTGTTGCTTCAGCAACACCGTCCTGATACAGACCGGCTTTAATTTTGCTCACGCCCGGGGTGTCTTCAATCAACACCATTTTAAATCCGCCGGTGGCTGCGCTGGCGACAAAAGAACTTGAGGCCAACAGTATCATTGCTACTTTTTTGCCAAAGCTAAGGGATGTCGCTTTCATCATTTACTCTCCAGTACTCTTCAGTCAGTTCAGTTCAAAGTGCAGCTTAGTCACTGCACTGTGCTTACTTTAGAAAGTTCCTGAACAACTGACAAAGGATATAAATCCAACCGACGGATGAAGGAAATTCATTTATGGTGCGGCAAAAAATGTCATATTGAAGTGATAACTGCGGTTTGAACTGATGTGTTGGCATTGAACCTTTGCCGACATATGAGGATTTCACCTACGTCCCTGTAGGTGAGGACAGCGATTAAAAAGCGCGTTGAAAGCTTTGCAAAATCCAGTTCACCAGTAACTGAATTTGTGGTTTGTTTGGATCTGTTGCATGTTGCACCAGATAATACTTGTCACGGCTCTCCAGTTCCTCACTGAACAGGCGTTTTAAACTGCCACTGGCAAACCAGGAGTGGCTGATAGGCCAGGGCACTAAGGCTATGCCTAAACCTTGCTGCGCTGCGCGCGCCACACTAAACATGCTGTCGAGCTGGATCACTTGTTTTGGCGTGAACACTTCCAGTTCCAGTTGTTCTGCCCACTGATGCCAGGACCAGGGTCTGGCCTGATGCACTAAACAAGGAACTTTGGTTAAGGCGTCAAAGCCCAGGCCATTCAGTTGCTGGTACAAGGCCGGGTTACAGGCTGGTACATAGCTGATTGGAAAAAGCTCATAAGCCACTTTGTCGGTCGGTTTGCTGCTGGCCAATAAGATTTGCAGGTCGGTGTGTTTAGCCGGGTCCTGTCGCGACTTGATAGTCTCAACTTTTAAGTTGATATCCGGGTGTTGCTCTGACCAGCCGACCAGTTTGGGTACAAATAACTCGCTGGCAAAAAATTCCGGCATCGAAATACTGATTTCTGTTGGATTTTTTTGCTGGCTGAAGGTCCGCAAGGTTTGCTCCAGTTCACGCATCAGTGGCAATAACGCCTGGTAAAAGGCCTTGCCTTGCGCTGTCAGTTCTACAGAGCGGGTTTGACGCAGAAATAAATCCAGCCCAAGTTCAGACTCCAGTTGTTTTATCTGGTGACTGACAGCCGAAGGCGTCAGATATAACTGACGTGCAGTCTCTTTAAAACTTAAACATTCGGCGGCGACACAAAAACAGCGTAGGCCGCGCATCGAACTATGTATGGCCATAAGAATTCACAATGGTTACCAAAGACATACCAGTTAAGCAAAAATGGAACCAGAAGTTCAACATATTGAATGTAAAGTAATTTTTAATCATTCAGCAAGGGCATTGAACCTGACTCGGTCAGTCTTGCCCCATTATGGAGCAATAATGCCAAATAAACAGAGGCGGGCAGAGTATAGCCTCTGAATCATGAATTAAAATGACAGCTTGCTTTAATTCGCTCCAGCTCGCAGGCGATTAAAAATTGCCAGGTCTCCAGATAGCGTTTGGCACTGTCAATGCTGTCGGCCCAGACATAAAGACCGTGACCACGAATTAACAAGGCATGAGGTAAAGCCTCGCGCTCAAACCGCTGCTGTAATTCCTGCAGTAGGTGTTCGGGGTTCTGCGGATCCAGAATAGCCAGAGGGCAACATTGGCGCTGCGAATCTGAAACGGCAACCAGATTTTGTAATTCATAGCCAACAAACAGATGTTGGTCAGCTCTAATTAAGCGAGAGAATACAGTAGCTTGCAGATCATGCGTTTGAAGTACTACTTTGTGCTGCGGGCTCTGCTGATACAAAAACTGGTGAATAGCTTTAGCCGGATCAGTCTGTGCTGCTGTGGGCCAGTAGTAAGGTAATAAATCCGCGGGGCTTAATTCACTTTTATCTTTGTCTGCGGTGGTAAAGAGCGCACTATGCTCAGAAGTGCGGATCGAAAAAAGTCCGCTGCCAAAGGGCAGCCATTGGCGCTGAACTATCCATCGGCCCAAAGCACAAAGCTGAATGGCATAAGGATTTAACTGATTCGTTTGAACTGGCTGATTCATCTTGATGTTTAGACGTCTACACATAAAACTGTCTGGATGATAGCATTCGTTGCATGATCAGGCCAGTCAGTTTCACTGTTTTTGTACTGCTGTGAGAGCCCATTATGAAGTTACAAAGTAAATTGCCCACTGTAGGCACCACGATTTTCAGTCAGATGTCACAACTGGCTGCAGAACATCAGGCTATTAATTTGTCCCAGGGCTTTCCTGATTTTCCATCTAATCCACGTTTGATTGAATTATTAAGTGCAGCCGCCCGCCATGGTTTGAACCAGTATGCGCCTATGCCGGGTGTGGCAGAGTTGCGTCAGCAAATAGCGGTGTTGGTGCAAGACTGTTATCAGAGGCAGTTATGTGCTGAGCAACACATTACCGTCACCAGTGGTGCCACCGAGGCACTGTTTGTCGCGATACAGGCCTTAGTCCGGCCGGGGGATGAAGTGATAGTGTTTGACCCGGCTTATGACAGCTATCAGCCTGCTGTGGAGCTGGCGGGTGGTTTTACTGTGCATGTGCCTTTGTTACCACCTTTGTATCAGGTGGACTGGACTCAGTTAGAAAAGCAAATCAGTAAAAAAACGCGGTTGATCATCGTCAACAGCCCACACAATCCAACAGGGGCTGTGTTTAGTCATCAGGACTGGCTGTCGTTGCAGGCTCTGGTGCTTAAACATCGCTTGTATTGCATCAGTGATGAAGTGTATGAACATCTGGTGTTTGACGATCGGCCGAAACTTAGTGCAAATCAGTACCCTGAACTGGCCGAGCGCAGTTATATCGTCTCCTCATTTGGCAAAACCTTCCATGTTACTGGCTGGAAGCTGGGGTATGCCGTAGCCAGTGCTGAGCTGACTGCGGAATTTCGAAAAATACATCAGTATGTCACGTTCTCCAGCTTTACTCCGGCTCAGCACGCGATAGCTGTGTTATTGCGTGAACAGCCTGAAGAAGTGCGGGGGCTGGCGGCTTTTTATCAGCAAAAGCGTGACTTGTTCCGGCAGGCGTTAGCCGGGTCGGCCTGGTCTTTATTACCCTGCCGTGGCAGCTATTTTCAGTTGGCGGATTACAGTGCATTCAGCGACCTGGATGATGTGGCCTTTTGTCACTGGTTAACCCGCGAACACAAAGTGGCGGCTATCCCGTTGTCGGTGTTTTACCGCCAGCCACCCAGTCAGCGTATCATTCGTTTTTGTTTTGCCAAAGAGCCACAAACATTAACCAGAGCGACGGAGATTTTATGTCAGTTATCCGTGTTGCGTTAATCCAGTCTGAATTGGTCTGGCAAGACAGCCTTGCCAATCAGCAGTATTTCGAACAGCAGTTCCGGCACTATCCGGACGTTCAACTTTTTGTGTTGCCAGAGATGTTTAACTCGGGTTTTAGCATGGATTCAACACGAATTGCTGAAACTATGGAAGGCCTTACAGTACAATGGATGCAACAGCAGGCTAAGCTCACGGGGGCGGCGCTGTGCGGTTCTGTCGCTATTGCGCAGCAAGGACAGATTTTTAACCGATTCTTGTTTGTCAGACCGGATGGGCTGGTGCAGTTTTATGATAAACGTCACCTGTTCCGAATGGGCGGCGAACAGTTGCATTATCAGGCAGGGTCTGAACGAGTGATCGTTTCTTATCTTGGCTTCCGGTTTTGCTTACAGGTGTGTTACGACTTACGTTTCCCGGTGTTTGCCCGCAACCAGCAGGATTACGACGCACTGATTTATGTCGCGAACTGGCCACAGCCACGGCGTCAGGTCTGGCGCACTTTATTACAGGCCCGCGCCATTGAAAATCAGGCTTATGTGTTGGGCTGTAATAGAATTGGTTCGGACGCCAATGCGCTGAGCTACAGTGGTGACAGTCTGGTGGTGGATTATTTAGGTCAAATCCGCTCCGAGCTGCCTGTTGGCCAAGCCGGGGTCGTAGTGGCTGAGCTGGATCTGAACGCTTTACTACAATTTAAACAAAAGTTTCCGGCTTATCTGGATGCGGATCCTTTTGTGTTAACGCCTTCATTTTAAGGAGAATCCATGTATCAGCGGCAAGTGACGGTACTGGTGTATTTAAGTTTTATGTTGTTGGGTTTACTCAGTATTTTATGGGGTATCTTGCTGCCTGATATTATGGCGCAGTTGCAGATGTCTCCCGCCGCCAGTGGTTTGTTTTTTGCCTGTTTGTCATTGGGCTCTATTACCGGTGCCTTTTTAGGCGGCAAATATGTGCAGAAATTTGAATTTGTGCCCTTATTTGCTGTGCTGTTACTGATTTTGGTGGTACTGGTGATTGGCGCCTCTTTTGTCCGATTTTGGCCTTTACTGTTAGGTTTTGTGTTTACTTTGGGGGTCACCTGCTCAGGCCTATTCACCATAGGCCATACCCTGATTGCCCGGCTTTATGTGGAAAAACGCGCCCGTATGATGGGTTTTATGGATTTTATGTTTAGTTTAGGCACCTTAGCAGCGCCTTTGTATGTGGTGGTATTGTATTGGGGTGTAGAAGACTGGCGCTGGCCGCTGCGTATTCTGGCGATATTTCTGGCAGGCACTGCCGCTTTTGCCTGGTATTTAGGCCGCACTCATCAAAGCCCGGCTCATATGGCACATGCCAAAGGCAGTTTGTCCTACCGTCAGGTGATGAAAAAACCTGTATTTTTTGCTTTGGCGTTAATGATGTTTGGTTATGGTGCTGTGGAGTGGGGCCATGGCAATTGGTTCGTGACCTACGCCAGTCAGGGCTTAGCTTTAAGTACTGAACAGTCCCGGCTTATTTTTGCGTTTTTTACCGCTGGCATGGTGCTGAGCCGGTTAAGTTTTTCAGTGTTTTTACGCTGGTTTAGCAGCGCTCAGTTGCTGATGATCCTGGTGACTTGTGCTTTTTTTGGCGCTTTGCTGGTCAAGACCACCGCAATGCCGGCTTTATTGCAACTGGGCAATTTTGCTCTGGGTTTAGGTTTGGGCGCTATTTTCCCGCTGATGCTGACCGCCGCTATGGATCTGGACAGCGATAATGGTCCTGTGTTGTCGGGGCTTGCCAATATTGGTGGCTCTATCGGCTATCAGGCGGCGGCTTTGGGCACAGGTTTAGCGGCACAACAAGTGGGCATAGCCACAGCCTATTGGTTGATCCCGATACTGGCGATCTGGTTATTCGGTACCGTGAGTTATTTCAGTTATTTGTTGCATAAAAAACAGTCGCAGAAGGTGAAAGTTTAACTTTTTTGCTGCATTTGCTGGTTTTATCATCAAGTTGCTCTTGATTCTGAACGGCTTTAGGCGCATAACCTAAGGCCGTATGACCTGTAAGAAATCAGAGTATGACAATAAGCATTCAATGGGCAGAATTAGCCCGCGCTGCCAAGGCAGCATCCGAACAGGCCTATGCGCCTTACAGTAAGTTTCCGGTCGGTGTCGCAGTTCAGGCCAAAAGTGGCAAAATCTATACGGGCTGTAATGTCGAAAATGCCTCGTATGGCGGCACTATTTGTGCTGAGCGTAACGCCATTGCTGCTGCTGTGGTGGCCGGGGAGCGCCAGTTTGTTGGTTTGATGGTCTATACGCCACAAGATCAGCTCACCCCACCTTGCGGTATCTGTCGTCAGGTGATTGCCGAGTTTTTTACCCCAGACAGCCCGGTACGTAGCTGCAATCATTTAGAGCAACAACAGGAATGGACACTGGAGCAGTTGTTACCTAGTGCCTTCACGCCGTTGTTTCTGGCCAATAGCAAAAAATTCTGAGTCTGGAGTTCACTGTGTTATTACCTCAGGAAATTATTAAACAAAAACGTAATGGCGGCGCGTTAACCGAGGCCGCTATCCAGCAGTTTGTCCGTGGTTTAACGGACCAAAGTTTCAGTGAAGGCCAGACGGCTGCTCTGGCGATGGCTATTTACTTAAATGGTATGAGCACAGCAGAAACTGTGGCTTTAACCCGTGCCATGCAGTATTCAGGTGCTGTGATGGACTGGACTGAGATGCTCGATGGCCCTGTGGTGGATAAACACAGCACTGGTGGTGTAGGGGATAAAGTCAGCTTAATGCTGGCCCCTATGATTGCCGCTTGCGGTGCTTATGTGCCGATGATCGCAGGTCGGGGGTTAGGCCATACCGGCGGCACTATCGACAAGCTCGAAGCCATACCGGGTTATCAGTGCCAGCAGCCTTTGGATAAAATTCAGCAGTTAGTCAAACAGCAAGGTTGCGTTATTGTGTCGCAAAGTGGCGAGTTAGCGCCTGCTGACCGGCGTTTGTATTTAATCCGTGATGTCACTGCGACTGTTGAATCTATTCCTTTAATTACGGCCTCTATTTTGTCGAAAAAGCTGGCGGCTGGCCTGCAGGCGTTGACGATGGATGTAAAAATTGGCTCAGGCGCCATTATGAAAAATGTCGCGGATGCGTCTGCTTTAGCCAAAAGCATAGTCAATACGGCTAAGGGCGCGGGAGTACCGACTCAGGCTCTGCTGACCGATATGAACCAGACGCTGGGTGCGACCGCTGGTAACGCACTGGAAATATTGGAAACACTGGATTATCTGACTGGTAAGTACCGTGAACCCCGTTTGCATCAGGTGACCCTGGAGCTCGGTGCCAGCATGTTGCAATTAGGTGGCTTATTTAACGACAAAACCAGTGCTATAGCGGCGCTGGAGCAGAGTTTAACTTCAGGGAAAGCTGCGGAAATTTTCAGTAAAATGGTGGCAGCTCAGGGCGGGCCTGCGGATTTACTGGAGAAACCAGAGCTGTATCTGGCCAAAGCCAAAGTAGTGTTGGATATCAAAGCTCCGGTGGCGGGTTATCTGAATAAAGCCGATACCACTGCTATTGGGATGGCCGTGGTGCGGTTAGGTGGTGGTCGTGCGCATCCGGATCAACAGATCAATATGGCGGTGGGCTTCAGTGATGTAACCGCCTTGGGTGCCAAAGTCGCTGCAGGTGATTTACTGGCGCGGGTTCATGCCGACACGGTAGAGGCTGCAGAACACGCAAAAGCGGAGTATTTGGCCGCTTTGAGCATAGAAGCTACTGCTGTAACTATCGATCCTGTTATTCATTTAGTCATTGATTAACCTTGAAAAAGACGCAAGTAAAAGCTGCTGAGTCTGGCTTTTACTTGCGACGAATGACCTTGTTGCTCTGAAAGGCATTTGTTACTGTACTGGCTTCTAGGGATGGAGGCGGGATGAAAAGGTTAAGTTGTTGTATCACATTGATGTTATGGGCCTTTAGTGCGTCAGCTCAACCTGTGATGCAATGGTACACCAGCCATTGGCCGCCTTATCGTATTAGTGAAGGGGCTTATGCCGGGCAAGGCTCGTTTGACTTGCTGCTGGCACAGTTGATTGAAGCACTGCCGCAGTATCAGCATAAAATCCATCAAATTCACCTGGCCCGTATTGTGAAAGTGTCGGCCACCACCAGCGAAAATCATTGCACTTTTGGTTTACGTTATACACCGGAGCGCGATAAACGCAGTTACTTCTCACAGCCTGCGGCATTATTGCCGAATCTGGCGATCAATATGCTTGCACAGCATGACCGACTGAACAGACTGGAGCCAGAACAGGCCGTGCAGATGAACCGCCTGGTACAAGAGCCTGAGCTTGTTGGCCTGATCGAAAATGACAGAGCCTATCCGATAGTGATTGCGGCACAGATCAATAAAATCGGCAGTAATCTAGGTGGTAGTTCGATGACGACTATGAATCCGGCGCAGTTATTGGCGGCCAAGCGGGTGGATTATGTGGTGGATTATCCGAATCGTTTACGTTACTTCAGTATCGAAGCTAAACAAGAGATAGAACTAGAGTTCAGACCTATAGCTGAAATTCCTCATTTTTCATATACCTATGTCAGTTGTTCGAAAACAGAAACAGGTAAAAACTGGATCAAAGATATTGATCTGGCCTTAAGCCAATTAAAGCAAAAGTCTGAATATAAGCAGGCGATGTATCGTTGGTTCTCAGAGCAGGAACAACAGCTACTGGAACCTCATTACGGCGAATTTCAGCACACCCGGCTTTTTGTGCCAGAGCAAGCTGAAACTCGCTTTAGTGATCTGTGAGCTGGTGTTAATGCAGCTTTAAGCGCGGTCTGATGATTTTATTGATCTTCCCTATCACTGAAATCACCATAGTGCGGAACCAGCCATGTAAGGCGACCTGATGCATTCTATACAACGAGATATAGGCCAGACGGGCGATCCGCCCTTCAATCATCATAGCGCCACCCACCAGATTGCCCATCAGGCTACCGACAGTACCAAAACGACTCAAAGATATCAGTGAGCCATGATCTTTGTATTGGTAGGCCGATTGCGGTTTACCTGCCAAAGCCGCGGTCAGATTTTTTGCGACATGACTGGCCATTTGGTGCGCCGACTGAGCCCGTGGTGGCACCCATTTGTTATCCGGCAGCGGACAGCCTGCACAGTCACCAATCACATAAATCTGGCTGTCGATACTGCTTTGTAGGGTCGGCAACACCATCAGTTGGTTAATGCGGTTGGTTTCTAAACCATCTAAGTCTTTTAAGAAGTCCGGCGCTTTAATGCCTGCAGCCCAAACCATCAGCTCTGCCGGTAAATGCTCGTCCCCTAACTGCAGGCCATGCTCGTCTGCTGCTGTGACTTTGGTATTGACCCGCACATCTACGCCTAAATTTAACAGCTCTTTGTGGGCTGCAGCGGCTATGCGCTCTGGTAAGGCAGGCAAAATACGTGGGCCAGCTTCAATCACAGAGATTTTTAACCGGTCACGTTTCATGTCGTTAAAGCCGTATAAATTCAGCTCTGCGGCGGCGTGGTGCAGCTCAGCCGCTAGTTCAACCCCAGTTGCACCTGCACCTACAATAGCGATATTCAGGTTTTCTTTCGGGTGTAAAGGCGAGTTCAGCTTCAAATAGGCTTCCAGCAGACGACGATGGAACCTGTTGGCCTGTGATGGACTGTCGAGGAAAATACAATGCTCCTGCACTCCTGGCGTATTAAAGTGATTCGACACACTGCCAATCGCCAGTACCAGATAGTCATAAGGAATACGGCGTTCTTCCAGCACCACTTCACCACTTTCATCCAGTACCGGCGCTAAAGTGACCTGTCGTTCTGCTCGGTTCAGGCCGGTAAAAGTGCCCAGTTGAAAGTCAAAACCATGTGCTCTGGCGTGAGCGCGATAGGTGACCTGATCAATATCCACATCCAGAGTGCCGGTGGCGACTTCATGCAATAAAGGTTTCCAGATATGAGTCGGGTTTCTGTCAATCAGGGTAATAGCCGCTTTGCCTTTACGGCCAAATTTATTACCAAGGCGGGTTGCCAGTTCCAGTCCACCAGCGCCACCACCAATGACTACGATCTGCGGGGTTGTCATCTGCTTTTTCTCACATAAAAAAAACCGGCAACAAGGCCGGTTTTGGGGGGTTAACTATTTTTCTGCCGTTTCATGGCTTCGAAAAACTCGTCGTTGGTTTTGGTCATCGACAGTTTATCGATCAGGAATTCCATGCAATCCGTTTCGTCCATTGGATTAAGGATTTTACGCAGGATCCACATTTTTTGTAATTCTTCCGAGGAGGCCAGCAGTTCTTCACGGCGGGTGCCTGAGCGGTTGAAATCAATGGCCGGGAACACACGGCGTTCGGCAATTTTACGCGACAGGTGTAATTCCATATTACCTGTACCTTTAAATTCTTCGTAAATTACTTCGTCCATCTTCGAGCCTGTATCGACCAAGGCTGTAGCGATAATGGTTAAGCTGCCGCCTTCTTCGACGTTACGGGCCGCACCGAAGAAACGTTTTGGTTTATGCAGAGCGTTGGCATCGACACCACCTGTTAAAACCTTGCCTGAGCTTGGGATCACGGTGTTGTAAGCACGGGCTAAACGGGTGATAGAGTCGAGTAAAATAATCACGTCTTTTTTGTGCTCGACTAAACGTTTGGCTTTTTCAATCACCATTTCAGCCACCTGGACGTGACGGCTGGCTGGTTCGTCGAAAGTAGATGCGACCACTTCACCTTTCACCAGACGCTGCATCTCGGTGACTTCTTCCGGACGCTCATCGATCAGCAATACCATCAGCACACATTCAGGGTAGTTAGCGGCGATAGACTGGGCGATGTTTTGCAGCAGGATAGTTTTACCTGCTTTTGGTGGTGCCACTATCAAACCACGCTGACCACGGCCAATAGGGGAAGCCAGATCCAGTACGCGGGCTGTGATATCTTCTTTACTGCCGTTACCACGTTCCATCCGCAAGCGCGAATTGGCGTGCAGCGGTGTTAAGTTTTCAAACAGAATTTTGTTACGGGCTTGCTCAGGGCGGCCGAAGTTGACTTCGTTCACTTTTAGCAGCGCAAAATAACGCTCGCCTTCTTTTGGCGGGCGAATTAAGCCAGAAATGGTGTCACCAGTACGCAGATTGAAGCGTCTGATTTGACTTGGAGAGACGTAAATATCGTCCGGGCCAGCCAAATAAGAGCTGTCAGAAGAACGCAGGAAACCGAAGCCATCGGTCAGGATTTCAACAACGCCGTCACCAAAAATCTCTTCGCCGTTTTTGGCGTGCGATTTTAAGATAGCGAAGATAATGTCTTGCTTACGTAAGCGGGCCATGTTTTCCAGGCCCATAGACTCGGCTAAATCAACCAGCTCGTTAATCGGCTTCAGTTTTAGTTCGGTTAAATGCATATGATGGGTTCTTGTTGGTCAAACAGAATTAAATTGCTTGCCGCTGATTAAAAGGAAGTAGGCTTAGGTTTAGTCAACGGAAAAGCGTGGTTACAGGGATTTGTTGCTGCGTTACACATTAGCAGGATAATTTTCAGTCGTCCAGCCGAAAAAAACAAAAAGGCGTATAAAAAATACGCCTTTTTATCGGGGACTTAGATATTGCTGTCTAAAAACTCTTTTAACTGAGTTTTAGATAAAGCACCCACTTTAGTGGCTGCAACCTGACCGTTTTTGAATAACAGTAAAGTTGGGATACCACGAATACCAAATTTTGGTGGTGTGCCAGGGTTGTGGTCGATATTGACCTTCGCCACTGTCACTTTGCCGGCGTATTCTTGTGCGACTTCGTTGAGGATAGGTGCAATCATTTTGCACGGACCACACCACTCAGCCCAAAAATCGACCAGAACAGGGGCAGCAGCTTTTAACACGTCGGCTTCGAAGCTGTCGTCTGACACCTGCAGAATATGTTCACTCATTGTATTCTCCGTTATTGCTGGGCAGTAGTGTAACTGCAAAAAAGTATTGTCAATTTTATCCGGACTGTTTCTTATTGCAAGCGTAACGGTTATGCTTAGCGTGTATGAATAAAACACACTTAACTCAGCATAAATTTGCCGATTTCGCATTGGCTCCACAGGTTCTTGCCGCTTTAGCTGCGCAAGGTTTTGACCATTGTACCCCAATCCAGGCTCAATGTTTGCCTCTTGCGTTAGCTGGCAAAGATATTGCGGGCCAGGCTCAAACAGGTACGGGAAAAACTCTCGCCTTTCTGACGGCAACTTTCCATCATTTGTTAACCCATGAGCCTAAGGCCAAGGGGCAACCTCGTGCCATCATTATGGCTCCTACGCGCGAACTGGCCGTTCAGATCCATCATGACGCTCAGGCTCTGGCCAAAACATCCGGCTTAAAGCTTGCTTTGATTTATGGGGGCGAGGGCTATGATTCTCAACGCCAATTGTTGGAGCAGGGCGCAGATATTTTAATTGGCACCACAGGCCGCTTAATTGATTACCTGAAACAAGGCCTGTACGACCTGTCACAAATCCAGGTGGTGGTGCTGGATGAAGCCGATCGTATGTTCGATTTAGGTTTTATCAAAGACATCCGTTTTATGTTCCGTCGCATGCCACCTGTGACTGAGCGTTTGAGTTTATTGTTCTCTGCCACTTTGTCTTACAAAGTGCAGGAACTGGCCTTTGAGCAGATGAACCAGCCCGTGCATATCCATGTGGCGCCTGAACAAATGACCGGCTCTCGTATTTCTGAAGAATTATTTTATCCGTCAGACGAACACAAAATGAAGTTGTTACTGACGCTGATGGAAGAAGAATGGCCGGATAAAGCCATTGTTTTTGCCAACACCAAACACTGCTGTGAAGATATTTACGCCTGGCTCGAAGCCGATGGTCACCGTGTTGGTTTGCTCACAGGCGATGTGATCCAGAAAAAACGTTTACGTATTCTGGAGGATTTCACCAGCGGTAAACTGGATATTCTGGTGGCGACAGACGTTGCTGCCCGCGGTTTGCATATTCCTATGGTTAGTCATGTCTTTAACTACGACTTACCGGATGATTGTGAAGACTATGTACACCGTATTGGTCGTACTGGTCGCGCTGGTGAAAGTGGTAAAGCCATCAGTTTTGCCTGTGAGCGTTATGCGTTAAATTTGACGGCTATTGAAGATTATATCCGTCATGCTATCCCTGTCACTCAATACGACCCTACAGCGTTACTGGAAGATTTAACTGTGCCTAAACCAAGGGTCAGACGTCGTCCGGGACAAGCTCGCAGTGGTGGAAGACCCAATCCGAATGGGCCAAGAAACCCACGTAGCCGTCCGCGCTAAGTCGATGGACAGCGCAGGAAAACCGACACAGCATAATGATATTTATGCTGTGATCGATCTCGGCTCTAATAGCTTTCACATGTTGATGGTGAAAGTAGTGGGCGGCAGTGTTCAGGTGATAGGCCGGGTCAAACGTAAAGTACGTTTGGCCGCAGGTTTAAACGACAGTTTAGTGCTTAGTAAACAAGCCATGACCCGGGGCTGGGAATGCCTGGCTTTGTTTGCTGAACGTCTGCAAGATATTCCTTCTGCAAATATTCGTATTGTGGGTACCGCTACACTGCGATTAGCCCGTAACGTCAAAACTTTTTTGGCTGAAGCCGAAGCTATTTTGGGTCAGCCTATTCAGGTGATTTCCGGCGAAGAAGAGGCCCGCATTATTTATTTGGGGGTGGCTCATACCTCCAATTGTGATTCCAATCGTCTGGTAATCGACATAGGCGGTGCTTCGACCGAAATCATAGTAGGGCAAGGCTTTCAGCCGATGTTATTGTCTAGTCTGAATATGGGCTGCGTCACTTTTCTTGAGCGTTATTTTGAAAATAACGAGTTAAGCGAAGCCAACTTCAATGCCGCTATAGCCGCCGCAGAACAGGAAATCCGTACTGTCAGTGATCAGTACCTGCAGCAGGGTTGGCAAAATGCGGTCGGCGCGTCTGGTACAGTGCAGGCGATGCAGGAAATTTTAGTAGGTCAGGGCAAAGATGAAGTCATTACCTTGCCACGACTGGAGGCTATTATGCAGCAGGCTTTGGCCTGTGGTCATATGGATCAGCTGAATCTGCCGGGCTTAGCTCAGGAGCGTAAGCAGGTCTTCCCTTCTGGCTTAGCGATTTTAATAGCGCTGTTTCGGGTGCTGAATATTAGCGGTATGACCTTATCCGGTGGGGCTTTGCGAGAGGGCGTGCTTTACAGCATGTTACCGCAGTTACAGCATCAGGATGTCAGAGCCCGTACTATGCAAAGCATGATGGTGCGGTATTACATCGACCAGCAACATGCAGAGCGGGTGGCGGATATGGCGGCTACTTTGGCTTCCCAACTGCATCAGCAGTGGAATTTAGCCAGTTTTGAAGGTTTAGCCATGTTGCGCTCAGGTGCTTTATTGCATGAGCTTGGCCTGCTGATCGAATACAAAAACCATCACCACCATGGTGCTTATATTATCAGCCATGCCGAACTGCCAGGCTTTACCCGGGCGCAGCAGCAGTTGCTGATGGCGCTGGTGTATAACCACAGAGCCGATATTCATAAAGAAATTTTATCGAAACAAACCATGACCTCAGTGCTGTTGGCCGTGCGGTTAACCCGCTTATTGCGGCTGTCGGTGATTTTATCAATGCGGCGTCGCTACGAGGTATTACCTGAAGTACAGATCACAGCGCAAGCTGAAGCTCTGACGTTAACCTTGCCCGAAGGCTGGCTCGATCATCATCCGTTGATGCGGGCTGAACTGGAACAGGAAGTGGAGTATCAGCAGCAGGCCGGTTGGCAACTGAGCATCGAATAAAGGGCCAGAGCTTTGCTCTGACCCTGGTGTTTTATCTTTGTAGCCAGATCGCGGCTTTTTTCGCAAAGTAGGTCAGGATGCCATCGGCTCCGGCGCGTTTAAAGGCCAGCAAAGACTCCATGACTATAGCTTCTTCCGCCAGCCAACCGTTTTGGATGGCCGCCATATGCATGGCGTATTCACCGCTGACCTGATAAGCAAAAGTAGGTACTCCGAATTCGTCTTTCACCCGGCGAACTATATCCAGATAAGGCATGCCTGGTTTAACCATTACCATGTCCGCGCCTTCCTCCAAATCCAAAGCTACTTCACGTAAAGCCTCGTTGCTGTTGGCTGGGTCCATCTGATAGGACTTTTTATTGCCGCCTTTTAGATTACCTGCTGAGCCAACTGCATCACGGAAAGGCCCGTAATAAGCAGAAGCATACTTAGCTGAATACGCCATAATTTTGGTATTTACATAACCTTCTGCTTCTAAAGCAGAACGGATAGCACCGATACGGCCATCCATCATATCGGATGGGGCAACAACGTCAGCGCCTGCTGCTGCATGAGACAACGCCTGTTTGACCAGTATTTCTGTAGTGATGTCATTGAGCACATAGCCGGATTCATCAATAATGCCGTCCTGACCGTGGGTGGTGAAAGGGTCTAACGCCACGTCCATAATTAAGCCAAGTTCAGGCAGATGCTGTTTCAGCATACGGGCCGCCCGTTGCGCCAAGGCATCCGGGTTGTAAGCTTCTTCGGCCATCAGCGATTTTTTATCTGCCGGAGTGACAGGAAAGAGCGCAATAGCCGGAATACCTAAAGCCACCAGCTCTTTCGCTTCTTCCAGCAATAAATCCAGCGACAGACGTTCAATGCCGGGCATCGAAGGGATCGCCTGGCGCTGATTTTCGCCTTCAACAATAAACATCGGATAAATCAAATCATCGACAGTAACGCGGTTTTCTGCCATTAAACGGCGGCTGAAATCGGACTGGCGCATACGGCGTAAACGGCTGGCTGGAAAATATTCATTAAACTGACTCATCTGGAGTCTCCTGTACTGTGATCTCTGGCTGAGACAAGGCTGATGAGACTACCCTGTTTCTGCCTTGATGTTTAGCCTGATAAAGTGCGGTATCTGCGGCCTGAATAAAATCTGTGCTGACACTGTGAATTTCAGCGACGGCCGCGTAGCAACCTATGCTACTACTAACAAACAGCTCCAGTTCTTGATGCCTTATCGGCTCAGAAGCCAGGCGCAAACGTAGCTGTTCGGCCAATACCAGAGCACCCTCAATCTCGGTGTTGGGTAAGATGATCGCAAACTCTTCACCGCCATAACGGCACAAGTGATCTGTGCTGCGTTTCAGCTCTTGTTGCAGCCGATGTGCAACCTGTTTAATCACCAGATCGCCGACTAAATGGCCATGTTTGTCGTTGATGGCTTTAAAGTGATCGATGTCGATCATCAATAAACCCAAAGTGCTGCGTTCACGACGGCTACGCTTTATTTCCGCGTTGAGCTTCTGATCGAAAAAAGCTCGGTTGCGCACCCCGGTTAAAGCATCCAGAGTATTTTGTTGCTCCAGTAGCTTATTTTTCTCGGCCAATTCGGTCAGTGTGATTTGTAATTCGAGAGTACGTTGCTGAATGCTGTCTTCCAGTTGGTCTGCGACCGTGATCTGCCATTTTTTCTGCTGCAGATAAAACAAAAGCCAGGCCAGCAATGCCGTCAGTACTGAGCCAGCCAATGCAGCGGCCAGCACAAGCGGCCATTGCTGTAACAAGGTATCAATCAGCATGGCTGCAGTCCTGTGGCAAGTTAAATACTTCGCAGCTATTTTGCCAGCAGATTTGCTGGATTTGTTCTGGTTGATGACCAGTGATCTGCGCTATGTACCTGACGATTTCAGGCAGGTACATAGGTTCGTTGCGTCTATTTTTTGGCTTTGCCAGTAAAGTCCGGGGTAACAGATAAGGTGCATCAGTTTCTATCAGCAGCCGGTCCAAAGGCAGGTACTGCACAGCGTCAAGCAACTGCTGATGACGCCGCTCGTCGCATAACCAGCCGGTGATACCTATATGCAATCCCAGATCGAGATAACTGCGCATTTGTTGTTGGTCGCCGGTAAAACAATGCGCTACCCCATGGCCAATATGATGCTGCTTTAGCAACGCCAGTTGTGTGTCGAATGCGTCTCTCTCATGCAAATACACCGCTTTGTTTAGCTGTTTTGCCAGTTGTAATTGCTGTTCGAATACGTCGATTTGCTGTGCCCTGGGGGAGAAATCTCTGTTGAAATCCAGCCCGCACTCACCAATAGCGACGACTTTGTGGTGTCGGCTGAGCTGGACTAACTGCGCAATCCAGTTGTCAGCCACGTCGGCCGCCGCGTGAGGATGCACACCAGCGGTACAATACAATCCACTCTGAGCATGGCTGTAATTTGAATTTTGTTCAGTTTCCGCCAGATCGCTGCTGATCAGCAATAAACGCTGCACATTTTCTGCTTTGGCCCGCTGAATGACCTCGGCGCGGTCAGCATAAAATTGCGAACTGAATAAATTCACACCAATGTCAAAAAGTGCAGGCACTATTTATCCCGACGGACTCTGGTTTTTCTGCCGCTGCCTTCTTCGCTCAGAAAAAATGAATTTAAAGATCCGCGTTCCAGGATGTAGGTTTTCCCTACTTTGGCGTTAAAGCTCTCTTTCGTCACCTGACGCCAGACCTGTGCATTTTCAAAGCTGAATATCTGTAAACCGAAGGGAGTTTTACTGATATTTTTCAGTACCATAGGTACAGTTGATTGCAATTTATCTTTAACTGCAGCTTTGTGCTCAAGACCAAAATCATCTTCAGTCAACACAGCCTGACCTTGCGCTGTCTCTGCAGGACCTGTTGTTTCTGTGTCTGAGCCTGTCGTTGGAGAGGGAAGCTGAATTTGATCAAAACAGGCCAGACGTTGTGTCTTATCAGGCAACTTTTTACAGGCTATCAAGGCTGATTCCAGTGAACTTGCCATACCAGAGCAAGGCAAGACCACTAAGCATAGTGGTAAAAGGTATTTCATCATCAGGCATTAAACTCCGTTGTCTGCTTCGTTATCGTCATCAGATCTGCTGACATAAAATCTGCTCAGCCAGATACCGAGCTCGTACAATAAACACATAGGCACGGCCAGCAGGGTTTGTGACAAGACATCTGGCGGTGTGAGCAGCATGCCGATGATAAAAGCAAATACAATAAAGTAAGGGCGTTTTTCTATCAGTTGCTGTCTGGTTACTGCGCCTGTCCATACCAATAACAATACAGCGACCGGAATTTCAAAAGATAAACCAAAAGCGAAAAAAAGTTTTAAAACAAAATCGAGGTAGCTGCTGATATCTGTGGCTATGGTCACCCCTTCCGGCGCGACGCTGGTGAAAAAACCAAACACTAGAGGGAAAACCACGAAGTATGCAAAGGCGATACCGCAGTAAAACAGCAGGGTGCTGGAGATGATCAGCGGCGCCACCAGATGTTTTTCTTTTTGATAAAGAGCAGGGGCAACAAATAACCAGATTTGCCACAGCATATAAGGCACTGTCAGGCATAAAGCGACAATAAAAGTCAGCTTAAAAGGAGCAAAAAAGGGGGCGGCCACATCCGTGGCTATCATGGAGGCTCCCGTTGGCAACACAGCCATCAAAGGTGAAGCCATCAGGTGATAAATGTCAGCAGCAAAATAAGCCAGAGAAATAAACACCAAAAGCACCGCCAGAACTGTATTTAACAGCCTGCGACGCAATTCAATCAGGTGCCCCAACAGGCTGTTAGGATTTGTGGTTTTTGTCATCTGTTACTACTGGATTTGTTGAAACGGAAGAAAGGGGGGTGACCACTTCGGACTGTGGTGTCGCTGGTGCTGCCTGCTGCGCTTGTGTCGTAGTGTTTGTTGGCGGATAAGGATTGGTCACATCAGCCGCCGCCTGTCGCAGCTCAGCTATCGCCTGCATTTCTTCGGTCGTCAGGTTTAACAAGCCTTTCTCTTCGGCTTGTTTTAACTTATCGTGCAGTTCCTGTACCCGTAACTCATCATTCAACTCAGCCTGCATTTGCTGGCCAAATTGTTTTACATTTCGAATAAAGCCGCTGACACTGCGGATTGCACCCGGTAAGCGCTCCGGGCCCAACACCAGCAGTGCAACCACAGCGATAACCACTAATTCCCAAAAGCTCATTTAGCGCTGTTCAGGAGTTTTAGGTTGTTCAGTGCTGGCTGGCGCCGTGTCTTTAACCTCAGCCTTTAACTGTGGCTGTGGTTGCTGAGGCTGTACTGTCTGCGCTGGCTGTTCTGCAGAGTCTTCCGGGTCTTTGACTGAGTTACGGAACCCCTTGATGGCCGAACCTAAATCTGCGCCTATACCACGCAAACGCTTGGTACCGAACAGCAGGACAATAATCACCAGGATGATCAATAACTGCCAAATACTAATGCCACCAAAACCCATGTTATTCTCCTTTACTATTCAAACATAGAACGGGCCTGATAGCCCCACGGTTAACTTTTAACACAAAAAACCAGAGCAATCAGCGCCAGCACCGCCGCAGTTATAGACCAGCCAGATGTCAGTAATAAGACAGCCGCTAATAAACTGCAACCTGCCAGCACTGCGTTGGCCAGTTTTTTCGTCTGGTGCTGCTGTTGTGCCTGGACTTGCTGCAGTTGAGCGATGAACTGAGCCTGCTGTTTCGGGCCCTGTTGCAAGTAGTGATGCAGCAACCCCGGCATTTCTGGCATTTTTTCTGCCCAGAAAGGTAAATTGGCTTTCAATTCACGCCATAAAGCGGCTGGCCCCATCTGCTGTTGGACCCAGTTTTCCAGAAATGGTTTGGCGGTTTGCCATAAATCCAGTTGTGGATACAACTGACGTCCTAAACCCTCAATATACAGCAGGGTTTTTTGTAACAATACCAGTTGCGGCTGAACCTGCATATTAAAACGACGGGCGGTATTAAACAGGTTAAACAGCACCTGCCCAAAAGAGATATCCTGTAATGGTTTCTGGAAAATAGGCTCGCAGACAGTGCGGATGGCACTTTCAAATTCTTCCACGCTGGTATCTGCCGGTACCCAACCCGAATCCACATGCAATTGGGCTACTTTTAAGTAGTCGCGATTAAAAAAGGCCACAAAGTTTTCCGCCAGATAGCGTTTATCTTCTTTATTTAAGGTGCCCACTATGCCGCAGTCTATGCCGATGTATTTTGGGTTGTCCGGCGTTTCAAAGGAGACAAAAATATTACCAGGATGCATATCGGCGTGGAAAAAGCTGTCACGAAACACCTGGGTGAAAAACACTTCTACGCCACGTTTGGCCAGCAGTTCCAGATTGGTGCCCTGAGCGCGCAATGCGGGCAGGTCCGAAACCGCGATACCATAAATCCGTTCCATTACCATCACGCCTGACCTGCTATGATCGGCGTAAACATAAGGAATATACAGGGAGTCGGAACCTTCAAAGTTACGTCTTAATTGAATGGCATTAGCGGCTTCACGTTGTAAATCCAGCTCATCCAGAATGGTTTTTCGGTATTCAGCTACCACTTCTTTTGGACGTAATCTTTTGCCATCGGGCAGATAACGGGCGACTAAATCAGCCAAGGCCTCCATCAGCTCTAAATCCGCCAGAATTTGTGGTCTGATATCGGGCCGAATCACTTTGATCACAACATCAGCCAGACGACCATCTGCTTGTTTGAGCTGAGCTGTGTGCACCTGGGCGATCGACGCAGAAGCCAGCGGTGTTTCATCAAACTGTTCAAACAAGTCGGTGATCTGAGTTAAACCTAATTGCTGAATAATCAACTGTCTGGCCTGATCGCCCGGAAAAGCCTCGACTTTGTCCTGCAGTTTGGCAAGCTCGTCGACCCACTGCGCAGGGAATAGATCACGGCGGGTCGATAACATCTGACCAAACTTGACCCAAACCGGTCCGAGTTGCTGTAAGGCTAAACGTAAACGCTCGCCTTCGGTTTTATCCGGGTATTGATTTCTTAACCAAAAAGCGGCGCTGCGGGCAGTGCGGAAATACCAGGGCTGCCAGGCAATGGGGACCAGTTGATCCAGTCCGTACTGCAACAGAGTCTTTAAGATGTGATAAAAACGACGCAGACCCAAAATTACTCCTGCCTGAAGGCGTTGTGACGACTTAATCGATCGACGCGGGCTTGTAACTGACTAACATCGCGACTGAACTGATTGATTTCAGCCTGAGTCGGACTCAAAGCCAGTTCATCCTGGGCCAGTTCCACTGTCGCCTGTGTCAGTTGTTGTAACTGCGTTTGGATATAAAGATGTAACTGCTTAATGCCGACCGCTACTTTGTGCGCCAGAGCGTCCCCTAACCAGTGCGATAGCTGCTGCTCCCAGTCCGGATCCAGTTGTTGGAGCAGGGAACTGAATTGCTGGGCGACCTGCAGGTCACCTTCAATTTGTAACTTGTCTTGTTTAATCAGACGGGTTAACTGACTGGGGTCATTCAGTTTTTGCAAAGTAGCCAGATCGGTGGCTATCACACAATCGACTTTTTCGTTGTGCTGATTCAGTAACAAGGTCTCTGCTGTAGCCGACAAAACAAAACGCCAGGGTAGCTCCTGTAACTGTAAAGCCAGTTGTTTGCCTTGTACTTTTTGTAATAAGACCGGGGAGGCGGGGTCCATCGCCACTACTTTGTGCAGCACCTTTTCCAGCGTAGCGCAGATTAGTTGTGGCACTAAACTCAACATCAGAATTTATAACCTTTATGCAGAGCCACTATACCGCCGGTCAGGTTGTGGTAGCTGACATGTTCAAAACCTGCGGTTTCCATCATCTGTTTTAAGGTGTCCTGGTCCGGATGCATCCGGATAGACTCTGCCAGATACTGATAACTTTCTTTATCGTTAGCGACCAGACCACCAATAGCAGGCAGTAGTTTGAAGGAATACAGGTCATAGACTTTACTCAGCCACTCGTATTCAGGTTTGGAGAACTCCAGCACCAGTAAACGACCACCAGGTTTCAATACCCTATACATAGAACGTAACGCCGCATCCTTGTCGGTGACATTCCGCAGACCAAAACCTATGCTGATGATATCAAAGCTGTTGTCGGCAAAAGGCAAGGCTTCGGCATTGGCTTGCACATAGTCGATATTATTGACCAGACCTAAGTCGCGCAGCTTATCGCGGCCAACGTTGAGCATAGACTCGTTAATGTCGGCCAAAATGACTTTCCCGGTCGGGCCTACTCTTTTAGAAAACAGCGCCGTGATATCACCAGTGCCACCGGCTAAGTCCAGTACCTGATGCCCTGGCCGCACACCGCTACAGTCTATGGTAAACCTTTTCCACAGCCGGTGAATGCCCATCGACATCACGTCGTTCATCAGATCGTATTTGGCCGCAACAGAATGGAATACATTGGCCACAAGCGAGACTTTTTCCGCTTGCTTAACGGTTTTGAAGCCAAAATGAGTGCTATCAGGTTGCTGGTCAGTCATAAAAAAGCCTTGGGCTGTTCGTTGTGAACTAAAGTGGCGCTAGTGTAAAAGATTCGGCGGCTTCCGCCAACTTATCCTGCAGTTTTATGCTGCTCTGACTGTTTCAGATCAATTGACCACAAGGTCAAAAAAGCTCTCGGCGTGACAATGGCCGTTCAGCATAATTTGCAGATGGTGTTGGCCCGGATAATGTTTACGGGTGGTTAAGTCGACAAAAGCGTGACGGCGTTCAAACCGCAGCGTCTGACCTGTCCAGGCTTTGTTGCTTAACTGAAATACCTTGTAATTTAACTGACCGGATTTTTTCCGGTAACCAATTTTGTACTCCAGCCTCAGTTTGGCGTCCAGTGGCGATGGACCTGTCAGCTCGATGGCAAAATGCAACGGCTGTTCTGCTGAAACTGTGGCATTGACCAGTGTTAGCTGGAGCTGCAAAGGTAACTGTTGCAGGCCAAACAGGCTCAGAGCGCGGGGATGTCCTTGTTTGAGCAGTCCCCTTAATGCATGTTTGATGATCCAGTCGGTGATTTGATGCTGCCCACACCAACGCTGTGCCAGATCGAGCACCAGCTCGGGATTATCTTTGCTGATATCATTTAAATGGTTCGCCACACTGCGCTGCACATAAGGTTGTTGATCTGTTTTCAGTTGTTCCAGAATAGGCACTAAAGGGCTTGGGTCTTTTTTGAAGTTTTTCAGTGCCATGCCCCAAGGCAAACGGGGCCGGGCACCTTCACTGGCCAAGCGGCGTAAATGCAGATTGTCAGAGCCAGCCCAGGCTTTCATTTGATTCAAGGTAAGTTCAGGGTAACGCAGAAAAAAGGGCCGGATAGCAAACTCACCAGTCGAAAAACAGGTGAAATGAGCCAAAGCCTGAAACGATGTAGCAGGGGCATTCAGTCCATAGACTTCAACATAGTCGGCAAACACAAAACCCTGCAAACCGGAAAAATGGCTGCTGATCGGAATTAATATGGCGATAGCGTCTGCGTAATCTAAATGCAGACTTTGGTGCAGGGCCTGACTGATGCAGCGAACTCTGGCCTTGAGTTCCAATTGATCCCAGTCAGAGCCTTGGGTGTGCTGCAAAAATGTTTCGGTGTCAAAAGCAGGACAATGGTGCTGGCACAGAGCGGAAAGTTGCTGCAAAAATGCCTTGTTAAAAACCTCTTTCAGCAAGCTGGCCATAGCTTAATTGGCCAGCATCAGCTCTGTTGCAACCTGATTACGGCCACGCACTTTGGCCTCCTGCAGCACTTTGCTGCTGCGTGATAAAAATTGGTGCCAGTTTTCCGCCGTGTTGTAGATGCTGACCCCTAAGGAGATGGTGATTTTCGGTAAAGTTTTTTTGCTTTTTGCTGA
This sequence comes from Rheinheimera mesophila, assembly GCF_000986865.1. Taxonomy (GTDB): domain Bacteria; phylum Pseudomonadota; class Gammaproteobacteria; order Enterobacterales; family Alteromonadaceae; genus Pararheinheimera; species Pararheinheimera mesophila. The sequence continues at coordinate 89,060 of NZ_LAVS01000006.1, forward strand.
GACAAACCGTAATTTTTCTACGCCTTTGCGCACTTGCTCAGCGATTTCGCCAGCAGTACGTAAATCCACATCAGGTAATAGAATCAGGAATTCTTCCCCACCAGAGCGCACAGGTAAGCCACTTTCCTGCACATAACTGGCGATCTTGCGGGCGACTTTACTTAAAATCACATCACCGACACCAAAACCATAGTCCTGATTAAATTGGGAAAAATGATCTAAATTCACAGCTATGGCTGCAATACGCCGGCCCGGATTTTCAGTTAACCATAAATCCAGATGTTCCTGCATTGCTAATCTGTTGTACAAGCCGGTGAGCGGATCCAACTGCCGTTCTTTTTTCAGATGATCTAGCTCAGAGCGCAGCGCATGACACTGCTCATTAGAAAAGTCGAGTTGATCTTTAAGTTTTTGCTGACTGGCTTTGATGGCATAAGTCGCGCTAATCACTTTATTGACACTGTCACGGCTGCGGTTGGCATTGTGTGGATCTAAACCCAACAAGGCCTGATCCAGCACATCGATGTAATGTTGCACGGCTTCGCTGGCGATATCTGTGGTGCCCGACAATTTTGCCAACATGGTTGTGACCTGACGGGTCAGCTCTTCTTGCCGCTGGTGCTGCGGGCTTAACCATTGGCTATAAAGTTCAGCCATAACAAAGTCATCAAAGTTACTTTGTACCGCAAGTTTTTGTTCGATGGCCTGACATAATCCATCATTTTGACCATTGATATACTCATAGATCACTGTGTAATTGACCGGATGGGCTGCCAAACGATGCCGCTGCAAAAAAGCGGCGGTCAGCGCTGCCTTTTCACTTGCCTGCTCGATTGAGTCCTGATATTTCATGCCAAACACAACTCCACTAAATACTACTGCTAATTTAGTCTTAAAAACCTAATGTTACGCGAAACTTACACAGAGGCAAGCAACCTGATGTTGTTAAGCTGACATATCTATTAGAAAAAGTCTGCATCCCTAGCTTTATTAATGACTTATTTTTTAAGTTTTTTTTCTGATCGGGCAAAAAAGCGCAGATAGTCGGTTAAAAAACGACATTTTTAGCTGTTTTGTACGGATTATTGCGGTCAGCATCCAAAAAGCGAAGCCCGGTGCGCTGGCCCTCAGTACTGAACAGAGTAGAATCAGGAAAAACACCAGGGAGAAAAAGAATGCGTCCGAACATCATGTTTTTCTGCATTGCCTTATTCGTCACAGGCTGCAGCAGTCCAGCAAATAAACCAGCAGATTTTGATCAGTTTGCCAATCAGCTATGGCAGGCTGAAAAAGATTTACACAATCGTAGTAAAACCAGTTTACCCGACATGTCTGCGGCCACGCTGGCGGCTCAGGCGAAACAACGCCAGCAGTGGCTGGACAAACTAGAGCAAGTGGATTTGTCTGCCTTAACTGAACAGCAGAAAATCAACCATGCCATATTAAGCTACAGCCTCAAAGACGCCATCTCCGAGTATCACTATGGGGCGCATATGATGCCCCTGACCGCAGAGTCGGGTTTTCACAGTGATTTAGCTTTTATGGTGTCAGGTACTGAATTTAAACAGGTCCAGGATTATCGGGATTATCTGAAAAAGTTAACGACTATCCCAGTCTATATGCAGCAGCAGACGGATTGGATGAAACAGGGCTTAGCCAGCGGTATGACCCAGCCAAAAGCGGTATTAACTGGCTTTGATAAAGGAATTCTGGCCTTTATTACCCCAACGCCAGAACAAAATATATTTTATCAGCCGTTTAGCAAACAACCTGATTTTGTCGATGACACCGAATGGGCCAAGTTACAACAACAGGCCAGGCAAATAGTGCAGCAGCAGATCCATCCGGCATATCAGGCGTTTTATCAGTTTATGCAGCAACAGTATTTGCCCGGGGCGCGTGACAGTGTGGGGGCCAGCGAATGGCCTGCAGGCCGTGAGTACTATCAGAACAGACTGGAACATTACACTACCTTAAAACTTACGCCTGAACAGGTGCACCAGACTGGGCTGAAAGAGGTCGCCCGTATTCGTGCTGAAATGCAGGACATCATCAAGGCTGTTGGTTTTCAGGGCAGTTTTGCGGAATTTATCCAATTCTTGCGTTCAGACCCGCAGTTTTATGCCAAAAGCTCCATCGAGCTATTAAAAGAAGCCTCTTTTATTGCGAAAAAAGTAGATGCAGAGTTACCCAAGTATTTCAAAACTTTGCCGAGAACCCCTTATGGTGTAGCGCCTGTTCCAGCTGAAATTGCGCCTAAATACACTTCAGGTCGTTATGCGGGCACCAACAGAGACGACAGGGCAGGATTTTATTGGGTCAATACTTATGCGTTGGACCGTCGGCCTTTGTATGAATTAGAAGCCTTAACCTTGCATGAGGCTGTACCAGGCCATCATTTACAAATCTCATTGGCCCGGGAGCAGGCTTCGTTACCTGAATACCGGCGTAATTTTTATACTTCTGCCTTTGGCGAAGGTTGGGGGCTGTATTCTGAGTATTTGGGGATCGAAATGGGATTTTATCAGGACCCCTACAGTGATTTTGGTCGTCTGACCTACGAGATGTGGCGTGCGGCGCGGTTAGTGGTGGATACCGGCATCCATACCATGGGCTGGAGCCGTCAACAGGCTATTGACTTTCTGGCCAGTAACACCGCCTTGTCTATGCACAACGTGACGACAGAAATTGACCGTTACATCAGTTGGCCGGCTCAGGCTTTATCTTATAAGTTAGGTGAACTGACGATTAAACGATTGCGTAAAGAAGCTCAGAGCCAGTTAGGTTCTCAATTTGATTTGCGAGAGTTTCACGAGGTAGTGCTTGGCAATGGCAGCGTGCCTTTATCCATTCTGGAGCAGCAAGTCAGCCGCTATATTCAGCAGAAAAAACGCTCCTGAGGCTGACGGAGGCGGGGGCGAGGATTTGTTCGGATTCTGTCATAGGATTCTGCCCCCGGCTCTGGTAAAGTGCCGCAGTTTTTTCAGTGATGTCGGAGCAGAAAAAGGAGTGCTGTGTCGATGTGGATCTTGTTAGTACTGCTGGCGGTTGCACCTATAGTGTTTTTGGCCTTGAAGCTGGATCAGCTGGGCAAAATGCAAAACCGGTTGAAAGTGCAATTGCATTTTGCTGAGCAGCAGTCTGTGCAATTAGAGCATCTGGCTTTTTGGTTAGCTGAGGAGCAGAGCCAGCAACTGCTGGCCAGGGTGCATCAGGCCGGACGTACACAAGCAAAAGCTCCGGTCTGGTATCTGCACACCGAGCTGTTGTGTAAAGCTATTCCTGTGTTGTGTAAAGAGCAGGCGAATCACCATATGCTGCCGCGTCAGGCTGTTGCTAAGTTTCTAAAACAACAAAACCAGTTAAGTTTTAATGAGATGGAAAACTTTATCCGTCACCATTCTGCCCTGACGGAACTCTGGCAGACGAATACGCTGACGTCTTATCTGAAATTATGCCAGCGCGCGGTTGAAATGTTACAGGAGTACCAGCCCGTAACTGCTGAACGTTTAGCGGGCTAAAGGCTAATAGGGAAGCTGGGTTAATCGCGCAAAGACACCTTTGGAGCCGTATTAATCTGGCCATCTTCGTCAATGCTGGCCATTTTATGGCCCGCCTTGAGTACGGCGACCCGCTGTTGTTCCTGTTGTCTGACAAAAGATAACTCGTAACCAAAGCGTTGCAATTCAGAGACGGAAAACTTTTGCGCCATGTTCAGCATGTCCCAAAAGTAGCTCAGATCTCTGGGCTCACGTCGTCTTTCCTGTTTCATCGTCGCGTCCCCTGTCCTGACTCATTGTGATGATATGTTGCCATTCGGCTGAACTGACCGGCATCACAGATAATCTGTTGCCTTTTTTTACCAATGGTAATTGCTCTAGCTTAGTTGACTGTTTGAGTTTGTCGAGCGACAAAAGCTGGGGGAATTTCTCTACAAATTGCAGGTCTACAGCCACCCATGGCGCCTTAGAACCCGTTGATTTTGCATCAAAATAAGGGCTTGAGGCGTTAAACTGACTGGGATCCGGGTAGCTGCTTTGTACCACTCGCGCCACGCCCGCTATACCAATAGCGTTGCAACTTGAATGATAAATAAACACCAGGTCGCCCAGCTTGACCTGATCCCGCAGAAAGTTACGTGCCTGATAGTTCCGCACGCCTTCCCAGACGATGGCTGTCCCGGGGGAGTTGGCAAAATCATCGATACTGCATTCGTCAGGTTCTGTTTTAAAAAGCCAGTAGTTCATCGCAGGTCCGCTGTTCAGATCAGGTAACCGACTGTAGCACAGAGAAAAATCAACGCAGTACCGGACGGAAGAAAAAAATTGCTGTATAAATTTTGACCTTTACTTTTACCGCATTGTTGCTTAGGCTGAATTTGTTACTAATTTTATTACAGGAGTTCAATGATGAAAATAAAGCATGGATTAGTGGTGGTTTCTGCTCTGTTGATCACAACGGGCTGTGCACAATCTTATACTCAGGAGCAAACCAATCAACGTGCTGCCTCAGCTTATGCTTCGGTCAATAAAGCACTGAAGTCCGACGAAGAACTTGCAAAGAAAGAGATCGTCGTTTGTTTTCGTGAAAAACCTCTCGGAACTCTGATTGCGCAAACTGTATGCCGTACACCTGAGCTGATGGCGTTGGAACGTGAACAAACCAGAGATCGCATGACCAGGACTGAAATGCGCTCGTATACAGATAATAGGTAAATATTACAACTTTTTACAAAAATGTTGATAGGCGGTTGCTTTTTGTGCTGTTTCCGTCTTGTTGCCTCTTGGCTTTATAGTTACTATCAAAACTTCTTTGATATTGACTATAAGGATATAACTGTGTTGAAACCTCTGTTCATTTCTGTGTTTACCGTCACTTTGTTATCTGCCTGTGCCAGTACCCCTACTGCAACAGCTGAAAAAGCCAAAACTGAACAAGCCATTGCTGCTGCGGAGAAATCCGGTATGGTTTGCACGCGTGAGAAGAAGTTAGGTTCCAACAAACCTATCCGTACCTGTCGCACCAAAGAGCAAATTGCTCTGGAACGTGAAACGGCCCAACGCGAAATGGGCCAACGTGAATTGCGTTCACCCCGCTCATTTTAAGGTTGGTTTTTTCCGCTCCAGTGTACGAGAATACCAATCTGTCTGTTGATAAAGGAATAGGGTGATGAGCCAGGTTCTGCATGATTTATTGGTATTATTGAAACTGGAAACGATCGAACAAGGTTTATACAGAGGTCAGAGTCAGGACCTCGGTTTTAAGGCTGTGTTCGGTGGTCAGGTAATGGGGCAGGCTTTATCGGCCTCGAAAGAGACAGTGGAAGCGGATCGCAAGGTGCATTCGTTTCACTCTTATTTCCTGCGTCCCGGTGATGCAACTAAGCCTATCGTTTACGAAGTAGAAAATATTCGTGATGGCAAGAGCTTTAGTACACGTCGGGTCAGCGCTATTCAGTTTGGTAAACCTATTTTTTATATGACGGCTTCCTTTCAGGCGGAAGAGCAAGGTTTTGAGCACCAGGAATTGATGCCAAAAGTGCCGGGACCTGAAGAGCTGGTGTCCGATTTAGAGTTTTACCGCGAGCATGCCCACCTGATCCCTGAATCTTTGCGCAGTAAATTTATCTGTGAAAAACCAATAGAAATGCGCCCTGTGGCCTTTCACAATCCATTTAACCCACAAATCAGTCAGGCCAAACGTTATGTCTGGTTTAAGGCCAATGGGTTAATGCCGGATGATTTGCGGGTACATAAGTATTTGCTGGCTTATGCATCAGATTTTAATTTCCTGCCGACCGCATTACAGCCGCATGGTAAGTCTTTTATGGCGCCTAACATGCAGGTTGCCACTATCGATCATGCCATGTGGTTCCATCATGATTTCCGCTTTGACGACTGGTTACTGTATGCCGTAGACAGCCCGAGCGCGTCCGGTGCCCGCGGTCTGGTGCGTGGTCAATTCTTTAACCGGGATGGTGTGTTAGTGGCCTCGACTATGCAGGAAGGCGTGATTCGTAGTTACGACAAGGCGCGCTGAGGCTCTGGCGAGACAAAAAAACCACCTGCAGGTGGTTTTTTTCATTTCACAGAATTAGGTCTTTTTCACTATGCTCAGCACAGTCTGCAATACATCTGCTCTTAATAAGCCATTTACTGTCTGCTGCAATGGCAACAGAATAGTTGTAGCTTCCAGCTCATTTTGCTCGTTGGTATGGCAATAGCCTGCTTCGCGAAGTGCCGTAATTAAGGTCGCAAATAGCTGTTTATCATGGTATTCAGGTGAACTGATGCCATGCAAAGTGCTTAAACGCTGCGCCAGTTCATGGCTTTGTTGCTCTAAATCAGCCCGGGTCAGCGGGCTCTGAAGTTGCAGTAAATTTAATACCACCGCATAACGTTGCAACACATCCTGAGCGTTAAAGGCCAGCAGCTCCAGCATAAAATGACCTGCCTGTTGCACCGGAACAGCCTGTAAGGACTGGCCTTTGGTTTCGATCAGTTGGTGTTTTTGCAGTTGTTCCAGCACTTGTTCTATATAAGAGTTGAAGTCATCCAGGCGTAAAAACAGCTCATGCTGTAACAACGGCTGTAGCAACTGACAAATATTCATCAGTTGTACTTTAGTTAAGCCTGGGTGCTGCAACAAGGCCGTAGCCAAAATAGCAGGCAGCATAAACAAGTGACAGACGTTATTGCGGTAGTAACTTAATAAAATCGCGTTTTCCGGCGTCAGTTGAATTATCTGGCCAAAGCTGTCTTGTGACACTGCCACTTTCTTCAGGCGAATCGCATGGTCAATCCACTGGCTGACCGAACCTTCAGGTAAGGTCACGCCCGAATGATAAGGCGCATAGTGTTGTAAGTTACGGTAAAACTCCAGTTGGCTCGTCAGTTCCTGGCGGGTTAGCGAGTGTTGCCGGGTAGCCAGTAAACAGGTGGCAATGAGGTTGATGCTGTTGAGCGCTGCCGCTTGGTTAATCCGCTGCATAATGTCTGTTGCCAGTGTAGCGACTGCCGGGTTCAGCCAGGCCGGCTTTTGGCTATCTGCCGTCTCCATCGAAGCGCGCCAGTCCGGTACCTGCTGGTTTAAAAACGCATTCAGTGAAATAGGCTGACCAAAATTGACATAGCCATAACCATAATCCCTGAGTTTACGCGCTGCACTGAATACGCCACCTATGGATTCTTTTTTCTTGCTCGAGCCTTTGAGTTCGGTCAGGTAGGTGTTGACCTCCATCACATGCTCATACCCTAAGTACACAGGGACTAAGCTGATAGGTCTGTCGATGCCACGCAATACCGCCTGCACCGTCATCGCCAGCATACCTGTTTTGGGTTGCAGTAAACGGCCAGTGCGGCTGCGACCGCCTTCGGAGTAATACTTTACCGGATAACCTTTGCTAAATAGCTGACTCAAATACTCTCGAAACACCGCTGAGTACAACTTTTCGCCACTGAAGCTGCGGCGGATAAAAAAAGCACCACCACGGCGGAAAAAGTTACCGACAGGCCAAAAGTTCAGGTTGATGCCTGCCGCTATATGAGGTGGAGCCAAACCCTGATGGTAAATGACGTAGCTGAGTAACAGATAATCCATATGACTGCGATGGCAGGGCACGTAGACAATTTCGTGACCTTTTTGTACCAAATCTGTCAGTACCTGGCCGTTGGTAATTTTCAAGCCGGAATACAGCTTTTTCCATAACCAGCCCAGGAAACGATCGCCTACTCTTAAGGTAGATTCACGGTAATCGGCTGCTATTTCTTCCAGCAGTTTTAACGCCTCAGCCCGCGCTTCTCTGGTACTGATTTTTTTTGTTTGCGCTTCTTCTTCAATGGCCTTTTTTAATGCATCAGAAGCCAGCAAAGAGTTAAATAATGCAGCTCTGTCCGGTAATTTCGGACCTGTCGCCGCCAGACGCTGGCGATAGAAATGGAAACGCGCCACCCGCAATAACTTATGGGCTGTGTCTTCGTTGACTGTGGCATTTTCAATAATCTGCCGCACAGAGACGGCTTTACTAAAACGCACCAGGGTATGACGCCCTGAAATTAACACAATAAACAGCTTGGCCAGCCAGCTTGGGGATTCAGATTCGCCCAGCATAGACTTGACGCTGTCTTCTTTACCCGGAGCCCGGCCCCACAATACTGATACAGGGATCAGTTGAGCTGAGAAATTAGGATCCCGCTGATGCGCCTGTAATAAGGCTAAACCTTGTTGTAAGGCGTCAGTCGAGGTACGACTGCCCCACAGCACACGAGGTTGTTCAAGAAAAATAATACGGGACAGGCTGCTGTTCCCCACCTGTACAGGGGTCATCGGATCGGGCAGATCCAGTTTCTGACAGACTCGGGCTAAGGTGGCTAAATCGCTGGATGAGGCCGTTCTGCTGATGTAAAACACGGGCTGTTTGGGATCCAGCGCCAGATTTTCCGCTACAGGTTCAGGCACTATTTTGCATCTGACCAAAGGTTTGAGTGGCCAATACAGCAGCTTGGCTAACCATGTCATTGGTTTTAACATATCAAATCCGTACTTATAAACAGCCGCTAGAATAGCATGGAAGGTCTTACCAGCAAAATGCTTGGCAGACTGCAAAAGGCTGTATATACTCACAGTATCCACTGTATAGGTATTCAGCATTATGCGTCCATTAACACCACGACAAGCCGAAATTCTGCAACTGCTTAAAGATTATCAAGCCGCTTCAGGTATGCCGCCAACCCGTGCTGAAATTGCGACTCAGCTTGGGTTTAAGTCTGCCAATGCTGCTGAGGAGCATTTAAAAGCACTGGCAAAAAAAGGTTTTATCGAAATGATGCCGGGCACTTCCCGGGGGATCCGTTTGGTTGAAGATGAAGCCGTGAATGATGTGGAGCAAGAAGAACCGGGCTTGCCATTGATTGGTAAGGTCGCGGCTGGGCAACCTATTCTGGCGGCAGAACATATTCAGCAGCGTTATCAACTGGATGCCAGCTTGTTTAAACCTAATGCCGACTTTTTATTAAAAGTGCAGGGCATGAGTATGAAAGACATCGGTATTTTAGATGGTGATTTACTGGCAGTGCATAAAACTACGGAAGCCCGGCAGGGGCAGATTGTGGTGGCCAGAGTAGAAGATGAAGTCACAGTAAAGCGTTTTCGCCGTGAAGGGCAGATGGTTTACCTGCATCCGGAAAACAGCGATTTTGACGTGATTAAAGTAGACCTCAGTCAACAGTATTTTGCCATTGAAGGCCTCGCCGTTGGTGTGATCCGCACCAGCAGTTGGTAAAAAATCTACCTGACTCAATAGTTTGCTAATACATCAAGCACTGGTACGACCATTTGGTTTTATCGGTGCTTTTTCGTTTTTCGGGTTTACTTCTGTTCGTTCCTTGACTAATTGTTAGATGCAACTGATAACAAAATAAACACATCAGTGCACCGGTTTTAGTTGTTTAAATCGGGATAATAATAAAAATGGCGGTTGCGGACTAAAGACGAAGTTGGATGTGTAGTGTCTTTCAATCTGCAATTTGCTTTGTGCAAAGACAGAGGAGAAGTCACGTGGCGAAAACCAGTTATCTGTGTTGGTCGCTGCTAACCTTTTTGCTTGCGTTCTCAACGCAGTCTGCAGAAATGCCTTTGAACATGACTCAAGGGGTTACAGAAATCAGTCAGCAGGTTTACGACCTGCATATGAAGATTTTTTACATTTGCTGTGCAATAGGGGTAGCGGTTTTTGGGGTGATGTTTTGGTCCATCATCCATCATCGTAAGTCGAAGGGTGTCGCGCCCGCCCAATTCCATGAAAGTACCAAAGTTGAGCTACTTTGGACCGCTTTACCTGTGGTTATTCTGATTTTAATGGCGATACCCGCCACCCAAACCTTGATCGCAATGGAAGACACTTCTGAAGCTGATGTCACTATTTTAATCACCGGCTCACAGTGGAAGTGGCACTACAAGTACATGGACCACAAAGTGGAGTACTACTCTTTGCTGGCCACGCCCCGCAAACAAATCGACAATAAGTTGAAGAAGGGTGAAAACTACCTGTTGGAAGTCGACAGGCCTTTGGTGATCCCTACAGGTAAAAAGGTGCGCTTTTTAGTCACCTCAGATGATGTGATCCACTCCTGGTGGGTACCAGCTTTTGCAGTAAAAAAAGATGCCAACCCTGGTTTTATTAATGAAGCCTGGACCAAGGTCGATCATCCCGGCGTGTACAGAGGTCAGTGCGCTGAGCTGTGCGGTAAAGATCATGGTTTTATGCCAGTGGTGGTCATTGCCAAAGATCAGGCTGATTTTGAGCAGTGGATAGCTCAGGAAGCTGCTGCGCAAGCGGCCGCCAAAGCCGAAGAGCAAAAACTGCTGTCCATGAATATGAGCAAAGAAGAGTTAATGGCGTTGGGCGAAAAAACCTATATGGGTTATTGCGCGGCCTGCCATCAGCCTAACGGTGCTGGTATTCCTGGGGTATTCCCTGCATTGAAAGGCAGCAAAATGGCGCTGGAAGATCTGCCCGCTCATATCGATATAGTGCTGAACGGTAAAACCGGCACTGCCATGCAGGCTTTTGCCAAGCAACTGACCTTAAGTGAAATTGCGGCTGTGGTAACTTACGAGCGCAATGCCTGGGATAACAATACAGGGGATGTAGTGCAAGCTGCCGACATCGCCAAAGCACAAAAACCTTAGGGGGCGCAGATGAGTACTGTTACTACAGATCCACATGCTCATGCTGAGCATGACCATCATCACGGACCAGCGAAAGGCTTAAAACGCTGGCTTTATACCACCAACCATAAAGACATAGGCACCTTGTATCTGCTGTTTGCACTGACGATGTTTTTTATCGGCGGGGCTATGGCTATGGTGATCCGTGCCGAACTGTTTCAGCCAGGACTGCAAATTGTTGAACCGAACTTTTTTAATCAGATGACCACAGTGCATGGTCTGATTATGGTGTTTGGCGCGGTAATGCCTGCTTTTACCGGACTTGCCAACTGGCTTATTCCTATGATGATAGGTGCGCCCGATATGGCGTTGCCCCGGATGAATAACTGGAGCTTCTGGATTTTACCTTTTGCATTTAGCATTCTGCTGTTGTCGCTGTTTATGGAAGGTGGCGGCCCCAGTTTTGGCTGGACTTTTTATGCACCGCTATCCACCACCTATAGCAATGACAGCACCGCGCTTTTTGTATTCTCTGTTCACATTATGGGTATATCGTCCATTATGGGCGCTATTAATGTGATAGTGACCATTATGAACCTGCGGGCGCCGGGCATGACCTACATGAAGATGCCATTGTTTGTCTGGACCTGGTTTATTACGGCTTATCTGCTGATTGCTGTAATGCCCGTGCTGGCCGGCGCTGTGACTATGGTGCTGACTGATAAGTATTTTGGCACCAGTTTCTTTGACGCTGCAGGGGGGGGCGATCCTGTATTGTTCCAGCATATTTTCTGGTTCTTCGGTCACCCCGAAGTTTACATCATGATATTACCTGCGTTTGGCATCATCTCCGCCATAGTACCCACTTTTGCCCGTAAGCCGTTGTTTGGTTACGCTTCTATGGTATACGCCACTGCCAGTATCGCCTTACTATCCTTTTTAGTCTGGGCGCATCATATGTTCACCACAGGGATGCCGGTGTTTGCTGAACTGTTTTTTATGTACTGCACCATGCTGATCGCGGTACCGACCGGGGTGAAAGTGTTTAACTGGGTGGCCACTATGTGGCGTGGCGCCATGACCTTTGAAGTGCCGATGATGTTTGCCTTGGCTTTTATTGTGCTTTTCACCATAGGTGGCTTCTCTGGCCTGATGCTGGCCATCACGCCTGCTGATTTCCAATACCATGATACCTACTTTGTGGTGGCGCATTTCCACTATGTATTAGTCACAGGAGCCATCTTCTCCATTATGGCGGCCGCTTATTATTGGCTGCCGAAATGGACAGGGCACATGTATGACGAAACATTGGGGCAGTGGCATTTCTGGTGTTCGCTGATTTCGGTCAATGTGCTGTTTTTTCCGATGCACTTTGTTGGTTTAGCCGGTATGCCACGACGGATCCCGGATTACGCACTGCAATTTGCTGATTTTAATGCGCTGATCAGCATTGGTGGTTTCGCTTTTGGCTTATCCCAGTTGCTGTTCGTCTGGTTGGTAGTGAAATGCATCAAAGGCGGTGAAAAAGCCACAGCAGAGGTTTGGGAAGGAGCCGAAGGACTGGAGTGGACTATTCCGTCTCCTGCGCCTTATCACAGTTTTACTACCCCACCTGAAATCAAGTAGGAGGCGTTATGGCACTAAAACATCAGCCTGTAGTGGTGAAATTATGTCTTCTGACAGCCGCCATGTTTGGTTTTGGTTATGCCTTAGTGCCTTTGTACGACGTGTTTTGTGATTTAACAGGCCTGAATGGTAAAACCTCGACTATGGCTGCGACAGCCGAAGCCGCTATACCGGATAAACAACGTGAAGTGCTGGTCGAGTTCATCGCCCGGCCCAATAACAACATGCCCTGGGTGTTTGAACCTGTAGTGCATAAACTACGGGTGCACCCGGGGGAAATTCATCGTATTGATTATCTGGCACACAATGTTACAGGCAGAGCCATGACAGCTCAGGCTGTGCCATCGGTCTCGCCGGGGCAGGCGGCTTTGTATTTTAATAAAATGGAATGTTTCTGTTTTACCCAACAACATTTGACGGCAGGTCAGCAGTTATTGATGCCGTTGCAATTTTATGTCGATCCCGCACTACCGGAACAGTTCAGCACCATCACTTTGTCCTACACCTTGTACGAAGTAGACGCTGCCACCCCGGTCACTGCACAGACAGCAACAGGGGATAACAATGAGTGAAAAATACCAACACTATTACGTACCAGAGCAAAGCCCGTGGCCGATAGTGGGCGCAGTGGCCTTGTTTATGATTGCTTTTGGCGCTGGCAATTATGTGAATGAAGTCACGAAAGATCAGCCCGGTTATGGTGGCTATTTGCTACTGGCTGGTGTTGCCACTTTAATTTTTATGCTGGTGGGCTGGTTTCGTAATGTCATAGATGAATCTATGAATGGCTTGTACAGCAAACAACTGGACCGATCATTCCGCCAGGGTATGAGTTGGTTTATTTTCTCCGAAGTGATGTTTTTTGCGGCCTTTTTCGGGGCTTTGTTCTATGCCCGGATGATCGCGATACCGTGGTTGGATGGTGCCAGTAATAACGCCAGCACAGCTGCTGTGTTATGGCCAGCTTTTGAAGCGGCCTGGCCTTTATTAAAAACTCCGGGGGGGATCGAAACTCAAGCCATGCCATGGCAAGGTTTGCCCCTGTACAACACTATCATCCTGTTAGTTTCTTCTGTGACTTTGCATTTTGCCCATGTGGGGTTGGAGCAAAATAAAAGAGGTCAACTCAAGTTAATGTTAGGACTTACTATCTTGTTAGGCGCACTGTTCCTCTCTTTGCAAGGTGTGGAATATGTGCATGCTTATCAGGATTTGGGTTTAAAACTGGACTCCGGTATTTATGGCAATACCTTCTTCCTACTGACAGGATTCCATGGTTTACACGTGACCCTGGGGGCCATTTTTTTACTGGTGATGTTTTTACGCATCGTACTGAAAAACCATTTTACCGCCGATAAGCATTTTGCCTTCCAGGCCGCGGCCTGGTATTGGCATTTTGTTGATGTGGTTTGGTTATGTCTGTTTGTTTTTGTCTACGTGCTGTAAGGCAGATGCGGGCTTGGTCGGCCCGCTGACTGACTTAATAGGGGCGGCCGTGTGGCGTGATTATCCCAAATTGCAATGCGAGGATCACCAGTAGTAACACAATGGCCGACCACCAGACACGACGACCTAAAAACTTCGACATGCTGGGTTGGTTTTCATCGTTTTTGAGCATCAGAAATAACGCACGAAATAAGTTAAAAACAATAAAGAGCAGTAGTGCAATGAGTAAAAGTTTAATCCACATAAAACCTCGCTTAGGGCTGGTCATCGTATGACAGCCAAGCCTATTGGTACTCATTTTAGTCGCAACTGGCTGTTGGCTGTATTCACTCTGGTCGCTTTTGCGCTTTTGATCAAGTTGAGTTACTGGCAGTGGCAACGTGCTGAGCAAAAACAAACTCAATTGGAGCAGTTGCAGAGTGCCGAGCAACAAGGGCCAGTGCAGTGGACGCATTTAGCCTCAGTGCCGGCAGAGCAACAAGATGGCCTGATGGTGCAAGGTAAAGCGGTCTGGTTAAAACCCGCCGTCTG
>NZ_LAVS01000007.1 GCF_000986865.1 Rheinheimera mesophila
GTATTTGTCCTACTATTGTCCCGAATTAGCTTGATTCGATGTAAGCATGCACGGAATGGAGTTTTTTATGCCTGCCAATGACAACGTCCTGCAGAGAAACAATGTCAAAATCATAGGCACTGGCCAGCAGGTGATGCTGATGGCGCATGGTTTTGGTTGTAACCAGTTGATGTGGCGTTTTTTAACTCCAGAGCTGAGTAGCCAGTACAAGCTAGTGCTGTTTGATTATGTTGGGTCGGGTGGCTCTAATCTGGCAGCGTATTCCAGACAAAAATACTCTGATCTGGAAGGCTATGCTCAGGACTTAGTCGATATTTGTAACAGGCTGGATTTAAGCAATGTGGTGCTGGTTGGCCATTCAGTCAGCAGTATGATTAGCTTAATTGCCGCCCGGCAAATTCCAGAGCGTATACATAGCCTGGTGATGGTCTGCCCGTCGCCTTGTTTTTTAAATCATCCACCTGATTATCTGGGTGGTTTTAATCAGAGCGACTTAACAGAGCTAATTGATCTGATGGATAAAAACTATATTGGCTGGGCGCAGTATCTGGCACCTTTGGTGGCAGGCACGACAGACAAAGACCTTGTCAGCACTGAGCTGAGCGAAAGCTTCTGCAGCACCAATCCTATTACCGCCAAAAACTTTGCCAAGGCGACTTTTTTCTCCGATTACCGTGCTTTATTGCCCCTGAATACTCATCCTGTATTGTTGCTGCAAAGCCAAACCGACGCTCTGGCTTCTATGTTTATTGGCCAATACATGCAAAAACACCTGCCCCACAGTCAGTTACAGGTGGTGCAAGCGAAAGGCCATTGTTTACATATGACGCATCCAAAGCAGGTTGCAGAGCATATTCAGCACTTTATGCAGTCCTTACAATAAGGTAAAAGCGCAGTATGAAGACTGAATTTGCTCTGGACGATTTCCCTGCTGGTTTAGTGGTCACTACCTTGGAAGAGCGCGAAATTCTGTTTGCCAACCGATATTTTTATCAAATCAGTCAGCAACAACCTCAAACTGGCGCCCGTATTGGATTGGCTTTTACTGCGGCGTCCAAAATTATTATCGAAAGTTTTGTCATGCCTATGCTGCTGCACCAAGGCCATTGCACCGAAATTCAGTTAAGTCTTCAGATGGAAGCCGCTGAACCTGTGCCAGTGCTGGTGAATGCCCGGGTAATTCAAGACGCCGATCGCAAATTAATTTATTGGGTGATTAGCATAGCGCAACAGCGCGACAGCTTGTATCAGGAACTGGTGAACCTGCGAAACGACTTAGAGCAACGAGCCGAAAAGCTGGAGGTGTTATCACAAACGGATGAATTAACAGGCTTGCTGAACCGCAGAGCTTTTATCTCCAGAGCCGGTACTTTGATTAAACAGGCATTGCGCCATAAACTGTCTTACGCTTTTTTCATGATCGACATCGACCATTTCAAACAAATCAACGACCAGCATGGTCACGACGTGGGAGATGATGTCTTACATCAGGTAGCACAGTTATTGGCCAGTAACAGCAGAGCAGACGACATTTTGGCCCGGATTGGCGGCGAAGAGTTTGCTATGATCACGCTGAATCAAAACCATGAATCTCCCATCCAATTTGCCGAAAGAATACTGACCCTACTTAGAGCTGAAAAAATTCAGGGGATCAAGGTAACCGTCAGCCTGGGTCTGGCAATTTCCGCCAAAGCCAGTTTTGAGCAGTTATACAAAGGCGCAGATATTCTACTGTACGAAGCAAAAAACCAGGGCCGCAACAGACTGGTGTGGCGGGATATTGATGGGGAGTGAATCAATATCAGCCGGATATGCATTTGACCAAGTTATCACTTTGAAGCATTTATCAACGTCTTATTTTCTTTGTCTTTCAATCAGATCGCTGGCTGTTTCTAATGTGATACAGTAATCTACAGTCTGAAGTTCCAAGCAATGTTGGTTATCTTGGATCATTTAAGGGATTAATTGATGCGTCTTAGTGAAGTTCTTGGCGTTTTATCTAAAGCCTCGCCGTATGCAGTGAAAACAGAACGTGAGTTTGAAATATCTTTAGGTTTGGATGAAGTTAAAAATTATCTTTATATCGAAACAGATATTGAGAAAGACTTCCAAGACCAACTGAATTCTCTGAGCTTTGGCGAAAAAAAGGTTATTTTCCTCTGTGGTAGCAGTGGCGACGGTAAATCTGAGATTCTAACCCGCTACAGCAAAGCCTTCTCCCATAAAGCACATTTTCATCTTGACGCCACCCACAGTTTTGGGCCTAAAGAAACTGCTATTGAAAGATTGAACAAAGTTTTATCAGATTATTCGGCAGGCTCTAAAGCACTTGTTGTGGGCATAAATACAGGTATGTTGGGTAATTATGCTGAAGAAGGAATTGATGATTCCGCCAAGCAAGCCATAAAGTTATATCTTGATTCTGGTAAACAAACTCAAGGATATACATTTCTTGATTTTGAACACTACCCTAAGTTCAAGCTGGAATCTCGCCGCTATAGTTCACGATTTACTGAAGATCTACTTACGCGACTTACTGCCCCAGAAAATAACATCATCCGACAGTATTACGACAAAGAATTGATGTATCCACAGGTCGATTCATTGCTGTGCGCAAACTACCGTTTGTTATCGCTGCCGTCGGTGCAAAAGTTGGTAGTCGAATCACTATTTAAAGCGCGTTTGATGAGGGATCAGTTTCTGACAGCTAGAGCATTGCTTGATTTTGTGTATCACTTATTGGCAGGTTCTAACTATATTTCTGAAAATCTATTCACATGTAATGACAGCGAAATTGTAAGCAAAATAGCTGATTTTGATCCCGCTTTGTTGCGCACAAAATTGATTGACCAGTTTGTTTTGAGTCACAAACTGGATATCAAAGAACCTGAATTCGAGTCTTTTAAACAGACACTTAAAGCTGAAGGATTCGATCTTCGTCGTATCCGGACTGCAGAAAGTTATATTCGGCTATTTTATCTACTGCAAAACGAAGACATGGGAAATAACTACCATCACCGCTTTAAGTCAGATTTCAATGACTCGTTATTGGACAAGTACGCAACTATATGGCGTTTGCATCGTTCCCCTGATGATGCTGAAGCTAGAGTTCAATTGAAAGAGTTTTATCGGGAAGTACTGCTTAACGCGTTAAGTCGCTACAACAACAGAAATGCTCCGCAGCTGGGCAAAGATGAACTGTTGCTTGCTACTCGTAACGGTTTTCATGTGGCAGCGCAGGTTGATGTAAAGCAAGATAACAATGCTATTAAAAACGAAGCTAAAACTGACCTAGAGCATGTGGGATACTTTTCTGCGTTCCTACGGGTGGATGAACAGCCCTTAAAGCCTGTTCCAATCAATATCAACTTCTTGGGGTTACTACACCGAATAGTCGAGGGTTACCAACCTAATAAACATGATAAAAACGCAATAGTATTATTGGACGAATTAGTTGAACAACTTCATGAGCTTGCCAGTAAGTCAAAAACCTTGTTTATCACAAAGGAATCACAGCGTTTCAGGTTGTACGATGCAGAAAGTAATGGCACCGAACTAGAAGTGAGTGGGAGCTAAAAATGTACTTAACTAAAGAATTGGCTGTCACGAAAAATAAACTCACAACTTATTTCCCGTTACGAACTAAAGACGAACGTAAGGAATTTGATTGGAACAGTATTCTAGGGCAAGTCATTGCTGAGGTTTATCGCAAAGAGCTGAAAAATAAAGATTTTGAGCATTTCGAAAGTCTATGTGAGGCTGAGTTAAAAAAACGTTTGGATGACCCAGGATTCTGGAGCGTGATACAGCAAATGTATTTTGCCCAAAAGGATGCTTTAAAAATTGCTCCTGAGTTTTTGCTGTTTCTATCGGAACAAAAAGAAGATAACCAACATAATAAACGGATCGGTAAAATGTTTACCAATATGCTGGAAGATACCAGCTTGGTTCGTCTGAAGCCTATTCGATTAAATTTTCTGGAACAGGTCATTTATGATGTTCTACTCGAACAAGCGTTAAAACCAGAAAAAGAGATAAAGCGTGTCGAAGCTAAAGAAGAAGTTTATTTACCTTTTTTGGCTGTAAGTTTTAAACAAGATTTAAAGTTCCTTAGCTCTAAACCCAGATACTTGCTAGAAAGCTTTAATAGTTTCCTGAAATTATATGGCTTTTTGTATACAAGCCAGCTTGCCCATAACTTAGTGAATTGGGATCAAGGAGAGCCTAAACCAATACCCAATTATCTTATTTTGGATATTGAAAAAGCCAGCCAAGAGCGGCGTGAAGTAAAAGACTATGGCTATAAGCAGCTTTATAAGCACGTACATCGTATTTTCCCTTTCCTGACCATGTCAGAAATGTTGCAATCTGACAAAGATGTCGTGAAGCCTTTGTGGGCTCTGGCTGACAGCATTAGATCTAGTGATTGGGCATTAAATCAGCTCAATCTTTTTGCTGTTGATTTTATAAGTGAAAGGCAATTGAAGACCGGAGCTTTACCAAAAGCGAGCGCTATAGAAGCTTTACGTCAGGTACTCAGGCTATCTTTAGAGCAATTTAAGACGGGTAACAAAGACAAAGATGATATCAACACCAACTTTGCGAAGGCCACTTTGAAGTTGCTTTGTACCGACTTTATTCAACAAAGAGGCTCTGCAGGATCAACTTTGGTTATTAACCAGGATTATTTATTGTTATTAACCAATCTAGCTATTGGCGACCAAGAAAAACTGAGATTAAACGAATTAATGAAGTCTTTTGAGACAAGAGGTGTGTACTTTGATAAGCAAAGTCAAAGTGAGATTGTGCAGTTTTACGAACGGATCGGTAACGTCGAAAGGATGAGTGACAGTGGGGACGCAGTTTATGTCAGAAAAACAGTTTGAGGATTTTTTAGTTGACCAGTTGGTTCACTGGGGCAATGAGGAATTAAAAGCTGGTTTCCGCTATCAGTTTAAATCTCCTGACAACACAAATAGCGAAAAATTAGTTCAGGCGCTGTGGCATCGCCACGACGGTAACTTGGAGGATAATGGCACATCACTAAGTTATTTAATGATCAACGGAATTAGGTTGATCACCGTACTGCATGGTGCAAACGACTCTGGATTTACCGAAAACTATATATCCCGATTACGTGATTTGGTGGCGTCCCAAAGCGGTGAGTTTCATTCGAGCGCTTTGCTGGTTATTCACAATAGCATGTTGGATACCATCATTAATTCAGCAGATGACTTAGCGCAACAAGACAAAGTTTGGCATCCGCTTGCGCTCAAAGAGAAGTTAAAAAGTCTGATTAATCAGCTCGACCCTCGACGCCATGTTTCTCATAATTTGTTGAATCTGGTTTTTAAACAAATCATTGAAAATGGAGGAACAGTTTTTGGTTTCGGTGATTTGTATAAAGCGATACTCGATGGTGATTTGAAGTTTGACGAGCTGGGTTTGTTAAATGATTCAGAACTCATTAGATACGACGAAGATGGACAGATACAAAGCCGCTTGGACGAAAATCGCAGATTACATGAACGTATTGCCGAGATAACAGAGCGTTTTCCTAATGAACTGACTGAAAAATTAGCGGAGCTAGATTTCGGCGAAAGTTTCGTCGACAAATACTTCTCTGAACCTGAAAAATGGCGACAGGAGCTTGAATTAGAAGCTTGCTTACAAGAGCAGAAAAAGAATCGTGCCGCAGGCTTACAACTTGAAGCCGAAAGTACAGATGTCACATCTATTTTGATTCCGAGAGATAAAGCCAGCACTAAGGCAGGGAAGCGTGAGCGTCATTTACTTCTAGTACTGAACGAAGGTGCAACCGAAGTAGATTTTGAGCTGACCTTTGTCGGTGATACTGTTGAACGTAAAGAAGTGGAGATCAGGGAGCAGTCTGAAAATAAAGTCGAGATTGCTGGTATTAGTAACGCTGGTGGTAAACGCAGCCGTATAAAAATTCGCTGCGAACAGTTGGATAAACCACTGTTTTTTGCATTGAAACTTAAACGTGATAAAACATCTGAAAGCTACAACTTTAAAGTAGTTGTATTGCCTTTCTCTGATTTTCAAACCGATGAAATTGCTCATAACTTTTTGGTACAGCCAAAAGCAAAAAAGTTGCTGATTCAAACTGACGATAACAAGCTAAAAATTTCTGACTTAGAAAATTCAAGCCGGTTGGAGCAACTCGGGCAAGTGTTTGAAACTAAAACTACAGGTGCAATCGACTTTGAGTTAATGGCTAGCGAGTCTGCAGAGTTAAGTTTTACTGTAAAAACATCAGCTTTTAACCTAGATTTTGAGGTTGAAGGAGCAGTAGCTTCAGATAGCCTGACATTACCTTTACTGTTGGATTCAGATCGTTATTTGAGACTGTTTGATGCTGATTATTTCGGTGTGTTTAATCGCTCAAAGAACAAGATTATTTTGGATAACCAAGAGGTCGCTCCAAAAGGTAGACGTCTGACATTATTGCAGTGGGAACATCAACTGGTTACCGAGCAGTTGCTTTATAGGCACGATGAAGCAACTCGCAATATTTCTGCTCTAGATTTGACTAGTTACCCAGCACTGCAATCTGCTTACCTTGCGTTATTTTCTGAATTACAAACTCGCAGATCTTTACCATCTTTAAGTGGGTGGGATAGCGGCTATAGAGCACTTGTTAAGCATGTGGTCGAGCAGTTTTTTGCAGCGGTGTCTGACATACAGCACAATGAAGTCCTCAGCAAAGAACAAAAACAACTAATGCATCTCGGGTTCTCAGTATTTGATGGCAACGACTTACTTACTCCATTACATCCTCTGGTACTTGCTTACTATTTATTTGTTGCTGAGCAAATTTCCCTAGATAAAGAAAAGACACAAAGCTTTGCCGAGCTACCACGTATTACTAAAGAACGACTGAATGCACAAGGATTATTACCTTATGTATTTAATCCTCAACATGATTTTAGTTATGTTCAGGTTGAGCGAGATAATAGCTTTTGGATGCAATTAGTTGCTCAAAAAGACACAAGTTTTAGCTATGTGCGAAAACTAGTATTTGAGAAAGTCAGTGAATTCCAAAATGCATTTAGTATGTTGTTCAGCTCTGGGCCTAAAGCTAAGTTACTCATTAATTCGGTAAATAATCACGATAACTCTGATTTGTTTATGGGGTTAGTAGACTTAGTTAAAACTTTAAAAGACAAAGTGCCTTACATTCACGTGAGTGTTTACGACGACAAGCTGGAATACAATGAATTCGATCGCTTTGCTGACATTGGCAAGCATGAAGAACTCAAGCAACGTTATGAACTCGACAAAGGAAAAGCCAGAGAATACGCCGATCTGGTTGTTGATTTACTGCGCACTCGTTTGACTTACAGTAAGTTTGAAAATACGGCTGTTGCATCGCAAAACTATGCTCACATTAGTTTCTTCCGTAACAACCAGCGGGTTGAGCGAACAGATATCGACCCCGAACAAGAGCTTAGTGGTGTCGTATGTAATGGATTAATTGCTGGCGAGGCTGCAGACAATAAACAGGATAGTTACTTTACAGCATTTGGTTTAAAAGGTGTGGAAACTGACCAGCTGGTCCATTTGCAGTTAGCACGTGATTACAACAGATTACTGAAACCAGCCTTTAAAACTAATGAACAGCACGGTAACGCGAAATCGACTGCTTTGGCGGTTAATGATGCATTTAGAACTTTATTGGAACGCTCATACGATAGTTCTATCTGGACTTGTATTATTGACCCTAAAGTAACCTTGGATTTCTTTGAAAGCTCCAAAGACGTGGTGTTGATTCATTACTCAGACAACTATACCAACTCGACAAATTACGACGCTATTACGGTCACAAAACAAACGGATCTTTATCGCAAGGTATTAGAACGTGACGAACAAGGTGGCCACATTGAAGAGTTTAATGCTTTCAATGGCGAGTGGTTACTGAAGATGATCACCGACCGCGACACTGAACGCAAAGCCAAGCGAGGCATTATCGGCGCGTACAAGTATGTGAATAGTTTACTTGCCAAGTCTGATATCACTTGGGTTCCGTTATCCATTGCTGAGATTGTTCGTGTCGCAGGCAATATAGGATTGAAGATCAGTGAATCAGATTTCGCCCGTAAAGTGCAAGGCTATAAACAGGGCGCCATATCAGATGACGTATTATTTGCCGGCTTCAAGGACGACAAGTTGTATTTGCTGCCGCTAGAAGTGAAAACCGGTAAACGGCAAACGCATACCAAAGGCTACATACAAGCAAAAGAGTTAAAGCGCTATTTTGCTGAAGACTTGTTGGGGCGCGATGATCTGGCTGGTTGGTTATATCGTGGTTTGTTTGCCCGCCAGGTATTGATGCAGGTTGAAAAATACCGTTTGTATAGTCTGTACGAGCAGGATTACTTTGAGCCTATTACTTCAAAACGGGAATGGTGGTTAAAAGGACAATACAGTATTGGTGAGTTAGCTGACTACCCTGAAGGTTTTCTTCTGGTGAACGTAGAGGATAACTTCTTTTCCGCCCCTTGTTTTACAGAAGAACAGGGTATTTTAAAAATTGAGTTACCCAGTGGCTTGTTGTCTGATCTTATTAAACGCCCGTTAAAAACTATGTTGGCAACAGCCAGCGTAGAGACATTGTTTCATATACCTGAACAGTATCTGCTGGGTCCTCACCACGCTGAAGCGGTCTCAGAACAGCCAGTATATCAGGCGAATATGGGGACGGAATTAAGGCAAGCGGCTGAGACATATACTGGAGAACAGCCGAAACCTGAGATCCTGCCACAAGTGATTATTGCGGAAAAAGAGCCGTTAAAAGTATTGTTTGGACACGATGCTCGAAATGATAAGCCGCTGTACTGGGAGCCCACGAATACAGCCCGCTTTATGAATACCAACACAGGTATTATCGGCACTATGGGTACGGGAAAAACTCAGTTTACCAAAGCAATGATTACCCAGTTGCATCGTAATCAGCATCACAACGTCAATAGTGCACCTATAGGCATGCTGATTTTTGACTATAAATCAGATTATGTTGACGATGCCTTTATCAACGCGACTAATGCCAAAAAGTACAAGCTGTTTAAATTGCCTTATAACCCGCTAAGTTTATTTGGTGACACACCCATGTTGCCAATTCATACCGCTGCGGGCTTTTCAGAAACTATGGCAAAAGCCTATGGCTTGGGACCGAAACAGCAGTTAAAACTAGAGAACCTTATTTTAGAGGCTTATACCTCTGCGGGTATTACACCTGAAGATGCGTCGAGCTGGCATAAGCCCGCTCCCACCATTGAAGATATTTGGGCGTTATTTATCGCACAGGAAAAAGTTGAGGAAGATTCGCTTTACGCAGCCTTGTCAAAATTGGCACGCTTTAAGATCTTCGAATCAATACCTGAGAATATGACCAGCCTTTACGAACTTACGTCTGGTATTACCGTGATTGAGTTGGCAGGCTACCCTTCAGAAATCCAAAATCTGGTAGTGGCGCTTACTTTGGACTTGTTCTACTCGCAAATGCAAAAACGCGGCAAGCCAAAAGTGCAGGCAGATTACCGCCAAATTACCAAGATGATTCTGGTTGATGAAGCTGATAACTTTATGTCGCAAAACTTCAATAGCTTGCGCAGAATTTTAAAAGAAGGGCGTGAATATGGAGTGGGGGTGGTGTTGTCGACTCAAGATATTACTCACTTCAAAACTGGTGAGAATAACTACGCCTCATATATCCTGACCTGGGTTATTCACCGTGTAGCAGAGATCCGAAATGCCGATATCAAAGCAATATTTAACGTGGATGATAAAGGCGAACAAGAGAATCTAATGGAAGCCGTTCGCAGGTTGGAAAAGCATTTCAGCTTATATATCGATGGTAAAAAGACACTAACAAAAATGAGAGATAAAGCGTTTTGGGAGCTTGTTGGATGAGTATTGATTTTTCAAAGTTAGAGAGCATCGATTCACAGTTATCGGATTTTGATCAAATTAAAGTTCCTCTGTATCAACGTAGCTATTCTTGGGAAGAAGAATATGTCGAAACTTTTTGGACTGATGTTAGTCAATCAATCAATGAGGCACGCAATAAGTATTTTATAGGACCAATTATTACAAAGCGAATCTCTGAAAAGAGCGTAGAGTTAATAGATGGGCAGCAAAGATTAACAACTTCGTTAGTATTGCTAAGTGTAATTAGACGAATACTTTCACTAGAAATGAAAGATAATAATTGCGAGGACATAAGAGAACTACATTCTTCGCTGAAGCAACGTTTTTTTAAGCGAGATGCAGCGCTAAAGAAAAAAGGAAACCCTATATATCAGATGAATAGCGAGAATCATTCTGTTTTCATTGATTATGTAGTTAATGACGTCGATCAAAAAGATGTAGTAAAGAAAATTTCATCTCTTAAGAAAAATGATTCGAACTATAAGTTATTACGAGCTATTATTTTTTTATGGCGAGCGGTAAATGATCATATTGGAAATAAGTTTGATTATGAAAAGCTCCAGGGACTTGCCGAATTTGTGCTAACGGGCTTGAGTATAATAAATATTAGGGTAAATGACGAATCAGATGCATTTTTAATATTCGAGACGATTAATGATCGTGGGCGTGAATTAGACACAATGGATTTGGTAAAAAATATTATTTTTGCTAAAGCAGGTAGTGACTTTCAGGTTGTTCAAGATAACTGGATAAAAATGACTGCTCTTCTTGGCACTCTGGAATCTTACGGGGATTTTTTAGGGCAATATTGGACTTCCATGTATGGTGTTTATCAGAAATCTAACTTGTTTAAGTTGATTAAAGATTATGTGTCCAAATCTAGTGGTAGATCTCTCGCATTTTCGGAGTCGATATATAATGCTGCAAAGACATATGTAAATATAAATAATTTTGATAGTGATTATTGGAAAGAGCATGATAAGCAAACAAAGAAAGATTTAGAAACACTTCGTGCATTGAGCGCAAAGGCAATCAATCCGATACTGATGGCTGCGATTGATTCATTTGATAATGACGAAATTAAAAAATTAATTAAATATCTTAAAGTGTTCCAGTTTCGGTATGTAATAATATCCGAAAGTCATACGGCGAAATATTCTAGTGCAATGTCCTCTATTCCTCCTCTTATTCGTTCAGGTCAGTTAAATAAAGCTATTAAAGTTGCTAGAAAACTTAAAGATTTAGGTGTTTATGTTAGTGACTATGACTTTGATATTAAGTTTAAGTCTTATGTTGCACCATCGACAAAAAGAGCTAAATACATCCTGTCTGAAATAGAGGAATATATCTCTGGTAATGAAAAAATAATAAATGAGAGCTCTAGTATTGTAAATATTGAGCATATTATGCCACAGAATCTAGGAGCTGGTTGGAGTCTCAAGGCATTGAATATAGAAAAAGATGATTTTGATATGTGGTGTAACAGACTTGGGAACTTATGCTTAGCTGGTAACAAAATTAATAAAGAAGCAAAGAATTATTCATTTCACAAGAAAAAAGATATCTTGTTTACTAAAAGTAATCACCTTAAGACCACTCAGATGGTTGAAAGTTACTCTGAATGGAACAGACAATCCATCGAACAGCGCCAATCAGATTTATCTGCTTGGGCGCTCAATACTTGGAAAATTGATTTTTGATTGAATTCATAATTACATTGTGAGGGAGCTAGACAATAAGTGAATACCCCTAGATATATGAGATTTCAAAAGACTGTATGCGCTATCGTAAGTACTACTCTTTAAATACTGGATTAAAATACTGCTATATACACCTTGCATCTCGCCAAATAAGACCTTACTTGACATCTCCACATTACTATCCGAAGGAATATCCTCCTTCGGTGGTTCTGTTGGGTCGGCCAAAGACAAACATAAAGCCCAGCGGCATAATACGTTCCAGTTTTCTATGCCGGTTTTACGCTTTAATACAACAAGCTGCTGTTTTTGCTTTTCTGATAAACGAATAATATCAATGCTTTGCATGCTTAAAAGTATCCTGGGTTAAAATTTGATGTTTTGTCTTGTTCGTTGTAACTGATCTGATATTCCCTACACACATAGGGTTTCAACTGCTGGTAGTAGTTACCAATAATCTCTTCATCTGTTGATAGTAAGATTACTTGAGAACCGGCTTTGGGGAAGTAGTTGTTTATTAGGTTACTGCGGTGTTTCCCATCTAAACGCCCCAAAGGGGTATCAATGACGGTTGGTAATTCTTTTCCTGATGCCTCTGCTAAGCCCCATAAAATAGCGATGGCCAGCAATTGGCGCTCTCCAGCAGATAGCTTAGCAGGTTCAAGTGCAGCCCCAGTTACATCATATAAAGTAATGGTGAAGCTGGCTGGGCATATGGTTAAGTCGCTTATGAGCTGCGATTTACGGCCTAAAGCATCGAACTTTTCTTTTACGAGTGATTGCAGTCGTTCAATGTTTTCACTGATTAGCTGTTCTGCAAAACCTGTCATAGTGGTTTTGAGCTTTTTAATATGCTGACCAACTTCGACGATACGTTTCTGCTCGAAGGTATCTTTGTTCTGCTGAGCTAACAGGTTGGTGTAGCGTTGCGATAATACTGCACCTCTGGCTTGGGCCTGCTCCAGTGACTGCTGTTTCTGTTTTAAACGTACCTGTAGATTTTTAAAGGTAGCCTCTTGTTCAGCTAAGTCTGCTAATAAATGTTGTACTTTGTCGTAGGCTGGTATTGCTTCAAGTTGCTTCTGCAACAAAGCTTGCTTCTCTAACAGATGCTGCTCTTCACGTTTAAGTTTTTGCTTCTGCTTGTCCTCGTCAGCAATACGTTCTTCTAAGCCATTAAAAATGCTCAAATCTGTATTTAAGTAACACTCAACGTTGGCCAATTGTTGTCGTTGTGCTGACATCTTCGCCATGGTTTTTTCAACCTGGCTTAATGCGAGTTCACTAACACTACTCGCTTTCAGTGTGTTTAGTATTTGCTGGTCGTAAGCAGTGATGGCTTGGTCCAGTAGTTTTGCTTCTTTCGCTGCAGTTTCCAGTTTGATCTGTTGCTTGGTTTGCTCAATCAAGTCTTTTACCAGTGCTAAAGGTCCCACGCCAGCAGCCAACTTAACTTGTTCAGCCTTATTCAGTTTTAGCTTAGTTTCAACAGCACCTAACTCGAATTTCAGTTCATCGCGCTGTTCAATAAGGTGTGCCCCGGCATTACGAACCGCTTGTCGTGCTTTGTTTATAGCTATATTGGTATCACTACCTTGTTGTTCCAGTTCGGCAATATCTTTTTTTAAGTCGCTGAGTACAACATTGTGTTGCCCCAACTCTTCTTCGCAGGCTTCTACTTTAGCCAGCACCGACTGATCTACGTTACTCACTCGGCGTTTTTTATCAAGGTTGGCTAAGTCGATTTGCAGTTGTGACAGCAAATCTAAGCCTAATAAGCTCTCAATGCCGGTTCTAACCAGTTCGGAAGAGCGTTGTGGATGTGCAAGATTCTCGATCTTTTCGCCATCAAACAGAAAAAGATCCGATAAATTTTGTGGAATAAATTCATTCACAAATTCGTCCCAGTACTGGCTTAAGTGCTCGTCATATTGAAAGTCGCAATACACTTTCACTTTGTCTTTTGCTTCTAAGCCTTTCACTTGCCAGCTACGTTCGATATCAAAGCGTCGAATGGCGTTATCACTATGGTGAAAAAAAGCCAAAGATAACGTGGACTCTTCCTCGGCACTAGCAAACCGATTTTTGCAACTGGCCAGAAATGAGCCGTAGGCTTGGTTGGCTCGGTTTGAGCATTTGGCATACTTGCCATACAGTACAAGTTGTATAGCGTCCAGAAATGTAGTTTTACCGCCGCCATTGAGTGCACCAAATAAGACGACAGGTTTGTCTGGTGTAACTTCTAAATCTACAGAGTGTTTGCCTTTGTATATGCCAAAGTTTTGAATAATAAGCTCTTTAAAAATCATCGCTGACTACCTCGGTTTCAATCAGCAATGAGCTGTAGCCTTCTTCTTTTATAGAACGAGTCACTATGGCGATTTGTTCCGACAGTTGTTCTTTGTCTTTGCCAGACAAGTTTGGAGTATTGTCTAGCTGGATTTGCAGTTCGTGGCGCTTACGTTCCAGAGCAAAGGTTTTTGCATCTTTCAAAGACGAAAACGCTCCTTTCTCCAGGCTATCGTTTAGCTCCGCAGAAAGGTTTGCTCTTCTCAGTTGGTTTTTATGTTTGTTTGCAATAGCTAACACAGCGCGAATTTGCTGATACATAAGACCATCAGGATCCTGATGCGATGCACAATATGCCTGTAGCTTATCCATCACTGTTTTATTTAAAATAGGGTGATGCGCGCGTTTGGCTCCTTGGTATTGTTTGCCTGTGACACGCTCGTAAATACTGGGCAGGTTGTCTTCTATTTCCAGTTTTTCTTCCAACCAAATACGCCGTATTTCTTCAAGCTCTTCCAGTGGCAGCAACTCCAGATTTTTAACTTCTTTAGGCCCCATTTTTTGTACTGCGACCTGAGCTTTCAGCACTTTTTCTAGTAGTTCCTCGCGGAAACTTTGAATGTAAGGACCTGGGACAATATCAGCACCGTGCTTTGATATGTGCACAGTCAGTGACCCATTCATGCGGCGGAAGTCGCGTCTGCTTTTATCTCGGCGTAGTTTGTCGAGTTTTTTCTCTCTATTACTATCGTTGACATCAATTTCATTACGCAGACTTAGTAGCGGCAACATCCACTCTTTTTCTTCGTCATTGGCGATCATAGCGGACATGGATTTATCTTCTGTCACCATAGTACAAACGTAACAGCCAAACCTACTGTCTCCGCAGCTTTGGGTGCTTTTATCAACAACGAGCGGACATTCGCCACCTTCGGTTGCGCCCTGGTACATACCCATTAAGTCTTGATTCGGGAAATTCCATGGATTTTCAACTGAGTTCAAATAAATCCATACATCGTCGTTGCTCCACTCCGCAATCGGGGTATAAACCCAAACACGCTCAAGAGTACCGTTTGCAGTTAAGCCATCAGCCCGTCTTGTGTTGGTTTCTATACTTTCGTAATGCTCCATAGTCGCAGCGCGGGTAGTGCTTTCAGCTTTTCGAGTACCAAGTACCAAAATAGCTTCGCCTTTGCTCGTAACCATATTGTTAATAAAGGTATTCGATGGTGCTATTTTCAGCCGATCTGTACACCAACGAAATTTGAAGCGTGGAGCTGGATAACCTTTGCCTATAAGGTTTACCCAGAATCTATCTTTTACGGCTGGTGTAAGACGATGCGCTATTATTGGTAGCTTCTGTTTTTCTGCGGACTCTTTCATTCGCTCCAGTGATTTTTCTACCCACATTGCAACAAAAGGGTTTTCAACCAACGTATCTGTGCTGATAACGTGCACTTCTTTTTTGCACTTTCCTTCTTTGCTTAATTCTCGCAGGGCATACCAGATAAGCTGAAGTACGGCAGTTGAATCTTTACCACCGCTATAACCAATTACCCATGGGATTTGATCAGATAAGTACAATTGCTTGATATGTGCTACAGCATCAGCTGTAGCAGCTTTTAAGCCTTTCTCATTAAATGCGGAATAAGTCTGAACCAAGCCGCTCATTTAGCTGACCCTAAGAATTTATCTTCCACTTTCTGTTGTTCTGCAGTGAGATTTAATGACATATGTTTCTTCAAAATATTCAAAGTCAAAGTGACTGAGTGGCTACTATGGTCCATACGACCTTTACTGAAACAACGATCTGCCCAGATTTTATTAGTTCTGTCCCAGTTTAGTTTTTGCAGTTGTTTAAGCAGTGTTTTCCAGTTTTTGTGCTCAGATAATAGTTCTTTACCAAGTTGCGCAAATGACTTTAAAAGTACCGCACTAAAAAGAACGTAATTACCTCTGTCCGCAGGTTTTATTTGATGGGCTTTAGCTTGCTGCCACAGAGGTAGGTTGGTTGCTAGTGTGTCCCAATAATCTATGGCCTTTTGCGCTTGCTTTTCCCAGTTATCTTCAGTGATATCTCTACACAGCTCCATGCAAGCCGCATGCAATGAACTATGCATAAAAAACTTAGATGAACGTTTACTTAAGCGACTATCTGAGAATTCAACGACGCCGTTAAAAAAATCGCCATCGTTTACAACTTTGTTCGTCAGATTTTCTTCAGGTGTTGAACCATACAGCACTGCGATTGATTTACTCGTAGGAACTGGGTACAGGTTTAAATCTCTGAAAATCTTTTGCCGCTCTTTCAGGTTTTTATTGACGAAAAATACAACAGATATAGTTTCGTCGCCAAGGCTCGGATCTTCCTCTAATGCTTGTTGAATTGCGGCACTACGATGCTGACCGTCTGTCAGATAAAACTCTGCATCTTCGTCGACGAGTAGCGTACCAATTTTACTGCCATGTCCTTCTTCTGCTATGGGTTGAAAGCTTGTGTGACCCTCAATACAGGCAGTTAAAGAGGAAAATGTATAATCGAATCTGTTGTTATGAATGTAGCGAGTGATCTGCGGGATACGGCTGTGATTTAGAACTCGCTGAGCTCTATCGCTAACGGCGAGCATAGTCTCGTCCACAGTAAAAATTTTCTTCAGCCTTTTCAGAGGGCACATGACAATATAGTATTCATGCCCGGCTTGTGCCCCTTTAATTGCGGGGAAGCTGTTCCCAGATAGGATGTGATTCACAACTCGTCTTCCTGTACGTTCACATTTTGTTCGAACGAAAATTATGTTTGTTCGTACGAACAGGGTGTGGCATGTTAGCAAAAGGTTTTGCAGATGTCTTTAGCTTTTTTTAGGTGCCAACCATGAGTGTTTATCTTGATTACAATGCCACAACACCAGTGCTCACTGAGATCGCTGATTTAGTGTACAAAATGATGGTGGATGACTTTGGTAATGCTGGTAGCAGAACTCATGAGTATGGTGTAAAAGCCAAAAAGGCCGTTGAAACTGCTCGCCAGCAAGTTGCTGACGTGGTTGGCGCTGACAAAACTGAAGTTATATTTACCAGTGGTGCGACAGAGAGTAATAACATAGCAATACTCGGTCTTCGCGACTATGCAGAGCAAACGGGTAAAAAGCACATTATCACCAGTAGGATAGAGCATAAGGCTGTTTTAGAGCCTGTCGAGCATTTAGAGTCCTTTGGTTTTGAGGTGAGTTATCTTGACGTGGATGCATCAGGCTTAGTCAATCCAAGACAGTTGCAATCTTTACTCCGCAAAGAAACGGTGCTGGTATCTGTCATGCACATAAATAACGAAACAGGTTGTATACAACCATTGGCAGAATTGTGTGAAGTCTTGAAAGATCATGATGCTTATCTCCACGTAGATGCTGCTCAGAGTTTTGGTAAGTTTCGTCATGATTTGACCAACAGCCGGATTGATTTGATCAGCGCCAGTGGACATAAAATTTATGCGCCTAAAGGTATTGGGGCGCTTATTATGCGACGTCGTGGTTATGACAAAGTGCCTTTAAAACCCATTTCTTTTGGCGGTGGGCAAGAGCGTGGATTGCGCCCAGGAACTCTGGCTGCACCTTTGGTCGCTGGTTTTGGCTTAGCCTGCGAGATCGCAGCTAAAAGTTGGGAGCAGTGGCTCTCAGACGCTTCGTCTATAAAAGAATCGTTGAAACTAGCTCTGGTCCCATTTAATGCTGTGATTCATGGAGATAATACTTCTCCTTTTGTAATGAACTTTTCAATTCCAGGTGTGAATTCAGAAGCACTTATGGTCACTTTAAAAGGAATTGCCGCAGTATCGAACGGATCTGCTTGTACATCCGCCAGTTATACTCCTTCCCATGTACTAACAGCCATGGGGTTGTCTTCAGAATTGATCGCAGGTTCTGTAAGGATGTCATGGGGTGTAGGTGTAAAAGAGCTTCCTATTGACGATATAGTCCGAACTATAAAAACGTTACAGGGGTAACTGTATGCCTATTGAAATCTTGATGGTCGAAGCAGAAAGCTCGCTTTGGGAGTCTTTGCTGACATACTTATGGCAACTTTTGTTGGCTTTTATTCCTTTCGCTGGTATCTATCTTGGTTTTCGTCAGCATGCAAATAAGATCTTGGCTGAAAAGGTGATTGAAAAAGAAGTTGGCATTCTCTATGACGCTTTAATGAAGTTTATTGATTATTCTGATGCCTGCGGTTTGTATCTATCTTTGACCAAAACGAAGCTAGCTTATGTCACTGGTGAAATATCCAGAGATAAATTATCCGACAAGTTCAACGATCAATATTCAGAGGCCTGCGATGCTCTTTTCAAGCATTTGTCGTCGATCAAAAAGTCTGAGTTACTGCTACGTTCTATTGGTGCTGATGACGCAGCCTCTGCTGTAGAGGGCTATAAAAGCCAAACAGTTGTTTTTAGGCGAAAAATCTTGGACTCCCAAAAGAATCCGGATATGCCTGACGCAGATTTTTCTGATGGGATTGATAAGCAAAGTTTGCTTAACGAGGTAAAACAAAATATTAGCAACTTTGAACAACTAAGAGATCAATGTTTGTCACAAATTGCAGCTAAGAAAGATTCTTTAAAATCAATCAAGTAGTAGCTTCAAGTTTTGCTACGAGCTGCTCTTTATTCAACAAAGGCGGCATTTTCCATTCATCCAGATAGTCAAAAAAGTCTACTTTTTGCTCCGCCATCTTTATTTTTATGCGTTCTTTCAGCAATGGAATATCTTTACTAAAGTCGTCATAGCCCATGAGGCTAACTTTGCCCGATGTAATATG
This sequence comes from Rheinheimera mesophila, assembly GCF_000986865.1. GTDB lineage: Bacteria > Pseudomonadota > Gammaproteobacteria > Enterobacterales > Alteromonadaceae > Pararheinheimera > Pararheinheimera mesophila. The sequence continues at coordinate 18,750 of NZ_LAVS01000007.1, forward strand.
AATTTTGATTAGATCAATATCTGTTAAATCACCATAGAGTTGTAGTGCTGCCCCCACGTAAACCCGCAATAGAGCAGGTAGTTGCTGTAGGTAATTTTTGTGCAGTACTAATGAATGAGCTTCGTTTAGCTGGCTTGCAGGCAGTTGCTGGTGAGCATGGAGACAACTTTGTTCTATTAATATTGGCTGTGCGATAGACCTTAGTAACGTTGTCGCTTGCTGTTCAATTACTTTGAATGTACCAAAGAATTCCCGAACATCGTTTTGGATTCGAACTGGCATGTTTCTGTACTGCTGGCGTTTCTCAAACAGGTTTAATGCAAAATAAACTAATAAGTCCTGTTTACGCTGCGCAGCTGCGAGCTCTAATTGAGTCGCGTCGAAAATTTGACTTAGCCACCTTTGCAAAACTCGAGCAGAGCCTGCTAGCTGAATAGTTAGTTCTAATTTTGCATACTCAGTCTCTGCGGGTAAACGACCTAAATCTAAACAACGCAGCCACAATTCATCAAAACTTTGCTGATGCTGAAGGTACAAAGAGCCTAACTGCTGTTTTTTATCAGTTTTATGAATACGTTCGGGTATAGCAGACCGACGGCGTTGTTTACTACTTAGAAATAGTTGCTCCAGTTCTTTATCTCGGAAGACGATAAATACGCCGGGAGCTATTGCTACAGGAAGCTCGTCCAAAGTGCGCTCGATAAAGCCTTTTAGCTCAGCCTGTTGATAGTATTTTTGAAAGGTATTGCGGCTAGTCAGCACGCCATCTTTAAACGATTTAAAGCGAGCGATAAAATCGTCGTTTGCTAGCATCGCCGATACTACTAACAGCTTTTCACTGAGTTGCCAGGCATTTAGTAAAGCTTCAATTCGCTCGTCTAGGTCTTCGATTACATTTATGACATAACCTAAATTTACAATATCGGCTGTTTGACATTCGTTATCCGGCCTGAAATTAGGGTCCCAACCAAAGGCATTCAAACCGCGTTCAAGCAATTCAGTCAAGTCGTCGCCTCTACCGCAGCCATAGTCAAAGAAGCTGTATTCTGAAACAAGGAAATCGTTTTTTTCCAATAATTTAAACGGTAAAGATAAGTCCCTGCGCATTAATGCTGTGCGGTAACGATCTACTTTGTGCTGTTCTTCAATAGGTAACGTAGATTCTCGAAACAAGCGGCCATCGACCAGTACATAGCCTTTTTTAGCTATCAACCTTATCCAGCTATCACGAAAGCCAATTTGATTAACAAATTCATATAATCCAGCTTGTTCTGCCTCAATTGTGATGTCCTTATACTCTTTGTACCTAGAATGGTCAGGCGATAACATTAATTCTTTGCGATGCAAAATAGGCGGATTTTGCTCAATGTCGTAGTGTAGAACTCTGTGGCTTAGCTTAGCCAAATCAATGTTAATACTCTGTTTTAGTTCTGGATAAGGGACATCATAGAAATTTGGATAATCTAACAGCGCTAACTGAAACTGAGTCTTGGATAGTTTGACTACATTCCATTGCTCGGGGACTATTTTAAGAGCATTAGAAATTGCCGTGATTACTTTGTGTAGTGGTTTATGAGTTTGTTCCAAGGTGTCTTTATGCAAATAAATCGCTTGGGGTAGTTCTTTCTTGTATGGAAGTTGCAGAACCCATTGGCGAAAAATATCAGCAGTCAACATTGCTCAATCCCATGCATAGCTAGTTGCTCCAGCTGAAATATACTAAGTCGTCTGGGGATTACAGAGCCATCATGTCGTCTATTTACGAAGACGATCTGGCGTTGTGGCTCTCTGTGGTAACTCAGATGAATTGGTTTATCAGCTCCATAGTAATACAGCCGGTCAAAGTGAAGATTTTTAGATATCCAAAGCGCTAGAGAAATGCTGCTGAACGAAGGTTGATAGAGGTCCACCGCGGCACCTGAGCGAGAGCAAATAAGTTCACCTTTTGAGTTTAACTCTGACGCAGAATGCTGATCTAGTTTAGGCGCAATACGAGATCTTTTTTTGCGCTTTAAATGAGTTAATAGCTCATAACCTGCAAATCCGTAGGTCAACACCGGTTTACCGAACTGCTCACTTATAGGATCAAGTAGCTCTGTTGCTAAACAAACCAGATCTAATTTACTTTGTTCTTGTTGAGGAATATTCAGAACTTTTATTTTTTGCCATGTTTCACCGCAATGGCAAATGTCCCGCAGAGTGAATTCGCGACTGATAGGACTGTTAAGCAGCGCCTCAACTGAATTACTGTTCATCACTTTTATCGCTGAGAATTTTGACTGGTAATTGATAAAAATATGAGTTGCCTACTTTCTTAAACTTCATACTGCCAGCTTGCCGCATATGCATAAGTTGGCAGCCGCTGATTTTCAGGAGCTTACGAATCTCGTTACTTGAGTACCAATTATTCATATCTCATTTGCGTGAGTGGGAATTTATATCCAACAAAGCTAAAGCAGATTGATGCAGTAAGTCAAAGATAGTTTTACTTTGTAATCAAATCAAAAAAATACTGAGCAAGTTGAAAAGAATAGATAAGAGGTTCTGTATTCGTCACAAATCGACTTAAGACTAATTTCAGTTCGCTAATCGCTCAAAGCAAACTTTCATCATATGATTATAAGAACTGAAAATGGCCTGCAAAATCTCATTTATCAGGTTATGTTTCGCAGAACATCCGAATCAGCATGATGGAACTGCCGTAGTAAAGCACATGCTGTAGTGTCAGCTATCCTCAGTCACAGACTGGGCATGCTGAATAGAAAAGCGGATACAAAACTCTGTAGCCGCTTTCAACTAGCTAGTTCATTTTGTCAGCGATTTCCAGAACACCACTTTATCGTCACCGATATCGTAGAATTCAGGGATGACTGCAACTTGCTGGTAGCCACACTGAGGATAAAAAGCCCGTGTCAGTTGATACTCAGGCATACCTGAGGTTTCTACCAGTAGCACCCTGGCGGTCAGGCTGCGTAGTTTAGCTTCAACAAAGGCCATTAACTGAGCACCAATACCTTGTCCCTGATGTGTTTTCAGTACAGCGATTAAAAGTAGATTCCAAGTCCCGGCTGTCATACGCTCAGGAGCGCAAAACGCTACGGCTAACAGTTGATCGTCAGCCTGAACCACAAACCAAAGTTCCTCAGACTTCTTGTTGAAGTAACCTGAAGTCATCTCATCCAGATACTCGGATGGAAACATCTGATTGTTATCAACAATGTGCTTTACTGCAGTTAAATCTGACTTTTTCATTTCACGAATAAATGTAATAGTTTTCAACTTTCATATTCTCGTTTTTTAGGCAATAAAAATACTCTCTAAAACAACTAATGTTTTAAAGGGCGAGAGAAGCAGCAACTGAAGTTGCTGTTAGTTGATTACAATCTTGTTCAAAAAAGTACCAAAGTTAAGTGAAATGGCTGCCGCATTCCGACAGCATTAACGATACTAAGTCTTTATGGAGTTTGATTCAATAAAACCTTTGCTGCTGAATTTGATTCCGGCCTTATCTACTTAGCTAAGGCTAAGGTTCAAACTCCGTACTCTGCCGTTTTATCGACCTAAAGGTGCTGCTCCTGCTACACTCTTGGAAACTTTCATCCAAAGATCTATCTGATGGTAACAATTGCAGTAAAAACAATACTTTTGCTTGGTTCGTTACTGGCTTGTGCGCTGTGCTCTGTCGCGGCTACTGAGAGCACTGAGGTGACGGAAGCTCAGCTAAAGCAGCAACCTAAGTATCCTGATGATTTTTACGACAGGCCTTACGCTGAGCGTATTGCCTGGTTGCAACAGCAACTGGTGCAGGCCTCCGATGCTGCGCGGCGTTATCAGTTAGGCAGCAGCCTTGGATTTCAGCATTTTTCTGCCTACGCCAATGAGCCATTACGGCAGGCTTGCGCCCAAACCCCACCTCAGGCTTTTGATTTGGATTACCGATTTATTTGCACTTCGGCCAATGGTCTGGATTACGACAGCAATATGCGTGATTTGATGGCTTTATACGATGATGCCATAGCCGCCGCCAACATAGATTTGGCGACGCAGGTGTTGTCTGGTATGGCCTGGAAGCAATCTGAGCATGGGGATATTGCCAGTGCATTTCGCAGTTACGAGGTGGCCTTGTCTTTGGCTAACCAGGCCAGTCCTGAAGCTTTAAATGATGTGATGTTAAATACTGCTGCTTTATATGTCATGCACGGCGATCAGAGGTATGTTGAAAAAGGTGTGCAGTTACAGAAAGAGGCTATTGGGCGGTTGGAGCAGTTAGTTCAGCAAAAATCTAATGCGATGGATTTAGACTATGCCAGCCAGATCATTGGTTTAACTCAGCATAATGTTGGCGTGGCTTATGCGCTGCATTTATTGGATTATCAGCAGGCGCTGGACTGGTTTGGCAAAGTGAAGCCTGAGCATACCGAGGTATGGCGTTCTGCGTTGGTATTTTCTGCTTTGTCTGCGGCTGAACTAGGTCAAAAAGATAAGGCTGCAGACTTTGTTACTAAGGCCGCATCGGCAACAAACAGCAGCGAAATTAACTCAGATTATCTGGATTGTTACCTGCAGTTGGTACAGATGAAAACGGGCCAGGGTGGCGAGTTAAAGCGGTGTCAGCAGGTTGATGCGCAAGCGCCTCTGGAAGTGCGGCTGGATATTTATAAACGATTGGCGGCCATGTCAGAGCCGGAGTGGCGTTTGCTGGGGCTGGAAAAGCTGCATGGCTTATTTATCAGCAGATTAGAATCGCAACTGAAACAAAGTTCGTCCCAGGCCGCGTCGCACACCGAGTTAAATCGGTTAGAGCTGGAGTCTGATCTTAAAACTGAACTGTTGGAAACAGAGCTGTCACTGAAACAAGCCGAGCAGGAAAAACGCCAGAGCCAAACCCTGCTTATTGTGGCCATTATGCTGATTTTAGTACTGGTGATCCTGGCGGTGGTGATCCAACTGAGGCAAAAACGCAGATTGGCGCAGCAGTATAAATTATTGAGTGTACGGGACGGTTTAACCGGCTTGCACAACAGGCGTTACTTTGAACAAAACATTGAGCGCGAGTTGAATTATGTCCGGCGGTGCCAGCAGCAGGGACGGTCAACCACTCTGGCTTTTTTTCTGTTTGATATCGACTTTTTCAAGAAAATCAACGACCTGTATGGGCATCATGCAGGGGATGAAGTGCTGATTGAATTCTCTAAACGCATTACTACAGTGATCCGCGATACAGATTTATTGATCCGCTGGGGAGGGGAGGAGTTTTTAGTTGTGGCGCGCACCGATCAGGCCACAGACCCACATCAAATCGCTGAGCGGATCCGGCAAGTCATTTGTCAGCAGCCTTTTGTGGTGACCTCTGAACTACAGCTTGATGTCAGTTGCACTATAGGGGTGTCCGTATATCCTTGCGTCGGACCAGAGCAACGGCTGCTGGACTGGGGTACTTTAGTGCAACTGGCCGATGCGGCTTTGTATCTGGGTAAACAAAAACAGCGGAATTGTTGGGTTTGCGTTGATTCTATTGCAGCCTCTGTCCAGATAGCCGACGTACTGCAGCAAGGACTGGAGAGGTCTGCACAGTTGCAGCACATTCACCTGACCAGTCAGTTTAAGCTGACTACAGCGTCGGAAAGAGCCTGAGGTTCAGGCTCTTGCGCACTGCCGCGAGCAGATCCGGAAAAAATCTCTATCCGGCTGATTTTTCTGGTAAACCTTTTCCGGCGAATTGGCGTAAACTAAGGCCACTTAGCCGGAACAGTACTGGATCTGCGATGCGTTATATCAATAGCCCGAACTACGACCACAAGCAAAACGACAAAATTGGGATTTTACTGACCAACTTAGGCACGCCTGATGAGCCCACACCCAAAGCGCTGAAGCGTTATCTGAAGCAGTTTTTATCAGACCCTCGCGTCGTGGAAGTACCGCGGTTATTGTGGTGGCTGATTTTAAACTGCGTGATTTTGCAAATCCGGCCCCGTCGTTCGGCTAAAGCTTATGCCACTGTCTTTACTGACCGAGGTTCGCCGTTGCTGTTTAATACGCAAGCGCAAAGCGACGCCATAGCTGCACAGCTCCAACAGCAAGGTATGCAGAATCTGGTAGTGGATTTTGCAATGCGTTATGGCAACCCAAGTTTTGATACTGTGCTGGATAAGATGTTTGCCCAGGGTGTGCGGAAGTTATTGGTGTTGCCTTTGTATCCACAGTATTCGGGCTCTACTTCAGCTTCAACCTTTGATGAGCTGGCCGCTAACTTTATGCGTAGGCGCTGGTTGCCCGATTTACGTTTTATCTCGCATTACCCCGACTATGCGCCTTTTATCCGCGCTGCAGCAGACAAAATCCGCCAGCACTGGCAACAACATGGCCAGGCCGACAAGCTGATGTTGTCTTATCACGGTATTCCAAAGCGCTATTTACTCAATGGCGACCCGTATCACTGTGAATGCTACAAAACCTCGCGTTTGATAGCTGAAGAGTTAGGGCTGAGCAAAGATCAGTACCTCACTACGTTCCAATCACGTTTTGGCCGCGAAGAATGGCTCAAACCCTACACCGATGAAACCTTAAAGGCGTTGCCTGGTCAGGGGGTGAAAAGCGTTCAGGTATTTTGCCCCGGCTTCGCTGCCGATTGCCTTGAAACTATTGAAGAAATTGGCGAAGAAAATAAAGAGTATTTCCTGCACGCCGGTGGTGAGCGTTATGAGTACATCACAGCACTGAATGCTGAACCTGCGCATATCGATGCCTTATGTCAGCTGATTAAAGACAATTTGCACGGCTGGCAAGTTGAGGTTGACGCACAGCGTGCAGTGCGGGCAGAGGCCTTACGGGTAGAGAAGTACCCGGGCTAATACAGGTAGATGAACTCTACCGAGCTGGTTATGGTGTTGCAGTTGAATGCACTGCTGACCATCTCAGCTCAAAATAGCCCCGAAGCGGGTCAATACCAGCAGTAGTGATGGAGCTGGTTCAACTCACTTTGGGCTTCGGCGAAGTTGTGCGGCCAATCCGCTGCATAGCTTTTTCACGCTCACCACTGAGCCTGTTTCTCGTTGATACGCCTATTCGATGTAGCCTTTGTCCTTTAATTTATAGCCAACATGAACGATCGCATCTAAGGCTGGGATTAACTCCTGGCCTAATTCCGTCAGTTGATATTCAACAGAGGGCGGTGATGTTGGTAAAACATTCCTGACTATTACTCCACGCTCTGTCAATTCTGTTAAACGTGCAGACAGTACTTTTGCAGAGATTGGCGGAATATCTATTCTCAACTCATTAAATCTTCTGGGACCAGATCGCAGGCTCCAAATGACATTAGGAGCCCAGGCTCCGGAAATCACAGACATACACTCAGTTAAAAGGCATGTTTGTGGAGGTTTTGGACTCTTATTTAAGCGAACTTTAAGTGACATTGGCGTAAGTAGGTTTCTCTAAGGTAACCCAATTCTAGCATTCAATTGTAGGTAACTACTAGTAATCATGTTTCTTGTGGATATCATTGTAAGCGCACTAACCACTAGGAGACTAAGAGTGAAACTTTATTACAAACCAGGCGCATGCTCTATGGCATCGCACATCACCTTAATTGAGATTGGCATCCCTCACACACTTGAGTTAACCGACACTGTGACTGGGTTAACCGAAACCGGACAGTATTACCGGGATATCAATCCAAACGGTTACGTTCCAGCCCTGGAGCTGGCACCAGGTCAGGTGTTGACTGAAAATCCGGCAATACTTGAATATCTGGCGGAGTTAGCACCAGCCCGGGCGTTGATTCCTTCGACTATGTTGGACAAGGCCAGGCTAAGAGAAGCTTTAGCCTTTTTAGCCTCTGAGTTACATAAAGCCTTTAGCCCTTTTTTTCAGCACACAGAGCTTACAGCCTCTGAACGTGCATCTGCAGAGCTTAAATTAGCGAAAAGATTAGACACACTCGAGCAGCGGTTAGCGGGTAATGGCCCTTATTTATTAGGGACTACCTTATCTGTTGCAGACTTTTATGGCTTTGTGATCCTGAACTGGACGCAATTTATACAATTCTCACTGCAGCCATGGCCTGCTGTTCACAAATTCTGGCAATTGTTAGGAACACATCCAAGTGTGTTGCTTGCTATGCAAAAAGAAGGGCTGACAGGCGGTTAATGATGAGCGAAATGGATCAGGTCGTTGTTATCAATAAATTGCTGCATGACTACTTCGACATGCTGTATTTCTGTGATTTAGACAAGTTTGAAAAGGTTTTTCACCCAAAAGCTATTTACGCTACTGCGGATGAAGAAGCCTTTTTATACAGAAACATGTCTGAATACAAGAAGGTACTAGCCGAAAGGCTATCTCCGGCTTCTAAACAGGAAATACGGAAAGACTTCATAGATTCAGTTGAATTGGCTGGTGAAAATACCGCGCGAGCTAAAGTTCGATGCTCAATTGGCTCTAAGGATTTTGTCGATTATTTAACTTTGGTCAGAGTGGATGGTCAGTGGTCAATTATCAGCAAAGTGTTTCAGATAAAGCAGGGCGCTTAAGGCTTTTGTCGTCCGCTTTAGTTTTTTTCGGATATATAAATCAGGGATTTTTATGATACGTTTCAAACTTAGTAATAAAACATTGGTTGGTCGGGCTATAAAAGTTTTTAGTCTCGTTGCCTGTATTCACTTACTTTCGGCCTGTTCGGTTGTTGCCGAAAAGACGAATATATTGACAGACCAACAGTTGGTTGAATATGCCGCTGGTGCAACGGGTCATCCGATAGCGAGTCTTGAATTGCTGCAGCGTTCAGCGTCGGGAACTGTGACCAGTTATAAAGTGAAAGCTAAAAATAATGTTACTTTCCATTGTGTTTTGAATGGAGGCAATATTCTGTCTATGGGAATAGTAAATCCTCCGGTATGTAACCAATTCTATTGAAACTGGTTATAACTCTACCGCAGGCTATTCGTTGCAACATAGCACTACAGTGGATGCACTATATGTTATTCAGATCAATCAGATGAGTACTAAATATGCCCTATATCCATATTCAAATTACTGACGAAAATGTTAGTACAGAACAGAAGAAACAGTTGATTGCAGGTGCGACCGACCTGATGGTCAAAGTACTTAATAAAAAACCAGAGAAAACCTTTGTTTTAATCGAAGAAGTGTCGCTTGATAATTGGGGGATCGGTTATCACAGTGTCCGCGAACTAAGGCAATTAGAAAGCTGAGTTTTGGTTGTAGCTCGTCACATACTGTGAATTAGTCTCGACTTGATCTGACATATTGCCTTGAAAAGTGAGAGTTACCAGTGTTGATTGTGGACGTTGAATTCTTAATCAAAACCAAAAGGTAACTCTCATACCATAGTAACAAGCCAAGCATCAAATATCAGACAGGTTTATGGCCTGTTCCCGATAGAACTTTATGGGTATCGTCTTCTGTAGTATCAGGCAACTTTCGCCACTATGTTGGTAATTCTCGTATGATGAATCCCCTTATCTGGGGATCCAATAATTTCAAACTACCAGAACCAGCACTAAGGTGCGCTGATAGAAACGCGACCTTAGCAAACAAAAATTTTTAACCCCCATGGCGGATAAAGTTGAAAATATCCTCTTTAGGGGTTAAAGTTTTTTTAACCTTTATAGGGGTTATATTGGTGAGGTGGACTATGAGAGTAACATCACCCACAGCGCTTGCAAATGCTGTACGTGATCAGCGGAAGTTGGGGCAAAATACACAGCGTGAAATTGCGGATCTAGTGGGGATCAAACAAACCACAGTCTCTGATTTTGAGTTGAAGCCTGAATCGACCAAACTTGAAACCTTATTCAAGATTTTAGCTGCGCTGGATCTCGAGCTGCATGTCAGCAAAAGAGGTGCTGAGTTAACGGACGGTAGCAACAAAAAACGGGAGTGGTAAAGCATGCGCGTGCAGATACTGCAGGTTGCGATGAATGGCTGGAAAATCTCATCACGGGATTGGTATTAACTCCGGGGAAAGGTCAAGTGATTAAAGTGTTACTTTAGGGTATCGCTTACTGATCTGAAGATGCAACATGTGATGCATAATTTCACCTCTCTACGGTGACTTCTACTGGCGCGTGAGCTTTCGGAGCAAAGGTCATTTTATGAAGTCAGAAACGGGTGGTAAAAACATGAATGGTCACGCCACGGTCACCGTTTGGTCACCGGACATAAAAAAACCACTTGAGTCTCCCCTAAGTGGTTGATTTATATGGCGCACCCATCAGGATTCGAACCTGAGACCTCTGCCTCCGGAGGGCAGCGCTCTATCCAGCTGAGCTATGGGTGCGCAACGGCGGCCATTTTATGGGGCTTTGTGGTTATTGTCCAGCCAGCATTTGGCTTAAATCTACTGGCTTGGTTTAACGGCGTAAAATTTAATCAATCAACCTAAGGTAGTGTCCAATACCATCATCACTGCAAAGCCTGCCATTAAACCTAAAGTCGCGGCGGTTTGATGGCCGTTGCGATGGGTTTCTGGGATCACTTCGTGCGACACCACAAAAATCATAGCACCTGCAGCCAAACCTAAACCCATAGGATAAGCAGCGGCAAAACCACTGGATAAACCTACACCAATCAGCGCGCCTACAGGTTCTAACATGCCGCTGGCTGCTGCGACAAAAACGGCAAAACCCGCTTTAAAACCTGCTGCTCTTAAGGATAAGGCCACAGCTAAACCCTCAGGAATATCCTGCAGTGCTATGGCGGTAGCCAGAGGTAAACCGACCGACATATCGCCATTGGCAAAGCTTACGCCTACTGCCATACCTTCAGGTAAGTTGTGTAAGGCGATAGCAAAGACAAATAACCAGATACGGTCACAGGCCTGATAACCAGGGCCACAAGGGCCAGTTTTGTCGTGTTCGTGTGGCGTAAAAGCATCTAGCCCCAGCATCAGCAAAACGCCAAGCGCCATACCAAATACCACAATCAAAGCGCCTAAACTGTCGCTTTGAAATAACTCTGTGCCAGCTTCAATACCTGGTAGTAACAAGGAAAAAGCACTGGCTGCCAGCATCATACCTGCGGCTATACCTAATAAACTGTCTTCCATGGCCTGAGGCAAACTACGTAATAACAAAGCCGGCAACGCGCCTAAGGTGGTCGCGACAAAACCTGCGGTGCCGCCTATTAACGCCAGCTTTAGGTTTTCGGAAGAAGGGGAGTTGGATAAATGCACTATGCTCTGCGCTAACAAAATCAGCACAGCAAACAAGCCCAAAGCCAAACCTGCTGCCGACAGTTTATGTTCGCTGGCATGTTGTTTCAGTTCATTCAGCCAATCAGAGCTTACAGATGAGGTCTTTTCGTTCATGCTCAGTCCTATAGCCAGAAAACTATATAAGTCAGTCAAGTTAGATATTAATCCGCAAGCGGGCTTTGCTCTGTTCGGACTAACGCGTAAAAGTTGCAACAAAAACTATAAAAAAGGCCAGCTTTTGCTGGCCTTTTTCTCCCCGTCAACGTCTATCGTCCCCTGTTGTTTTTATTCGTGTTGCCGCTGATTTATATCAGCTTTGGCAAACTTATCCTGCTCCTGACTGCTGTAGTGGAGAGGACAAAAAATCAACTGCGTTAGTTATAACTAATTTACTCTGTAATCGCCACCTTCTTTTGCACGAAAGCACGGACTATTTTGTGCACTGGCAATACAAGGCTGTGGTTGGGCGTTGCCACGGATCATACTGAACCAGCCGGTTTGCTCGCCTGTCAGTTGTAACTGAATATCTTCAATACCGGCTTTATCCAGACTGCCATGGACACCTTTGTGGCAAAACAATAATTCGACATGGCGTTCGCCATCTTTTAACAGCAGCGACTGTGGCTGCTCCGGATGACCGCCAAAGGCGACAAACTGCGCCGGAGTTTTTAAACCGCTATTACTGCCGTCGGCAAAAAACGCCAATAGATGCTGGTAATACACCACATAACTACAAACGTCTTTGTGTGAACCTCTGTCCAGCGGGAATACTTTATCCAGAAAAGCTTTGGAATAATCCATGATCTGACGGACATGACTCTGGTTCAGCTCTGCGATATGGCTGATCTCTTCCCGGATATCATGGTCCTGGTGGGAGTGTTGAGTGGCTGTCATGTTCATGATTTTCGTCCTGTTCTGTGTTGCTTGTAATAAGTTGTTATGGCTGTAGGGCCGGTAAAGCAACATTGCTGTTGCTTGATATTTAGTCTATGTTAGTTTTATGAATAATTTCACAATAAAAACTTCACAGTGTAAATTTTACAAAATGACAGCCAATAAAAGTTTACTGAGAAAGTCGCATTTCCTTGGTACTAAGATCAGAAACCTGAGAAAGCGCAATAATTTAACCATGGAAGACTTATCGACCCGCTGCATCAGAGTCAACTCTGAGTACGCGCCGTCTGTGTCCTACTTGTCGATGATTGAACGCGGCAAACGAGTGCCGAGCCTGGATATGCTGCAGGTGATTGCAGAGGTGTTTCAAAAAGATGTCGAATGGTTTTTGGATGGCGAAGAGCAGCAACTGGATATCACGCCACAAAAGGGCAGTCGTGGTGGGGTTTCTGGTATGGCGCTGGAACCGGGCTTTTTGTTTTCTAACGACATTTTACAAATTGCGATTCCAGAGATGTTGTCACAAACCGGCATCAGTGGCCGTCAGTTTGCCCAATTACTGATCCGTGCACATCAGGAGCATCATCAAAACCATTTCCCTGAGCTGGAACGGGCTGCTGAAGAGGTAGGTCTGAAGCGGATGCCGTTGTCGGTGGACGATTTAATGCAGATAGTGCAGCAGCTTGGCCTGCAAATTCGCTGGTTTGAGCAAACACCCAAAGAAGTGCTGGATGAGCTGGGCGTCTTGTCGAAAAACGTGCCGACTTCGTATTTTTTACCTCCTGCTACGCTGCATTTAAATAAGTTGCTGCAGCAGTGGCCAACCCGGCTGAAATACGAGCTGGCGGTGCATATTGGTCATGCCGTGCTGCATAACAAAGATGGTGTCAAAAGCGGCATGATGGTAGGTGGCGCTTTTGACTCCGTCAGTACGGACGACAGTGCTGTGGCACCGCAGGATATTCTGCATGCCTGGCGGGATTTTGAATCGAGCTTTTTTGCCGGTGCTTTGTTGTGTCCTAAAATGCCGTTTCGTCAGCTATTAGATAAACAAGGTTATGAAATCAGTTCACATCAGTTGGCTGGTGTATCGGCCTCTGTTGCTATGCGGCGGATGACTGCGGTGTCGCCCTACAGCCACTGGCATTATTTTGATGCCTATACGCCGGGTAAGTTAAAGGCGGTGTATCGAGGCAACGGTATTCCGCTGCCCTGGGGCAATATGCGCCAGGTGGAAGACCCTTGTCAGCACTGGGCGGTATTTCGCATGTTCGAGGCGGCCGAATCGGCCCATTCAGCCCAGTTGTCGATTTTAGAGGTGCAGGGCCAGCCGCGGATTTATTGTTGTGAATCGACCAAAGTGTCGGATTTAGCGGGTAATGCGCATGTACTGTGCGCTGGTATTGATTTAAATCCGGCGATAGAGGCGCAGGGCATGGATGTGGAGACTATGGCACAGGAGCTAAAACAACTTTGTCGCAGTCAGGGCGGTTCTGCCGTAGTGCCTAAAGCCATTCGCTCTACCTTGACCACTGTGTCGAATATTTTGAATATCAACTGGGTGGCCCGTAGTTTAGATAAACCCGCCCAACTGATTTGTTCGCGCGGCAATCATTGTCCACGGGAGCCTGGTTGCTATCAGCACTGCTCTGCGAAATAAAAGCACAAAAAAAGGGTCCTGACCGGACCCTTGATATAGCTTACAGACCTTTTTTTAACTGCCAGCTTAATTGCTGCTCCGCGAAAAACGGCACTATAGGGCTGCCATCAGGTAAGGTGATCTCCGCTGGCACAGTCCAGTCTTGTTTCACTAAAGTGATGGTGCCGCTGTTGCGTGGCAGGTTGTAGAAATCCGGGCCATAGTGGCTGGCAAAACCTTCTAACTTGTCTAAGCAACCTAAATCTTCAAACACCTGAGCGTACAGCTCAATCGCACTCCAGGCGCTGTAACAACCGGCACAGCCACAAGCGGCTTCTTTACGGTGTTTAGCGTGTGGTGCTGAATCTGTGCCTAAGAAAAACTTTTTATTGCCGGTCGCAACCACAGCACGTAAAGCTTCCTGATGCGTGCGGCGTTTGAGCACCGGCAGGCAGTAGTTATGCGGCCGTACACCTCCGACTAACATATCGTTGCGGTTTAATAATAAATGCTGAGGCGTAATAGTGGCGGCAACACGCTCTGGTGCGGCTTTGACAAACTCAACCGCATCAGCCGTGGTGATATGTTCAAACACCACTTTAAGACCAGGGATAGTGTTAACCAACTGGGTTAAATGCTGATCGATAAAGACTTTTTCACGGTCAAAAATATCAATATGGCTGTCGGTGACTTCTCCGTGTACCAACAACAGCATTTGCTGCTCTGCCATCACTTCTAATACAGGATAAAGCTTGCTCAAGCTACTCACGCCAGAGTGAGAGTTGGTGGTTGCGCCGGCCGGATACAATTTAGCCGCCACTACACCAGCGGCTTTGGCAGCAATGATGTCTTGTGCTGTAGTTTTGTCGGTTAAATACAACACCATCAGAGGTTCAAAGCTGCTGCCTGCCGGGCGGGCGGACAGAATACGTTCTTTGTAGGCCAAAGCTTCTAAAGCATTGGTAACAGGAGGAACAAGATTGGGCATCACAATAGCGCGCTTAAAACAACGGGCAGTGGCTGCCACAGTTTCTTTCAGCATATCGCCATCGCGAAAATGTAAGTGCCAGTCGTCCGGGGTTTGCAGAATTAATTCAGTCACAGCGCTCTCCTCTACTGATGCAGTGTCGTGCCGTCAGGGCGGTGCAGTTTAGCACGGCTTGGCCGGATCCTCAGCACAAGTTTTATGCTGTTGCGCTGGCATAGAACCATCCGCTTGGTATAGGTTATAGTCAGTGGCGATGACAGAATATGTTCAGCAGGTTAGTGACCATGGAACAGAGCAGTGCGTTAAAACATCAATCTGATTGGCTGTTGCCCTGGCAATGGGTGGTCCCGTTGTTCTGTTTAATTTGTGCCGCCATTATGACTGAATATCAAGCCAGGCAACTGGTGGAGCAGCGTCAGAATCAGCAGTTACAGCAGTTGGTCGGTATTTCAGGCCAGTTGCGCTCTTTTGTTGAAGCTGAATTAAACACTTCTTTGTATATGAGCCTGGGGCTGGCCTCCCATATACGCGCCAGTGATGGCAAGTTGTCTGACAGGGAGATGTTGTTTTTACTGCAAAATTTACTGGAGCAAGGTAAGCATATTCGCAATATTGGTCTGGCGCCGGACAATGTGCTGAGTCTGATTTATCCTTTGCAAGGCAATGAGCGAGCCTTGGGGCTAAACTACAAAAACTTACCGCAGCAGTGGCCCGACATTAAACAACTGATTGAAACCAAACAAGCTAAATTGGTGGGGCCAGTTGCTCTTATTCAGGGCGGCGATGGCTATGTGTATCGTTTGCCGTTGTTTTTGAATGACGGCAGGTACTGGGGCATTGTCAGTACAGTACTGGACTTGACCGCTTTTAATCAAATGCTGCTGCAACAGGCCAACAGTTATCAGGTTCAATTGGGGATCCGTGAAAAAGGGCAACACTCCAGGGCTTTGTTCGGTTACTCCCATTTATTCAGTCACGATGCTCTGATCCTTGATTTAAATATCAAAGGTGCAGACTGGCAAATCGCGGTGAAGTTTTTAGATGAAGCCACGGGCTGGAACCTGTGGCATTGGCGTTTGTTAGGGGCCTCTCTGTCCGTGGTGTTTTGCCTGATGCTGGCCTGGTTACTCTACTCCTATCGTCGCAGTGCTTTGTTTGCTGATGCATTGCAAGACAACGAAATATACTCACGCCGCATTATGAACAGCGTTTTAGATGTGATTGTTACCACAGATCTGGATGGTACTATTGACCGTGTTAACAGTGCCGTCAGTTCCGTCTTTGGTTATCTGCCTGTTCAGTTAACAGGGCAATCGTTCACTTTGTTGTTAGCGCCTGGTCAGGCTCAGGTATTGGCTGCTCAGACTTTAAGTGAAGGCTCAGCGGTAGAGCTGAAGGGCATCCGACAAAATGGTGAGATTTTTGCGCTGGATTTATCGCGTAACAGGACCGAGCATCAGGGCAAAGCCCGTTATGTCTGGCTGATACGGGATATTTCGGAGCGGAAAAAAATAGAGCAGTTAAAAAATGATTTCGTCTCCACTGTCAGCCATGAACTGCGGACACCTTTAACTGCTATTACCGGAGCTTTGGGTTTGGCTGTGGGGGGCGCGTTGGGGCCTTTGAATGATAAACAGCAACACATGCTTACGCTTGCGCAGCAAAACAGTCAGCGTTTAGGTAAGTTGATCAACGACTTACTCGATATCGAAAAACTCGCCGTTAATAAAATGCAGTTTAAACTCAGGTTATGGCCTTTGGCTGAGTTATTGCGTCAGGCTATTGAGCTGAATCAGCCTGTGGCTTTGCCGCGGCAGGTCAAACTGGAGCTGCACTGTGCTGAACAGGATGACTTATGGGTCGAAGTGGATGAAGTTCGCTTACAGCAGGTGATGGCCAACTTGCTGGCAAATGCCATCAGGTATTCGCCTGTTGGCGCTGTGGTTGTGGTAAGTATGGAGCCTTCTGCCAAAACCGTGCGGGTCAGTGTGACGGATCAGGGCGATGGTGTGGCTGCAGATTTTGAGTCGCGTTTGTTTGAGAAGTTTTCACAGGCAGATTCATCGGATCGCAGACAAGTCGCTGGTACCGGCCTTGGTTTGGCAATATGCAAAGATCTGGTGAGAGCTATGGGAGGAAGCATAGGTTATCATCGCTCCGCTGCAGGTGGTGCTTGTTTTTATTTTACCTTGCCTCTGGCAACCGAATTGTCTCTCGAATAAGGCGTGATATGTTGACGTTACTTGATTTAATAGCTGTTGTTTGGTTTTTATCGCTGTGGACTGGCTACACCATAGTCGCGAAACGAAAGGCCCGCACTGTCAGTTGTTTATCCTTTGAGTTAAGGCGCAAGCGGACCCATTGGATGCAACAGATGCTGGGCCGGGAAAATAAAATATCAGACGTGACTTTGTTGGCTACACTGGAGCGCAATGTGTCGTTTTTTGCATCCAGTACCTTGTTGATCCTGGCCGGTTTGTTAACAGCTTTGGCCTCCAGCAACAGCATCAGCGAAGTGCTGACTTACCTGACCCCCTGGACCAGTCAGAACAAAGAAACCATTCAGGTGAAAATTCTGTTTTTATCCGTGATTTATGTTTTTGCGTTTTTTCAGTTTACCTGGTCATTACGTCAATATGGTTTTGGTGGCGTCTTGATTGGTGCTGCTCCCGATGGCCGGGAAATGACAGCAGAAGAACAGGCTTTGTATGCCAACAGAACAGCGAAAGTGATTGATCAGGCAGGACATTCTTTTAACTACGGCTTAAGATCGATGTATTTTTCGCTGGCCACCTTGTCCTGGTTTATTGATCCCAGCTTATTTATGGCGACCGCAGTGATTGTTCTGCTCGTGATGAAACACCGGGAATTTCATTCCAAAGCACTGAAGGCTTTGCAGGAGTGTTAACTGGCTGGGTCAGAGTAAAATCAGCTATTGGTTTACTCTGACCCGACGTATGTCCTTACTCAGCCTTGTATTCAAAGGCTTTGATCACCCGGGCAACACCATCCACATTGCGAGCCAGATTGACTGCTCTGTCTGCTTCTTGTTGATTGACCAGCCCCATTAAAAATACTTCGCCGTTTTCTGTCACTACTTTGATATTTAAACCACTGACGTTTTCATCGGCCAGAAATTTGCCTTTAATACGGGTGGTGATCCAGCTATCTTTACTGCCGGTTGCGAAGCTGATCTCACTGGCAATACGAAGTTGGTTATGTACATCTCTGACACCTTCTACTCTGGCGACCTGACCCGCCACTTCCCGCACCCGCTCGTTTGGCACCTGACCTGTCAGCAGCACTATGCCGTTGTAGCTGGTCATATTGATATTGCCTTTGTTCTTGGTTTCAGCATTGTCGTCCAAAGCACGGATCACTTTTACCTGAATGCTTTTATCATCAATCTGACTACCCAAAGTACGTGGATCACCTGCTGATTTAACGGCTGTCGCACCCCCTGCTAAAACGGCAGCAGCGCAGCCTTGCAGTAACCAGCTTGTCAGTACTACCAGCATTAATTTATTCAACATCAAAGATCTCCTTGTTGCGGAAACAGCGTTATGTCGATCAGTTCGCATAACGCATGCAGTAAAAAGGTGTAACACTCAAATACCCGCGCTGGTCGGTGCGCCGGTACTTTTAATTCAGTGTCCTGATTGCCCAACAAACCTGATAATTCACCGCTGTTGTCCACCGTCAAAGCCACCACTGTCATGTCTTTGGTTAATGCGGCCTCGACAGCTTTGATCAGATTATGTTCTTCACCTGTCATCGAGATAGCAACCAGTACATCACCAGCCTGACCCAAAGCCCGCACCTGGCGCGCCAAATGGTCCGGATTTTGCTGATTATCAGGTTGTAAGCTGGAGTTGTTGCTCAATAAAGCAAAGGCCGGTAAACAGGGACGCTCGGCTTCGAACTTATCCAATAATAGCTGAGCAAAGTGGCTGGCTAAGGCCGAGGATGCGCCCTCGCCACAACAAATCACTTTGCCGCCATTGATCAGGCAGTTCACCAGACTGACGGCAGCGTTTTCGATAGGCGCAGACAAGGCTTCGCCTGTCGCTATCATGGTTTGAATGTTTTCAGTAAAAAGTTGCCTGATAGAGTCTTGCATTAGTTCACTGTTCCTGCAAAAGCATTTTTAATCCAGCATATATCCGCTGGCTGTTCGGTGATGGCCACTACATCAAAGCGGCAATGCTGCTGGCCAACACTTTGTAAATAACACAATGCGGTGCGGCTCAGTTTCTGCTGTTTGCTCAAAGTTACCGCCGCTGCAGCGCCACCAAAATTGCTGCTGCGTCTGAATTTTACTTCAACAAAAACCAGCGTTTGCTGCTCGCGCATCACTAAATCAATTTCACCAAAGCGACAACTGTAGTTTTGCTGCACCAGTTGTAAGCCTTGTTGTTGTAAAAACACTAAGGCCTGTTGCTCATAAAACTGCCCTGTGCTTTTACTCATCTAAGGAGCCCGTGGTATCAGTAAACCATCTTTACTGTATTTGCCCCAAGTTAACTGTCGCTGAACCTGTCCGTCGGCAGACAGAGCCAAATTACCGGTCAGTCCCTGATAACGCAGCGCAGGAAACTGTTGCTGCTGCTTTAAGCGGAAAATTAATTGATAAGAGTCGTAGCCCATCGCAAATAAACGCTGCAAAGTTTCGTCTTGCTGCGGAAACAGTTGCTCAAATTGCTGGCGGAATTCCTGTTGCTGACCAGCGCTGAGCATCCACGGCATTTCAGTGAAGGTTAAACCCTGCAGGTCGCGGCGGTCAGTAAACTCTGCCGATTTTTGATGGCTGCGTGAACTGGCATAGACAGGCACTGTGGTTTTAGTTGGCGCGACGGACACATCAATGTAAGGTTTTAACAAACGGGTTTGTGCCGGGTCGGCCAGTAAATAAATCGCATCAATGTCCTGACGGCTATGAGGTTCGGCTTTCACAGTTTCACCAGCTAACTGACTGATTTCGCGAATGCGCTGCTCGCTGGCTGCGGTTTCCAGCAGTTGCTTGATGGTACTTTCCATCCCGGCCTGATCGGCAAACCAATAGACTTCAGGTTCTTTACCTGCAATCTGTTTCCAGTCCCGGCCAAATTGCTCAGCCATCCGCTGACTTAACGGATTACGCGAGGCCATCAACACGGGTTGTTTGTAATTCTTTTGCTTAAACAGCATGGCCATCTGATGCGCTTCATCTTCGACACTCAACGAGAAATAAAACTTATCCGCGGAGTGTTGTGCCGCATTGGTTTTACCGTTTAAGAATAAGGTGGGAATGGTCCAGTCTGCTTGTTGAGAAATCGTATCCACTTGTTCTTTCAGTAAGGGGCCAATGACAAAATCTACCTGCTCAGTGGCCAATTGTTGTTTCAGCGCCGCAGCCTCTGTTTGGCTATCAATAAAAATCAACCGGGCTTGCTGGTTGGCGGACGCGGCCAGAATACCTTGCTGTATCGCTTCGGCATGCTGGCGGAAATTACTGTTAAAAGGCAGTAAAACGGCAATAGTTTGAGGCGAAAACGCATCCACAGCACTTAACTGCTGAATTTCAGCCGGTAATTGCTGCAAAGACGGCAGGTTCGAGTACTGTTGTTGCCAGTCGCTCAATGCCTGAGTTAAGGCGGGTGTATTGCCTAAATACTGTTGATGCAACTGCAATAATTTAGCCCAGCCTTGGGTAGTGGCATCCAGATCCTGACTCAGACTGGTTAATTGGTCTGGTGTTAACATACCTAATTGTTGCCACAAGGCCGTTTGATGGGCGCTTTGTTCGGGTTCTAATGCCAACAATTGCAGATAAGTTTTTACCGCCTTATCCGGTTCTCTTCTGCTGCTTTGGTACTGTGCCAGGCTTTGTAAATAAGCGGCTTTGTCTTGCTGTTTGAACGAGCTTACCGAATACTGACGGTTGAATGTTTCAATGTCGTCATGAGCACCTGCTGCGATCAGCCCCTGAAACAGGATCAGTAAGTTTGCTTGCTGCACTTCTGTGGTTGCCTGGCTGGCCAGCACACGACTGATGGCCTGAGCCTGTTCAGTTTCACCCTGCTGTAAATGGGCTTTAGCGGCTTCCAGCAGTTGCCATTGTTGCTCTGAGCCTTGCTGCTGGCCTGCTTGTTCAATAAAGTCAGCGCCGGACAAAGGTTTTTCAATTTTTACAACTTCGACTTCTTCCTCTGCGACAGGAGCAGGCTTGAGCACAGGCGCTTGTTGCACCGGAGCAACCTGATCCGGTGTGGAAGAACAACCGGCGAACGCTATAGCGCTGCCGAAAAGAATAAGTGGCTTCAGTTTGCTGGATTTCACAATGCACAGGTACAATGAAGGAAACATGCAGGTATCTTACTCAGTGCCGTGCCTAAGCTCAATGAATTCCAGCCAAAGTAATTCAAGTACAACGGAATAAGCGCCATATGACTGCACCAAGCGGAAATTTATACATAGTAGCCACCCCTATTGGCAATTTAGATGATATCAGTCAGCGCGCTATCAAAACTTTAAGCTCTGTCGCCTGGGTCGCGGCAGAGGACACCAGACACAGTGGTAAGTTACTCAGCCACCTGGGGATTTCAGCCAGAATGCTGGCACTGCACGATCACAATGAGAAACAACGGGCTGCGGCTTTATTACAGAAGCTACAAGCCGGTGAAGACGTGGCGTTGATTTCAGATGCCGGCACACCGCTGATCAGCGACCCTGGGTATAGTCTGGTGCGGTTATGCCGTGATGCTGGTGTGCGCGTCGTACCCATTCCTGGACCTTGTGCTTTGATCAGTGCCTTGTGCTGTGCAGGTTTGCCTACCGACAAATTCCATTTTATTGGTTTTTTACCCGCCAAAAGCCAGCAGCGCCAGAATGTACTCAGCGCCATTCCGCAAGGTGTGGGCACCTTGATTTGCTATGAAACAGCGCGCCGGATCAAAGACTGCTTAGCCGATGTGGTAAAAGTTTTTGGCGCTGAGCGTGAGCTGGTGTTAGCCAAAGAGCTGACCAAAACCTTTGAAAATTTTGTGTATGGCACTGCTGCACACATTACCGCATGGCTGAATGAAGATCCTGCCCGTTGTCAGGGCGAAATGGTGCTAATGATAGCGCCCACTCTGGCGGCTGAAGAAGAAATTAACCCTGCAGCCCAGCAAACTCTGAAGTTATTAATGAGTGAATTACCCCTGAAAAAAGCTGCTGCTTTAACAGCTGAAATTCACGGGGAAAAGAAAAATGCTTTGTATAAGCTGGGGTTGAGTTGGGGTGCTGAAGGCTAATTTGCCTGAGGCCATAAGTTAGAGCGAATTATAGCTGGGCCATGAAAGCTTAGTTCCGTTTAGCCAAATTCATCGGAGTTGCAACGCGGCGGCAAGAGCTTGAGTCCCCATGAACATAGATAAACTATGTGATTGGGACGAAAGGGCGCAGCCAATCACCTTGCAGCTTCAGGGGATAAGGGTATAATGCGCGCCGTGAGTTGGCCCAGACAATCGCTGCCTGCGTAAGCAGGGGGAGGAAAGTCCGGGCTCCATAGGGCAGGGTGCCAGGTAACGCCTGGGGGGCGCGAGCCTACGACCAGTGCAACAGAGAGCAAACCGCCGATGGCCCACGCAAGTGGGATCAGGTAAGGGTGAAAGGGTGCGGTAAGAGCGCACCGCGCGACTGGTAACAGTTCGTGGCACGGTAAACTCCACCCGGAGCAAGACCAAATAGGCCCCCATTGGCGCGGCCCGCGTTGGGGGCGGGTAGGTTGCTTGAGGCGTGCGGTGACGTACGTCCTAGAGGAATGATTGTCCACGACAGAACCCGGCTTATCGGGCCGACTCACACCTTTCTTTTTTAACAATGTAGCTAGCCTTGTGTCAATTTTGCTAGTCTTGCTGCCTCTGTTCCTTTGTTCTGATCGTTATGCAAACAACAAAATCTTCGATACCTGAATCCATCCCCTTCTGGCAGGCTTTCTGGTTCTGGTTAAAGCTGGGTTGTATCAGCTTTGGTGGACCGGCAGGGCAGATTGCTATTATGCATACTGAGTTGGTGGAAAAACGCCGCTGGATCAGTGAAGGCCGGTTTTTACATGCGCTGAATTATTGTATGTTGTTGCCAGGGCCTGAGGCGCAGCAACTGGCGACTTATTTAGGCTGGCTGATGCACCGTACTTTGGGTGGGGTTATTGCTGGTTTGTTATTTATTTTGCCTTCGCTGTTGTTACTGGTGCTGTTGTCCTGGGCTTATCTGGTCTATGGCGAACACCCTTGGGTGGCTGGTATTTTTTATGGCATCAAACCTGCGATAGCGGCCATAGTGCTGCATGCGGCATGGCGAATAGGTGGACGGGTAATGAAACATCCACTGTTCTGGGCTATCGCTACTGCGGCTTTTGTCGCTATTTTTGCGTTAAAGTTGCCCTTTCCGCTGATTGTTATTGCCGCCGCTGTGATTGGTTGGATTGGCAGTAAACTGCTACCCGCCGCTTTTTCTGGCAGTGCGCATACTAGTGCGCAAAAAAGTTATGGCCCGGCTTTGATTGACGACAGCACGCCTACTCCACCTCATGCCTTGTTCCGCTGGAGCCGATTTAGTCTGGTGTTTTGCTGTGGTCTGCTGCTTTGGGCCTTGCCTATGGCCGCTTTAACCCTGAGCCTTGGCTGGCAGCATCAATTGACCCAAATGAGCTGGTTTTTTACCAAGGCGGCCTTGCTGACCTTTGGTGGTGCTTATGCGGTATTGCCATATGTCTATCAGGGGGCTGTGGATAAATTTGGTTGGTTAACGCCGGGGCAGATGATGGATGGTCTGGCGCTGGGTGAGACTACACCTGGGCCGCTGATTATGGTGGTGGTGTTCGTCGCTTTTGTCGGCGCTTATGTGCAAGCCAGCTTTGGGCCCGATTTAATGCTACTGGCGGGGATCACTGCGGCAGTCCTGGTGACTTGGTTTACGTTTTTACCTTCCTTTATTTTTATTCTGGCCGGTGGTCCTTTGGTGGAATCCAGTCAGGGCAAATTGCAGCTAACCGCACCACTGACAGCCATCAGCGCTGCGGTAGTGGGAGTTATTGTCAATTTAGCACTGTTTTTTGCTTACCATGTGCTCTGGCCTGCAGGTTTTGCCGCTGCTTTTGACTGGCAAGCCGGGCTGATTACTGTGCTGGCTGCATTGGCCCTGTTTGTGGCTAAGCAGGACGTGATGCGGGTGCTAGCGGGTGCTGCTGTTGTTGGTTTGGTGTTGTCATTGTGGGGAGTTGTTTAATGTGGATTGATTTGAATCAGTTAGATGCATCAAATGCGTACAAGCTGCTTACCAGCACTATTACCCCCCGTCCTATCGCCTGGGTGTCGAGTTTATCCGCCGAGGGGGTATTGAACCTGGCGCCTTTTAGTTTCTTTCAGATGGTCACCGATCAGCCGCCTACCTTGATGATCTCTACTCAGCATAAAGCCGATGGTAGCCGTAAAGACACCAGTATCAATATTGAAGCCACCCATGATTTTGTCGTCAATCTGGTGCCTCATGCGCTGGCGAATGAGATGAATATCAGCGCCGCTGCTGTGCCTGGAGATCAAAGCGAATTTGAGTTAGCTCGGCTGGAACAGGCACCGTCTAGTCAGATTAAAGTACCCAGGGTGGCTTTAGCTCCGGTGGCGCTTGAGTGTCGCCTGGCCAAGTTACAACCTTATCCGCCGGAAAACCCGAGCTGTGAGGTGATTTTTGCACAAGTGCTGGCGCTGTATATCAATCCTGCCATGTTGGATGGCAAGGGGATGCCTGATCCGTACAAAATGGATTTGATCAGTCGTATTGGCGGTTCAGGTTACAGCAGGGTTGCGGCTGATATATTTCAGTTAGCCCGACCTGCCTCGGCAGTCCGTCGCTGAACTTGCTGTTTTTAGCCCTGATCCTGCAGTCAGAGTCAGGGCTTTTTTTATCTGCTATTGTGAGTGCTTGCTTACCCTTTGTGCCGCTTTTTTATTGGATTTTGTGTTGAGTGTTAGCCGTTTTATCAGGGGTTATGGCGCTGATTTTTGCTGTGCTGTCTGATTACATTTTCCAGTCGTTACCACAGTCTTTATCCAGACGGATAAGCCAACATCTATTCTTTGTTGATGAAAATCATAAGGTTATTTCAGTTTTTTAATGTCAAAACCAGATGTGATTCCCGAAAGAGCAATAGCTTAGTCGCATGTTGATGGCGGTTAGTCTGAATGCCTGAGTTATGCGTAACTAAATAAATTATTTCTGATTATTTTAAAGTTTTTTTCTTCCACTTTTTCCCACAGAAATCAGGATCTTCGCGCTAAGCCTTGTTTTTGCTGGATCTATCCTGATCAAACAAAGGGGTTTTCACCTTGACAAGCTTTCTTCTGCAGCCCTAAACTGTACATCAGTGGGAAATTGTGGGTATTTGTGGATCAAATATCAGGATCAAACAACAAGAAAGTGGGATAAACATGTTCCGTGGGTCGTTTTCTTTAACATTGGATGATAAGGGTCGGTTAGCGCTACCAACGCGTTACCGCGATACCTTATTTGCTGATGCGGAAGGGGCCATGGTTTGTACTATCCATACCAAAGATCCTTGTTTGCTGCTGTATCCATTACCTGAATGGGAAGAGGTTGCGGAACAACTGCAGCGCTTATCTAACCAGAACCCACAAGAGTTGCGCTTTAAACGTTTATTGATAGGCCACGCGTCGGACTGTGATATGGATAAAAGCGGCCGCATTCTATTACCTGCGCCACTAAGAAGCCATGCCAGTCTGACAAAAAACATCCGCTTAGTCGGACAACTAAATAAATTTGAGATCTGGGACGAAGAGACATGGAACAAACGGGTTGCCGAAGATATGGCAATTGAACGTGATATGTCTGCTGATGCTGAGATTTCAGAACGGCTGCAGGATTTTGTACTCTGATGGAGCAAAGCGCCCACATCTCCGTGCTATTGGCCGAGACCATAGACGGATTAGCCATTAAACCCGACGGGATTTATCTCGACGGTACTTTTGGCCGCGGTGGTCACAGCAGAGTGATTTTATCCAAATTAAGCGAACAAGGCCGTTTGTACGCTATTGACCGCGACCCGGCAGCTATTGCCGCTGCAGCGCCTTTATTGGCTGACCCACGTTTTTCTATCACTCACAGTCCCTTTGCGGCCTTAGCTCAGATTGCAGAAGACAAAGGTATTTCCGGCAAAGTCGATGGTATTTTGCTGGATTTAGGCGTGTCTTCGCCACAACTGGATGACGCCGAGCGGGGCTTTAGCTTTATGCGCGATGGCCCGCTGGATATGCGGATGGACCCGACATCTGGTATTTCTGCCGCCGATTGGCTGGCCAAAGCTGATGTGGAAGACATTACTTTTGTATTGCGTGAATACGGCGAAGAAAAATCAGCCTGGCGTATTGCCAATGCCATAGTGGCTAGCCGCAGTGAGCAACCACTAACCCGCACAGCGCAACTGGCCAGCTTAATCAGTTCAGTGGTGCCTAAAAGCCATAAAGAGAAAAAGCATCCTGCCACCCGCAGCTTTCAGGGTATTCGCATTTATATCAACAGCGAACTGGATCAGATCAAAACGGCGCTGGAGGCGGCGGTGCAGGTGTTAAAACCCGGTGGTCGTTTAACAGTGATCAGCTTTCACTCGCTGGAAGATCGGATGGTGAAACAGTTTATGCGCTTAAAAAGCAAAGGCGCAGCTATTCCGAAAGGCCTGCCTTTAACCCAGGATCAACTGAATCTGTATACCCCGCTAAAACTGATTGGCAAAGCTATTATGCCGTCTGATGCCGAGCTGGAACACAACGTCAGAGCCCGCAGTGCCGTATTGCGTATAGCGGAGAAAACTGCATGAGCGCCATCAAACTGAACCGCCTTATTGTGAGTGATATCTGGCAGCATAAATTTCTGCTGGTATTGATCTTATGCTGTTTAGGTTCTGCTTTGGCGGTCGTCGAGTTCACTCATATGAACCGCCAACTGACGATGTATGAAGATAAAATTTTGCAACAACGCGACACCCTGGAAATGGAGTGGCGCAATTTATTGCTGGAGCAACGCGCCTTGTCTGAACACAGCAGGGTGGAAGAGCTGGCAGCGACCAAACTGAATATGGTCAGGCCCAGCGGCCCGCAAGATGTGGTGGTGCAGGAACCATGATAAAAAAACCGGCAGCACCTAAAAAGCAGGCAAAAAAGAATCAACAGCCGACTGTCATCAGTTGGCGTTTTGCTTTTGTAATTGTGTCCTTATTTGCGGTATTTAGCGGCCTGATAATCCGTGCCGCCTACCTACAGGTATTAGAGCCTGAGATGCTGCTGGAACAGGGCGATATGCGCACCCTGAGGGTGAAATCTGACGCGGCGATGCGCGGCATGATTTTAGACCGCAATGGCGAAGAGCTGGCGGTGAGTGTGCCTGTGCAGTCGATTTGGGCTGACCCGCAACTGGTGATCCGCAACAGACATAAAATTGATGAACGCCGTTGGCACGCGCTGGCGGATATGCTGCAAATTAGTCCGCAGCAACTGTCGGATAAAATTGGTGCTGACGATTCCAAACGTTTTGTTTATCTGCAGCGTCAGGCCAGTCCTGCTACTGTCGATTACATCAAACAGTTAAAAATTCCTGGTATTGCTTTTGTGCAGGAATCACGCCGTTATTATCCGGCCGGTGAAGTGACTGCTCACTTGTTAGGTTTTACCAATGTCGACGATCAGGGCATGGAAGGTATAGAACGTCAGTTTAACGACGTGTTAACCGGTAAGCCTGCGCTGAAAACTGTGCGTAAAGATGCCAAAGGCCGCGAAATTGAAGTGTTGTCGCAAACCGATGGTCAGGCGTCGAATAATATTCAGTTGAGTATCGATCAGCGTATTCAGGCGGTGGCCTACCGTGAACTGAAAAAAGCCGTGATGCAGTTTGGCGCGACTTCAGGCTCTGTGGTGGTGGTCGACGTACATACAGGTGAAGTGCTGGCGTTAGCCAATGCGCCGTCATACAACCCAAACAACAGAAAAAATACCGACAGTAACAGATACCGTAACCGCGCTATTACCGATACCTTCGAGCCAGGTTCGACCATCAAACCTTTGCCTGTGTTAGCGGCATTGGAAAATGGCACCGCCACTATGGATACTGTCATCTCCACGGGTTATGGCCCTGTGCGTATTGGTGGTCGATTAGTACGGGATATCAACGGTTATGGCGATTTGGACTTAACCGGCATTATGCGCAAGTCCAGTAACATTGGCGTAACCCGTTTAGCTTTAGGTCTGCCAACCGACAAATTCCTTGATATGTATTACAAGATGGGAGTCGGCTCAGAAACTGGTCTTGGCCTGACGGGCGAAACTCCTGGCGTTTTACGTGAGCAGCGCCGCTGGGGTGAGCATGCCTTAGCCACCATTTCTTTTGGTTACAGCTTTACTGTCAATGCGGTACAACTGGCCCGGATTTACGCCACTATAGGTAATGGTGGTGTGTCTTATCCACTGTCTATTTTTAAAACCAATAAAAAACCATTAGGTGAGCGTGTGGTTAGCGAACAGCACGCCGACAATATGGTCGCTATGTTAGAAGCTGTGGTGGGTCCCGGTGGCAGTGCGAAAAAAGCCGCAGTACCAGGTTACCGTGTAGGTGGTAAAACGGGTACGGCGAAAAAAGCCGGTATTCGTGGTTACAGCGATGATTACATTGGTTCTTTTGCCGGTATAGCCCCTATTTCAGACCCACGTATTGCTGTGGTGGTGATTATCAACGAACCCAGTGGTGACTATTACTATGGCGGTGAAGTGGCGGCTCCGGTATTCTCTGCCGTCTCTGGTGCTGCGTTGCAGTTACTCAATATAGCGCCGGACGCAACCGACAGCCGTATCAGCAAAGTCAGTGGGGTGCCTAATGCCGGCTAACTCACTGCAGCAGTGGCTGACTCCCTTTACAATCCAGTTACCAGCGTCAATCGCCGCTTTGCACTTACAGAATTTGCGTATCAACAGCGCTGAAGTGCAACCAGGTGATGTATTTCTGGCTCTGCCTGGTACAAAAACTCATGGTAATCAGTTTATTGCAAAAGCCTTAGCTGCAGGTGCTGTGCTGGTACTGACGGATACTCAAGGCGCGCTGAGTGATGAGCGCATTGTGCTGGTACCTGAACTGGTGGAACTATTGCCTGCCTTAGCTGCGGCTTTTTATCCACATCAGGCGCAGCAACTGGTGGGTATCACTGGCACCAATGGTAAATCCAGCACTGCTATTTTTGTCAATCAACTCTCTGTGTTGTTACAGCAACAGGGCGCTGTGATTGGTACTTTAGGTTATGGCGATTACCGCAGCTTGACCGCACTGAATAACACCACACCACATCTGGTGGATATTCACCGTATCCTTTCGACTGAAGCCGCCAGGGGCTGTGCTTTGGTAGCGATGGAAGTCTCGTCTCATGCCTTAGTGCAACAACGGGTTGCTGGTCTGCAGTTTGACGTGGCGGTGTTTACCAATTTAACCCGCGACCATCTGGATTATCACGGCACTATGCAAGCCTATGGCGAAGCCAAAGCGTTGTTATTTAAAGCGGATTTAGCCAAAAAAGCGGTGATTAATGTCTCTGACGACTTTGGCCGCCAGCTAGCAGCCAATTGCACTTTGCCTGCGCTGGCTTATGGGAAGCTCGAAGACTGTCAGGGGTATAGCGACTATCTGGCCTACGACCAGTTGGAAATTACGCCACTGGGGTATCAGTTCCGCTTAAGCAGTCATTTAGGCCAGCAACAGCTCCAGCTCCAGGTTTTAGGTGAATTTAATATCCAAAACGTATTGGCCGCTCTGGGCGCTATGCTGCAATTAGGCTACAGCTTTGCGGCTTTGACTCAGGCCGTGCAACAGTTAAGCAGCGTGCCGGGCCGGATCGAACAGTTTTATCAGGCTGAGCGCAAAGTGATGGCTGTGGTGGATTATGCCCACACGCCGGACGCGCTGGAACAAACGTTAATCGCAGTGCGTCATCATTGTCAGGGCCAGCTTTGGGTGGTGTTTGGTTGTGGCGGCGACCGCGACAAAGGCAAACGGCCTTTAATGGGCGCTATAGCCGAACGTTTGGCGGATCAGCTCATTATTACGGCAGATAACCCCCGTACTGAAGATGTGATGGCGATTTGTCAGGATATAGCTGCAGGTTGCAGTGCAGGTCGTTATCAACTGATCCTTGAGCGTAAAACCGCGATACGCACTGCGTTAACCCAAGCCAAAGCGGGTGATCTGGTGTTGATCGCTGGCAAAGGCCACGAAGATTATCAAATCATTGGCCATGAAGTTTTGCCCTACGACGAACGTGCCTTTGTCCGACAACTGGTGACGGAGACTGCTTTATGATCCCTTTACAAACAAAAGAAATAGCACAACTAGTGCAGGGACAACTGCTTGGCGCTGATATTCAAATTCAGAGCGTCAGCACCGACAGCCGCAATATCAATCAGGGCGATTTGTTTATCGCCTTAAAAGGGCCGAACTTTGATGGTCATCAGTTTGCCGCCGATGTGATTGCCAAAGGTGCTGTGGCTTTGATTGTTGAGCAGCGGTTGGATGTCGCTGTGCCGCAAATTATAGTCGCCGACACCCGCTTAGCCTTGGGCGCTTTGGGGGCTGGTGTGAAACACAAGGTCAATCCTAAGTCTGTGGCTGTCACAGGTAGTGTCGGTAAAACCACAGTCAAAGAAATGATGGCGGCTATTTTGGACCGGATCGGTAATGTGCTGGCAACCGCCGGTAACTTTAATAACGATATTGGTGCGCCTTTAACCTTATTACGTTTAACAGAACAGCATCAGTATGCGGTGATGGAACTGGGCGCCAATCATTTGGGTGAAATTGCCTACACCTCGTCGTTAGTAAAACCTGAAGTGTCCATTATCACCAATGTGGCAGCCGCCCATTTGGAAGGTTTTGGCGACTTGTTTGGTGTAGCCAGGGCCAAAGGCGAAATTTATGGCTCTTTAGCTAAAGATGGCGTGGCCATAGTGCCGCTGGACAGCGAGTTTTCTGACTACTGGCTAAAGCGTTTACAGGACAAAAAAGTACTGACTTTCAGCAGCACCCAGGCCGCTGATTTTAGCGCTGAGCATATAGTGCTGAATGAGCAGGGCTGTGCCAGTTTTGATTTAGTTTGCCCACAAGGCCGGATTTTTATTCAACTGGTATTGCCGGGCAAGCACAATGTCGCCAACGCCTTAGCAGCAGCGGCCGCCACTTTGACCTTAGGTGCCAGCCTGACGGATGTGCAGCTCGGGTTAGCGGCAATGAAACCAGTCAAAGGCCGGATTAATGTCACTCAAGCCAGCGACAAATTGCGACTGATTGACGATACCTATAATGCCAACTCTGAATCCACCAAAGCGGCTATCGACTTATTAGCGACGTATCCGGGTTTTAGAGTGTTAGTTTTTGGTGATATGGGCGAGTTGGGCGCTGATGCCCGTTTGTACCATGAGGAAGTAGGTTTATACGCCAAACAAAAGGGGATTAATCTGTTATTCACCCTGGGTGTGTTATCACAGAGCGCCAGTGATTTATTTAACGGCCAAGGGGCCCATTTTAGTTCCCGTCAGCAACTGATCCAAAAGTTAAGCCCGATCCTTGATGAACAGTCCGATGCGACTGTGCTGGTCAAGGGCTCGCGCAGCGCCAAAATGGAATTGGTCGTGCAGGACTTGCTAGAAAGATGTCAGCAGGAGATCAGCTCATGTTAGTGTGGTTAGCCGAGTATTTAACTCAATATATCAATGCCTTTAACGTCTTCAGTTACCTGACCTTCAGGTCTATTTTAGGCATTTTGACTGCATTAATGCTGAGCTTGTATCTGGGCCCCAAATTGATCGCCAGATTGCAAAAGCTGCAAATTGGCCAGACGGTACGGGATGATGGTCCACAAAGCCATTTTTCCAAAAAAGGCACTCCTACTATGGGTGGTTTGCTGATCTTAGGCTCGGTGCTGGTCAGTATTCTGCTGTGGGCCGACTTGGCCAATAAATACGTCTGGGTAGTGATTTTCACCCTGGTGAGTTTTGGTTGGATTGGTTTTATTGACGATTACCGCAAAGTGGTGCGTAAAGATCCAAAAGGTTTAATCGCGAAGTGGAAATACTTCTGGCAGTCGTTATTTGCTGTGGCTATTGCCTTCTTCCTGTATGCCTCGGCTGAGCGTCCGGCCGAAACCAGCTTAGTGGTGCCTTTTATTAAAGATGTGTTGCCACAGCTTGGTTTTATCTTTATTGCCCTGTGTTATTTCGTCATTGTCGGTACCAGCAACGCGGTGAATTTAACCGATGGTTTGGACGGTTTAGCCATAGTGCCTACCATTATGGTGGCCTTTGCTTTTGCCATTATTGCCTATGCCAGCGGTAACGTGAATTTTGCCACTTATCTGAATATTCCTTATCTGCCGCATGCCAGTGAGCTGGTGGTGGTCTGTGCTGCCTTAGTCGGCGCTGGCCTGGGTTTCCTTTGGTTCAATACCTATCCGGCCCAAGTGTTTATGGGCGATGTTGGTTCTTTAGCCTTAGGTGCGGTGTTAGGTGTCATCGCCATTTTAGTCCGTCAGGAAATCGTACTCTTTATTATGGGTGGCGTCTTTGTAATGGAAACTGTGTCGGTGATTTTGCAGGTGGGTTCTTACAAATTACGCGGCCAGCGCATTTTCCGTATGGCGCCTATTCATCACCACTACGAATTAAAAGGCTGGCCTGAGCCCCGCGTCATAGTGCGGTTCTGGATTTTGTCAGTGATTTTTGTGTTGATTGGTTTAGCCACTTTAAAACTGAGATAAAATATGAACGCTAAGTTGTTTCAGGGAAAACGTGTTGCTGTGATAGGACTGGGCCTTTCAGGTCTGGCCACAGTACGCTTTTTGCTGAAACAAGGCGTCAAACCTGTGCTGATGGACACCCGCTTAAAAGTGGCAGGCCTAGAACAGATCCCCACTGACAAAGTCGACGGGATTTATTTAGGTGAACTGGACGCCAATCGCTTAGCTCATATGGATGTATTGGTGGTGAGCCCTGGCTTGGATCCTAAGCACCCTGCGATACGTTTTGCCTTGGCCCAGGGGGCGCATCTGAGTGGTGATGTCGAGCTGTTTGCGCTACAAAATCAAACACCAGTGCTGGCTATTACCGGCTCTAACGGTAAATCCACAGTCACCAGTTTAACGGCGCATATGTTGCAATGTTCCGGCTTGCGGGCGGTGGCCGCAGGTAATATAGGTTTGCCTATTTTGGATGCGCTGCAAAGTGATGCTGATGTGTTTGTGCTGGAACTGTCCAGTTTTCAGCTCGATACCACGCACTCGCTGCAAAGCAAAGCCGCATGTATTTTGAATGTGACTGAAGACCATATGGACAGATACGGCACTATGGCCGCTTATGCTGCGTCGAAACAACGGGTGTATCAGGGCACGGAGCTGGCGATTTACAATAAAGCCGATGTTTTAACCACACCACAAACTTCAGTTTCATCTTTGGCGTTAGATTTAGCGGGTTCTGAATACGGCGTGATTCAGCATCAGGGCGAAAGCTGGTTGCTGGTCGCAGGCCAGCCGTTAATGCCAGTGCGCGACATGACTATTGTTGGTCTGCACAATCAGTTTAATGCCTTGGCCAGTTGTGCTCTCGCTTTAGCCGCAGGCGCCAGCCGTGATGGTTTAGTTCAGGCCTTAAAAACCTTCGTGTCTTTACCGCATCGTTGTCAGTTAGTGCTGGACCATAAAGGCGTGCGCTGGGTCAATGACTCTAAAGCCACTAATGTCGGCGCGACTTTGGCTGCTATTGCCGGTTTACGTGCTGAAGTTAAAGGTAAACTGATTTTAATCGCAGGCGGTGATGGCAAAGGTGCGGACTTCAGTGAACTGGCGACAGTGCTGAATCATGAGGTGGATCATCTGATTACCTTAGGGCAGGACGGTCCTGCGATAGCAGCATTAAAAGCGGGCAGCTTTGAAGTGAAAGATTTACTGGCTGCGGTGAAAACTGCGGCACAACTTGCTACTGCTGATGATTTGGTGTTGTTATCACCGGCCTGTGCCAGTTTAGATATGTTTAAAAACTACGAAGACCGTGGCCAGCAATTTGCCGCAGCGGTGCAGAAGGTGTGGTTATGAAGCAAATGCTGCTGAACCTGATCCCTTCACCCACTGAAGCTATAGCTCAGTGGTGGCAACGTGACGAAGCCAACAGCTACGACAAGCTGTTTTTGGTGTTGTTGGTTCTGGTGCTTGGTGTCGGCATTATTATGGTCACCAGCGCTTCGGTACCAGTGGCAGAGCGCTTACACGGCAATCCGCTGCATTTTACCATCCGGCATTTAGTGTATTTGTTGATCGGCTTTGCTGCGGCTTATATGGTGCTGAATGTGCCGGTGTCCTGGTGGCATAACACCAACATATTGTTGTTGATGCTGGCCCTGGTGCTACTGATCGCAGTGTTATTGTTTGGCCGCAATGTCAATGGTTCTACCCGCTGGCTGGCATTGGGCCCGATCAATATTCAGGCGGCTGAACCTGCCAAATTATTCTTTTTTGTCTATTTGTCCAGCTATCTGGTGCGTAAGCATGAGGAAGTCAGAGAGAACATTAAAGGCTTTATCAAGCCACTGATCATTATGTTTATTCTGGCAGTTTTACTGTTAATGCAGCCTGATCTTGGAACAGTGATCGTGATGTTTGCCACTTCGGTGGTACTGCTGTTTTTGGCCGGCGCTAAATTATGGCAATTTTTCTGTTTAATTTTCACAGGTTTAGCTGCGATAGGCGTATTGATTGTTTACAGCGAATACCGCTGGCGCCGGGTGACTTCGTTTTTAGACCCATGGGCCGATCCTTTTGGCAGTGGCTATCAGTTAACCCAATCTCTGATGGCGTTTGGCCGCGGCAGTTGGTTTGGGCAGGGCCTGGGCAACAGCGTGCAAAAACTCGAATATTTACCCGAAGCTCATACTGACTTTATTTTTGCTGTGATAGCCGAAGAAACTGGCCTGATTGGCGTTTTTGTCGTGCTTTGCCTGCTGTTTTTATTGGTCAGCCGTGCTTTGTGGATTGGTAACAAAGCCTTGTTTAAAGGCATGAGTTTCCATGGCTTTTTAGCTTATGCCCTGGCGATTTGGATTGGTTTTCAAACCTGCGTCAATGTGGGTGTGGCCAGCGGCGTGTTACCCACTAAAGGGTTAACTTTGCCTTTTATCAGTTCAGGCGGCAGTAGTCTGATCATTATGTTAGTGGCAGCGGCCTTATTAATTCGTATCGATTTTGAAGTGCGGCTAAAAGGTCGTCATGCCATCAGCGGAGGTCCTCATGCCTGAGCCGATGCAGACTACTGATAAACAGCAAAAAACGGCGCTGATTATGGCAGGTGGCACCGGCGGCCATATTTTCCCGGCCAAAGCTGTGGCTGAACTGTTAAAACAACAGGGCTGGAGCATTCACTGGCTCGGGACTGCTGATCGGATGGAAGCGACTTTGGTACCGCAGTTTGGTATCCCTTTTCATAGCATTGCTGTGGTGGGTTTACGCGGCAAAGGCTTAAAAAGCTTAATTAAAGCGCCGCTGATGTTATGGCGCTCTATCAGTCAGGCCAGGGCTTTAATCAAGCAATTAAACCCGGAATTGGTGTTAGGTTTTGGCGGTTACGCCAGTGGCCCTGGTGGTTTAGCCGCCTGGTTAGCGGGTAAGCCTTTAATAGTGCATGAACAAAATGCAGTGGCAGGCACCACCAACCGATTATTGGCGCGTATTGCGAACAAAGTCTTAGTGGCGTTTCCACAGGCTTTTGCCGATCGCAAAGACAGACTGGTGGTGGGTAATCCGGTACGCTCTGAAGTGCTGGCCGTGTCGGCGCAAAAACAACAGCAGGCGCCAACATCAAGTTTAAAAGTGTTAGTGGTGGGTGGCAGTTTAGGTGCGCAAGTGTTTAATCAGCAGTTACCGGCCTTGTTTGCCCAAGCTGCAGAATTTGGCGAACTGGAAATACGGCATCAGACCGGCCAGGCGATGGAGCAGCAAGTGCGGCAGGCTTACGCCGCTTTGCCTGCATTAAAAGCCAGTGCCAGCGCTTTTATTGACGATATGGCGGCGGCTTATACCTGGGCAGATCTGGTGATTTGCCGTGCCGGAGCCTTAACAGTCTCCGAAGTGGCC
This sequence comes from Rheinheimera mesophila, assembly GCF_000986865.1. Classification (GTDB taxonomy): domain Bacteria; phylum Pseudomonadota; class Gammaproteobacteria; order Enterobacterales; family Alteromonadaceae; genus Pararheinheimera; species Pararheinheimera mesophila. The sequence goes on from NZ_LAVS01000007.1 coordinate 54,661, forward strand.
TGTGCCGGTGTGGCTGCGGTCTTTGTACCCTTGCCATCGGCTATTGATGATCATCAAACTGCTAATGCGAGCTGGTTGGTACAAAAACAAGGGGCAGTGTTACTGCCTCAAAGCGAATTCAGTAAAGGTGCTTTATTGCCTTTACTCCAGTCCTGGTTACAGGACAAAAGTGCACTGCGTCATTTGGCAAATAATGCCCGCAGAACAGCAATAGATGATGCCGCAGAACAAGTTGTAAGAGTCTGTGGTGAAGTGACAGGTAAGACTAAATGAGCAACCAACAAAATAAAAATGCAATGCGCAGAGTAGAGCGGATCCACTTCGTCGGGATCGGCGGCGCTGGTATGGGTGGTATTGCTGAAGTATTAGTCAATGAAGGGTATAAAGTTTCGGGTTCTGATATTGCACCTAATCCAGTGGTTGACCGTTTAGCGTCTTTAGGTGCTTGTATTGTGATTGGTCATAAGGCTGAAAATATCCAGGGTGCCAGTGTAGTCGTAGTGTCCAGTGCGATAAAAACTGACAACCCGGAAGTGGCGGCTGCTCTTGAGCATCGTATTCCGGTGGTGCGCCGTGCTGAAATGCTGGCTGAGTTAATGCGTTTCCGTCATGGCATTGCCATTGCCGGTACCCATGGTAAAACCACTACCACCAGCTTAATTGCCTCTATTTTTGCTGAGGCCGGCACTGATCCTACTTTTGTGATTGGCGGCTTACTGAATTCTGCCGGCACCAATGCCCGTTTGGGTGCGGGGCGTTATTTAATTGCCGAAGCGGACGAGAGCGACGCCTCTTTCCTGCATTTACAGCCTATGGCGTCCGTGATCACCAATATTGAAGCGGATCATATGGAAACTTATCAGGGTGACTTTGAAAAAATGAAAGCCACCTATCTGGAATTTTGCCATAACCTGCCGTTTTACGGCGTGGCTGTGATGTGTATCGACGATCCTGTGGTTCGTGAGTTAATACCGCAAATAGGCCGTTTCGTCATTACTTATGGCTTTAGTGAAGATGCCGATTATGTCGTCAGCGACTTCAGCCAAAGTGGTACCCAAAGCCGGTTTACCATCACAGACAAAGCAGGTGTCGCCAACAAAATCGAACTGAATCTGGCTGGCCGTCACAATGCTCTGAACGCCACTGCTGCCTTTGCTGTGGCCAAAGACGAGGGCATAGCCACAGAGGCTATTCTGGCGGCATTGAAAAAGTTTGAGGGCATAGGTCGTCGTTTTGAGCAGTACGGTGAGTTTGACACAGGCCGTGGCAAAGTGCTGCTGGTGGATGACTATGGTCACCATCCAAGTGAGGTGGCTGCCACTTTAGCTGCCGCACGCAATGCCTGGCCGGAACGCCGTATTGTGATGGCGTATCAGCCACATCGTTACACCAGAACCCGTGATTTATACGAGGACTTCGCCAAAGTGCTGTCGTCTGTCGATTTATTGTTATTGCTTGAAGTCTATGCCGCAGGCGAAGCTGCAATTCCAGGCGCCGACAGCCGTAGTTTATGCCGCTCTATCCGCGCCCGTGGTCAGCTCGATCCTATTTATGTGGCAACACCGGCTGACTTACCTGCAGCCTTGGCTGATGTATTACAAGACGGAGATGTGCTGTTGACGCAAGGCGCTGGCAATATAGGCGCGCTGGCGAAACAACTGGCGGCGGCTAAATTAGCAATTTCTGCATTAAAACCAAACGAGGGAGCTTGAAGTATGAGCAGCAAATTTGGCAAAGTAGCAGTGATGTTTGGCGGCACCTCGGCAGAACGTGAAGTGTCGCTGCGCTCAGGGGCTGCTGTGCTGGCCGCTTTGCAAAAGCAAGGGGTTGATGCGCATGCCTTTGATCCAAAAGATCAACCATTAAGTGCTTTAACTTCGGCTGGTTTTGACCGGGTATTTATTGTACTGCATGGCCGTGGTGGTGAAGACGGTACTATGCAGGGCGCGTTGCAACTGATGGGCTTGCCTTACACCGGCAGTCGCGTCTTAGGTTCAGCGCTGGCGATGGATAAAATCCGTTGTAAATGGCTGTTTCAGGCACAAGGTTTACCTACCGCAAAATTTTTAGTGGCTGAAGCTGGAAAGCAACTGAATTATCAGGATATTTTGCAGCAATTAGCTGGTAAAGTGATGGTGAAACCGGCCAATGAAGGCTCTAGTATTGGCATGAGTGCAGCCAGCACTGCCGAAGAACTGGAACAAGCCTTAGCTGTGGCCTTTAAATACGATTCGGATGTACTGGTGGAACAGTGGATCCAGGGCCGTGAATTTACGGTATCTATCCTCAATGGCAAAGCATTGCCAGTGGTGGAAATGCGTACACCCCGCTCTTTTTATGACTATGAAGCCAAGTATCAGTCCAACAGCACTGAATACCTTTGCCCTGCGCCTTTAACAGCCGACCAGACAGCCTTTTTGCAAAACGCTGCCACTGCCGCTTTTACTGCTGTGGGTGCCTCAGGCTGGGGCCGTGTCGATGCGATGCTGGACGAGCAGGGTAATTTCTACTTGCTGGAAGTGAACACTGTGCCTGGTATGACAGAGAAGTCATTGGTGCCTATGGCGGCGAAAGCTGCGGGTTTGAGTTTTGAACAGTTAGTTTTACAAATTTTAGAACAGACGGTATGACAAAAAACGGCAAGACAGTCAGAGCACCAATAGACAAAGCCTTCTGGGCTGGTGTGCTGTTTTTCTGTTTTTCCGTCTGGTTTGTCTGCTGGTTGGGTTATCAGATCTGGCTTTGGAGTCAGGATCAACAAAGTGCGCCTATCCAGCAAGTGAAGCTGTATGGCGATTTTTCTCAGATTGAAGCGGCGGGGTTAAACCAAAAACTGCAGCAGCAGTATCTGGGTAACTTTTTTAATTTGAACGTGGATCAGGTGCAGCTGTTTCTGCAGCAACAACCCTGGGTCGCTCAGGCAGCCGTGCGCAAACAATGGCCTGATACGCTCGTGGTGGTGGTGACTGAACATAAGCCAGTGGCGGTATGGAATGACCATTATTTACTCAATCAACAAGGTCAGATCTTTGTCGCTCCTGTCGCTGAACTAAAACAGCCATTGCCGAAGTTACAAGGTCCGGACGGGGCCGAGCAGGATGCACTGACCATGTTCAATCAATTGAATCAAATGCTGAGCGTGCATCAGCATGCGGCAACAGGACTCACAGTGTCGGCCCGTCAGGCCTGGCAACTGAATTTAGCAGAGGGCATCAAATTGACTCTGGGCCGGGAAGATACGGCAAAGCGGGTGCAGCGGTTTATCGATTTGTACCCTGTGATTAGTAAACATAAAACTCAGGCAGTCGCCGAAGTTGATTTGCGTTATGACACTGGCGTCGCTGTACGTTGGGTCGAAGCGCCAGAACAAAGAGAACAAGATGACAAAGTCGACAGAACGTGATCTTATCGTTGGCTTAGATATAGGCACAGCACAGGTAAAAGCCTTAGTGGGCGAAATTACCGCTGACAATCAATTAAGCATTGTTGGTGTGGGCACTCATGTCGCCCGTGGTATGGACAAAGGTGGGGTGAATGATCTGAACCTGGTGGTGCAGTCTGTGCGCCGCGCTGTAGAAGAAGCCGAACTGATGGCCGATTGCCGCGTGTCTTCTGTGTATTTAGGTATTACCGGCAAACATATCCGTTGCCAGAACGAAAGTGGCATGGTGCCTATTAATGATGCCGAAGTGACAGCAGAAGATGTGATTAATGTCATTCATGCCGCTAAATCCGTGCCTATTTCGGCTGAGCGTCGCATGTTGCATGTGCTGCCACAGGAATTTTCAGTCGACATGCAGGAAGGCATTAAAAGCCCGATCGGCATGTCAGGGGTGCGGATGGAAGCCAAGGCGCACATCATCACCTGCGCCAATGATATGGCAAAGAATATCGAAAAATGTGCGGAGCGCTGCGAGCTGCATGTCGACCAGCTGATTTTCTCCTCTTTAGCATCCAGTTATGCGGTGCTGACGGATGACGAGAAGGAATTAGGTGTCTGCGTGGTTGATATGGGCGGCGGTACTATCGACATTTCGGTTTTTACCAATGGTGCTTTACGCCATACCGCAGTGATCCCGGTGGCCGGTAATCAGGTCACCAGCGATATTGCCAAAATCTTCCGTACACCTTTAGGTCACGCCGAAGATATTAAAGTGCAATACGCCTGTGCACTGCGCAGCATGGTCGGTAAAGAGGAAAACATTGAGGTGCCAAGCGTGGGCGGTCGTCCGGCCCGCAGCATGTCACGTCATACCCTGGCTGAAGTCGTAGAGCCACGTTATCAGGAATTGTTTGAACTGGTGCTGGAGGAAATCCGAAGCAGTGGTCTGGAAGAGCAAATAGCAGCAGGCATAGTGCTGACAGGTGGTACCGCCAAAATGGAAGGTGCTATCGAGTTTGCCGAAGATATCTTCCAGATGCCGGTGCGATTGGGTTACCCGATAGGCATTACAGGTTTAAGAGAATATGTTCAGGACCCGGCCTACGCCAGCGTAGTGGGTTTACTGATTTATGGAAAAGACATGCGGACCCAGCAGAAAAAAGCTGTCGCTGCCCGCGAGTCAGTCGGCGGCATGGTGAAACGTCTCACCAGCTGGTTTAAAGGCGAATTTTAACCTTTTGAGTAAGCGTACTAAAACGGAGAGAGAGCTATGTTTGAGTTAATGGAAAACCACAGCGAAGAAGCTGTCATTAAAGTGATTGGTGTTGGTGGTGGTGGCGGTAACGCTGTTGAGTATATGGTGGCGAGCAACATCGAAGGTGTTGAATTTATTGCTGCCAATACTGACGCGCAGGCGCTGCGTAATTCGTCTGCCCATATGACGTTGCAACTGGGTGCTGGCGTGACTAAAGGCTTAGGTGCCGGCGCTAACCCTGAAGTAGGCCGTAAGTCGGCAGAAGAAGACCGTGAAACCATCAAGAAAACGCTGCAAGGCGCGGACATGATCTTTATCGCTGCCGGTATGGGTGGCGGTACTGGTACTGGTGCTGCACCTATCGTCGCTGAAGTAGCCCGTGAAATGGGTATCTTAACTGTGGCTGTGGTGACGAAACCATTCCCGTTCGAAGGTAAAAAACGCTCCACTTATGCCGACGAAGGCATTAGCGAGCTGGCAAAACACGTCGATTCGTTAATCACTATTCCGAACGACAAGTTATTAAAAGTCTTAGGTAAAGGCACCAGCCTGCTGGACGCATTCAAAGCGGCCAACAACGTGTTGTTAGGCGCAGTGCAGGGTATTGCTGAACTGATCACCCGTCCTGGTCTGATTAACGTTGACTTCGCCGACGTTCGTACTGTGATGTCAGAAATGGGCACTGCGATGATGGGTACTGGCCGTGCTTCAGGCCCGGACCGTGCTGAAGAAGCCGCTGAACAAGCTATTTCCAGCCCATTACTGGAAGATATCGATTTATCAGGCGCTAAGGGTATTCTGGTGAATATCACTGCAGGTCTGGATATCAGCATTGAAGAGTTTGAAACTGTAGGTAATGCAGTCAAAGCTTTTGCGTCAGAAAATGCTACTGTGGTGGTAGGTGCAGTGATTGATCCGGATATGTCGGATGAACTTCGTGTCACTGTGGTTGCCACAGGTATAGGTGCAGAGCGTAAGCCGGACATCAGCCTGGTACCCAATCACCGTCATGAACCAGTGCGTTCAGCGCACGTTTATGGCAATGCTGGTACAAGCTATGCGCATCATCAGGGCAACGCCGCCCGTGACTTGTCACAAGCGCCGTTAGAAGCTCCTGCAGTGCAAAGTAAACCGGTCGCGGAAAAACAAGCGAACATCGACATTTTCGATATTCCGGCGTTTTTACGTAAACAAGCTGACTAATTTTTAGTCAGCCGACAAAAGGCTCAAAGGTTGGCATAGCTGGTCAGCTGTGTTATGCTTCGCCGCCATTTTGGATTTGTTCAATATTTGAACAGGAAAAAATATGATTAAACAACGTACCATTGCAAAATCAATCAGCTCGATCGGGGTGGGTTTACATAAAGGAGAAAAGGTTACGCTTACTCTCCGGCCTGCTCCTGATAATACCGGTATTGTATTCCGGCGTGTCGACCTGAACCCGATCGTTGATTTTAAAGTCACCCCTGAATTAGTGGGCGACACTGTAATGTGTACCTGTTTGATCAACGACGACGGCGTGCGCCTGTCCACCACTGAGCACTTAATGGCTGCAGTGGCGGGTTTAGGTATAGATAACCTGTTTATCGAAGTGGACTCTGCTGAAATTCCAATTATGGATGGCAGTGCCAACCCTTTTGTTTACCTGCTACTGGAAGCCGGTATCAGCGAACAGAAAAAAGCCAAAAAGTTTATTCGTATTAAACAAAAAGTCCGTGTCGAGGACGGTGACAAGTGGGCCGAGTTTGTGCCACACCATGGTTTCCGTATGGATTTTGCCATCGACTTTGATCACCCTGTGATTTCTGAAACCAAACAGCGCATGAAGCTCGACTTTTCTGCTGCGTCTTTTATTAAAGACATCAGCCGCGCCCGTACTTTTGGTTTCCTGCAGGATATCGAATATTTACGCGCCAATAATCTGGCATTAGGCGGCAGTTTTGATAACGCTGTGGTGTTGGATGAGTTCCGGGTATTAAACCAGGATGGTCTGCGTTACGAAGATGAATTTATCAAACACAAAATTCTGGATGCGATCGGTGATTTATATATGGCCGGTCACAGCATTCTGGGTGAGTTCCGATCTTATAAAACCGGCCATGCGCTGAATAACCAGTTATTGTCTGCAGTATTAGCTGATCAGGCGAACTGGGAATTTGTCAGCTTCGACAAAGAAGCGCAAATGCCAATATCATACTTAGCACCTCAACTGGCCTAAGTCTTGGGGGCAGAGCGGCTTTGAGCCAGCTCTGCCAACCTCTGTAGTTTCTGCTTTAACTCACCTTCACTGTTTTGTGCTAAAGCCAGTAAATACACCGCCGCTTGTTCAGAAATTTTAGGTCCTTCAGTGTTGATTTCTTCCGTTTTGGCATACTGCAGTTGGGTATTGGGTGAGACTTCAATGTCTATCCCTGCTAAATCCGGCAAGATTTTCTGGCGGAAATTGTCTAGAATGGCCTCTCTTTGCATTTTCAGCCGGGTGGCCCAGGCCGGTGATTGGCATAAAATCACCAGGCGACCCGCTTTTATGGTACTAATTTTGCAAAAACCGGATGGATCCAGTTGCAGAAACTGCGCTAATTCGGTATTAAGTTGGCGCAACAGATCGGCGTGCTGCATGGTCGACAACAATGGGCTTTGTTGCAGCAACTGACTTAGATCCACGGGTTTCTGAGAATAGCGCGCCATCTTCACTGATAAATTTATACTGAGGTTGCATGAGTGTAACAGTTTTCTATCGTGGCAAACACCGCCACTTCAGCTTTGGCAGCACGCCATCGCAACTGACAGTCACGGCCGTCTTGTTGTTTTGTATCGCCTCTGGCGCTGGTGCAGCTTTTGCTAATTTATTTCAGCAAGGCAATGCAGAACTTGAAAAGGCGCAGTTAAGCCGCGCTGCAGAGACAGAAGAAATTGCCGATATTCGCCGCCGTGCTGAAAATCAGCTAGCGGCATTAACGGCTAAAGTGGCCACGTTGCAGGCGCAGGTCAACCGGCTGAATATGGTCGGTGAACGTTTAATTGACGCCGCCAATTTGTCGACGGAAGAGTTTAATCTGCATGAGACTCCGGCGATGGGCGGTCCTGCGCAAACACCGACAGAAATCAGTCTGGCTGAATTAAATGCGGTCTTGTTGCAGCTCAATGAGCTGGAGCAAAATCTGCAGTCCGAGCAAACCCGCTTTGCCATGCTTGAATCTCTGGATTTGAATCACCATATAGGAAAAAGCGTTCAGTTGTCTGGTCGCCCTGTATTAAGTGGTTACCTGTCTTCCAGTTTTGGCGTCCGCAGCGATCCCTTTAGTGGCGAACCCGCAGTGCACCGTGGCGTAGATTTTGCCGGTAAAGAAGGCGATTCTATTTTTGCAACCGCAGGTGGCATAGTCACCTGGGCTGGTGAACGTTTCGGTTACGGTAAAATGGTTGAAATTGAGCATAGCGATGGCTATCGCACCCGGTATGCTCATGCTCAGGCTATCACTGTTCAGGTTGGACAGATGGTGACCAAAGGCCAGGAAGTTGCCATTATGGGCAATACAGGCCGTTCGACCGGGCCACATGTGCATTACGAAGTTCTGAAAAATGGTCAGCAAATTGACCCTATGATGTTTGTTAATCGCCGTATTCAATAATATAGACCCGGTTTGCTGAGACAGGAGTGTCAGACAGTCGGGTTACAAAGGCTCAGGCCGGACTCAGAGCGAGTCTCAACCAAGAAGTGGTATTTATAAAATGTTTGGAAAATTTTTCGCCAAATTAATTGGTAGCCGTAATGATCGTTATTTAAAGAAATTAAAAAAGACGGTTGATCTGATTAATAGCCTGGAACCTGCTTTTGTTGCTCTGTCTGATGAAGAACTCAAATTAAAAACCGCTGAATTCAAGCAACGTTTTGCCGATGGCGCAACCTTGGATGATTTACTGCCAGAAGCTTTTGCCACAGTACGCGAAGCCAGTAAACGTGTCTTTAAAATGCGTCATTTTGATGTGCAATTAATAGGTGGTATTGTGCTGCATCAGGGTAAAATCTCTGAGATGCGTACAGGTGAAGGTAAAACCTTAACCGCAACCTTGCCAGCCTACTTAAATGCGTTAAGTGGTCAGGCCGTACATGTGATTACGGTGAACGATTACCTGGCCCGTCGTGATGCTGAAACCAACGCGCCTTTGTTTGACTTTTTAGGCTTAACCGTAGGTGTCAACGTGCCTGGTATGGGGCATTTAGACAAACAAGCCGCTTACAAAGCCGATATTACCTACGGCACCAATAACGAATTTGGTTTTGATTACCTGCGTGACAATATGGCCTTTTCTGCCATTGAGCGGGTACAGCGCCATTTGGCTTATGCCATCATCGACGAAGTAGATTCTATTTTAATAGATGAAGCCCGCACGCCGCTGATTATTTCTGGTCAGGCTGAAGACAGTTCTGAGCTGTATCGTGTGATTAATACCGTAGTGCCTCAGCTTGTCAAACAAGAAAAAGAAGATGAAGAAGGGGCTATGGGTGATGGTCACTTCACCATAGACGAAAAAGCCAAACAAGTGTATTTGACGGAACGTGGTCAAATTCGTGTTGAAGAAATTTTGCAGGAACTGGGTTTAATCCAGCCGGGCGACTCCTTGTTCTCTGCGGCCAATATCACTTTGCTGCACCATACTTATGCTGCGCTGCGTGCTCATAACCTGTTTAAGAAAGACGTCGATTATGTGATTAAAGATAACGAAATCGTTATAGTTGATGAGCATACGGGCCGTACTATGGAAGGCCGTCGCTGGTCTGAAGGTTTGCACCAGGCGATAGAAGCAAAAGAAGGCGTGCGTATTAACCACGAAAACCAGACCTTAGCTTCTATTACCTTCCAAAACCTGTTCCGCTTGTACGACAAACTGGCGGGGATGACAGGTACTGCCGACACTGAAGCTTTTGAATTCCAGTCTATTTATGGGTTAGAGACTATAGTAGTCCCCACCAACAGACCTATGGTTCGTAAAGATATGGCCGATTTGGTCTATCTGACAGTGGAAGAAAAGTATCAGGCTATTATCAAAGATATTGAAGAAAACCGTGCTCTGAAGCGTCCTATTCTGGTCGGTACTGCTTCCATTGAAAGCTCTGAGTATCTGTCGAAGTTGCTGCAAGACGCGAAAATTCCGCATCAGGTATTAAATGCCAAGTTCCATGCCAACGAAGCTCAAATCATTGCTCAGGCAGGTCAACCGGGCACAGTCACTATCGCCACCAATATGGCCGGTCGTGGTACCGACATAGTGCTGGGTGGTAACTTGCAGGCAGAGCTGGCTGCTTTAGGTGCTGATGCCAGTGAAGAACAAATTGCTAAAGTGAAAGCCCAGTGGCAGGAACGCCACGATGCTGTTATCGCCGCCGGTGGTTTACATATCATTGGTACTGAACGTCATGAATCGCGTCGTATCGACAACCAGTTGCGTGGTCGTGCCGGTCGTCAGGGCGATCCGGGTTCTTCCCGTTTTTACCTGTCGTTAGACGATGCTTTAATGCGTATTTTCGCGTCGGACCGCATGGCGGGTATGATGCGTAAGCTAGGTATGGAACCTGGCGAAGCCATTGAGCACCCTTGGGTTAGCCGTGCTATCGAAAACGCCCAACGTAAAGTGGAGGCCCGTAACTTTGATATCCGCAAGCAGTTGCTGGAATTTGATGATGTGGCCAACGACCAGCGTAAAGTGGTGTACGAGCAACGCAATGAGCTGATGGATGCCGCAGATATCTCTGAGACCATTAAGGCGATTCGTCATGACGTCGTGGCGTCTGTGATTGACCAGTATATTCCACCGCAGTCGTTGGATGAGATGTGGGATATTCCAGGCTTAGAAGCCCGTTTCCGTGCTGATTTTGCTATCGACATGCCGATTGCTAAATGGTTAGCAGACGATAAGAAGCTGTTTGAAGAAAAACTGCGTGAGCAAATCCACGAAGTGGTGGATAAGGCCTATGAGCTGAAAGAGCACATGGTGGGGCCTTCCGTGCTGCGTCAGTTTGAAAAATCAGTGATGCTGCAAAGTTTAGATACGCACTGGAAAGAACATTTAGCGGCGATGGACCACTTACGTCAGGGTATTAATCTGCGTGGTTATGCCCAGAAGAATCCGAAGCAGGAATACAAGCGTGAAGCTTTTGAGTTGTTCTCTACTATGCTGGATAACCTTAAGCTGGACGTGATAGGAGTGTTATCGCGGGTGCAAATCCGTGCTGCTGAAGATGTCGATGCAGTAGAAGATCAACGCCGTAAAGCCGAAAGTACTGACATGCAGTTCCAGCATGAAGAAGTTGAACAGGTTGCGACTGAAGTACCACATACCAATCCGGCACCTGTATTCCGGGACGCTGAAAAGGTAGGGCGTAATGACCCTTGCCCTTGTGGTTCTGGGAAAAAATACAAGCAGTGTCACGGTAAGTTGGTCTAACGGATGACACCCAAAGTAGTACATGTCGCCGTAGGTGTAATTTTAAAGGACCAGCAGGTGCTATTAGCGCTGCGTCCTGACAAGTTACACCAGGGCGGGCGCTGGGAGTTTCCAGGCGGCAAAGTGGAAGCAGGTGAAACCACTGCACAAGCTTTAGCGCGTGAACTGAAAGAAGAAGTGGATCTGGATATCGCAGGCTCAACCCCTTGGTTTGAACTGCAGTATGCCTACCCAGAAAAAACGGTGTTGCTGGATATTCATCTGGTGCAGGATTTTGCAGGTAAAGCGAAAGGTCTGGAAGGCCAGCCGGTGCGCTGGGTGCCCTTATCGGAGCTTAATCAGTATCAGTTCCCTGATGCGAATCAGCCTATACTCGACAAATTGATAAATGAATTCGGGCGCTGATAGCGCCCTTTTTATTCGCCGCCATCCATGGCGCTCACCCTGCCGGGCCAGCTCAAGCTGTTAAAAAACACTCCTGATGTTTTTTTATTCGCCGCCATCCATGGCGCTCACCCTGCCGGGCCAGCTCAAGCTGTTAAAAAACACTCCTGATGTTTTTTATTCGCCGCCATCCATGGCGCTCACCCTGCCGGGCCAGCTCAAGCTGTTAAAAAACACTCCTGATGTTTTTTTATTCACCGCCATCCATGGCGCTCACCCCTTAAAGGGCCAACACTTCGCGTTGTTAAAAATTGCTCCCGGCAATTTTTTTATTCTATCCCCTAAGTAATTGGAGTTGCAGCGCGACGACAAGTGAGCAAGACCCCAGGAGCATAGTTGTCTATGTGTCATTGGATTGATGCGAGAATGCTCGAGCCAAGTTAGCCATACATTTTCAAGATGACTGGGGCGAGGGCACGCAGTCAACAAAGCTACGGCTTCAAGTACAACGGGGATTATTTAAAAAATTCGTTATCCTGTTCCAGTAACTCATTCTCTAATTCTGCCAATTGCTGCTCAGACAGCGGCAAATCAGTGCGGCCTTTATCCGGTATTCTGTGTTCTTCATTAGCCCAGGCACCTAAGTCTATTAAACGACAACGGTCTGAACAAAAAGGCCGGAAAGCAGATCCCGGACCCCAAATCACCTCTTTCTGGCAGGTTGGACATTTGACTATGGTGGTCATACGACATACTCCGAAAGCCTATTCATAAACTACGCTAGTGTACCGCAGACTCTGTATTTCAGGCGAACTTAAATCGGGCCGCAGGCTAACAACAAGCTAATTTGAAGGGGATAGCTTTATCTATGGTGGTGCGACCTAAGCTGTCACACAACTGCATAAAACGTATGGCGTAACGGTATCTGTTACCGCTGATGGTCGGGTAGCTTTGGTACTCCATTGAGTATTCAATGCGCAGTAATTCAAATTGTTCGGTATTGCTTTGGAAAAAGCCATTTTCAGCGATCAATGGCTGGAATTGGCCACGCTCGCGGATAAAGGTCAGCACATAAGCAATGGCGGTTTCGACCAAAGCCAACTGCTCCAGCCAATCCTGAGCTGCTTTTTTGCGTTGCACCAAAGGCTGAGAAAACCAATACTGCAACTGAGGTAAATCAAAGTAACAGGTGCCACCGGGGATAAAAAAACGCTGGCGTAAAGGGGCGAGAAACTTATCTTCTTTTAAGCTGGTGGCAAATTTACTGCACCTCAACAAGTCACTTTGTAGTCGTACTGCTTTTTGTAACATGGTTTGCAGCATGTCATCGGAGATCGATGGATGACGTGACCAGTTCACCAAAGCGGATTCACAACGCTCTACATCTTTGATCAAATCCGGTCGCACATCATTACGTTCCAGTACTTCAATCAACGAGAATAACGAGGTAAAGAAGCCTTGCTGCTGCCATTCTGTCTCCAGTGGCAACAACTTGGTGACTTGCTGAAACAAATACTCTACCCGCAAATAAGTGCGGACTTTCTCGTTCAACGGATGTTCGTAGAGAATTGAGGTCATAGCTGAAACATTTGTTAACAATGTTCATTACCATAAACCTAAGCTGAGCTTTTTGCCAGTTTTTCCTTGGCAAACTGCTGATAACGGCGATGTAGTGGTTGTATCTGTGCCTGAAGCTCAACAACAGGTACTGTATTGAGCAGCACATCATCGGCCAGGCGCAGACGCTCAGATCTTGAGATCTGACTGTTCAGAATATTTTGCACTTGTTCGACCGGTACCTGATCCCTTTGCATGGTGCGGCTGAGTTGTAGCTCTTCCGGCACATCAATCACCAGCACTCTGTCTGTAAAGATCTGCAATTTATTTTCCAGCAGCAAAGGCGCGATTAACAAGGCGTAGTCGGAGGTGCAGGCGGCTAATTGCTGCAGCATACGCTGGCGGATCAAAGGATGTAATAGCTGATTCAGCCAGAGTTTCTCCGCATCATGGGTAAAAATTCTGGAGCGCAATGCTGCGCGGTCCAGTTGACCATCCGGCTGCAAAATACTACTACCAAAATGCTGCACTATAGTTTCCAAAGCAGGCTCGCCCGGCATTACCACTTCACGGGCCACCAGATCAGCATCAACACTTTGGATGCCTAACTCATGAAATAGATTGGCGACAGTCGTTTTACCGCTGCCTATTCCACCTGTCAGTCCTACTACATAGCCAGACATAAGCTCAAAGCCTCATCACTTATAGACCCATAGTGCTCAGATACCAGGCGGTGATGTCCTTGCCCCATAACATCGCAATCCAGCCGGCTGCGGCTATGTAGGGTCCAAAAGGAATAGGAGTGGCTTTACCTTTGCCCTGAAGCAACAGCATAAGCGAGCCCAACACTGCCCCTACCACAGAGGACAACAGAATAATAAGTGGTAATAATTGCCAGCCGAGCAGGGCACCAAATATAGCCAGCAACTTAAAGTCGCCATAACCCATACCTTCTTTACCAGTCACCAGCTTAAATAACCAGAACACAGACCATAAACTTAAATATCCTGCGGCGGCACCGATCAATGCGTCTGTAGGGGAGACGGTCCAGCCTGTGACACTCAATAGCAGCGCAAACCACAGCAACGGCTGCGTGATTTGATCCGGCAACAACATTTTGTCGATATCGATAAAAGACAACGCAATCAGACACCAGGTCACCACAACATAAATCAGCGTCTGTTCTGTGACGCCAAAATGCATAGCGACCAGCAAAGACAACAGAGCTGTGAAGGCTTCAATGGATGGATAACGTGCGCTGATAGGTGCTTTGCAATAACGACATTTGGCTTTTAACAGCAACCAACTGAACAATGGAATATTGTCCATCGCTGACAACGGATGCTGACATTTTGGACAATGTGAACGCGGTAATGCCAGATTAAAGCGGGTTTTCGTTTGATCGGCATTTTGATTGAAATACTGCTGATAGTCTTGTTGCCAGGCTAATTCCATCATTTTTGGCAATCTGTAGATCACCACATTCAGAAAACTGCCGACAGCCAGACTCAACACAACAACAACACTATAAAAGGTGAACAAAGACTGTTCGAACACTTGCACCAGAGGAGAAAAAACATCCATTACACAATACTGCCCAGTTGGAAAATCGGAAGATACATCGCAATAATAAGTCCGCCTATTAAGACACCTAATACCGCCATAATCAAGGGTTCCAGCAAAGCGGTGAGACCGTCGACTGCATCGTCTACTTCCTGCTCATAAATAGTCGCTACTTTCGCCAGCATACTGTCCAATGCTCCGGACTCTTCTCCTATCGCAACCATTTGATTCACCATCTCAGGAAAAGCCGCTGTGTTTTTCATTGCCAGGTGCATTTGATTGCCCGCTGCAACCTCTTCGCGGACTGACAAAATAGCGGCCCGGTATTTCTCATTGCCGGCAGCGCCTGCCGCGGATTCCAAAGCTTCAATCAAAGGAACACCAGCCGCAAAAGTGGTGGATAAGGTTCGGGCGTAGCGAGCGACAGATGCTTTGTTTAAAATCATGCCAATGACGGGCAGTTTTAAGATGGCATGGTCGGCACTGACTTTAAAACTGTGACTGGTTTTATAGGATTTCGATACCAGGACCAGCGTGACCACAACCAGGGCCACCACAAATAACCAATAATCCTGCATAAAATCTGAGATACCCAGCACAAACAAGGTAAAGGCAGGTAATTCAGCGCCCATATTGCCAAAAATTTCGGCAAACTGCGGCACCACAAAAATCAGCAGAATAGAGGTGACTATGCCCGCTACTACAATCACCGCTATCGGATAAAACATAGCTTTTTTGATTTTAGATTTCAGGGCTTCAGCTTTTTCTTTATAAACGGCGATACGGTCAAATATCCTGTCCAATGCACCGGATTGCTCACCGGACTTGACCAAATCACAATACAATTCATCGAAATAATCTTTATGTTCGCGCAGCACTTCGGACAAGGGGGTGCCACCTTGTACCTTGACCGAGATTTTAGTCATCAGTTGGCGTAAGGTTTCATTGCTCGCACCGTTCGCTATTAAATCAATACTTTGCACCAGAGGAACGCCGGCTCCCAGCATAGTAGCGATTTGTCGGGTCACCACACAAATATCAGAAGACTTGATGCTCGGTTGGGTAAACGCCAGCGGTTTACTTTTTTTCTTCACAGAAGAGGGTGTGATCCCTTGTTGACGTAACAAGGCTTTCGCTTCTGCCACCGATCCGGCCCTGATTTCTCCGTTGCTGGCTTTACCTCTTTTATTAATGCCTTTCCACAGGAAGGTATCTAGCTGCTTTACTTTCACTTCGGCCATGATTTAAGTCCCTGCTGTGCCTGCAATCATCTTAAGCGTTGGTTACCCTGTTCACCTCGGCCAGACTGGTGAGGCCTGCCGCGGCTTTTTTTAACGCCGACTGACGTAAGTTAGGGAAGCCTTCCGTTTGCGCCTGAGCTGCGATATCAAGCGAATTTGCCCCTGCCATAATTTTAGCGGCGATTTGGGCTGTGATAGGCATCACTTCATAAATACCCAAACGTCCTTTGTAACCACCAGTACAATGGTCACAACCTACCGGCTTAAACAGTTTTAACTGGCTGAGCTGAGAAGTTGTAAAGCCTTGTTTGAGCGCCTCTTGTTCGGGGATCTGTTCTGCAGCTTTGCAATGATTGCACAAACGTCGGGCCAGACGCTGAGCGATAATCAGCGTGACCGAGCTCGCGACGTTATAGGCCGGTACACCCATATTCAGCAGGCGGGTTAAGGTTTCGGGCGCCGAGTTTGTGTGCAGGGTACTTAATACCAAATGCCCGGTTTGTGCCGCTTTAATGGCTATTTCTGCGGTTTCCAGATCGCGGATTTCACCGACCATAATGACATCAGGGTCTTGCCGCAGAAACGCCTTTAAAGCCGAGGGGAAGGTCAGGCCAGCTCTTGGATTGACCTGCACCTGATTAATGCCCGGCAGGTTGATCTCGACCGGATCTTCAGCAGTCGAGATATTGGTTTCCTCGGTATTAAGGATATTCAAGCCCGTATACAGTGATACGGTTTTGCCTGAGCCTGTGGGACCAGTCACCAAAATCATGCCCTGAGGCTGTGCCAAAGCGTCCAGGTACAATTGTTTTTGCTCTGGTTCGTAACCCAGGACATCTATACCCAACATGGCGCTGTCGGAATCGAGGATCCGCATGACTATTTTTTCACCCCACAAGGTGGGTAAAGTACTGACCCGAAAGTCGATCGACTTTTTTTGTGACAACTTCAGTTTAATCCGGCCATCCTGCGGCACTCGTTTTTCCGCTATGTCTAATCTCGACATCACTTTTAAGCGGGCGGACAAGCGGGTGGATAAAGCCGCAGGAGGGGAGGCGACTTCATGCAAAATACCATCGATACGAAAACGGATACGGTAAGTTTTTTCATAAGGCTCAAAATGCAAATCCGAAGCGCCTTTGCGAATAGCGTCATGCAGCATTTTATTGATGAAGGAGATAATCGGCTGATCTTCACTGTCTGAGCCTACTGTTCTTATGTCCTCTTCTTCTCCGCCAGCCAGACCCATTTTAGCCAGGTCCCACTGCGTATCGGTAAAGCTGTCTGTGGCTGTGGTATCAAAGAGTTTATCAATGGCTTTATGCAGCTTGTCAAATTCCACCACTATCATTTCGGCATTCAGACCGGTGTTAAATTCAAAGTCTTCGACAGAGGTCATGTCTGTCGGGTCTACAACAGCCAGAAATAAGCTTTTGTGTCTTTTGGCAAGCGGCAGAATATGATGTTTGCGGATTAGTTTTTCATTGCGCAGCGGATCAGGAATGGCATTGATATCAAAAAAATCCAGGTCCAGCGCGCTGTGCAAAGTAAAAGCGGCGGCGGCTTCAGCCAGTGCTTTGGCCTGGATCAGTTTTTCGCCAATTAACAGATCGGCAATGGTCTGATACTGATGGCTTTTTTCCTGTAGTAATTTAGCAGTGATCTGTGGGTCGACCAGATTCGCTTGGTGTAAACGCCTTAATAAAATCGAGTTTGGGTTTAATGCCATACAGTCCCCTGTAACAGAACTGGCCCTGTCTGGTTATGTTTCAGCAGGTTCAAAACGGCCCGGCAGGGCCGTTTTTGATGCACAGCTCAGAGGTTAAATACCGCAGCCTTTGATAGGTACTGCGCCCGTACCTGTTAATGCACAAGCCCAGGTGATATTGCCAGAGCCTGCGGCCGGGGCTGTAGGTGTCATAGTTGCTGTGATGCCATCATACGTCAGTGACAGTACGCCGTTGCCCGTGCAATCCGGAATAGCTGTACCTGCGGTGTCGGTACAGCCTAAAGTGCCGCTGGTGGCATAAGCTTCAGCCACTTTAATTTTTTGTCCACCTAAAGAGGCGACAGCATTTGACCCTTTAGCTTTGGCCGTATAGTCCTGATAAGCAGGTAAAGCAATGGCCGCCAGTATCCCAATAATGGCAACAACTATCATTAATTCAATAAGGGTAAAACCTTGATTACGTTTCATGAAACTTCTCCTGATTGGTTTGCCCACAGTTGGGGCTACTTAATTCTGGTGAATATTTGTTATTAAGCAAGCTTTGCTCAGATGTTTAATTGTAGTTGCAAACAAAGCAAATATAAAAAGTGAACCATTAGTTAAATGGCTGATTTTAAAGGAGCTATCAGGTGATCATTTCGAGGGCTTGTTTTGTTGCGCATACTCAGAATACGGCCACTTTATCTAAAAACCGTGCTCCGGGCTCAGACAATAACCAGAGTAAAAAACAACTATTGCCGTAAATCACAAAACGGAATTCACGTTGAAAAGGCACTTTATGTACTTTATGGCGCAAACGTTTTTGTGCGACTAAAGCACCAGGCCAGCCTCCTATCAGACTAAACATTTGTAAACTCTCTTCCGGTAAACGGCTACTGTGGCCGCTGGCAGCCAGTTTTTTATCTAGTTGATACAACCAGTAAGTAAAAAGACTGGCTTCGAGATAAAACAAAGGCACAGTAAAAGCGAAGGAACCTGCCAGTAATGACAGCAGCAGTAAGGCAAAAAACAAGTAACGGAAATACCAGGCGTGTTGCTGGATTTGAGTGAAGTTTGGCCCTGCTGCGTCAGCCCGTTTTTCCAACAGGGCCGGTCTATCCTCAAACTGCAGCAAAACAGCGTAACAGCGCTGTTGTTGGTCCAATCTCACTTGGAAGCTGAGTTTATCACCGTGCTGTGGACGTCTGGCCGGAGCCTGGCTGAAATCGCGGATATGAAAAAATAGCCGCTCTGTGTTATCCGTGATGACAAAACCAAAACCTTTATCGTCACGCCAGTAGCAGACTGTGCCTTGCAACCTTGAGAGATGAGCCATGGTGATCACAGCTTTGCGGGAACACTAACCAAAGTGTATCAGCCTTTTATGGCTTTGCCGCAAGCTGCGACGAATGGCTGCAGATCAGAACAAAGGTCTGAGCGGCAGAGTTCGGCTTAAATGCTGCGTAAACGCATTGATAAATCAATGGCTTGCAGGTTTTTGGTTAAAGCGCCACTGGAGATATAATCTACGCCTGTACTGCTGAGAGAGCGCAGTGCTTCGGCAGTAATGTTGCCCGATACTTCCAGTTTGGCCCGGCCTTTATTTTGACTCACGGCTTGCTGGATATCCGCGATATGAAAGTTGTCGAGCATAATGATATCGGCACCAGCCTCAAGCGCCTGTTCAAATTCAATCAAGTCTTCCACTTCCACTTCCACAGGTTTCCCCGGGAAATTCTGCCGTGCCAGGCTGACCGCTTTTTCGATAGAACCTGCTGCGGCAATATGATTTTCTTTGATTAAAAACGCGTCGTATAAACCAAGGCGATGATTTTTACCGCCGCCACAAGCCACCGCGTACTTTTGTGCTAAACGCATGCCTGGTAGTGTTTTCCGGGTATCCAGTAATCGGGTAGTGCTGCCCTCTAATAAGGATACATACAAAGCTGTCGTGGTAGCTGTACCACTTAAACTCTGGATAAAGTTCAGTGCAGTACGCTCTCCTGTTAACAGAATACGGGCCGGACCTGTCAGTTCACACAACACAGAGTTGGCGGTGATCTTCTCGCCGTCCTCTACAAACCACTCGATCTCAACCTCAGTGGATAATTGACGGAACACTTCAGTCAACCAGGCGCTGCCGCAGAACACACAATCTTCGCGGCTGATAATAGTCGCTTTGGCTTGTTGGGTTGCCGGGATCAGAGACGCAGTAATATCGCCTTGCTCCAGCGGTAAATGGCCTAGATCCTCAGCCAGAGCCTGACGAACAGTCAGTTCAATATCCCGTTGTAAATCAGTAAGGTAAGGGACGTTTATCATCTGTATTTATAGTTCCGGTGTGGTAACAGGCCAGAAGCCTGTGATTAAACATTAGCGTTGGATGAGCTTCAGCTCATCCTGTTGTTGGCTGAATTCTAATTGTTTTAACGCACTCATGCCTAACAAAATCTCAGTGCCATGCAAGCCGGGCGTGATACTGGCGCGTATGTCGGTAAGCACAATATCACCCAGTTGCAGACTATCGAGCCGACTGTCATAGGCCGTAGTAAGGCCGTTGGCTGTGCTGACCTGATAACGCCGACCTTTGCTCATGCCGAGCTTTTGTGCGGCCTGTTCAGAGACGGCCACTACCGTAGCGCCAGTATCCAGCATAAACTCCATAGGCACCCCATTAAACAGAGCAGTGCCCACATAGTGGCCAGCCTTATTGCGTTTGAGTATTGTGACTTTTTCACCACCACTGCCAATCTGACTTTGTAGCTGCTGATTTGGGTTTATTTGTAACGAAATCTGATCTTCAAAAAACCAGTACAGCAGCCCAAGCAACAGCAGCCAACTGATCCAGCTAAATAAACGGCCTAATTTAGTTGTATTGTCAGATGCTTGCATTCCAAAGTCTCAGGGTTGACAATAAAGGCTCCAGCTTAACCGAGCATGAAGCGCATTTGCAAAACAGGATCGACAGGGTGAATCAACATCAGGTTTCCTTTGAGCTTGAACAGCGGCCAAGTCCACATTGGAACTTAAGGCCGCGTGACACTGATATCAGCCTGTTGGTGATCCATTGCATCAGTTTGCCTGCGGGTCAGTTCGGCAACAGTTATATTGACGATTTATTTATGGGGGTGTTGGACAGCTCGGCCGATCCCAGTTTTGCCGATTTAGCTGGCCTAAGAGTGTCTTCACATTGTGTTATTTTCAGAAACGGTTTAGTCCGACAGTATGTGCCTTTTCATTTACGCGCCTGGCACGCCGGTGTATCGGAATTTGGTGGGCGGCCAAACTGTAATGATTATTCGATAGGGATCGAATTGGAGGGGACAGAGCATCAGCCTTATACCGATGCTCAGTACCAAAGTCTGGTGCTGTTAACCAGAAAACTAATGCAAGACTTTCCGGCAATCACGCCGGAGCGTATTGTGGGACATCAGCAGATTGCGCCGGGTCGGAAAACCGATCCTGGTCCGTCGTTTGACTGGGACCGTTATCAATCTGCGTTAAAGGAGAGTGGATAAATGACCTTGATCAGTATGCTTATCGCCTTAATTATCGAGCGGCTGGCGGTTCGCAGCGAGGCCTGGCAGTTTTTGTTTTATGCCAAAAAGTACCTGTCTCTAAGCCATAATTCGGCTTTGTCTAAATTATCTTCCGACAGCAAAGGCCAGTACCTCTGGCTGCTGTTACCTGGCCTGGTATACGCTCTGTTGCTGTGGTTAATCGACAGCAGTCTGGTGACTTTAGTTCTTAATACGCTGGTGTTACTGGTGTGTATTGGCTGCTGGCATTATCGCCAGTTGTACAAGCAGTATTTAAATGCCAGCGAAAGAGCGGACAACGAAGCTAGCTTTTTGACGATGCAACAGGTCAGCGCCGATGTGGGTTTAACGGATACAGATTTAAGTTATGGTCAGCGTTTGGTCTGGCTGAATTTTCGCTACTACGCGGCAGTGTTGTTCTGGTTTGCCATTTTAGGCGGAGCTGGAGCTATCACTTATGCGTTGCTGCGTCAGATGAATGAACCTGTCAGTTGGGATAAACCGATGAAACTGGCGGAAGAAGGCGATGTAAGCGCTGAATTTGTGCACGCTTCGCCTGATATTCCTGCGGTGTTCCAGCAGTTGATGTTCTGGGCGGATTGGCTGCCAGCGCGGTTATTTGGCGTGGGTTTGGCCTTGGTTGGTCATTTCTCCCGCGCTTCAGCGGCTTTGTTAGCCTTCTTAGGCGACTTCACAACACCGGCAGACAAAGTGGTCACTACGGTAGCCAAAGCGGCCGAACCTTTGCCGGATGATGCCTATAACTGTGCTGAAGAAACTTCGTGCATGGTGCAGTTAGCTAAGCGTAATGTATTGTTTTTCCTTGCATTAGTGGCGGTATTAACACTGTCAGGCTGGCTGCGTTAAAGTGACTAATTAAAAAAAGCAGCTTCGGCTGCTTTTTTTATGTCCATGGAAGGACGGTATGTCGCAACTGTAGGGAACAGTGTTGCGACGATGTCCATGGAAGGACGGTATGTCGCAACTGTAGGGGTGATAGCGGTCTTTCGACATGCCAACAATTTGGCATTTCGCCGATATCACGCCTTCGCGTCTGGCGAAGGCCGGGCTTTTGTTGCGACGATGTCCATGGAAGGACGGCATGTACTCATACTAATGGTCAGACCAATTTTATTGCTATCTTTTTCTCTGTTTTTTTCTGAGCTTTTACTCTAATTATTTAGCCGCTTTGGTCGCATAATTCTGCAGTTTAATTTACAGTTTGATTCCTTTCTGCTAAGTTATGCCGCATAAAATTTAATTGGTAAGACCAATTTACAAGTGGTCAATGCAAAAACCAAACGCTTAACATCAGGGTGACAATGTCCAGTCTGAGAATCAAACCTGCCAAATTGTCCGACCAAATAGTCCAGCAACTGGAGCATATGCTGCTGGAAGGCACTTTTACGCCCGGACAAAAGTTACCGCCTGAGCGTGAACTGGCGCTGCAGTTTGATGTCTCCCGTCCATCCTTGCGCGAAGCCATCCAGAAACTCGAAGCCAAAGGTTTAGTCAGTCGCCGTCAGGGCGGTGGTACTTATGTTTGCGAAAATCTGGCAGTAGGTTTGACTGACCCATTATTTGCATTGATTGGTCGTCATCCGGAGTCGCAATTTGATTTATTAGAGTTTCGTCATGCGTTAGAGGGTATCTGCGCTTATTACGCCGCTTTGCGTGGCACACAAGCAGACTTTGAGCTGATTAAACAACGCTACGAAGAAATTTGTGCTGCCCAGCAGCAACAGGATTTAGACGCTGAAGCGCGGTCGGTAGGCCAGTTTTATTCGGCGGTGGCAGAGGCATCGCATAATGTGGTGCTTTTGCATTTGGTGCGCGGCTTAACGCCGCTGGTGGAGCAAAACATCAAGTTAAACCTTGAAGTTTTGCGGGAAAAAGAAGGCATAGTGAGCCAGCTAAATTCGCACAGGCATCGCCTGATGCAAGCGGTGATCAATGGCGAGCCGGAGCAAGCCCGGCAAGCCAGCAACAGCCATTTGGCCTTTATCGAAGAGGCATTGCTGGAAGCTGACCGGGAGCGCTCACGCATTGAACGCTCGCTCAGACGTTCGCAACAGAGCGAATGAGCGTAAGCATACTTTTTAACTGTTAATGTTCCGCGCTCTGGCGTGGAACTGATTAAGGAAACTTTGATATGTCTGAAGTCAATAAGATTGACATCGACGCGCTCGAAACCAAAGAATGGTTAGAGGCTCTTGAATCTGTAGTTCGCACCGAAGGTGTAGAGCGCGCTCAGTTCCTGTTAGAACAAGTGCTGGAACAGGCTCGCCTGGAAGGCGTGGATATGCCAACAGGCATCACCACCAATTACATCAATACCATACCGCCACAGCAGGAACCTGCCTATCCGGGTGATGTCAATCTGGAAAAACGTATCCGCTCCGTGATCCGCTGGAACGCTATTATGATAGTGCTGCGCGCTTCGAAAAAAGAGCTGGATTTAGGTGGCCACATGGCATCTTACCAGTCGTCTGCTGCCTTTTACGAAACCTGCTTTAACCACTTCTTCCGTGCGCCGAATGAAAAAGATGGCGGCGATTTGGTCTATTACCAGGGCCATATTTCTCCGGGTATTTATGCCCGTGCTTTTGTTGAAGGCCGTTTAACCGCCGATCAGTTGGATAACTTCCGTCAGGAAGTGGGTGGTGAAGGTTTATCTTCGTACCCACACCCTAAATTAATGCCTGAATTCTGGCAATTCCCTACGGTATCTATGGGTTTAGGTCCTATTACGTCTATTTATCAGGCGCGTTTCCTGAAGTATTTAGAAGGCCGCGGTTTAAAAGATACCAGCGCACAACGTGTGTACGCCTTCTTAGGTGACGGTGAGATGGATGAGCCGGAAAGCCGTGGTTCTTTATCTTTTGCTGCCCGTGAAAAACTGGATAACCTGTGTTTCCTGGTCAACTGTAACCTGCAGCGTTTAGACGGTCCTGTAATGGGCAACGGTAAAATTATCCAGGAACTGGAAGGTTTATTCCGTGGCGCTGGCTGGAACGTGATTAAAGTGGTTTGGGGCAGTGGCTGGGACAAGCTGCTGGCCAAAGACACCACAGGCAAGTTACTGCAACTGATGAACGAAACTGTCGACGGTGACTATCAAACCTACAAAGCCAAAGACGGTGCTTATGTACGTCAGCATTTCTTCGGCCGTTACCCTGAAACTGCCGCTTTAGTGGCGGATATGACAGACGAAGAAATCTTCGCGTTAAAACGTGGTGGTCATGAGCCGTCCAAGTTATACGCAGCTTTCAAAGCGGCGCAGGAAACTAAAGGCCGCCCTACTGTCATTTTGGCCAAAACCATTAAAGGGTATGGCATGGGTGAAGCGGCGGAAGGCAAAAACATTGCGCACCAGGTCAAGAAAATGGATATGACCCATGTGCTGCAAATCCGTAAGCGCCTGGGTCTGGAAGACTACATCAGCGAAGAAGATGTGCAGTCTCTGCCTTATATTCAATTGCCTGAAGGCTCACCTGAACATCAGTATCTGCATGCCCGTCGGAAAGCCTTAAACGGCTACACGCCAGTGCGTTTACCGAATTTCACCAAGCCTCTGACACTGCCGGAGCTGAATGTATTCGAGCCTCTGTTAGAAGAGCAAAAGCGCGAAATTTCAACCACTATGGCTTTTGTCCGTGCGCTGAACGTGCTGTTAAAAGACCCGAATATCGGCCAGCAAATTGTGCCTATTATTGCCGACGAAGCCCGTACTTTTGGTATGGAAGGTTTATTCCGTCAGATTGGTATTTATAACCCACGTGGCCAGACCTACACGCCGGAAGACCGCGCTGTAGTGTCTTACTATAAAGAAGAAACTTCAGGTCAGGTGCTGCAGGAAGGTATCAACGAGCTGGGTGCTATGGCGTCGTGGGTGGCTGCTGCAACCTCTTACAGCACCAACGATCTGCCGATGATCCCGTTCTACATTTACTACTCGATGTTTGGTTTCCAGCGTGTTGGCGATATGGCCTGGTTGGCCGGTGATCAACAAGCCCGTGGTTTCCTGTTAGGCGCTACGGCTGGCCGGACCACCTTAAACGGTGAAGGCTTACAACACGAAGATGGTCATAGCCACATTCTGGCAGGCACAGTACCTAACTGTATTTCCTATGACCCGACTTACTCGTATGAGCTGGCAGTGATCATTCAGGATGGTATCCGCCGTATGTACGGTGCTTCTCAGGAAAATATTTACTACTACATCACCGTAATGAACGAAAACTACCATCACCCGGCCATGCCTGCTGGTGCTGAAGAAGGTATTCGTCGTGGTATATATAAACTGGAAACTCATGCTGGCGACAAAGCCAAAGTTCAGTTGTTAGGCAGCGGTACCATCATGAATGAAGTGCGTAAAGCGGCTGAGATTTTAAGTGAAGATTATGGCGTGGGTTCAGATGTGTTCTCTGTCACTTCATTTAACGAGCTGGCTCGTGATGGTCAGGATTGTGAGCGATACAACATGCTGCATCCTATGGCAGAAGAAAAAGTGCCATATATTGCCAAAGTGCTGGGCACAGCGCCTGCTATTGCAGCCACTGACTATATGAAAAACTATGCTGATCAGGTGCGCTCTTTTGTGCCTGCGGTGTCTTATAAAGTTCTGGGTACAGATGGTTTTGGCCGTTCTGATAGCCGTGAAAATCTGCGTCGTCACTTTGAAGTGAACGCGGGTTACATAGTTCTGGCGTCGTTACGTGAGCTGGCGAAACGTGGTGAAATCGACAAGCAGTTAGTGGCAGATGCCATTGCCCGTTTTGGTATCGACACCAACAAAACTAACCCACTGTACGCATAAGAGGATTTGTCATGACGATTGAAATTCATGTGCCGGACATAGGTGCGGATGAAGTGGAAGTCACCGAAGTACTGGTGAAGGTGGGCGACAAAGTTGCACTGGACCAGTCGTTGTTATCGGTCGAAGGCGACAAGGCGTCGATGGAAGTTCCGGCTATTGAAGCTGGTACTGTGAAAGAAATCAAAGTGAAAGCCGGTGATAAAGTAAAAACCGGTTCATTGATTATGGTCTTCGAAGCTGAAGGTGCTGCCGTTGCTGCACCAGCAGCAGCTCCGGCGCCTGCAGCAACAGCCGCTC
The DNA here is from genome assembly GCF_000986865.1 of Rheinheimera mesophila. GTDB lineage: Bacteria > Pseudomonadota > Gammaproteobacteria > Enterobacterales > Alteromonadaceae > Pararheinheimera > Pararheinheimera mesophila. The sequence continues at coordinate 80,853 of NZ_LAVS01000007.1, forward strand.
CTGTTGCTGCCGCTCCTGCTACTCCGGCTGCGGTAGAGTTAAAAGAAGTTCAGGTACCTGATATCGGTGGTGACGCCGTTGAAGTGACGGAAGTGATGGTGAAAGTCGGCGACACTGTTGCCGCTGACCAATCGCTGTTGTCGGTGGAAGGCGATAAAGCCTCGATGGAAGTGCCAGCACCATTTGCCGGTACTGTGAAAGAAATCAAAGTGAAAGTGGGCGATAAAGTACAAACAGGCTCCTTGGTGTTTGTCTTTGAAGTGGCAGGCAGTGCTCCTGCTGTTGCTGCAACGGTCGCTGCTCCGGCTGCTGTTGCTGCGCCAGCTCCGGTCGCAGCGCCTGCACCTGCAGTATCAGCGCCGGCTGCAGCGCCATCTGCGCCAGCAGGCGAATTTACCGAGAATCAGGCTTATGCTCATGCATCCCCTGTGGTGCGTCGTTTAGCCCGTGAATTTGGTGTCGATTTAAGCAAAGTCACAGGCACAGCCCGCAAAGGCCGCGTACAGCGCGAAGATGTGCAAAATTATGTGAAAAATATTCTTGCGCAAGTGGCCTCAGGCAAAGGTAACGTTACCAGCAGTAGCAACAGTGTGGGCTTTGATTTAATCCCCTGGCCGAAAGTGGATTTCAGCAAGTTTGGCACTGTCGAAGAAAAACCACTGTCCCGTATTCAGAAATTGTCCGGTGCTAACTTACACCGCAACTGGGTGCGTATCCCGCATGTGACTCAGTTTGATGAAGCCGATATCACCACCCTGGAAGAGTTCCGCAAAGAGCAAAATGCACTGGCTGATAAAAAGAAAATGGGTGTCAAATACACCCCATTGGTTTTTATTATGAAAGCCGTGGCCAAGGCGCTGGAGGAATTCCCAACCTTTAACAGCTCATTATCAGAAGACGGCTCCAGCCTTATTCTGAAGAAGTATGTGCATTTAGGTATAGCGGTCGACACGCCAAATGGCTTAGTGGTGCCTGTGGTACGTGATGTCAATAAAAAAGGCATTATCGAATTATCGCGTGAGCTGCAGGATATTTCAGCCAAAGCCCGTGAAGGCAAGCTGACGGCTGCAGATATGCAGGGTGGCTGTTTCACTATTTCCAGCTTAGGTGGTATTGGTGGTACGGCCTTTACGCCTATCGTCAACGCGCCTGAAGTGGCTATTTTGGGTGTGTCTAAATCGGATATCAAACCGAAGTGGAATGGCAAAGAATTTGAACCACGCCTGATGGTACCTTTGTCCGTGTCCTATGACCATAGAGTGATTGACGGTGCTTTAGCGGCGCGTTTTACTGCGACTTTGGCCTCTTATCTGGCCGATATCCGTCAGATCATTATGTAAAACAACAGTGAAAGTTGTGCCGTGTTCTGAAAAGTTACGGGACATCTTTCAGGCGGGGTGATAAAATTCCGCCACTTTTATTTCCTGGCTGCCCGCGTATGCGGGTGGCTATCTTAGCCAAAGATAAAAAGGTAAACCGATGAGCAACGAAATCAAAACTCAAGTGGTGGTGTTAGGCGCTGGCCCTGGTGGATATTCTGCAGCATTTCGCGCTGCTGACTTAGGTCTGGAAGTGACTTTAGTTGAAGCACGCAGCACACTTGGTGGTGTTTGTTTAAATGTTGGCTGTATCCCATCTAAAGCGTTATTACATGTGGCCAAAGTGATCGACGATGCCCGTGAGATGGCCTCTCACGGTGTAACTTTTGGTGCACCACAAATTGACTTAGACAAAATCCGCGCCTGGAAAGACAAAGTAGTAGGTCAGTTGACCAACGGCTTAGCCGGCATGTCAAAAATGCGTAAAGTCAAAGTCGTGACTGGCTACGGTAAATTCACTGGCCCAAATACATTAGTGGCCGGGGATACCACCATCACTTTTGAACACGCCATTATCGCTGCTGGTTCTGAGCCTGTGGCTCTGCCATTTATTCCAAAAGATGACCCACGGGTGATCGATTCAACCGGTGCGCTGGAATTAAAAGATATTCCTGGCGAAATGCTGGTGTTAGGTGGCGGTATCATTGGTTTAGAGATGGGGACTGTGTACCGTGCTTTAGGCTCTAAAGTGTCTGTAGTAGAGTTTGCTGACCAACTGGTTCCTGCGGCTGATGCGGATCTGGTGAAGGTGTACACCAAGTACAACAAAGACAACTTCAACATTATGCTGTCGACGAAAGTGACGGCTGTAGAAGCCAAAGCTGATGGCTTGTATGTGACTTTCGAAGGCAAAAACGCACCGGCCTCACCAGTTCGTTACGACAAAATTTTAGTGGCTGTGGGTCGTCGTCCAAATGGCGCGCTGTTAGATGCAGCTAAAGCTGGTGTCAACGTGGATGAGCGTGGTTTTATCAATGTAGATAAACAACTGCGTACCAATGTACCTCATATCTACGCTATTGGTGATGTGATTGGTCAGCCAATGTTAGCGCACAAAGCTGTACATGAAGGTCACGTCGCTGCTGAAGTGATCTCTGGCCTGAAGCATTTCTTCGACCCACGTTGCATTCCATCTGTGGCTTACACAGATCCGGAAATGGCATGGGTAGGACTCACTGAAAAAGAAGCTAAAGAAAAAGGTGTTGCTGTTGAAACCGCCACTTTCCCTTGGGCTGCTTCTGGCCGTGCTATCGCTTCAGCCCGTACTGAAGGCTTCACTAAGTTAATTTTCGACAAAGAAACGCACCGTATTTTAGGTGGCGCTATTGTTGGTATTAACGCCGGTGAAATGTTAGGCGAAATCTGTTTAGCCGTAGAAATGGGTGCAGATGCTGAAGACATCGCTCTGACCATCCATGCTCACCCGACGTTAAACGAATCTATTGGCTTAGCCGCTGAGATTTACGAAGGTTCTATCACTGACCTGCCAAATCCAAAAGCTAAGAAAAAATAAACTGACTGTTCGCTAACAGACAGCGCAATAACCGGCAACTGCTTCGCATTGCCGGTTTTTTATATTTTGTTACAACTTCTATTAACAAAAATGCTCCTGCGGGGAGTAGTATGATCTGGTTATTTAACCCTTTTGGCAGGAACCCTCTGGATGAAAAAAATTACCTTAACGGCGCTGAGCGTTGCTATTGCGCTTGGCCTGGCGGCCTGTGGCAAAGCCCCGGAAACTACCACCACTGAAACAGCAAAACCAGCAGCAGAACAACAAGCAACAGCCGCGGTAGCAAACTTGGTTTCTGGCATAGATAAAGAAAACTTTGATTCAACAGTGCGTTTTCAGGATGACTTCTTTTTAGCCGTCAACGGCGGTTGGTTAAAGAAAACTGAAATTCCGGCAGACAAATCTTCGTATGGCTCTTTTCATGTGTTAGCAGATAACTCTCAGTTGGCCGTAAAAGCTATTATCGACGAAGTGGCCAGCCGCACGGATTTAGCGCCTGGTTCAGATGGCCATAAGTTGGGTAGCTTCTACAACAGTTATATGAATGAAGCTAAACTGGAAGAGTTAGGTTTAACCGCCTTACAACCACAGTTAGAATTGATCCAGGGCTTAAAAGATAAAAAGCAACTGGCCAGTATTTTTGCTGCTTTACAACGCGACGGTGTGACTATTCCACTGAGTTGGTATGTCAACAATGACGCAAAAAAGTCCACTGAATATGCCGTGTATGCCGACCAAAGTGGTTTAGGTTTACCTGACCGTGATTACTACACCAAAGACGATGACGCCTCGAAAAAAATTCAGGCTGACTATCAAACCTACTTAGTGGATTTATTCACTTTAGCTAAGCATGCCGACCCTGCTGCTGCAGCTCAGCGTGTCTATGCGCTTGAGACTGAATTGGCAAAAAACCAGTGGACGCGGGTAGAAAACCGCGATGCAGATAAAACCTATAACAAAGTATCCACTGCTGATTTAAGCAAAACTTTGGGTGAGTTGAGCTGGGGTGATTTTGCCGCTGGCTCTAAGTTAACCAATGTGAATGAAATCATTATCGGTCAGCCAAGCTACTTTGCAGCTTTGGGCAACATTGTCGCAGCGACCGATCTGCAAAGCTGGCAGGATTACCTGACATTCCATACCATCAACGCCTTTGCGGATAAGCTGAACAAAGCTTTTGAAGATCGTCAGTTCCAGTTCTACTCCACCAGCTTACGCGGCATTAAAGAGCAAAAACCGCGCTGGAAAAAAGCTGTGGATGCCAGTGACGCAGTACTGGGTGAGTTAACCGGCAAGCTCTATGTGGAGCGTCACTTCAAACCTGAAGCTAAAGAGCGGATGGAGCTGTTAGTGGCCAATTTAATCAGTGCTTATGAGCAGTCGATTAAAGAGTTGGAATGGATGTCGGAAGACACCAAAAAAGCTGCTTTGGTCAAACTCAGCACTTTTACGCCCAAAATAGGTTACCCGAATAAGTGGAAAGATTATTCCAGTCTGGAGATCAAAGCTGACGATTTAGTCGGTAACTTTGTTCGCTCTACACACTGGAGTTACGATCAGATGTTGGCGAAATTAGGCAAACCAATCGATAAGGACGAGTGGTTTATGACGCCTCAGACTGTCAATGCCTATTACAATCCGGTCAATAATGAAATTGTATTCCCGGCCGCTATTTTGCAACCTCCATTCTTTAATATGGCCGCTGAAGATGCAGTCAATTATGGTGGTATCGGTGCTGTGATTGGTCATGAAATTGGTCACGGTTTTGACGATCAGGGCGCTAAATACGATGGTGAAGGCAATTTACGCAATTGGTGGACTGAGCAGGATGAAACCAAGTTCAGAGCTTTAGGCAAGGCATTAAGTGCTCAGTACAGCAAATTTGAGCCCGTACCCGGTCACTTCGTCAACGGAGACTTAACTCTGGGTGAGAACATTGGTGATTTGGGAGGATTAACTGTAGCACTGAAGGCTTATCAATTGTCATTGCAAGGTAAAGAAGCACCAGTGATGGACGGTTTTACCGGTGAGCAACGTGTGCTTATCAGTTGGGCTCAGGTATGGCGCTCTCAATACCGTGAAGAAATGATGAAACAACAACTGGCAACAGGTCCTCACTCACCGCCACACTACCGTGTCAATGGCATAGTGTCGAACCTGCCAGTGTTCTACACGGCTTTTGATGTGAAAGAAGGCGATAAGCTGTATATAGCACCGGAAAACCGCGTGAAGATTTGGTAATACGTTTTTATCACTGACCAATGGCCGCTTTATGCGGCCATTGGTATATCTGTTGTCCTGCTAAATCCCTTTCGGGCGATCGTCACTGTGCTCCGATGTTCAAAATCGTTTCAGACGATTTTGTCTATCTGCACGACCAGTTTCAGTATTATTTTTGAGAATAATTCTCAACTGGCCGAGGTATTCACAAAACTTATAGCCACTATAAGCTTGCTTGCTTATACTCAGGTGTCAATTCGGGCGGTTTTTTCTTATAATCCAGCCTGTTCGAGATTCCTGTCTATCGCTGCGGCACAGATACAGTAGGCTGTGGCGACCTAACCAGAGGACATTACTGTGCTTCAACAATACCGTGAACATGTAGCTGAACGTGCGGCTCAAGGCATTCCTCCGTTGCCACTGAATGCGCAACAAGTGGCGTCATTAACTGAATTATTAAAAAATCCACCGGCAGGTGAAGGTGAATTTTTAGTTGATCTGTTAGAAAACCGTATTCCACCGGGTGTAGACGAAGCGGCTTACGTGAAAGCTGGATTCTTAACTGCAATCGCCAAAGGCGAAGTCACAAGCCCGTTAGTGACACCTGAGCGTGCAACTGAATTACTGGGCACTATGTTTGGTGGTTACAACATCCAGCCTATGATCGACTTACTGGATGATGCAAAATTAGGTGGTCTGGCGGCTAAAGGTTTATCACATACTTTATTAATGTTTGACTCTTTCCACGATGTGAAAGAAAAAGCCGACAAAGGCAACGCCAACGCTAAGGCCGTATTACAAAGCTGGGCTGATGCCGAGTGGTTCACCAGCAAACCTGCTATTCCTGAAAAAATCACTGTGACTGTATTTAAAGTCACAGGTGAAACCAATACAGACGATTTATCGCCAGCGCCGGATGCCTGGTCACGTCCTGATATTCCTCTGCATGCTTTAGCCATGCTGAAAAACGTGCGCGATGGGATTGAGCCGGATGTGCCAGGTTCAAAAGGCCCGGTCAAACAAATCGAAGCGCTGATCGCCAAAGGTTTCCCACTGGCCTATGTCGGTGATGTGGTAGGTACTGGTTCAAGCCGTAAATCAGCCACCAACTCTGTGCTGTGGTTTATGGGTGAAGATATGCCATTTGTGCCAAACAAGCGCACTGGTGGTGTTTGTTTAGGTGGTAAGATTGCACCTATTTTCTTCAATACCATGGAAGACTCAGGTTCATTGCCTATCGAATTAGACGTATCTAAGATGAACATGGGCGATGTGATCGATATTTTCCCACATCAAGGTGTGGTGAAACGCCATGGCACTGATGAAGTTATATCTACCTTTGAACTGCGTTCAAACGTGTTACTGGACGAAGTACGTGCCGGTGGCCGTATTCCTCTGATCATTGGTCGTGGTTTAACAGACAAAGCCCGTGAAGCCCTGGGTCTGCCGCATTCAACCGTATTCCAGCGTCCTGCAGTGACTGAAGTGAGCAACAAAGGCTTCACTTTAGCGCAGAAGCTGGTGGGTAAAGCCTGTGGCGTCAAAGGTATTCGCCCTGGCCAATACTGTGAACCAAAAATGACCACAGTCGGCTCACAAGACACTACAGGTCCTATGACCCGGGATGAGTTAAAAGACTTAGCCTGTTTAGGTTTCTCTGCTGATTTAGTGATGCAGTCTTTCTGCCACACTGCGGCTTATCCAAAGCCTGTAGACGTGAACACGCACCATACGCTGCCTGATTTCATTATGAACCGTGGTGGTATTTCTTTACGTCCGGGTGATGGTGTAATCCATAGCTGGTTAAACCGTATGTTGTTACCAGACACTGTAGGTACTGGTGGTGACTCTCATACCCGTTTCCCTATCGGTATTTCTTTCCCGGCAGGTTCTGGCTTAGTGGCTTTTGCGGCGGCAACAGGTGTGATGCCACTGGATATGCCTGAGTCTGTGCTGGTGCGTTTTAAAGGCGAGATGCAGCCTGGTATCACCTTACGTGATTTAGTGCATGCCATTCCTTATTACGCTATCCAGCAAGGCTTGCTGACTGTTGAGAAGAAAGGCAAGGTGAATATTTTCTCTGGCCGTGTGTTAGAGATTGAAGGTTTGGAGCATTTAACGGCTGAGCAAGCCTTCGAATTGTCTGACGCTTCAGCGGAGCGTTCTGCTGCTGGTTGTACTATCACCTTGTCCGAAGCTTCAGTGGCTGAGTATTTAGAGTCCAACATCGTGATGCTGAAGTGGATGCTGAGCGAGGGCTACGGTGATGTGCGTACGATCGAACGTCGTATTCAGGCGATGCAAGCCTGGTTAGCCGATCCAAAACTGGAACGTGCTGACGCCGATGCTGAATATGCTGCGGTGATCGAAATCGATTTGGCGGATATTAAAGAGCCAATTCTGTGTGCGCCAAACGACCCGGATGACGCCCGTTTACTGTCTCAAGTGGCAGGCGATAAGATTGATGAAGTCTTCATCGGTTCCTGTATGACCAACATCGGTCACTTCCGTGCGGCCGGTAAACTGTTAGACAATTTCAAAGGCCAGATCCCAACCCGTCTGTGGATAGCTCCACCTACCAAGATGGATAAGGATCAGTTAACTGAAGAAGGCTATTACGGTATTTATGGCCGTGTTGGCGCCCGTATTGAGATCCCAGGTTGCTCCTTATGTATGGGTAACCAGGCTCGTGTAGGCGACAATACCACTGTGGTATCAACCTCTACCCGTAACTTCCCGAACCGTTTAGGTCAGGGCGCTAACGTTTATCTGGCATCCGCTGAATTAGCGGCTGTGGCATCCATCATCGGCCGCCTGCCAACAGTGCCTGAGTACCTGGAGTACGCCAAGCAGATTGAAACCACGGCTGCGGATACCTACCGCTACCTGAATTTCCATCAGATGAGCCAGTACACCAGCAAAGCGGCCAATGTAATTATTCAGCAAGCTGTATAATTTACAGACCAGAGTGGTCACAGCCAAAAGGCCCGTACTAAGCGGGCCTTTTGCTTTTCGGGAACCATAGCATGGAATTCGATTTTATTTACAACACTGATACGAAACGTTACAGCCTGAAGTTAAGTTCTGAGCAGTTGGCGTTGCAATGTTTTTTATTGGATGAGTTTGAACATCGGGCGAGCGCTTATCAGGGGCTGCTGGAACAGCTACAGCAGTTAAAGCCACAAAGTCAGTATCAATGGGACGGCAAAGAGTATCGTCTGACTATAGAGGCATCTGAAGTGGTGATTTGTCACTTTTCATTGTTGCAGGGGCAGGGGAGCGGAATGATGTTGGATCCAGAGCTGGATTTGGCGCTGGATCAAAGCCAGCTTTATGCCGAATGTGGTCTGGAGGATCTGCTGCACGTGGTGCAGCAATGGCAACAATTTTTACCCACCTGATTGAGTTTTTTTACCTATCAACTGCACTCTGGCAGTGAATAAATGCACCTTGTTGGTGCATTTTTTTTGAGCGATTTAAAGTTAATTGTGTAACTAATTGAAAAATAACAATTATAAATCTTGGCACAAGGTTTTCTTGTCTTATTGGCAAATGCAACAAGACACCATAAGGATAATAACCATGAAACTCGTATGTGCCATCATCAAGCCATTTAAGCTTGACGATGTCCGTGAAGCCATTGCGGACATCGGTATTGAAGGTCTTACTGTGACCGAAGTGAAAGGCTTTGGTCGTCAGAAAGGTCATACAGAACTTTACCGGGGAGCTGAATATCAGGTCGATTTTTTACCAAAGGTAAAATTAGAGATCGCAGTATTGGATGAAAACGTCGAGCGTTTATTGGAAGTGATCCAAAAGGCTGCCCATACAGGCCGCATCGGTGATGGAAAAATCTTCGTTTACGATCTGGAACAAGTTGTACGGATCCGTACTGGTGAAATGGACTCAGAAGCCATCTAAGGGGTAAATCATGCAGGAACAAATTTATCATTTACAGTTTGCGATGGACACTTTTTACTTTTTGGTGTGCGGCGCTTTAGTGATGTGGATGGCCGCTGGCTTTTCTATGCTGGAGGCTGGTCTGGTCCGTGCGAAAAATACCACGGAAATTTTGACCAAAAACGTGGTGTTGTATTCAGTAGCTTGTGTCATGTATCTGATTTGTGGTTACCAGTTGATGTACGGTGGTGGCTACTTCTTAGCCGGTATAGGTGAAGTTGATGTGGCTCAAACCTTGACCAGTTTTGCTGAGCGTGAAAATGGCTTTGAAGGTAAAGCGATTTACTCGAAAGCATCGGACTTTTTCTTCCAGGTGGTGTTTGTTGCCACTGCTATGTCTATCGTCTCTGGTGCTGTGGCTGAGCGGATGAAGTTATGGGCTTTCCTGAGCTTTGCCGTGGTCATGACAGGCTTTATCTATCCGATGGAAGGTTCGTGGACCTGGGGTGGTCAATCTGTATTTGGTTTATATAGTTTAGGTGACTTAGGTTTCTCAGACTTTGCCGGTTCAGGCATAGTGCATTTAGCAGGCGCCGCTGCTGCGTTGGCTGGTGTATTGCTGTTAGGTGCCCGTAAAGGTAAATACGGTAAAGATGGCAAAGCTCATGCGTTTCCAGGTTCTAATATGCCACTGGCGGCTTTAGGTACTTTAATTCTGTGGTTAGGCTGGTTTGGTTTCAACGGCGGATCAGTGCTGAAGTTAGGTGATATTGCCAACGCGAATGCCGTGGCTGTGGTGTTCTTAAATACCAATGCTGCCGCTGCCGCCGGAACTATTGCCGCTATTGGCTTGTCCATGTTGCTGTTCAAAAAAGCGGATTTAACCATGGCATTAAACGGTGCTTTGGCAGGTCTGGTCGCCATTACCGCGGAACCTTCAACACCTACACCTTTAGAAGCCTCAATTTTTGGTGCCATCGCGGGTGTGTTAGTGGTGGGCTCTATCCTGGCCTTAGACAAGTTAAAAATTGATGACCCGGTCGGTGCGATTTCTGTGCATGGTACTGTGGGTTTATTTGGATTATTGATTGTTCCTCTGACCAAAGAGTCGGCCACTGTCGTGGGTCAACTGGCCGGTGCCGCTACTATTTTCGTCTGGGTTTTTGTAGCCAGCTCTATCGTATGGTTTGCTTTGAAGATGACTATGGGTATCCGTGTCACAGAGCAGGAGGAATATGAAGGCGTGGATCGTTCAGAGTGTGGTGTAGAAGCCTATCCTGAATTTGTATCTACAGTAAAGTAAGCAGCCTGGGAAGAGCCGGTGGGGCTTCTCAGGAGCTGGTTGCCAAGCCACTCACTACGCAAGTAGCAGTTGGTCTTGGCAACTAAACCCGTACCACCAAATTCGTCTATCCTTGTCCTTTGTCTTTATCAGACAACCCCGGCGGCCTAAGCTTCCGGGGTTTTTTCTTGTGGTCTTAGCCACGGACCTGTGCGCTGTTTTAGTGCAGTCGCCAAATCATTTTTGCAAAGAACGCCTGTAATCTAACAGCTGTTTTCACACAGGAAAAGAGCCTTGCTGAAAAAAACAACATTATGGCTAGTGCGAAAACTCTAAATTGCATCAGTGTGGCGCAGAGGGTGCTGTGATGTGGTGCATCGATGATGGTGCGGATTGGAACGACGAAGAGATAAAGCGGGTGCTGTGAAAACAAGACGGGCCGCGAACTTCGCGGCCCCTAAAACTTGGTGGCGTCCTTCCAACCGCTATCCCTGATGGATCATCCCTGTGTTCGTCCTGAACATTCCCACTGCATTCCTGCAGCATCCCTGTCCGTTTAACCCTCATCCTGAGAGTGTCTTCTGCCTCCGGCAGAGTCCTTATCCTTTGTATCTTCATCCTGAAGATGTATGCCCACTCCGGAGCCTGTCCTGTTCATCCTTGTGCAGCCCTGCACAATCCTTTGGTGTCCCTGCTTCCTGCTGCTACCTCTTGTAGCTTGTCCTGCTCATCGTCCTGGTGAGCCGTCACATCCAGCGACAAAACAATTATCGTACATTTATCCCGGTAAAAGGACCTTGTTTGTTAAATACTTGTACTGAAATATTATTGAAATCTTTAGGGTTTGCATTATTTATCTTTAATAATCAGTGTTTTAACTATTTGTTACCGGAGTGTTGCTTGCAGCAAAAGCTGTATTGGCTTACTGATTTGTGAGATATATCTCACAAAGATACAGGGCGATTGTCTGCTTGCCGCTGATCGATATGAAAACTACTGACCGGGAGTAGCCAAATTGATATGATCATTCTCCTTTGATTTTGATGAGACAGTTATGGCCCGGGAACAATCTGGCATCTGTGCCGAAGCGAATTTGCATTGTTGTTATTTGCTGCTGAATGCTCTGGATGGTCATGAGCATTATCTGCGTCTGCAGTTAGCTAAAATTCCGCTATTGGCGGAGCGTTTATCAGATCAATTTTCAGAGGCCATGCTCAATGTTGTAGTTGCGATAGGTCAAAATTACTGGCTTCATTTATATCCGGAGCAACAACCTGAACCCTGGCCTGACTTCACTGAAAATCAGGCCGGTATCCCCGTGGTCTCTGTGGATTTATTAATCCAAATTCGTGCTGATCGTTTTGATGTGATCCATATCGCAACTCAGCAAATCTATCATTTACTGCAACAACATGTGGATTTGTTCGAACAGGTGCATGCTTTTCGTTATCTGGATGGCCGCAATCTGACCGGATTCCATGACTGCCCGGATAATCCTAAAGGCAAGCTACGACGCTCCTGTGCTTTAATCAGTAATGAGCCCAAGAGTTTTATGAGCGCGGGCAGCTACGTCTATATGTTGCGTTATCAATACGACCTGCAACGTTGGCAACAATTGACGATGTCAGAGCAGGAGGCCGTGATGGGGCGCAATAAGCTGGATGGTCAATTAGTGCCTTCAGCACAACGGCTGGCAAATTCTCACGCCGATAAAACAGCGCTGGAAACTGCGACAGGCCGAAAGCAAATCCTCTGGCAAAACATGCCTGTAGCTGATGTTCGTGCACAAGGCATGATGTCCATCGGTTTTTCTGCCAATGCAACGGATCTGCCTCTGTGGTTAGCTCAGCGTTCGGGCGACAACGACGAAGAGACAGATTTATTGCTCGACTATTGCCAAGTAGAAGCGGGGGCTGCATTTTTCGCCCCCTCTGTAAGTTTTCTGGAACAGCAGGCGGGATCAGACCTTTTCAAATAACTCAGTTACTTTGTTTAGCGTGAAGTTAATATTTTTCACGCTGGTAGGAGCGATAAAAATAGTGTCGTCCCCTGCTATGGTGCCCAGAACTCCTTCCGCTTTCCCGACAGAATCCAATAAGCGGGCAATTAACTGAGCTGCACCAGGACTGGTTCTGATGATAATCATTACATCGTTATGTTCAATATCCAGCACTAACTGTCGCAATGGACTTTTCGTCGTTGGAACACCCAGCTCAGGAGGTAAGCAATACACCATTTCCTGCTTCGCATTTCTGGTTCGTACTGCACCGTATTTACTTAACATGCGGGAGACTTTCGATTGACTGATATTGTCAAAGCCCTCCGCTTTCAGTGCATCCACAATATCGCTTTGGGAACCAAAACGCTCTTCTTTTAATAAGGATTTAAAGGCTAGGATCAAAGCTTCTTGTTTCGATTGTTTAGTCATCATTTTTATTTAAACTTTTTGTTTTTTAGGCCGTATTAACCGAACTTGGAGTAATACTGTGGTTCAGCAAGTAAATTACACCAAAATCGGATAAAATGCTTAGACTTTAGGCGTAAGTGATTTGTATTTTGTGCCACATTTCAGTATTGTTGGCGCGTTTATTTTGAACCGTAAATTGGGAGAATAGCATGAAAGTTGCCGTATTAGGTGCTGCTGGTGGTATAGGTCAGGCGCTGTCTTTATTATTGAAGTTAAACTTACCAGCAGGTACTGATTTAGCTCTGTACGATTTAGCCCCTGTGACACCAGGTGTAGCTGTTGATTTAAGTCATATCCCTACAGCGGTAAAAATTACAGGTTTCGGTAAAGAAGACCTGGACAAAGCGCTGGTTGGTGCTGATATCGTGATGATCCCTGCCGGTATGCCGCGCAAGCCTGGTATGGACCGCTCTGATCTATTTAACATCAACGCCGGCGTAGTGAAGACTCTGGCTGAAGCTATTGTAGTGAACTGTCCTAAAGCTTTAGTAGGTGTAATTACTAACCCTGTGAACACTACTGTGGCTATCGCCGCTGAAGTATTCAAGAAAGCGGGTACTTATGATCCGAAGCGTTTATTCGGTGTCACTACACTGGATGTGATCCGTGCTGAAACTTTTGTTGCTGAATTAAAGGGCAAGAATCCTGCTGAAGTTATTGTTCCGGTGATCGGTGGTCACAGCGGTACTACGATTCTGCCTCTGCTGTCTCAGGTCAAAGATGTTACTTTTACAGATGAAGAAGTGTCTTCATTAACTTACCGCATCCAGAATGCTGGTACTGAAGTTGTAGAAGCGAAAGCCGGTGGCGGATCGGCCACTCTGTCAATGGGTCAGGCTGCAGCCCGTTTCTGTGTGTCTTTAATTAAAGGTTTACAGGGCGAAAAAGTAACGGAATACGCTTATGTGGAAGGTCAGGGTGAATATGCCCGTTTCTTCGCGCAGCCAATCGTCTTAGGTAAAAACGGTGTTGAAGCGCTGTTACCTATCGGCGAGTTAAGCGCGTACGAACAGAAAGCCATGAACGATATGTTAGGTACGTTAAAAGCGGACATTACCTTAGGCGAAGAGTTTGTAGCAAAAGCAAACTAAGATGCTTTGACTATCAAAAAAGCCAGCGATTGCTGGCTTTTTTCTTTTACACAGCATCAGTTCTAATGATTGCGTTGTACTGCGATATCAGCCAGGGTCAAGAGCGCATCTTTATAGTCAGAAGCCGGTAAAAAGGCGATGCACTGACGAGCTTTTTCTGCTTCCTGCTCAGCTATAGTGCGGGTGTACTCAAAGGCTTGGGTGTGCTGCAGAATCGCCATAATGCGTTCCAGATGCTGCATACCATTGGCATGCTCAATCGCATCTTTCAATAACTGCTGATCGTCACCGCTGGTGTGGCGCAGCGCATAAATCAGTGGCAAGGTTGGTTTACCTTCAGCCAAATCATCACCAATATTTTTGCCTAATTCGTCTGCATCCGCCTGATAATCCAGCACATCGTCAATCAGTTGGAAGGCCGTACCTAAGTGCATGCCATACAGTTTCATCGCATTCACCACAGATTCAGGCTGATTTGCCAATATAGCAGCAAGCTGGGTGGCGGCTTCGAATAGTTTGGCCGTTTTACAGTAAATCACCTGCATATAATTCTGTTCTGAGGTTTCGGGGTCGTTGACGTTCATCAACTGCAACACCTCGCCCTCGGCGATGATATTGGTGGCATCGGCCAGAATCTGCATGATCTGCATTTTGTCCAGCGACACCATCAACTGGAACGCTCGTGTATAGAGGAAGTCACCGACTAAGACGCTGGCCTGGTTACCAAACACCGCATTGGCGGTTTCTTTACCCCGGCGTAACATGGATTCATCCACTACATCGTCGTGTAACAAGGTGGCGGTATGAATAAACTCCACTATAGTGGCAAGGGTAATATGTTGCTGACCTTGATAACCCAGAGCTCGGGCTGCTAATACCGCCAACAATGGACGCAGGCGTTTGCCGCCACTATTGACTATATAGATACCAAGCTGATTAATCAGCGCCACCTCAGAACTAAGCTGAGAGAATATATGTTGGTTCACAGCCGTCATGTCATTGAGACTGAGCTGGCGGATCTCTTCGAGCGTCATCTGGTAAAACAACTGCTTAGGTATAGAATAGTGCTGATTCTACACCATTGCAGCGGATCAGCTAAAGCAAAACCCGATCCTTTTTCTGGCTCATTGATCTTTTTAATAATTGTGCTTGCGAGGGTAGGGGAAATTGCGTACAATTCGCGCCCTGTGATTATAATTAACACGCCTCTAAAAGTCGGCGTGCTTTGTACGGAGTTAACTATGTACGCGGTTTTCCAAAGTGGTGGTAAACAGCACCGTGTAACGGAAGGGCAAACCCTTCGTCTAGAAAAACTAGACTTAGAAACCGGCGCAACTATTGAATTTTCAGCTCTGATGATCGCTAACGGCGAAGACATCAAGATCGGTACTCCTTTAGTTGAAGGCAGTAAAGTAACAGCGGAAGTGGTCAACCATGGCCGTGGCGATAAAGTTAAAATCGTCAAATTCCGTCGTCGTAAACACTACCGTAAACAAGCTGGTCACCGCCAGTGGTTTACAGAAGTGAAAATTACCGGCATCAGCGCGTAATCGAAGGAGTAACTACTCATGGCAAGTAAAAAAGGTGTAGGTAGCACTCGTAACGGTCGCGATTCAGAAGCGAAACGCTTAGGTGTGAAACGTTTTGGTGGTGAGTCAGTATTAGCTGGCAACATCATCGTTCGTCAACGTGGTACTAAGTTCCACGCTGGTACTAATGTTGGTATCGGTAAAGATCACACATTATTCGCCTTAACTGACGGTAAAGTGCAATTCGAAACGAAAGGCGAAAACAATCGCAAATTCGTAAGCATCGTTAGCGAGTAACGACGCATTGATTCGAAAAGCCCCGCCTAGTGCGGGGCTTTTTTATTAAGAATCGATCAAAGGCTGATGCTTGAGTCTGCTGAAGGTCAGTTTTGTTGCTTTCAATTCATCCAGACCTGCTACGCATTCATGTCGGGGCTGAATTGATAGTATAATAAGCCCATAGTTATTTAGATCAGGATAGTCCAGATGAAATTCGTAGATGAAGCGGAAATTCGGGTTGAAGCCGGCGATGGCGGCAACGGTATTGTCAGTTTCCGTCGCGAAAAATTTGTCGCCAAAGGTGGCCCAAATGGCGGTGACGGTGGTGATGGTGGTGATGTTTATTTAATGGCGGATACCAACCTGAATACGCTGGTGGACTATCAGTTCGAAAAGTATCACCAGGCAGAACGTGGCCAGAACGGTATGAGTACCAATTGCACCGGTAAGCGCGGTGATGACCTGATTTTACGTGTCCCTGTTGGGACCAGAGCCGTAGATATTGACACTGCAGAGGTTATAGGTGATTTGACCAGAAATGGTCAAAAGCTGATGATTGCGAAAGGTGGCTGGCATGGCCTGGGGAACGCTCGTTTTACCAGCAGTACCAACAGAGCTCCACGTAAGAAAACCAATGGTACGCCCGGTGAAGTGCGTAATATTCGCTTAGAATTGCTATTGTTAGCTGATGTCGGCCTGTTAGGTCTGCCGAATGCCGGTAAGTCGACTCTGATCCGTGCTGTCTCTTCTGCCAAGCCAAAAGTCGCTGATTATCCTTTTACCACTTTGGTTCCTAACCTGGGCGTGGTTCGGGTTGAAAGTCATCGTTCTTTTGTCATAGCCGATATTCCGGGCCTGATTGAAGGTGCTGCCGAAGGTGCTGGCTTAGGTATTCAGTTCTTAAAGCATTTAGAGCGTTGCCGTTTATTATTGCACGTGGTGGATGTACTGCCTGCTGACGGTTCAGATCCGGCAGAAAACGCTGTGACTATTTTAAAAGAATTGGATAAATACAGTGAGAAGTTAGCCAATAAACCACGTTGGCTGGTGTTTAATAAACTGGATTTAGTGCTGGAAGATGAGCTGGAAGAAATTATTGAGCGTGTCACTAAAGCCATTAACTGGCAAGGTGAGGTGCATAAGATTGCCGCAGCCAGCCGCACCAATACTGAACGTCTGGCCGCTGATATTCTGAACTATATCGAAACGCTGCCGGTTGAAAAAGCAAAAGAGCAGGTGGAAGACGCGGTCAGCTTCAAATGGGATGATTATCATACAGATGTGTTGTCTGTTGCAGACGATCTGGACGATGATGATGATTTCGATGAAGATGATTACGACGTTGAAGTCATTTACAGACGTTAGAGGTAACAATGCGGATTGCAATGATTGCGGCTATGGCCAATAACAGAGTTATCGGCAAAGACAACAAGATGCCCTGGCATTTACCGGCCGATCTGAAACATTTTAAAAAAATGACCTTAGGTAAGCCGGTGATCATGGGCCGCAAAACCTACCAATCTATTGGTAAAGCCTTACCAGGACGCCGTAATATTGTGATCAGCAGACAAGGCACGGCATTGAGTACAGATGCCGACTGGGTGCAAAGTATCGAGCAGGCGCTGGCGTTGGTGCAAGCGGAAGCCGAAGTGATGATCATAGGTGGTGCAGAGATTTATCGTCAGGCGCTGCCTATGGCCGATAGATTGTATATTACCGACATAGATTTAACTGTTGAGGGAGATGCGTTTTTCCCTGATTACCAGGCCGATGGTCCCTGGCATGTAGCCGTATCAGAGTCACATCAGGCCGATTCAACTAACCCTCACTGCTATCATTTCCGTATCCTGAACAGAGAATGAACAGGACTTCATTGCACCTGCTGCTACATGTTGTTACTATACTTTTGTCTGTTTTTTGACTGCTTCAGGAGTAATGTATGAAATTGTTGCCAGCAGTGTTCTGTGGTGTAGTGGTGGCCGGTGCAGTATTGGTGTCCCCGGTGGTGCATGCTGACGACCAGTTAGCGGCTTCGATGTGCGATTATGTCAAGGCTGACGATAAGAATAGATTACGTAAAGTACTGAGTGATTACCGTCTGCGTCTGCGCAATATTTATGAAGGCGTAACCTGCAGTGGTGATAGTCTGGTTCGCTTTGCGATCAAAAATAATGCCGCTGATGTGGGCGAGTTTATTGTCAAACAGTTGCCTGCTGCTCAGGTGGCTGCATCAGGTGACGTTGCCTGGGCTGAAAGCAATGGTTTTGCTTCTTCTCCTCTGTTAGCTGTTATTAAAGAACGTGCCGGCGGTGGTGAGTAATACTCCCCTTCTGACGCAATAAAAAAATCCGCCATCAGGCGGATTTTTTTCGTCGAAGTTCAGCGATCAGTTTAGACTTTAAACTGATCGACTGATTGACGTAACTCTTCAGCTAAACGAGCGACTTCATGGCTGGACTGTGAGGTTTGTTCCGCACCTGAAGCAGTTTGTTCAGCGATGGTCACTATAGACTCTAACAAGTGGCTGATTTCGTTAGACACCTGATTCTGTTCTTTTGCCGCATGAGAAATTTGTTCGCTCATATCGTGGGCTAAGTGCACCGCATTGGTGATAGACTCCAGCGCCTGAGCCGCCACTTCAGTTTGAGTCACACAGTTCTCAGCCTGCTTTTTACCTTTGTTCATCGCTTCTACAGCAGCATGAGCACCGGTTTGCAGAACTTGAATCATCGCCTGAATTTCCTGAGTAGATGCCTGAGTTTTGCTGGCCAGTGAACGAACTTCATCTGCAACTACCGCAAAACCACGGCCTTGCTCACCGGCACGGGCGGCTTCAATTGCTGCGTTGAGCGCCAACAAGTTGGTCTGTTCAGCTATACCACGGATCACGTCAAGAATACTGCCGATAGAGGCGCTGTCTTTGTGCAGTTTATTGATTACAGTAGACGCCTGGTCCACTTCTTTTGATAACTGCAGTATGGTTTGCTTGTTGTTCTCAGAAATTACTTTGACGCGCTCAGCCTCGCTGTCCGCATTTTTGATTTCAGCCAAGGCATCGTTTGAGCTTTGCATTACACCCTGCGAGGTACTGCTCATCTCTGTAGTGGCAGTGGCAGCCTGAGTGACCTGAGACTTCTGCTCACGAATAGCTGTGGTCGTTTCTACCGTAATAGCTGAAGTCTGCTCTGAGGCTGCGGCAAGCTGGGTAGAGCGTGAAATAATGCCCTGGATCAACTGACGTAAGTTAGTAATAACCTGATTACAGTTGCGCGCCAGATCACCAAACTCGTCCTGGGCTTTGTCATCCAGACGTTTGGTTAAGTCACCTGATGCGACTACGCCTAAAATTTCATTCACTTTTGCCAGTGGGACCGTAATACTGCGCACCGTGACCATAGCTATACCAACGGCTAAACCGATGGAGATCAGCACGACCAGGAATATGGTCGTAATGGCACCACTGACATCAGATTGTGCTTCAGCCTGAATTTCACCAGCCACTGTACGAGCGCGCGATAACAGACGATTTAATCCGTCCAACGCTGTTTTGTTATGTGATTCTGCTTGCGCTAACTGCTTCTGGGCTTCTGCTGTTGCCGCTAACATTTGTGCTTTTAATGTCAGAATGCCTTCATCACCAGTCAGCAAATCATTGATAGCAGTGATCTTTTCATCCAAGTCTGCCACCATATCCACACTGGCGCCCGCCTCAGTTTTGATGATGGTCATTTGCTGATTGACGCCTTGTAAACGTGAAGTCACCTCGTTGGAGATGGTGTCTGCGGTCGTAGCTGAGGTGGTGCGGGTTAAATCCACCACAACGCTTACTAACGTATTCAGGCCGGTTTCAAGCTCAGTGGCTGCTTTACTGGCTTGAGGAAAACGACGTGTTACCTCTCTGACGTCGCTGAAATCCAACAGTAAAGAGGCTGAATCATCGGCATTTAATTCAACATCGGATAACTGAGAGGCAATTTGATCGCGTAAGGTCAGGCTTTTACTCAACTCCGCAAACAGCTTTTTACTGATTGGCGTAAACTCAGTGTACGCTGCTGAGACCTCTTTAAACGAGTTGGCCAGAGTTTCTTCTTCAGCCACTACAGTTTGCAGTGCTTTAGCCGCTGTGTCATATAAGGCTTGTTCAGCACCAAACTGAACTTCCAGATCCTTCACTTGCTTGACTTCGGTGGCATAAAAAGCCTGCAAGCTGATTTTGCTCATTTTGACAAATTCGCTTTGCAGCACTGCGCTGTTTTCTAAAGCTGGGATCGAGATTTCATTTACTTGCGTGGTTGAGGCATTGATACTATTCAAGCTCATGTACGAGGTAATACCGATTACCAGCAGCAGAAGTGAAATGACACCAAAACCACCAATAATCCGAAGTGCTACCGTTAACTTCATAACCTTACTCCCAGTATCCAGGCTAAAAGGGCATTATTCACCCTGTCACCACACAATAACAATTCAAAATATATCATTTTGAAACAGCGTCGCATTATAGCGTTATTTTTAGTCAGAAACACTATAACGCTGTGCCGTCTCAATACAATAGGCCGTTAAATAATTTCCCCAAACACATCCGGTATCCAGCGCATGAATACCTTTCACCGGGCTGTCGCCCATCAAGGCGGCCCAATGACCAAAAAAAATTTGTGGGTGAGGTTTTTGTTGCCAAAACGCATACCAAGGGATCAGCGTACTGACTTTTTCCGGATGGCGCTTTTCTTTGAGTTCAAGTGCGCCATTTGCCAGACAAAATCGCATTCTGGTACAGCTATTGATAGTAAAACGCCAGCGATCTTGCTCCGATTGGGCGTCAGACCATAACGCCGGGCTATTGCCATACATGACAGAAAATAGTCTCTCAGGAGAGCTCTTGAGTACAACGCTGACTTCCTCTGCGGCTTGCAATGCGATTTCCACGGGCCAGTGGGGGGCTAAACCGGCATGAACCAGTAATAACTGCCGCTCTGGTTCAAAGTACATCAAAGGTTGCTGTTGTAGCCAATGGACGAGTTCAGCCAGATCCGGCGCATGCAGCAAGTCGTCTAACAGATCTTTTGCATCGGCTTTAGCAAAACCAAAAGCACAGGCCAGAAAATGCAGATCATGATTGCCCAGCACTACCTTGGCTGTATCACCTAAAGAGCGGATAAACCGCAGTGTTGCCAGCGAGTCGGGACCTCTGGCGACTAAATCTCCGCAAAACCATAAGTAGTCTTTATTGGCATCAAACTGGATTTTAGCCAATAGCGATTGCAGTTGCTGAAAACAACCTTGCACATCACCTATCACATAGCCTGGCATGAAATTAATTCAGTATATGTGGAATAGCCAGACGGAACAGCGGGATGGCTGCTTTAAAACACAACTGGCTCTGACTGGTCATTTCATAATAACCCTGCATGGTGCCGACAGGTGTTTCAAGCACGGCGCCACTGGTATAACTGTAGCTGGTCCCAGGGGCCAACTGAGGCTGCTCGCCGACCACTCCGTCACCATGAACTTCAGTCTCTTTGCCATTGGCATCCGTGATTAACCAGTAGCGTCTGAGCAGTTGTACCGTCTCGGCGCTATGGTTTTTGATGGTAATGGTGTACGCAAAAACATAGCGGTTATTGCTCGGGTCTGATTGAGCTGCGACATAAAATGTTTCAACTGAAACAGGAATTTCAAAACTCAGGCTCATAACTGGTGTTGCTCTTGTTGATGCAGCCAGCGGGCAATACCAATAAATTGCTCGACACTTAATTGTTCCGGACGTAAGGTTGGATCTATCCCCAGCTCAATAATCTGCTCTGCTGTTGCAAAATTGCTGAAACAGTTGCGTAAGGTTTTACGGCGTTGATTAAAAGCTTCCAGACAAACTCTGTTTAATACCGCAACAGGCACATCCTGGCGCTCTGCGACCGGTTTTGGAATTAGCCGAACTACAGCCGAATCCACTTTAGGGGCTGGTTTAAAGGCGCCTGGTCCAACTTCGACCACAGGCATGGCATGACAGAAGAACTGAGTCATGACGGATAACCGCCCGTAAGTTTTTGAGCCATGTCCTGCAGTCATACGCTCAACCACTTCCTTTTGCAGCATAAAGTGCATGTTCTCAATATCGTCAGCATAATCAAACAGATGAAATAACAGAGGAGTAGAGATGTTGTAGGGCAAATTACCGAACACTTTGAGTTTTTTGCCCGGCTGTAACAACTGACGGAAATCAAACTTCATCGCATCTGCCTGAAAAATGGTGAGCTTGTCCGCCATAACAGGGTGTTCCTGTAAACGCTGAGCCAAATCTCTGTCTAACTCAACCACGCTCAGGTGACCGGCTTTTTCTACCACAGGTTCTGTAATTGCGCCTAAGCCAGGGCCAATTTCAACCAGTATATCCGTCGGTTTTGGATTAATGGCCTTGACGATGCGCTCGATCACTACAGGATCGTGCAGGAAGTTCTGACCAAAACGTTTTCGGGCTGTATGACCCAGGTGTACTTTATCTGTCATGTGATAACTTGGCTCGTTGCGCTAAATAAATGGCTTGTTCCAGGGCATGGAACAAACTTCCCGGGTCGGCTTGGCCTGTACCTGCTAAATCCAGAGCCGTGCCATGGTCGACTGAGGTGCGGATTAAAGGCAAACCCAGGCTGATATTGACGGAGCGTCCAAAGCCTTTGTATTTCAGCACAGGCAATCCCTGATCGTGATACATGGCAAGGACTGCATCGGCGTGCTGCAAATATTTGGGTTGAAACAAAGTATCTGCTGGCAGAGGGCCAACTAAATCCATACCTTGTGCTCGCAGCTCGTCTAACGTGGGGCTGATCACATCAATTTCTTCACGTCCCAGATGCCCATCCTCTCCGGCATGGGGGTTTAAGCCACAGACGTAAATTACCGGAGATTCGATAGCAAACTTATGCTTCAAATCATGATGTAACACTGAAATCACTTTGTGCAGACGCTCTTTGGTGATCGCTTTTGCCACATAAGCCAACGGAATATGGGTAGTTGCAAGTGCCACCCGCAATCCTTCAGTGGCCAGCATCATCACCACATAAGGTGTATTGGACAGGTGAGCGAAATATTCGGTATGACCGCTAAAAGGCACTCCGGCTTTGTTAATAATACCTTTGTGTACCGGGCCTGTGACTATAGCGTCAAATTCCCCGGATATAGATTTTTCGCCGACATATCGCAAGGTATCAACCACATAGCGGCCATTCGCTTCGTTAAGCTGTCCTGTGACAACATCCGCTTCCAGCGCAAAATCAACACAAGTTAAAGTACCAGCTTGTTGCGGTACTGCTGGTTGATCTGGCTGATAAGGTAAAAGCTGAAGCGGCAGATTTAACACTGCCGCTCTTTGTTTTAACAGGTCGGCGTTGGCACAAACAACCAACTGGGCTGGCCAGCTTTGTTGCGCCAACATCACCACCAGATCAGGGCCTATACCGGCTGGCTCACCTGGGGTGATTGCTATCCTTAACGTCATTCAGTCTCCGCCAGTACTTCGATAAAGGCCTGGTCACGCAGCTCACGCAGGAAGTTTGCCTGTTCTTCATTGAAGCGGCGATTAAACAGCATACGGTAGACCTGGTCTTGTTTTTTCTCCGCAGTCATGTCGACAACACGTTTATCCAGTAATTGCACTACGTGCCAGCCGTGTTCAGTCCGGAAAGGTTCGCTGATTTCTTCAATCTGCAGCATGTTTAATGTATCGCGGAAGGCTGGCACATACATGGCCGGATCAGCCCAACCCAGCTCACCCCCTTTTAACTTCGAGCCTGGATCTTCAGAATTTGCAGAGGCAAATTCGGCAAAGTCTGCTTTCCCTGCTTTGAAATCAGCAACGAATTGCTTCAGGGTATCCCGGGCTTTCTCTTCGCTCATGATGATGGAAGGTTTAATCAGAACATGGCGTGATTTAACCTCATTCAGCTCTGCCACATTAGCACCACGGATATCAAAAATGGTCAGGATGTGAAAGCCTGCACCAGAACGCAGAGGCCCTATCATATCGGTTTTTTTCTTGCCGCGAATAGCATCCGAAAACAAAGTTGGCATTTCGTTGATATTCATCCAGCCCATATCACCGCCGTCAAGGGCTGTGCTGTCTGATGAGGAGGCTATGGCCAACTTCTTAAAATCGCTGCCTTCGCGCAGTAATTTCATCACTTTGTCGGCACGATCTTTCGCTTCGGTGATTTGCTCTGTAGTCGCCTGATTCGGAATAGAGATCAGAATATGACCTATATTGTATTGCTCGTTGGAGGCGCCTTGTTCTTCCATCACCTTCATCAAGGTATCTATTTCTTGCGGGCTGATGTAAATACGGCGCTGTACGTTGGCTCTTAACACCTCACCTGTGGTGATTTCTTCCCGAAAACGCTCACGGAACTCCTGGTAATCGCCTTCTTCCTGCACTATCCGCTGACGAAATTGCTCCATGGTCAGGTTTTCACTACGTGCAACGTTTTCCAGCGCCTGATCTAATTGCGGGTCAGTGATTTGTAACCCCATACGTTTAGCCATTTGCATTTGTAAGCTGTTACTGATCAGACGTTCAAGCGCCTGTGTGCGCAGAGCGCGGTCTGATGGCAAAGTTTGTCCCTGGCTTTGGGCGTTGCGTTTTACTTTATTGACCATATCCGTCACTTCGCTGTCCAATACGACACCGTTATTGACGATAGCTGCAACACCGTCGATCTTTTGTTCTGCCGCCTGGCCCGAGAAGGCCAGAAATGCGGCCACAGAGCTGGCAATCAAAAGTTGTAACTTCATAGGTTCCTACATTAATTATTTAGTAAATATGGGCGTCTATAACCAAAAATACCGTTCGACAACATGTCGCTGACCGAGAAGCCAGCGCCTTCACCAAAACCTTTTAAGACAAATTGTACGGCGATCCCGTTATCAAAAGTTGGAGGTTGTGATAAATCATTCAGTGCCAATTCAAGGTTGGTATTGATTTGGCGCTTGGCAACCATACGTATTGCCCAACAACAGGACTCATATTGCAAACCAAAGTTAGCTTCTATCATATGATGCTTGTTGATGTCACGATAATAACTGGCAATCAATTTCCATTTATCATCGATAGGTGTGGTGCCAAGAAAACCAACCTGAGCAATTTCGTAGTCTGAGACCTCACGACTGTAACGGTGGTTCAACTGGATCAAACTTTTATCGTCAGCCACATAATCCAATGTAACGTTACTTTTCACCATACGCTCATTACTGGAATCATACTGCAATGCCGTATTGAGGTACCAGCCTTTGCTCCAGTTCCACAGTAGTTCAGAAGCAAGCACTGAGTCCGTAGACTGTTCTTTGTCCAGTAAGGAATTGTCTATCGGCTTAGGATCATCCAGAAATACGATCTGACCTAAACTGAAACGGAAGAGCTCGGTATCTTCTGAGTCATAAAGCCGGGTTGTCCAGCCCACTGTCAGTTGGTTGGTATCTGCAATCCGGTCTAAACCTGAATACCTGTTTTCACGGAACAAACCGTAATAATCGTCTTGCAGCCTGGCGGTATCATAAAGTCCGATATCAGATTGGTCGCGATAAGGAATGTAAAGATACTGCACCTGTGGTTCAAGGGTTTGCAGAGAGCCTGAGTCTTCCCAGGCCAATTCTCTCTCCATATTCAGTTTGGCGTTAATCTGCACTTTGGGCACAGTTCTGCTTGTTTCTTCTTGCACCAGCAGGGTGGTTTGATCGGTATTTTGTTGATAACGGGTATGTAACAGGCTGGTTTCGGCGACCAGCTCCATGGCCGGAGTAATCAAAGGCCAGCGGATACTGGGTTCGAGGTGCAAGCGGTCGGCATCGTTAATGATGGCTGCGTCATTGCGAAAATGAGCATACTGACTGTGCCAGTTGAATTCAAAACCTGCGGCTAAATCCAAAGGGGTAGCGGAGCTGAGGTCAACCTGCGGCAAAGCTGCATAAGAAGGGGAATAATTGCCGAGGATCTCAAAACCCTGCAGACGAATTTCCGAGTTCAGGTAATCACCGAAATAATTCAGACTGGCCTGACGATACAGTTGTGTGTCACTCTGATTACTGTAGTCTGAGCCCAGTTCGGACAAATAGGCATCATCACTGACATCGGTAAAATCAACACTGGCACGCCAGCGATCCGACAGATCGCCGGTGTGGCTGAAATGGGTGAGATAACGACTGCCAAAGTCTGACGGTTTATCGTTGTCATTAGGTAACACTTCCAGTTGCAGTTGCCCGGCATGGTCCTCTGTCAGGTAGCGAAACTCGGTATTGAGCTGTGCGCCTCTTTTACTCATCAAACGTGGACTGATGGTCGCATCGTAATTTTCTGCCAGATTGAGGTAATAAGGGGTTTCAATATCCAGTCCTAACCTTTGTGAACTGCCAATTTTTGGAAACAATAAACCACTTTTGCGCTTATCACTGACAGGGAAGGTCATATAAGGCAAATAGAACACCGGAACATCCTGAATTTTGATCACCGAATGCCAGGCTTCGCCCCATCCATCATCTGCATTAATATCTATTTTATCTGCATGCAAAGCCCAACTGCTGTCGTTTTCAGGGCACGTAGTGAAACTGGCCTCTGACAGATTAATCTGTTGCTTTACTGCACTCATTTCTTTGGCATAACCGCGTCCAGACTGACTGACCAACTGATAATCAGCATCGCTTAATATGGCCTTGTCTTCTTTTAGCTGCGCACTGAACTGACTGCTACTGACTCTCAAACCTGGGCTGTAATACTGGATCCCGCCTGTGGCAACTAAGGTTTGTTCTTTTTGACTGAGCTGTGCATTGGCCGCGTTGAGCATGGTATTGCGGTAAAGAATTTCTATATTACCGTCAAATAATGCCGTCTGGTCCTGCATCATCTTGATCCGATCAGACAGAATTTGCAGTCTGCTGTCTTTCGCTGACAGGGTAGCTAACTTCGCTGGCATTTCAATTGGGGTGTAACATTGCTCAATAGGTTGAGGCGTTTGCTCCTCTGCATGGGTGAGATAGGGGAGACCAAGAGCCATGATAATGAGGCGATAGATCAGAGAATGAGTCATGCAACCTACTTAGTACAATTACCTGAAACAGGTGAAAACGACCGGAACACCGAGCGGGCTATAATAAATCAATTTTCCGGATCCTGCTAATCCGTTATAGTGCTGGCTTTGACCCGATGGAGAGAGCAAAGTGCCAGAGCGAATGCAGTTCATTCAAAGTTTTTTAGCAGCGTGTTTTCCTGGCGAAACAATTCAGTTGGATCCGATCACTGGTGACGCCAGTTTTCGACGCTATTTCCGCTTTTTCAGGGGCAATCAAAGTTATATTCTGATGGACGCTCCCACACCAACAGAGGATTGTGGTCGTTTTGTGGCAACACAACAGGCCTTTGCCACAGCGGGATTGCAGGTTCCACAGATCATTGCGCAAGACATCCAGCATGGGTTGTTACTACTGAGCGATTTGGGCGACACATTGTTATTGTCCAGATTGACCGAAAACACTGTGACAGCTTTTTACCGTCAGGCCTTGGCGCAACTGAAGCAGGTTCGTACGATCAGTGCAACCAGTGCCGGAGCTTTACCTGTCTTTGATCGGGAATTTCTGCTGCGTGAGATGCAGATTTTCATCGATTGGTTCGTACTACAACACCTGCAGTTATCATTGAATGAACAAGAGCATAGTATGCTGCAGCACTATTTTCTGTTGCTGGCAGACTCTGCATTGCAGCAACCTCAGGCGGGGATGCACAGGGATTATCATTGCCGCAATCTGATGTTGCAACCTGATGGCCGTCTCGCCGTGATAGATTTTCAGGATGTGGTGACAGGCCCAGTCAGTTATGACGCAGTGTCGTTATTAAAAGACTGTTACATCAAATGGCCGGCTGAGCTGGTGCACAGTTTATGTCAGGAGTTTTATCAGGAGCTGCATGAGCAGGCCGAGATCCCAGCCGACGTCAGCCCGCAGCAGTTTCAGCAGTGGTTTGATTGGATGGGGCTACAGCGCCATATTAAAGTCTGTGGAATTTTTTGCCGCTTATACCATCGTGATGGAAAATCAGGTTACCTTGCTGATTTACCTCGGGTCTTCGATTATGTGCTTGAGGTTACTTCACTCTATCCCGAGTTAGAAGTGCTGGATCAGTGGCTCAAAACCAAAGTAAAACCAGTGTTGGAGGCCAAAGGCTAAGATGAGAGCAATGATACTGGCTGCCGGCCGTGGCGAGCGCATGCGTCCTCTGACGGATCAGTTACCCAAACCCTTATTGTCCGTTGCTGGCAAACCCTTGATCCAGTACCACCTTGAGGCGCTATCTGCTGCAGGTATCCGGCAGATAGTGATCAATCATGCCTGGTTGGGGCACTTGTTACCTGAGTATTTAGGGACAGGTGAGCAATTTGGGGTAAAGATACAGTACTCAGACGAGGGCGCTGAAGGGTTGGAAACAGCAGGGGGGATTAAAAAAGCCTTGCCCTTGCTGGGCGATGGCCCTTTTGTTGTGGTGAATGGTGATGTGTTCACTGATTATCCTTACCCATCGCTAAAGCACAAACTGGCCGCGGATTGTCTGGCGCATCTGGTTCTTGTCGCTAACCCGTCACAGCATCCCGATGGCGATTTTGGTATCAGTGAACAGGGGTATGCGTTGGCGGAGGCCGGACGCTGTTTTACTTTTAGCGGCATTGCGGTATACAGGCCTGAGTTTTTCGAACAGATACCGTCGGGTAAACAAAAGCTGGCTCCTTATTTACGCCAGGCCATGCAGCAGGGCAAAGTCTCAGCCGAGCTGTATCAGGGCGTCTGGCATGATATTGGCACAGTGCAACGACTGATGGAGTTATCAGCGCAACTGGAGTCCCGGCATGTGGGGTAAAATTCTTGGTGCCTTGTTTGGTATGGCATTGCTAAAAGTTCCTGGCTTGTTGCTCGGACTCTTGATTGGGCATTGGTTCGATAAGTCCTATGGAGGTGCTTTTGCCAGCCGGGGTGGTTTTAATGGCTTTTCCCGCGATAAATCTGAAGCTCAGGGCATTTTCCGTTATAACACCTTTGCAGTGATGGGGCATATTGCCAAATCAAATGGTGTAGTGACTAAATCGCATATTCAGCAAGCTACTGCTTTTATGGAGCAACTTGGCTTAACTGCGGCACAAAAACAAGAAGCTCAGGCGGCATTTCGGCATGGGAAACAGGCTGATTTTCCTTTAACAGAGCAATTAGCCGAGTTTAAATCTGCGTACAGATCCAGACCGGATCTGTTGCTGATGTTTTTGGAGATCCAAATCAGTACGGCTTATGTCGACTTGAATCTCAGTAGCGCAGAACAAAGGATCCTGGCACAAGTCGCTTTCGAATTGGGTATTAGTACGGCTCAACTGCAACAGATGATTAGTCGCTACGAGGCCGAAGCCCGTTTTGCCAAAAGCAGCCAGAGCGGTACTACGGATATAGCAAATCGCCTGACGGATGCCTATAAAATTTTAGGAGTCCATGCTGACAGTTCTGAGGCGGCCATTAAAAAGGCTTACAAAAAACTGATGGCTCAGCATCACCCGGACAAGCTGATGTCACAAGGTTTACCACCTGAGTTGATGGATATGGCTAAACAAAAAACGCAGGATATTCAGGCTGCTTATGAGTTGATCCGCAATCACCGTGGCTAATCACGGAAAAACATAAAATAGACAGCACCCAGCAGGCACAAACCGGCATAAACATAATTCCATTTAAATGGTTCCTTCATATAAAGCACGGCAAATGGAATAAACACACTCAAAGTAATGACTTCCTGAAGAATTTTTAGCTGAGCTAAACTTAATACCTGATGGCCTATCCGGTTGGCAGGCACCATCAGCATGTATTCAAACAGCGCTATTCCCCAGGACACCGCAATAGCGATATACAGAGCTGAGCTTTTAAAATGCTTGAGATGCCCGTACCAGGCGAAGGTCATAAAAATATTACTGGCGGTCAGTAGTAAAACAGTTTGGAGCAATGGCGACATAGTCCAGCCTCTGTGGCATAGAGTGAAAGGGCAGTTGATAGCGCCCAGTGTAATTGTTTTTTATCGAAGACAAAGGAATTTTTAGTAGCCCTGATAGTTCAGCCAACCTTGAATTTCTTTGAGGACCCGCTGCTGAGTTTCTGCCTGTGCCATCAGTCCACTGATTTCACGCTGCCGATAAAGTAGTTTTTGCTGTTGTCGTGCCAGCTGTTTTCTCAATTGCCATTGTGCTGCAACCTGCTGATTGCCTTGTTCTTGCATCAGGTCTAATGTGGGAACCTGTTGTTTAGCAATAGCGAGGGCCAGGCTGCGGTGCTGATCGGCTTGAGGTAAATAGGCCTCTAGCAAAATAAGAGATTGTGGTTCCGGTAGTTTTTTCTCCGCGTATAGCTGACTGACTAAAGCGGCGCTACTGCCCTGAGCAACTACTATAACGGCGTTGTTTTCAGCTTGCACACTGACCATGGCGGCTGCAATACGTTGTTGTAGCTGCGCTTTATAACCATCGATGGCCGCGATGTCGGTTTCAAAAGGTGCGTCCGGTACCGCAATAGACAAGGTATTCCAGCCGTAGTCATTAAATTCTTTACGAAGTAAATTCAGGTATTTAGGACTGGATGCATGCTGTGACCAATCAGGCAGCAACAAGATAGTCCCTTTGACTTGTGCAGTGAATGCAGCTCTTTTTAACGCCAGAAAACTTTTATCACCTGCCAGTAATTCGGTAATTTCATCGGCGGGTAGCTGCCAGCTTAAATCAGACTGGTGCCATTGCTCTAGTGAGGTAGGTTCTGCAGCCAAAACGCCGCCGCTTAGTAACAAGACAATAGCTGAAAGTTTTGATGGCATCGGATCAACTCAGAAGACTCATAATCTATGACAGGCTATCGGCAGCCAGCAGCCAAACTTTATCAACAAGAATCAATGAAAAAATAGAATAAAAAAACCGCCTTGCGGCGGTTTTTTCAATCAGCAGAGATTAACGCTCTACTTTTTCTTTGATGGTCGCTGTCACGATAGCTTCGATGCGACGGTTTGCAGCGTGAGCAGCCGGAGTATTACCTTCGACTTTCGGACGGGTTACACCGTAACCTGTTGCCGTTACACGGCTTGCACTGATACCGTGCTCATTAGTCAGAACCTGAGCTACAGCGTCTGCACGACGTTGTGATAATTTCAGGTTGTAAGCCGCAGTACCTACGTTTGAAGCATGACCACCGATTTCAACATCAGTACCAGGGAAACGTTTCAGGAACGCCGCTAATTCAGCGATTTCTGCTCTGTATTCTGGCTTGATTTCGGCTGAGTCGTTCGCAAACTGAGCTTTCAGCGTGAAGTTCACTTCTTTTTCAGTGAAGATTGAACAACCTGTGGCGTCGACTTTATCTGTGGCCGGAGTGCCTGGGCACAGATCGTTAGCATCAGGTACACCATCGTTGTCGCTGTCTGCTACTACAACCACAGGAGCAGCTACAGGCTCAGGAGCTGCAGTTGGCTCTGCTACAACAGGAGCGTCACCAAACAGTACAGACATACCGAACTTGATGTTCGCGTCAGCAAAACTTTCGCTGATACCCTGGAAACGGTTCATTTCACCAAAAACTGAGAAGTTTTCAGTCAGGTATTTGCGGTAACCAATACCGATATTCAGAGCTGTTTCATCGTCGATTGCTTCAACATCTAAATGTTTCAGACCACCGACCAGATAAGCTGAGGTACCTGGCAGATTGTATAAAGCGTCAAGACCTACACGCTTGCCAACCAGCTTGTCGTCTGACAGCTGTTGTTTCAGGTGTTGTCTGCTGAATTCAGCACGCAGCGCCCAGGATTCATCCAGGTTGTAACCAACTTCTAAACCGTAACCATAACCTCTGTCCAGGTAAGACCATTCGGCTGATTCTGTTTTGTCGCCGTCCGGGAAATAATATTCACCAAAAACTGAACCAAAAACACGGTCAGTGACTAAAGGTTTTGAACTGTCTGCTAAAGCAGTTGTCGAAAGTAAAGTTGCCATAATGGCGATTGCGCTAGTACTGAGTTTCATCCATATCTCCTAAGAGGTAAATTGCGGCGGCTATTCTATTTAACTAAAAAATTTAGTCAAATTTAGCTGCTCGTTATTACTAATTTAAGTCAGATATCCATCTGACTACTTACCCTGATGCCAAGTTTACCTTATTTAACTGAACCTTAGGTTAACAAAGCAATCAGCTACTACTGTCCTTTTTGACTAAAACGGACAACTAACTTCAAAATATAGCTCAGATCCTGAAGTTGGATGCCTGAAAGCCAAAGAGCCAGCGTGCAACTGAAGTCGATCGACTGAACTTTTTCCTTGTTCAGTGCCATAAAACTTGTCCCCGAGGATCGGATGACCAAGCCATAACATATGCACTCTGAGCTGATGGGAGCGCCCTGTTACTGGTGTTAACTCAACTTTGGTTTGATGTTGGTTTCGTTCCAGCACTTTAAAATACGTGAGTGATGGCTTTCCGGATCTAAAATGCACCATTTGCCTGGGTCTGTTGGGCCAATCACACAACAGAGGTAACTCAACGGCTCCGCAGTCTACAGGGACTTGCCCTTCGAGTAACGCAAAATAACGCTTCTGCGTTTGGCGCAATTCAAACTGTTTATTTAAATCACGTTGGCTCTGAGCATGCATCGCCATGACCACCAGGCCTGAGGTGGCCATATCCAGTCTGTGGACTATCCGTGCTTGTGGCCACACCAGACGCACCCTGTAATCCAGACTATCTTTGTGCTCTGGCGCTTTACCCGGAACCGTCAGCAGTCCGCTTGGTTTGTTCAGGATCACAATATCATCATCCTGAAAGACAATATCCAGGTAAGGGTGTGTGGGCGGTCTGTAATCAAGTAACATTGTATTCACTTTTAGTCATGACTGACAACCACTACCCGCAGCGCATCAAATTTTAACCTGGCTTTACTGATATAATCCGTTAATTGTTGTTTCTGTTGTTGCAGATGAGTAATTTCTTCCTGCCGTACTGACGGATTCAGTTTTTGCAGCGCCTGCAAACGCTCGATTTGAGTGGTTAGTGTCTGTTGCATCCGCTCTTGTGCTTGTTGTTGGACTTCAATCAGACGCACAGTAGCTAACTCCTGAGCCTTACCTATTAACGGATGGATAAAGCTTTGCAGTGCTTTCACCATTTTGGCAGCGGGTTGCCGGCCTACAGGTTTTAGTTGTTTATTAAACTGCTCGAAAGCCACATTCGCAGCCAGATTTTTGCCATTTTTTTCCAATAGCAGGCGCACCGGAGTGACGGGTAAGTAACGACCTAGCTGTAATTCTTTTGGCGCGCTGGCTTCGACAATAAACACAAATTCTACAAAGTAGGTGCCGGCAGGCAGGGCTTTGTTGGGTAACAAGGCCACGGAACTATTACCCATTTGCTCGTTAGTCAGAATATCCAGGGTACCCCGCACCATCGGATGATCCCAGCTTAAAAACTGGATATCTTCCTGCGCTAACGCTGTTGCTCTGTCAAAAGTGACACTGATGCCATCGTCATCCAGCATCGGATAATGGCTATGCAGATGCTCTGACATGGTCAGCACCATGCTGTTTTCACCCCGGTCGTCCTGGTTGACACCCAGCACATCCCAGGCACGTAACATAAACATGGGTAACTTCGTTTCATCATCCAAAGCGGCGATAGCTTCAGCGAGTTCACGTGCCTTGCCTTGACCTGAACTATTGATTTCAAGCAGTTTATCGCGGCCTTGTTCCAGCTTTTGTTTCAATTGCTGGTTTAGTTCTGCACTTTTTGCGATCAGGGATTGAACTGCAGCACGCTCCATAGTTGTGGCGGCAAGCAGTTCAAACAATTCTGTGGCGACTTGTTCAAATACGGATCGGCCGGTTTGACAGGTCTGGCTTAACGCCTGTAACCCTTGTTGATACCAATCCAGCAATACCTGCTGTGGATGATCCGCAAAATAGGGGATATGAATTTGAATATTCTGGGTCTGACCTATCCGGTCCAGACGACCAATACGTTGTTCCAGTAAATCCGGATTCAAAGGCAAATCAAACAGCACCAGATGATGAGCAAACTGGAAGTTGCGACCTTCACTGCCGATTTCCGAACAGATCAGTATTTGAGCACTGTTGTCTTCCTGGGCAAAATACGCCGCCGCCATATCCCGTTCGACAATGCTCATGCCCTCATGGAAGACTGAAGCCCGAATGCCTTCGCGCACCCGCACCGCTTCCTCCAGCGCGATCGCTGTGTCGGCATGAGCACAGATCAGCAGGAATTTACTGCGTTTATGCTGTTTTAGCAGCGTTATCAGGTGGTCAACCCTGGGGTCAAACTGCCACCAGCTACTGCCTTTACCTTCAAACTCCTGAAATACCCGCTCAGGAAACAAACTGGCTTTGGCTTTTTGTTCCAGACTTTGTTGTTTATTAAAGGCCTGCTGCACTTTAAGTGCGTTTTTATATTGTTCAGGCAACTCCAGAGCTATGGTCTGTGGCTGACGTTGTGGAAAACCTGAAATTGCACTGCGGCTATTACGAAATAAGATACGGCCAGTACCGTGGCGATCCAATAACTGGCTGAGCAGTTGTTGTAGCGCCAGTTCACGCTCCTCAGTGCTGCAATCAGTTTGTTGCAAGGTTTGCAGCGCCTTTGTGCTGTCGCTGTCTGCCAGCAATTGACTGAGTTCGGTTGCGACCGACTGGCTCAGCGGTTTTTGCTCCAGCACAGCGGCGGCTAAATCGGCAATCTTTTTATAGTGTTGTTCTTCAGCAAGAAAGGCCTGGTAATCGTGAAAGCGGTTTGGATCGAGTAAACGCAAACGGGCAAAATGGCTTTGATGTCCCAATTGATCGGGTGTGGCCGTTAATAAAATTAAACCTGCGGTCCCTTCAGCTAATGCTTCAATGCGCTGGTATTCGGTGCTAACCGCCTGTTCACTCCATTGCAAATGGTGCGCCTCATCCACCACCAATAAATCCCAGTCGGCATCCACGGCATGTTGATGATGGCTGCGTTTTTTCACCAGAAACTCAAGGCTGGTTAACACTAATTGCTCGGTTTCAAACGGATTACCACCATCTAAACCGGATTCCGTACAACGTTCGTCGTCAAAAATAGAAAACTTCAGGTTAAACCGGCGTAGCATCTCCACCAGCCACTGATGTTGCAATGACTCGGGTACCACCACCAGCACGCGTTTGGCTAAACCTGCCAACACCTGTTGATGAATAATTAACCCGGCTTCAATGGTTTTACCCAGACCTACTTCGTCCGCCAGCAATACCCGTGGTGCGTGGCGTTTTGCCACTTCCTCTGCAATATAGAGCTGATGTGGGATCAAACTCATACGGCCGCCGACCAGACCTTGTAACAGGCTTTGTTGCTGTTGATGCAAATGTTGCCAGCTTTGGTAACGCAGTGGGAAGGTCTCAAAACGATCCACCTGACCGGCGAATAAGCGGTCCTGCGGTTGACTGAAACTGATAAAATGATCGAGGAAGAGTTCACGTAACGCCACTGTCTCATTGGTGTCGGTACGGGTGCCATGATAAATAAAACAGTCGTTTTTACTTTCGACTTCGCTGATGAGCAAGGAGAACCCCTCAGCACTTTTGACTGTATCGCCCGGGTTAAACTGAACGCGGGTCAGCGGTGCTTCCAAAACAGAATACAGACGGTTTTCACCACTGGCCGGAAACAGTAAAGTCAGCATCCTGCCTTCATGTCCGATCACAGTGCCTAAACCTAAATCCGACTCACTGTCGCTGATCCAACGTTGACCCAAAGCAAATTTTATCATCTTGTCCTCACTGCAGAAAATGGCGCGCTATGGTACAGCTAAAAGTCTGCTATCGCATCAGCCTGAGCCACGTATTTTTTGCAATAGATTAAAAATCGTCATCTATTGGTCATACAGGCCGTGCATTTTTGCTCTAAGCTTAGATCAAATGAATCAAAGCACTGAGGGCGATCGCTTTACTGAACCAAACATCAGCCGGCAAGTCAGATGTTGTATACCGAAAATAAATAAAGATTGTTGTATTTTTGCCATGAACTTTCATGGTTTATTGTCGCTAAGGAGCTGCTTATGGCGCGAAGAAGAGCTAAAGATAAAAAAATATACGTTCTGGACACCAACATTCTACTGCATGAACCTTTCGCCTTCTTAAACTTTCAGGAACACGACGTTGTCATTCCAATGACAGTGCTCGAAGAGTTAGACCATATCAAAGACAAACACAAAGACGTCAGTCGTGAAGCCCGTATCGCCATTCGCGCTTTGGAGGATGTGTTAAAAGATGCTTCACCGGAACAAATGCTGCAAGGCGTTGCGTTACCCAGCCACACGGAAGAAAAAAATGCCGGTCACTTATTTATCATCAATGACCATCATATCAGCGACCAGATCCCCGGCTTACCGGGTGGGGAAAACGACCATTTAATTATTAATACCGCCTTGTTTTTACAACGGGAAAAAGCGCCGACCAAAGTGATACTGGTCACCAAAGATATCAACATGAGGCTGAAGGCCAAAGGGGCAGGTCTGAAGCTGGTCGAGGATTATCGTACCGACCAGTTGATTGACGATGTGCGGTTTTTATACAAAGGCTATTACAAATTTAGCGGCGACTTTTGGTCTGTTGTCAAAGATTGCCGCACCCACAATGAAGGCCGTGATACCTATCATTTTGTGCCACGTGCTGTGCTGCCCAACGCTTATATCAACGAATACCTGATTGATGAAGCGCAAACCTTTGCCGGGCGGGTATTGGAAATCAACGAACAGGAAATCAAAATTCTCGATTTAGGTTTTGAGCGCCTGATGCATAAACATGCCTGGGGTATTCATCCAAAAAATATTTATCAGGCCATGGCGCTCAATGCCCTGCTGGACCCGGATATGGACCTGGTGATTCTGACCGGTCCTGCCGGTTGTGGTAAAACTCTGATCGCTCTGGCTGCGGCACTGGAACTGGTGATTGAAAAAGGCATGTACGACAAGGTGATAGTGACCCGCAACACGCCAGAAATTGCCGAGTCTATCGGCTTTTTACCTGGCACTGAGGAAGAGAAAATGGCGCCATGGCTGGCCGCTATTACCGATTCGCTGGAAGTGCTGCATAAAACCGACGAACACCCGCATGCCAGCGTGCAATACATAATGGACAAGGCCAATATTCAGTTTAAATCGGTCAACTTTATGCGCGGTCGCAGCATTCAAAATGCCATAGTACTTTTGGACGAGTGTCAAAACTTAAGTGCCGCGCAACTGAAAACCATCATCACCCGTTGTGGGGAAGGCACCAAGCTGATTTGCTCAGGCAACCTGTCACAAATC
>NZ_LAVS01000008.1 GCF_000986865.1 Rheinheimera mesophila
CTAACTTCTTCACCTAAGTTCACAGTGTAGTTTTTAGCCATAGCAACAGCTGCACCAGCGTCTACCCGACCAAAACCATATAAGTTATTGAAGTTGTAGCCTGCCGCATCGTCAGCAGCGCTGTTGATACGGAAACCTGACGATAAACGTTTAAACGCCGTATCCAATGAAGTGCCAGAAGTAATTAACTGACGTTGTGCATTGATCGCTGATACGTTGGTATTGACATATAATGACATGGTGTCATCCTCCGGTTAGTAAATAAGTAGCCATAAAGCCTTTCCTTTTTTCCTTTGGCAGGAGCTCCTCGCTATAGGTGCGTCAGAGCAGTGCCATAAAGTTGGTCGTACGGTTCAGGCGCCCAATGCCTTCCTGAACCAGTGCTATTCGTTTTATCCCCACCGCCCTTGCTGCCTCTGTCGCATCAACGGGCTTGGGAAGACTCAGTCGCTGAACTTAAAGCTGCTGTTTAGGCTGTTAACCCTGTAACAGTGACAACGCTGACTGTGGTCTCTGATTGGCCTGCGATAAGATGGTGGTACTGGCCTGTTGCAAAATCTGCGATCTGGTCAGTTCCGCTGTCTCTTTCGCGAAATCTGTATCTTTAATCCGGCTACGTGCTGCCGAGATGTTTTCCACTATGTTCGACAAGTTGCGTATCGTGGACTGGAAGCGGTTTTGAATCGCACCCAGGTCGGCTCGCTTGGAGTCGATGACGTTGATTGCACTGTCGATTTGAGCAAGAGCTCTGGATGCGCCAGCCAGGCTACTGATGCTTAAGCCAGCAATCCCCAATCCTGATGAACCAAATCCACCACCGGTCCGGGAGATATTCACACTGATGGTCTGACCCGCATTGGCCCCCACCAGGAAAGTCGATGAATATTTCCCATCAAGTAATTTCACACCACCGAACTGGGTGGTTGTCGCGATACGACTGATTTCAGTCTTTAACGCCGACACTTCTTTTTGCAGTGCCACACGATCGGCCGAACTGTTAATACCGTTCTGCGATTGCACCGCTAAAACCCGGATGCGCTGTAACGCATTGGTAATCTCATCCATGGCCCCTTCTGCCACCTGGGATAACGAAATGCCGTCATTGGCGTTTCTGATGGCCTGATCCAGACCCTGTATCTGGGCGGTCAGGCGGTTGCTGATCTGCAAACCAGCCGCGTCATCTGCTGCACTATTGATGCGAAAACCAGATGAAAGACGCTGAAATGATGTATCCAGGGTTTTACCTGAGTTGATAAGTTGTCTCTGCGCATTCAGCGCCGAAACGTTAGTATTTACAAATAACGCCATATCTTTTCTCCTGAGCGTTTATTGAATTAAAAGCGGATACGTCATTTTATATTTAATCTAATCCACTCAAATACTGTATCGGCTAACAATATTATTTCTTTAGAAATTTATTCCAAATAAAATTAAAACATTCCACTATAGGGAACAAATAAAAAAGGCCATACAGCAACGCCGTATGGCCAAAGAGCATAAAGCTCAGGAGTCGTACAAAAGATCGATTCAATATGTAGTAGTTGTTGCTAAATAATTAACCTTGTAATAAAGACAATGCTGCCTGAGGTCTCTGATTCGCCTGGGACAGAATAGTGGTACTGGCCTGCTGCAAAATCTGAGCGCGCGTTAAATCAGCCGTCTCTTTTGCAAAGTCGGTATCTTTGATCCGACTACGTGCTGCTGAAATGTTTTCAACGATGTTGCTTAAGTTACGGATTGTTGACTGGAAACGGTTTTGAATCGCACCCAAGTCTGCTCTTTTCGAGTCAATCACGTTAATCGCACTATCGATACTGGCTAATGCTCTGGATGCACCAGCTAAGCTACTGATACTTAAGCCTGCAATACCTAAACCTGAAGAGCCGAAACCACCGCCGGTTCTGGATATATTGACACTGATGGTCTGACCGGCGTTAGCACCTACCAGGAAAGTTGATGAATATTTGCCATCCAGTAATTTCACGCCACCAAATTGGGTTGTTACTGCGATACGGCTGATTTCAGCTTTTAATGCTGATACTTCTTTTTGTAGAGCAATACGGTCAGCAGAACTGTTAATACCGTTTTGAGACTGTACCGCCAGTACACGAATACGTTGTAAGGCGTTGGTGATTTCATCCATGGCACCTTCGGCAACCTGAGCTAATGAAATACCATCATTTGCATTTCTTATTGCTTGATCCAGACCATTAATCTGACTGGTTAAGCGGTTACTGATTTGTAAGCCTGCAGCATCATCTGCAGCACTATTGATACGAAAGCCTGATGATAAACGTTGAAACGCTGTATCTAAGCCTTTGCCTGAATTAATAAGTTGCCTTTGGGCATTTAACGCCGAAACGTTAGTATTAACAAATAAAGCCATGATATATCTCCTGAGTTTTTATGTATGCAGAGTAATTATTTTATTGTTCCCTGCTTAATTACTGTATCGGCGTCAGGAGGTTTTTCTTTAGGATTTTCTTTAATTTTATTGAATAAATTCAACAACTAAGATTGTTAGGCGGCGGGTATTTTTGTAGCTAACTATAGTATCGGCATTCAACTTCAAAACTTTAGTCAATCTGGTAATTTTATGGATTTTTAGGCAAAAAAGTTCGGAGCGGAGTAAAAATGGCGTGCATGTTACTCTGCCCCGGTTTCTCTGTTAGTGCTGGAGTTGGTAGATATAACTGTCGTAATCGAGCAGGAGTTGCTGAACTATGGCCGATGAGTCTGTGGCTTTTGCTGCAGTTTCCAGGCAGGTCCAGATATAAGCAGTTTCAAATTCAGAGTCCGTCAGATAACGCTGAATAAACTCCAGTCGCTCCTGATCGGATGAAAACACAAAATCATCCCCTATATACTGGTAGACATCGCCATAGGCTTCAGTCAGTACCGGAATGCCCAGGCTTAAAGCTTCAATCGCAGATGTGCCGCCGCCCTGACGTTTTGGATTTAGCATAAAGTGGCAATGAGCGATCAAATCTATTGCATTGCTGACTCTGCCGCTGAAGTAGCTGCAGGACTGCAGCAATTCAGGAAAACTTTCGATGGCATCAGGCCCAATAATTACAAAGCCAGACTGTGGAAAACGGTTTTTGATAGCAAGCAGAGTGTCGATAAAGTCTGGCCGTATTTCCTGTTCAAGCCGGTAACCGACAATAGCGAATTGAATAACTTTGTCTGTCACTTTGGAGCTTTTGACACAATCAAACTTACGTAGCCTGAAAGGCAAACGACTGGTCAGCACCGGATGACTGATCGCAAGCGACTCGATTCGTTTTTGATCTTTTTCTGTCAAATCACGATGTAATACCGGGACTGCATACAAAGGGGTCACCAGCGAAGTCACGCAGGGCACATTCAGCACGGGGCGGTTTTGAGCGATAAACTCCAGCACCGGATTTAGTCCGCCGACACCGATAATAAAACGTGGGTTGATCTGGTTAATCACATTGACTAAATCCACCAGATGCTCAGCATCATCCATAGGCGTCAGTTGCATAAAATCAAAATGTTGATCCCAGCATTTCACCGCGGAGCCACCATGACCAGGCTGATGTTTACCCGTATCCAGATCAAACAACATATTGTCCTGAAAATACTCATTACGAACCGTGCCAAAAAACAGGGGCGCCGGTAGTGGATAAAGATAATGTGCTGACTTCGCCACGCTGGTACAACAAATGACGACAGGATGTTTTCCCATAGCTTTGAGCGCACTGGCATAATTGAGAACAGTCAGAGTGGGCCCATGCTGGGATGTAACAAACTGATTGGTCAGCAGTATCACAATCTCTTCATTACCCTGGCCTATTAACGGGCTAACATGGCAAAACTCAGCACTTTGCCGGCAAAAATTTTTAATCATGATCTGGTACAAAATGGCATGATCAAAAGCCAAAGACTGACCCACAAAATTAGCCCGCATCAGTTGGCTATACAGCAGATTTTGCTGCAAAAAAGACAAAGTGTTGAAATGACGGATTAACTGCTGGGTATCGACATCTCGCTCGCCAAGCAACAATAACTGCATTGTACGCCACAATAGTAACGGCACAGAGTCCGGCTTGAACCGCTGTAAAAGACTAAGTTTGGTTGTAGTATCCAGAGGTAAAAAATTGCTGGTGTCCCAATGGTGAAATTCATTCACCGGCCAGTCATTCGCTTGCAAATACAGCAGATCAAAACGGACAAGTTCTTGTACAGACATAGAAGGCTTCCTGCCAGAAAACATTAGTTAATATAGTCAAACAAGCTCAAACCAGTGACTCTGCCAAAGGTCGCCTGCACGGCCTGTAATGCAGTTTCCTGCTTCACCAGTTCAGTAATGCCTGTGCTGTAATCCAGTTCAACTACATCAGCTTTGTGAGATTTAGTGGCAATTAAAACATCTTCGTTGCTGCCAAAAATACTCTCTATCACATTCAAGCGTCCGCCTATTGAGGACATGGCTGAATCTACTTTTGCCGAGGCGTTATCAATTTCTACTGTCGCATCCAAAATACGTTCGTTTAACGCATCGCCACTGTCCCCGGCGTTAATACCATTAATTAAGTCCGTTAAAGAATTAAGAATGTTGGTTTTTTCCGGCGGCTGCAGGCTAAAATCCACGGTACCGCCAGGCGCTGCGCCTGTCACATCAATACTCAATCCATTGTAATTAATCGGCTGTCCCGCGGTATAAGTGCCGGTGACAGCAGGAACCTGAGATGCGCCGTTGCGCTGAATCTCATAGTTAGACGGTGCCGAAAAGACCACAGTGTAATCGTTATTGCCAGCCGTTAAGCCGTCGTAGTTTTGCTTATAAAAGTTATCAAATACGCTTTGATTCGCCACTGTGACTTTGGCTGCGGTCACTGGTGCACCTACTGTCGGTGCTGTGGTCTGAAATCTCTTGTCGACGCTGTCAAAAATGTTACGGCCACTGTCATTGGCCGCGATGGAGATAGATAACGAAAGCTGAATAGTTTTTTGCCCTTCGTCACCGTTAAATTCATATTTGCCTGTTGCAGTATTGAAGCTGTAGGGCTGGGTCTGATCCTGA
Organism: Rheinheimera mesophila; assembly: GCF_000986865.1. GTDB lineage: Bacteria > Pseudomonadota > Gammaproteobacteria > Enterobacterales > Alteromonadaceae > Pararheinheimera > Pararheinheimera mesophila. Next base: position 5,051 of record NZ_LAVS01000008.1, read on the forward strand.
AAACCAGAAAACAAATATCCCCCCAACTCGTCGCGGCGATTCATTAAATCAAACAGCTCATCACGGATATTGCCTAATTGCTCGCCAATCGCTTTACGATCATTTTCATCATAAGTGCCGTTACCCAAAGACAAGGTCAGAACCCGGGCTCTGTCCATCGCATTACGGATACTGTCATGCACTGTCTCCTGCAACTCCAGGCTGTTCCGCGCCGCTGTATTGTTAGTTTGATACTGATTGGTTTGCTGAATATTGGCTTCCAGACCAATAGCACGGGAAGCGCCGGATGGGTCGTCGGCAGCCGTCAAAATCTTGGTCTGGTTATTCAGCATCAGACTGGCTTTTTGTAACTTATCCTGAGTCCCTAAGATCGAATCCAGACTCTGGGCATACTTCATATTAAAAGTGGTACGCATTATTACCTCGCCGCTTGCAACAGCGTGTCAAAAATGGTTTGTGACGTTGACAATATTTTGGCCGCTGCTGCATAGGTTTGCTGAAACCTGACCAGATCAGCCGCTTCCTCATCCAGACTGACGCCAGATAAAGATTCATGCCATGCCGTTGTTTGCTCTAACAGTGATTTAGAAGATGCAGCCGCAACACGGGCCTGACTGGTTTGTGTACCCACAGTGCCTACCAGTTCTGAATAGGCCTGAGTAAAGGTTTGGTATTTATCGGCATTCACTGTAGTTGCCGCATTAATACGCACCATATCTGCATTCTGCAAATTGCCCAGTAACAGACCATTTCTGTTGTCTTCAAAACCACCAGTGTTATAGCTGATACTGAATGTATCGCCCACTTGTGGCACACCTTTAACAGAAAAATCGAATCCGGCGTTGGTAAAATTGACGGATGCCCCCAACAGGTTCTGGTAATCAGCACCGGCAAAGGTCACAGTTTCACTGACGGGCGGAGCCCCCGAGTCTTCGATCCGAAACTCGTTATTGCCCAGATAAGTGATGGAAATAGGCCCATCGGTGAAGTTGGCAGGCTGAGATAATCTGTTGCCGGTCTGACCTACGCTGCTGATGGTCAGTTTATCAATTTCTGCATTGCCCAGATTCGTCAGCGTTTTTTCGCCTTTCAGTGGAGAGGCCAGAGCGATAGCTTCGGGGCGACTGGTCGCCAGACTGATATTTTGCGCTGCAATACTCAAAGGCTTTAAGTCAAACTTATCACCGGCGGCAAAAGCCGGAGCACCGTTGGTTAAGGTAATGCTTAAGCCAAAGAAGTCGTTGCTATCATCAGAGGTTACAGTTACAGGAAAAGTCACACCAGTGCGGCTGATTGCGGTACCGGGGATCACGTTACCGGACGCATCCAGGGCTTCGACCGTAAAGGCATCAGCGGCTGTAAAAGTGATACGCAGATCATTGGCCGGAATATTTTTGCCTTGCCCTGCCGCCACAGAGGCAGTAATAGCACCTGAGCCAGTATTGCCGCTAAAAGGTAAGGCGTTAAAGCTGGGTAATCTGAACAGATCCCCGCCTAAGTTACCGTCTGCATCCATGCCTAACCGATTTTGGCTGTTCATCGCATCGGTAAAAGCCAGCGCCAGTTGTCCCAACTCTCTTTGAGCCGGGTCCAGCACTTTAGTACGAAACTCGAGCGATGCGCCTATTTTCCCGCCTAAATCAGTTTCAGCGACATTAATCACTACATTCTGATTGGTGCCAGCTTTCAGTTGCAGGGTTTTGCGATTGGGGTCCGGCTCCCCTGCTACAGTAAACAAATTAAACTTGCCGTTCTCCAGCACCAAAGACTGACCGCTGCCAAGAAAAACTTGTTTATCCCCATTCTCGGCATCAAGCACATTGATATCCACCAAAGCGGACAATTCTTTAATGGCCTGATCCCTTTTATCGAGCAAATCCAGCGGAGGTGGTTTAGCCGGATTATTGCCGTAGGCCAGAATTTCCTGATTCAGGCGTGCTATCACGCCAATTTGCTCATTAGCATCTGCCGCATCGGTTTCCAGTTGCTGGCTCAAATACTTATTCTGCGCTGTCATCTGAGTAGATAACGTATTGAATTTATTTAATAGCGTCTGAGCGCCTCCCATCACCAACTGACGGGAAGCGGCGTTTGTCGGGTCATTAATAGCGGTTTGTAACTGACTGAAAAAAGACGACATGCCAGTAGAGATGCTGTTGGATTGATCTGACATCAGAGTATCCACCCGGCTCGCTTCAGATAAATATTGATTGGCATAACTGACGGAGGAGGTGTCGCGCCACATTTGTTTCAGCGCAAAATCGTTCACCAGACGTTCTGTCGTGCCGCGTCCAACCCCCAGGCCAAGTATATTCGATTCAAACTCAGTCCGCTGCCTGGTGTAACCTGGTGTATTGAGGTTAGCGATGTTATTACTTGTGGTTGAAAGCAAGGCTGTACTTGCCAGTATGGCCGAGGTTCCAATCCGAAGTAAATTATCCGACATCTACATCTCCAGTGATGCGTCATGCATCTTCGCTTCGTGGATCGGCAAAGCCGGCTCCACCTTCAACTTTTCGTCTCTACTCTGTATTGCTAAGCAGGTTTCGTGCCTGTTTGAACGTTTCACTGTTAAATACAGCCAAAATTTTCTGAGCGTAGTTTGGATCTGTGGCATAGCCTGCGGCCTGTAGTTGCTGAAAATAGGCTTTGGGGTTGTCTGCCATCGCCACGGCCTGCTGATAACGAGGGTTCGATTTAATAAAATCGACATAATCGCCCAAACTATGCTCGGGCGACTCGTAGGCTCGGAACTTGGCTTTTTCTTTTTGTGCCACGCCCTGACGATACTCCAGCGTATCCACCACAGCCACATCGCCCTGCCAGCTATTGTGTGCCTTAATGCCAAAAAAATTAAAGCTGTTATTGCCTTCCGCCGTTTTGAAGGTACGCTGCCCCCAGCCCGTCTCAAGCGCAGCCTGAGCTAATAAGGCTAAGGGTTCTAACCCCAATTTCTGCGCAGCTTGTTTGGCTGCTGGCAGCAGTTTGTGGATAAATTCGCCCGGACTTTCAAAAGTCCAGTCTTCATTTTTCGGCTCGGACTCAGAAGCCAAAGTTTCAGTCACCACCTCTGGCACATCCGTCACAACAGGTGCTGTAACGTCATCCGATTTTTTAGCTGGCGCAACTGGCTGAGTCTCTATGCCCAGACCCGCTTTTTTATCCGGTGCAGGTGCCGCTTCAGTAGGCACTTTGAGCAGAGATGCAGCCGTGGTTTTGCCTTTTGTCGGTTTGAGTTGTTGTACCAACAAATCAGCCAGCCCTAAACTACCTTTTTCTGACAGTTCAGTGGACAGCTGCTTGTCGTACATATCCTTATAAAACTTTGTTGCATTGCTATTGAGAACGCCGTCATCTTCGAATACCTCATTGGCTTTGCGCATGCTGCTGAGCAACATCCCCATAAAAATAGATTCGAATTGCTTAGCCGCTTGTTTCAGCGCCGCATCATCATCACCGCCTGAGCTGTGTTTGAGCTGGGCCAGGCTTGTTAAGTCATGATAATTGACCTTGTTCTCAACTTTGCTCATTTAGATCACCACAAGCTCGCCATGAATAGCACCCGCTTCTTTTAAGGCTTCTAAAATGGCCATCAAATCTCCGGGCGCTGCGCCAACGGCATTGATAGTACTGACTAAATCATCCAATGTGGTGCCGGGATCAAACTTAAACATGCGGGATTGATCAGGCCGCACATCGATAATACTGTTTTGCTCCACTGCAGTCTCACCACCCGCCAAAACGTTAGGCTGCACTACCGTTGGATTCTCTGCAATAGTCACAGTCAACCCACCATGAGTCACAGCCGCAGGAAACAGTCGCACATCTTTTCCTATCACTATAGTGCCTGTTCTGGAGTTGATAATAATTTTAGCGGACTGACTGGCCGGCTCCAGAGTTAAATTTTCCAGCGTCGATAAATACGACACGCGCTGGTCAATATCCCGGGGGGCCCGTACCTGAACCGACGAAGCGTCCAACGACTGTGCAGTGCCGGGACCAATAAAATTGTTGATGGTTTCAGCCAAAGTTTTGGCGGTAGTAAAATCTGCGCTGTTTAAATTGAAAATGATAAAGTCACCATCAGCAAAAGGAGAAGGCACTTCCCGCTCGACTGTCGCACCATTGGGAATACGACCCACAGTAGGGGTGTTCACCAGAATTCGCGAACCATCCGCACCTTCAGCACCTAAGCCACTGACAATCAACGAGCCTTGCGCAACGGCATACACATTGCCGTCCAAACCTTTGAGGAAAGTTTGTAACAAGGTGCCGCCACGTAAGCCTTTTGCACTGCCCACAGACGACACGGTAATATCAATAGTCTGGCCAGGTTTACTAAACGCAGGTAACTCCGCATGCACAGCCACAGCCGCCACGTTTTTAATCTGCGATTTCATCCCCGCCGGCATATTGATACCAAAATTGTTCAGCATGGTTCTGAAGCTTTGTTCAGTAAAAGGACTTTGCTCACCCGTGCCAGGTAACCCGACCACCAAACCATAGCCGACCAATTGGTTACTGCGAACCCCCTGTACACTGGTTAAATCTTTGATCCGGGCCGCAGAAGCCGGGAAACACAAAGCGCCAGACAGCAGAAGGATAAAAAGGCTTTGGAGAAGTTTCATCATGTCACCTGTATTAAAATGGCCATAACACGCCATTGAAGAATCGGGTTAACCAGCCAGGGCCCTGTCCACCATGAGTCGCCCCTGTACCGCTGTATTCAATGCGGGCGTTGGCAATTTTGGTCGACTCCACTGTATTTCTTGCATCAATGTCTTCAGAGCGAATGACGCCTGTTAAACGGATAAATTCTTTGCCGGTATTCAGGGTTAACCATTTTTCGCCCCGGATCACCAGATTGCCGTTCGCCATCACGCGCAACACATTGACCGATATATCGCCGACTAAACTATTGCTCTGATCCGCTTTGGAGTCGCCTTTAAAGTCCGACGTAGAATTGGCACCAAATTGCAGCGTATTACCAAGCACACTGACATCACGGCCAGCTAAACCCACCATAGGGTCGAAACTGGCAGAGCTGTCTTTGCCGAACTCAGTTTTAGCCGTTTTGGATGCCTGAGTATTCTCTTTTAACACCACGGTAATGATGTCACCCGGACGACGGGCTTTGTTATCCGAATACAAACCGTTTGACAAGCCCTGCGCAAATAACGAACCATTGTTAGACAGCGGCACAGCCTGTGGCTCAGGCGGTAAAGGTGCAAAGTTCGGATCATCTGGCATAGGCTCATTGAAGCCGCCAGCGCAGCCGACGCAAAGTTGCAGTGTCAGTACCAGCAGAATTAACTTGTTCATCCACTTACTCCTACAACTGCTGAATCGCAGTACCCAGCATCTGATCCACAGTGGAGATGACTTTAGAGTTCATTTCATACACGCGCTGACTTTCAATCAGGCTGACCAGCTCTTCGGTGACATTGACGTTTGAAGTTTCCAATGCGCCTTGAACCAAAATACCCCGGCCTTCCAGACCCGGAATACCCTGCACTGGATCACCACTGGCCGCGGTTGCGGTGAATAAGTTCTGACCCACTGGCTCTAAACCAGCCGGATTCACAAAGTTAGTCACGGTTAACTGCCCAAGAACCGCCTGATCTACCTGGCCAGGTAAACGCACTGACACCTCGCCATCCTGAGAGATAGTGATGCTTTGCGCATCCTCGGGGATCACTATGTTGGGCTGAATTTGGTAACCAGCCCCTGAAGTCACCAGGTTGCCTTCGCTGTCTGTGGTAAATTGACCATTACGACTGTAGGAAATAGTACCGTCCGGCATCAGCACTTCAAAGAAACCATGGCCCTGGATCATCACATCCAGACTGCCTTCTGTGGTGATCATATTGCCCTGGGTAAAGCTTTTCTGAGTCGCCACCACTTTGGTACCAGCGCCTAACATCAAACCGTTGGGCAACTCTGAATTCTGTGAAGAACGACCACCGGGCTGATTAATGTTTTGATACAACAAGTCTTCAAATATCGCCCGACTTTTCTTAAAGCCTACCGTACTGGCGTTGGCCAGGTTATTTGAAATCACCGAAATATCACGCTGTTTCGCGTCCAAACCGGTTTTACTGATCCATAAAGCTGGATGCATGCTAACCTCCCAGGCTTAAGCCTTAGACTACTCTCATAATTTGGTTGTGTTGCCGATCAATCTCTTCGGCGGTTTTCATCATTTTGACCTGAACTTCAAACTGACGCTGTAAACTGATCATCTGGGTCATCTCCCCCACCGCATTGACATTACTGCCTTCCACGGCACCACTGAGCACTCTGACCGTTGCATCTAATTCTGCGACTTCACCATCTTTACGACGGAATAAACCGTCTGTGCCTTTTTCTATATCCTGAAATTCAGGTTTGACCAGCTTCAGCCGGCCAACTGGCTGCATCACATTGGCGGGCGCGCCCTGAGGCCGGATACTAATGGTACCGTCACCACCAATTTCCATTTTTGCTATAGGCAAAGGCAGTTGAATGGGTCCCTCTTCCCCTATCACATTCAAGCCTGAGGCGGTTTGTAAAACGCCCGTCGGACTTAGCTGCAAATTACCCGCTCTGGTGTAGGCCTCATTGCCTTCGGCATCCTGGACTGATAACCAGCCTTTACCTTGTACTGCAACGTCCAGCTCACGCTCTGTAATAATTACGGAGCCATCGTCAAAATTTTGACCTGGGCGTTCAGTCAATGAAAACACCCGGGTAGGCAGCCCCTCACCAAAAGCCTGCATAGCACGCGCCTGCTCTAAATCAGCTTTAAAGCCCGTCGTAGCGCTATTTGCAAGGTTATTCGCTTTGATGCTGATGCCATGCATGTTTTCTTTGGCACCGCTCATGGCGATATAGAGTAAATGGTCCATAGTCCGGCCTCCACTTCAGATAAGTTAAGTAAAGCAAGACTAATGCCAATAAGTGTTAAGCAATCAACAAGGGGAATAATACCGGAGCTATCTGGTTGTATTTAAACGAGAAAACTGATTGCCACTTCGCCGATGCTCAGCGTGTGGCTGAAACAAATTTGAATCTGTTGATCACAGAAAATGACGTGGTTGCCGCGGTGAAGTTATTGTTCGATACCTCGATCCGGGCTTCAAATTGAGTCGCAGCAGGTGCTGGCAACTTCACCTGATAACTCTGGCGCTCACCACAGTTGTAACTCCCCAGCCGAGCCCCTGCAGATGTGTAGAGAGACAACTGGCAATCGATCGCCAGGGCTTTCACCGGATTAAAACCCACCATCACCAAATGGTCCACATGCGCTGGTTTATTGATAGTAAAAATGCGGCTCTGCGCTGCGCCGGCTTTGAGCAAAAAATCAGTTGTGATCAAAAGCTCCTGCTCTGCAGCAAAGCTATGAAATGCAGCAAAAAGAGCGAACAAAGTCGTTGTTTTCAACTTCGAATACAGCAGCATATTCCACCATCAGAGCAGCTTGGCAGCGCTTAGTTGTTGCAAAGCAGCGATAAATTCTGACCAATAAAAAAGCCCAAAGCAGACCTACTTTGGGCCTTAGCCAGCAGCTATTATCGGATCTGCAGTACAGTGTTTTGTAAGGTACTGTTCACTTCAAGCGCCCTGGAGTTGGCCTGGAAGTTACGCTGGGCCGCGATTAAATCCACCAGCTCGTTGGTCAGATTGACGTTGGAACTTTCCAGTGCCGATGAGTTTATCGCACCAAAAGTACCGGAGTTCGCTTCACCCGCCAAAGCCTCACCCGACATCAAACTTTGACGCCATGAGGTGTTGCCAGACTGAGTTAAACCTTGTGGATTGGCAAATTTCACCATAGCAACCTGAGCCAAATAGGTTTGGTCGCCGTTGGAGTAGGACGCCATTACTTTACCTGAAGCATCAATATCCACACTGGTTAACCGGCCAACTGTAGTACCGTCACCGTCTAAACTACCTAACTCGAACTTAGAGGAGTACTGAGTTGGATTTTTTGTGCCCGCAGGATCGGTAAAGTTAATGGAAACGTCCGTGGTAAACTGCGCGCCGTTGGCCAGTAAACCATCCAGGGTAGCCTTTGGCATCACCAATGAAGGCATAGGAGTGGTCGTAGGATTACCGTTTAAGTCGAAATCCAGTACAGGCGTAGCGGCAGGCAACGTAAAAGGTGTGCCGGTATTGTCATCCAGCACGGCATACACTTCCCAGTCGTTATCGGTGACAGGGTCGGTTCGGCGGAAGTAGATAGATAAAATATGTGGCTCACCCAGACTGTCATAGATAGTGGTCGATGTCTGGTTGTTATAAGTGGCTGAGTTGGTTGCATCAAAAGCCGGTAAAGGGATTGCCTTAGGTTGTTGCCGCGAGTCCAGGTTCATGGTCAGAAACACGTTTTGTGTGGCTCTTGGTGCACCTGCTGTATTAGGAATTTGGATTGGCGACGTTGTACTTAAACTGACAGAGGTGGTTTCACCTGTGGCCGGGTTGACCGGGAAACCTTGTAAAAAACCGCCGTTGTTATCGGAGATAAAGTTATTTTTATCTAACTTAAAAGCCCCAGCTCTGGTGTAGGAATAATCACGGTTACCGATCTCCGGCGCGACAGCGAAGAAGCCATCCCCAGTAATAGCCAGATCCAGCGAGTTATTAGTAAATTTTAACGAGCCCTGAGAAAACTGCTGTGCCACTTTAGAGGTGGTGACACCATCCCCTACTTTGGTTTTATTTGAACTGAACACCGAAGCTGCATACACATCCGCAAATTCAGCACGGGATTCTTTAAAGCCCGTGGTATTGACGTTAGCAATGTTATTTGCCGTAGTATCAATATCTTTTTGAGCCGCAGCCAGGCCGCTTAACGCTATATTAAAACTCATAGATCACCTCAATTCGTTAATTAGGTCGCAATTTCTTCAATATCAGACAGTTTTTTCTGGCCTTGGCCATACACATTCAATAACAGACCCTGCGTAGTGCCGTTGCCTAACGTAATACTGGTCACCGGGGCATAGACAGACGTGACTATGGCTTCGTTTTTGCCTGCGATGGAGCCTTCAACAGCGATGGTGTAAACACCTTTAGGAGCAATTTCCATCACTGGTTTGCCATCTTTATCTACTTTTGGAGTGCCATCTTCATTCAATGCCTGCGTATCCGTGGTGCCATCCCAAGGCAATTGCAAACGACCTGCGTCGGCTTTGTCTATGGTGACAGAGCGCACCACAACACCGTCCGCGTTTTTAATCTGCACTTTGACATTGGTCGCATCATCAGGGAAATTTGCACTGGCAACGACAGCGTTTTCACCGTCAAATACCATATCATCCGACTTCACTAACACATACTGCCCTACCAGCGAAGAAGCCTGCAGTGCCTGACTGGAATTCATGGTGGTGGCAAAGTCTTTAAAGTTGTTGTTCAGCGAAGAAATACCGTCCGCCATAGTAAAATTGGTCATCTGAGCAATCATTTGATCATTCTCGACCGGTTTAGTCGGGTCCTGATATGCCAACTGCTGAGTTAACAGCGCAAAAAAATCAGATTGAGTTAAAGCGCCGTTGTTGTTTTCTGCTGTAGTGGGTTTATCTCCCCAATACATGCCATCCAGCGGGTTGGTTGTAGTATCTACCTTACTCATCACCTACTCCTTAGCGTTGGCCTAACATCAATGTACGGCTGACCATTTGCTTCGCCGCATCAGCTACTTGCACATTAGTCTCGTAAGAGCGTGAGGCGGAAATCATGTTAGCCATCTCTTCCATGATGTTGACATTAGGCTTGTAGATGTAGCCTTTTTCGTCCGACAAAGGATGGTGAGGCGCATACTCAACATTCAGCGGAGCATCCGATTCAACAATACCTAACACCTGAACCTTGGCGCCTTCCTGTCCCTGCTGGGCTTGTTCCAGCGCTGTGGCAAACACTGGGTGACGGGCCCGGTAGGTTTGATCAATGCTGCTGCTGACACTGTTGGCATTCGCCATATTGCTTGCTGTTGTGTTCAACCGCACTTGTTGCGCTGACATACCACTGCCAGCAATATCAAAAACGTTATAAAGACTCATGAATGACATGCTCCATTACTGGCGATATCAAAAAAGCTAGGCTGGCTCATTATTGAGTACCTCCGCCAATGGCTTTTTTCAGGCCGCTTATACGACTGTTCAGAAAGTTCAGCGTGGTTTGATACTCCATGCTGTTGCGGGTAAAAGCATTCCGCTCTTCATGGATATCCACGGTGTTGCCATCCCCTGTATCAGGTTGATTAGGAATACGATATTGAGAATCAGCATGGCGGGCTGTCGAAATTTCAAAATGCTTAGGGTCAGTCCGGCCAAGCGAGCCGGACTGACGCGACTGAGCACCCGCTAATGCGGTTTGAAAATCCATGTCTTTGGCCTTGTAGCCTGGAGTATCGGCATTTGCGATATTTTCGGCCAGAACCTGAGAGCGTTTATCACGGATCAGTAGTGCATCTGGATGCAGCCCAAATGCTTTTTCAAAGCTGATTGCCATTGTTGCCATCCTGTTGTTCAGAGATGACAAATACTAAGCAAAACTCAGGCCAGAATTTTAAGTCAGACTTTTTTGCGGTAGACAATACCTGGGTTACAACGCAACATATCAAAGTCGTTGTTCAGGCTGGAGAGAGACTCTGAAGCACCAAGAAACAAGTAACCACGCGGGTTCAAGGCTTGTGCGAACTGTTTAATGATCTTCATTTTCACTTCAGGAGAAAAGTAAATCAGTACATTGCGACAGAAAATAATATCGAACTTACCCAACAAGGTATAACTATCGAGCAGGTTTAAATGACGGAAAGAAACATTTTTACGCACGGCATCTTTTAGCCGCATCATGCCGTTTCCGGAATCGTCAAAAAATTTACTCCGCCGCTCAGGCGACAAACCACGTGATAAGGCTAAACCGTCATATTCAGCACGCTGGCAATGTTCTAGCATTGCATTGGATATATCCGTACCCAAAATTTGTAATCCCAAAGGAAAAGCAGAAGGCCGGCTTTGCTGGTATTCCAGTCCGGTCATAGCGATTGAATAAGGTTCCTGGCCGGAAGAGCTTGCCGCTGACCAAATCTTGACGGTTTTATGGTCTTTTTCAAACTCAGGCAATATTTGTTTCTTTAACAGCTCGTAAGGATAATTGTCGCGAAACCACAGTGTTTCGTTGGTGGTCATAGCGTCAATTACAGCGGAACGCAATTGCCGCTCAAAGGGGCTTAAGGTTTTGTTGAGTAATTCAGACAGTGAAGACAGGCCAAACCGCTGCATCAAAGGCGCCAGACGACTTTTGACCAGATATTGTTTGTTGTCACCCAGCACAATACCACACTGTTGTTCGAGAAAATCCCGAAACAGTCGATACTCACTTTCCTGCAGCTCTTTGTTTGCCACTAACATAAAACCTCTAATCAGTATGCAACCATTTGCGCACGGATTCGGCTAGTTCATCCGGGTTAAATTTCGCTATAAAGTCATCTGCCCCCACTTTCTGCACCATCTGCTGGTTAAACACACCACTTAAGGAGGTATGCAGGATGACATGCAGTGGTTTCAATTTTGGATCAAGACGAATTTCAGCGGTCAGGGTGTAACCATCCATCTCAGGCATTTCGATATCAGAAATCAGCAAGCCTACTTTATCAGTCACTGAATTTTGGCAAGCGGCGGCAGTTTCCTGCAAGTAATTTAATGCCTCGCGGCCATTATTGACCAGATGCATCTGCACCCCTAACCCTTCCAGTGCGCGTTTTACCTGATTACGGGCAACGGCAGAATCGTCCGCGATCAGGATCAGTCTGTCGCCTAAATCTTCACTGATACTGGACGTTGAAACGGCACTGCTGATGGTGGTTGGAGATGGAGAAATCTCTTCCAGAATTTTCTCGACATCAATAATCTCAACCAGCTCTTTATCTATTTCGGTAATAGCCGTCAGGTAACTCTGTTTACCACCCGTACCTTTTGGCGGCGGCATAATAGAGGCCCAATTGATATTGATAATACGCTCAACCGACTGCACTAAAAACCCCTGCACAGAGCGATTGTATTCAGCAATGATAATAAAACAATCTTTGGTATTTTCGATTGCACGACCGCCTGTGGCCAGACTTAAATCAATCACTGAAATGGTTTGGCCGCGAATATGGGCTATGCCTCTGACATACTTGTTGCGTTTTGGAATCGCAGTTAAAGGCGGGCATTGCAGCACTTCACGCACTTTAAACACGTTGATGCCAAAACGTTGACGACCCTGCAGGCGGAAGAGTAAAAGCTCCAGTCTATTCTGCCCCACTAACTGAGTGCGCTGATTGACTGAATCAAGAATACCCGCCATAGAAGACTCCCTTGCCTGATCGAATGGGTGAACCTGAAAAATCGGGAACGATTCTTGCTTTGGTCACTCTAGAATGAAAAATGACTGAAAATTGACATACTTAAGTATGTTATAACCCTTTGCCGATAAAGCATAGCTGAAACCATATGAAAATGTACGATAAATTTTTGAAATACCCGTTGTGTAGTACTTTGATAGCCAGCACTTTTTTCACGGTTTTTTCGTTACAGGCAGCAAGTTTTAGCCCAGCTCAATTGACTGCTGCCACGGCAGATTGGCTAAAACAGCAAGACGAAGTACCAGACGGGACTCAGAGTCAAATAGCCCCATTGGATCAGCGACTCGCCAGCAAAGAGTGCGATCAGCCTCTGCTCTTTAACTTCGCAGGACCGGTAAACAATCAGGCAACAGTACATATTCGTTGTCAAAGTCCACAACCCTGGCAGCTCTTTGTTTCTGTGCGGTTTTCTCAACAGACGGACGCAGTGCTTAGTTTGAGAAATATTCCTTCAGGCAGCTTAATCACTGCCGATATGTTGACAACTGGACAGGCAGATTTGCGTCTTGCCCGGGGTTCTTTGGTTCAAAGCCCGGTTTCAGTGCTGGGGGCCAGAGTAAAAAGAAGCCTGTCGGCAGGGCAAGTGGTGACATTGCAGGATCTTTGTCTTGTATGTAAGGGCGATATAGTTACAATTAGTGGTTTGAATAACGGCCTGGAAGTGAAAACTGCAGGCATAGCACAAATGGATGGCATTTTAGGTGACCAGATCCGCGTCAGCAACAGGCAATCCAACCGTATCGTTGTTGCTGAAGTGGTAGCAGTGAAAAAAGTTGCAATAAAATTTTAAATAATGCCTAAAGTTTTATCAGTCGATGCCGTTATACAAAGTAAGAGATCCGAAACCGGATGCAGAGGATAGAAAAATGGCGATTAATGTAAACACTGGCCAGCCAGTCACCCCACAAGTGAAGACGGACAAGGCCGAACAGCAAAATATTCAAAAACAGCAAGTTGCACAGCAGCAGGCGGTTCAGCAGCAAAGCACAACAGGTGTTGCGGCACAAAAACAAGATTCAGTTTCACTGACATCTCAAGCTCAGCAATTTAACAAGGCGCAGGAAAAGGCCAAAGCGAGCTCAGGTATTGATCAGGAAAAAGTGGATAAGATCAAACAAGAGATCTCTGAAGGCAAATATAAAGTGAATGTGGAACAACTGGCTCGTCGTATCGTCCAGTTTGAAGGCGAGTTTTTTGGTAAAAAATGAGTAACGCCTACTCTTCTATCCTCACTTTATTAAACGAGCAAGAGCAGCACCTGGATGTGCTGCTTTTGTTGCTTCACAGGGAACTGGACGCCATCCGGACCCGTGATGTTGAAACATTAAAAACCAATACCGACGAAAAAATTCAAATTCTTGATTTGGTTCAGGCAACAGATGAGCAGTTAACCGCATCACCTGAACTTGACGCAGCCAAACAACAGGACTGGTTTAAAGCACATTTGCAACGTCTTGAAGAGAAACTGGCTCAGTGCAAATTCCAGAATCAGGTCAATAGCCAAAGTGTAGAGCAAAGCCAGTTGGTCATTGAGCGCTTTAAAACTGAACTGCTGCAAAGCCGTGGTCGTGCAGGTTTAACCTACACCAGTAAAGGCAAAGCAGCCCAGGTCGATAAAGGCCCAGGTATAAAAGCCTGAGCTATTTCTTCAACAAAAAAACCGTCTAATGACGGTTTCTTTAGTTCTCAGCTTTATGCTATCAGTAGTACTTCACATTTTTTATCCGACGGGTTGGCTGACTATTTAAATACAAATCATAGACTTGTTTAAAGTCCAGCTCTAACTCTGTCGCATAAACATCCCCAACCGGATAAGCTTTCACCACACGGGCCCCCCGGATAATACCGCTGACCGATGAGGTTAATTGATCATTCCCCACCATCATCTGCTGCATATTTGCCTTAGCGTCAATTCTTTGGCCATAAACCTGCTCCGCCAGTTCTCTGTAAGCCTCCAGTTTGGAGGCTTTCATCGCCATCAGCATACGCTCTTGTTCGGTGGCGCCCGGTTGTTGGCTCAGCGGAGCATAGCCTACCGCTTTTAATATCGGAAAACGCTGTGGCTCTACCGTCTCCCATTCCACATGACGGTCTGCCACCAGACTGCAGCCGGGTAATAAAGTCAGCAACAAGGCGCTGATGGTCAATTTGTTCATAATGGCGTGCCTCTGCCCATTTAGCTTCAACTCAGTACTGACCACAGATAATGCACAATTCGTGCCTGTTCTTTATTTTTTGTTTTTGGTTTGATTCTTAAATTCAGGCATAGCTTTTGCTACTGTAGTGTTAATCAAGTTATAGAGGGTTTGTCATGCGTCTAACTGCGTTTCGCCTGTCACTGTTGGCGCTGCCGCTGTATTGCAGCTATGCCAATGCAGATTGGTATGAGGCTACGGGCCAGGCTGTGTTGCGCTCTGGCGACTCTGCAGCAGCCAGAGCTGCGGCCACTGAAGATGCGGTGCGTAAAGCCCTGTTGTATTCAGGAGCGTCGATCCGCACAGTGCAGCAGGTCACCGACGGTTTATTGACTCAGGAATCGATGTTTTTACAAACTCAGGGCGAGGTACACAATGTCCAGATCGTCTCTGAGACAGAAGAAAATGGTTATATCAACGTCACGATCCGGGCTGATATCTATCCGGATCAAAACCAATGTGCCAATCTGCAATTAAAGAAAGAATTGTTGGTCAGCCCGTTTTTTATCGAAAACAGAGAACAAGCCATCGTAGGACAGCTCTACGAGCTGGATGAGGCCAGTACCACTGTGTTTATCCAGAAACTGGAAGAGTCTTCAGGCTCAAGTCTGATTAAGTTATTGCCTCAGTCCATCCGGCAACAAGAGTTGAGTTATGCCGACCGTGGTGCTTTACAGCGTAATTACGGTGGCCGTTACTTGCTCAAAGCCAGTCTTGGCGATGTCTCGCTGGGCGAGCGTGTCGGTACCAATTGGTCGTTTTGGTCCGATCAGGACAGAGAACGTTTTTATCAGCTGCAACTGGAACTGTCGGATATTCAGGAGCAGAAAGTGTTATTTAGCCAAAAATATCAGACCTCTGCCGTTTGGGGCTTTAACAGCACAACAGTGATCAGCCCAAAAACCCAGCGTTTCTGGCAAACTGACTACGGTAAATCCATAGAGCGGGTATTAAATGCTGCAGCTCAAGATGTGGAAGAAGCGTTGCGCTGTGAAACTATACTGGCGGATATTACCCTGGTACAACAACATAAAGTCTTGCTTAATCTTGGCAGTAGACAAGGTTTAAAACTCGGAGACGAGCTGACCATTTTGTTTCGCCGTCAGCACAAAGACAGTTTTGGCCAATTGCAGGATCAACTGACAGTCAGCGAGCTGAAAGTAAAGATCACAGAGCTGAATCATAAAAATGCCTGGGCAGAAAGTATCAATATGGAGCTGTTGGCGAATGTTCAGGTAGGCGACGCTGCCACCTTAATCAATGACAAGGAACAGCAGTAACCGCAGAAAAACACGCAAGATTGTTTAATAAAGAACCTGTTGATTCAACTGCAGTTCACAGCATTCATCCACTGTGCTAGTTTAACACCTGCAACAATTCGCCTCATAGTTAAATGGATATAACGGCCCCCTCCTAAGGGGCAGTTACAGGTTCGATTCCTGTTGGGGCGGCCATTGAGCCACTGCGCCGTGTTGTGACCTTTAGCAGGTTACAGTTGTTGTAAAACCAAAGCAGGGATCAAGGTGCTGGCAGAGCTAATCACCACGTTATCTCTGGTCGACACGACTCTGCTGGTAATTTGTAAACCACGGCGTGTTGGCGTCATAGTGCCGGTCAACACATAGTCCATCCCCTGGGGATTTCTGAGCTTTGATGTAGTGCGGGATAAAGACAAATCCCCCGTTGGCCCTACGGTAATATGTTTAGTGAGCTTGTATTCAATGACCGCAGCTCCATAGCCGGGCAACACAGTACTCAACTCTTCAGCCAGTTGATTGCCTATTGCACTGGTTTGCTCAAGCTGAGAGTCAAAAAGCACAAAACTTGCCACTCCGACCTTCACACCTTGTAATTGTTGATTGCCTGCCAGTTTAAAAGCCAACTGAGCCACATAGTCACTCAAAGATTTACGACTTTGCTGAAATACAGCAGCGCTTTGATAGGACTCTGGCTGCGCACCTGCCGCCGCCAATTCAGATGGCAAAGTTCTGCGCTTCATTTGTTTGATTGCTAAACCTGGAATAGGTTGGCCGTTATTCACTGCGGCACTGTCCAATTGCGAACTTTGCTCAATACCCATGGCTGGTTCAGCTTCCTGATAAGGTTGAGTTAAACCAAACCATTCGGTATCTCTGTTTTGTATCGTCGCACTTTGTGTTTCTGCAGTTTCAGAGGACGAACTGGTCTCGCAGCGGCAAAGCTCACCCGATGCAGTTACGGTCACAGAAGGCTCGGCAGAGCTCTGCTCAGAGGCGCTAGTGCTGTTAGTTGAAGCCGGTGGACTTGCAGCCATTTCACCTTGCTGCGCCGGGGAAGTCGCACAACCTGTCAACCACAGGACAGCAGTGGCCAGTAACACTTTGGTTGATACAGAGATCATAGCTGCATTCGATGAGTTCATAAAAAATCCAATCTTAAGGTATTAAGGAGTTTCAGCAGCTTTGAGCTGCAGCAGAGGCGCACTCTGAGTAGCCTTTAAAGCCTGCACCACGTTTTGTGGAATAAAGGTCTGAGCCGTCGCCAACACCTTTTTATCGTTTACATTGATCATTCGGGCGTTCACTAAAACCCCACTTTGATGACGAACCAGAGTGCCTCCCAACACCACGCTGATGGGGTATTGTTGGGTCAGTTCCAGAAAATCACGGCTAAAGGTAAAATCGCCTGTAGGCGTGACCCGGATATAATCTGTGGTTTTAAAATCTGTCACCGCTATACCGAACTGGGTGGCTTCATGCATAAAGGCTTCAGACAGCTGATTCCCTAACAAATCGCCCTGCTGATAATCACCGTCCAAATAGACAAAACTGGTGACGCCAAGACTAAAAGTGGTGCTTAACACTTCAAGATTAGCGGCTAAATCGTGCATCATGCTTTGGACGTAGTGATTCACTGTCACCGCAGGCTCTGGTTTGTAGCTGGCCGGGTTCATTCCGGCCATACGGGCATGCTGCGCCGTTGCACTGTCGTATGGACTGACAAACAATTGATCCGGCTCCATGGCAGAGCCGCCCTTGCTGTGAGTCACCCGGCCTTGTTGCAATTCGACCTTATTCGCCGGTACAACCGGCTTGCCCTGAGCATCAGTATCAATCAAAGGCGCACACCCAGCGGCACCAGTCGTTATGGCGCATACAACAACAAGCTGACGAAATGTGGTCATGGCTTAGGACTCCGAATTGCGATACAACTTATTATGGCGCAATTGCAACTGCTCGTTGGGCCATAACACAGCGACAGGAATAACACTGGAAGCAGCAGCAAGTACGCGCTGGCTTTTCAGGTCAATTAATTTGGCATTGACTGTGATATGCAGCTCCCCTTCGGTCGATCTCCGGTAATCACATAACGGGCCTGTTGATTCTGAGCTAACTGAGTTACATCACGGCCTAATGAGTTCTCAAAGCCTGAGTGCACCAGCACAGCCTCATTTAAGCGGATCTCGCTGACTTGATAGCCTAATTGCGTCGCGACAGTCTGCATACTCTCCTGTAACTGCAATGAGGCATTGTAACTGGAGTGTCGGCTGCTGTCCGGCGCCATCAGTTGCACGTCAGTAAAGGTGGTCACTGCAATAGCCCCGGATTCCAACGGCTGCAGTTTATAAAATAATTGATCCGCTAAACGCTCGGTGTAATACAACAAAGGCGGATGCTGCTCTTGTTGTGAGAGCTCCGCTGGCTCGGCAACTTCTTGCCCTTGCGGCAAAAAGCTGCAGCTGCACAACAGCAGAACTGTGATAATTAATCCGACTATCCGCACTCTGGCCCCCGATGTCGCTGTCGCTTGATGATCTCTGTTGGATCTACAGCAAAATTGGTGCCAGATCATTTTGACGGTTTTTACCTTGAAGTGGACGCAGTCCAGCCAGTGCGCTGCGCCCGATTTCGGTGTTAGATGGCGATGGGTGCTTTGATCGCCGGATGAGCCACATAATTGACCAGCTCAAAATCTTCGAACCGGAAGCCAAAAATATCTTTAATGGCAGGATTTAGCTTCATCTGTGGTAAGGGGTGTGGCGTGCGGCTTAGCTGCTCTTTTACCTGATCCAGGTGATTGCTGTACAAATGCGCATCACCAAAGGTATGCACAAAATCGCCGGGCGTTAAATCGCACACCTGTGCCACCATCATGGTCAGGAGGGCATAACTTGCGATATTAAATGGCACCCCAAGGAAAACGTCCGCACTGCGCTGATACAACTGGCAGGATAATCTGCCGTCGTGCACATAAAACTGAAACAAGGTATGGCAAGGTGGCAAGGCCTGTTTGCCCATAGCCGCGTTGTCTTTTGGACTGAAGCGGGTATCAGGCAATACTGCAGGATTCCAGCCGCTGACAATTAAACGCCGTGAATCAGGGTTGGTTTTGATGTCATGAATCAACTGACTGATTTGGTCAATCACCCGGCCATCCGGCGTCTGCCAGCTACGCCACTGCGCACCATAAACCGGGCCTAAATCGCCCTGCTCCGTCGCCCATTCATCCCAAATCGTGACTTTATTGTCGGTCAGATACTGAATATTGGTGTCGCCTTTGAGGAACCACAACAGCTCATGAATAATAGAGCGCAGATGACACTTTTTAGTCGTCACCAGCGGGAAGCCCTGACTTAAGTCAAAACGCATCTGATAACCAAACACACTGAGAGTACCTGTGCCGGTGCGATCTGATTTTTTATGACCATGTTCCAGCACATGGCGCATCAAGTCTAAATACTGCTTCATGCTTTACTCTCTTTCTGCACTGGGTTTTTCCGACTTTTGTTCTGACGAATATAGCCCCAACTCATCAGCCCTACGCCTGCAACTATCATCGGCACACAGAGCCACTGCCCCATCGACATGCCCAAAGACAACAGGCCTAAGTGTGCATCGGGCTCACGGAAGAATTCGATAATAAAACGCGCTGTGCCGTACCCCAGCAGGAATAAACCAGCGACATTACCTGCGGGTGGATTCTTGCCTTTGTACCACTGCAATAAAATAAACAGAATGATACCTTCACCTAACAGTTCATATAACTGAGACGGATGGCGCGGTAACATGCCAGCGTTTGGAAATAACACCGCCCATGGCACGTCCGTTGTACGCCCCCACAACTCACCGTTAATAAAGTTACCTAAACGACCAAAAGCTAAACCCAAAGGTAGCAGCGGCACGACAAAATCACCCAGTGCCAGATAAGACTTTTTATTGCGCCAGGCGAACCACGCCATCGCAGCCATTACCCCAAGCACACCACCGTGGAACGACATACCGCCTTCCCAGGTACGGAATAAATACAGCGGATCGGCGATAAAATTATTGAAACTATAAAACAGCACATAACCGACACGGCCACCGACAATCACGCCTAAAAAACCCAGGAACAGCAAGTCACTGACCTGATCCCGGGTCCAGCCAGAACCGGGTTTGTCGGCTTGCCGGTTGGCCAGCCAGTTGGCCAGTAAAAAGGCAATCACATACATCAGACCGTACCAGCGTACAGCGACAGGCCCTATGCTGAAGATCACCGGGTCAATTTGCGGGAATAAAAAATAAGAATCCGACATGAACTATCCTGTAGAAAATTAGAAGTCAGCCTGAACAGAACCATGGTTCAGACTGCATAACGGCGCTGTATTGTAACTAAGCACGCAATTGGTTCAACAGCTGTTTTTGATCAAGGAAACGTTGTACCTGCAGACGAACCTGTTTAGGTGACTGGCAGGCCAGAATTTCCGGCAGCAGCAATTGCAGCTCCGACAGATGAACTCTGCGCAATAACCATTTAATTTTCGCCAGGTTACTGCTGTTCATACTGAATTTGTCATACCCCATAGCCGCTAAAATCAATACACCAGCAGGTTCACCTGCCAGCTCGCCACAAATACTCATAGGCAACTGCAAGCCCTGCGCCTGCAAGGACATCTGGTGCAAGGCACGCAGTACCGCCGGATGCATGGCATCATACAAACCTGCAACTCTTGGGTTGTTGCGATCAACCGCCAATAAATACTGAGTTAAATCGTTAGTACCGACTGAGCAGAAATCAATTTTACGCGCTAATTCAGGCAACTGGTACATAATGGATGGCACTTCGATCATCACGCCAACTTTGGCTTTAGGCAACTGCACTTCAGTGCCGGCTAATTCATCCGTCAGCTCAAAAGTGGCTTGTTTAATTAACCGCAGTGATTCATCCACTTCGGCCAAATCCGAGATCATCGGCAGTAGTATATGTAAATTGCCCTGGCCTATATTGGCTTTGAGCATAGCGCGGATTTGTACCAGGAAAATCTCCGGATGATCCAAAGTTAACCTTATACCGCGCCAGCCTAAAAAGGGGTTTTCTTCGATAATACTGAAATAGGGCAGCGCTTTATCGCCGCCAACATCCAATGTACGCATCACCACGGCTTTGGTCGGGTGTGAAGCCAGCACTTTTTTGTACAGCTCGATTTGCTCCGCTTCGGTGGGGAAGCGGTTTCGCATAATAAAAGGGAATTCGGTACGGTATAAGCCTATACCGTCTGTATAAGACGGCTGCGCACTTTCCAGCTCTATCGCCAGACCCGCATTGACCATCAAACTAAAAGGCACACCACAAGCGCTTTGCGCATTTAAATGCATCTCAGACTGATAACGGGCACTGAGCTGGGCATCTTCACTGATCAGGGCCTGATATTCCGCCAGAATAGGCTCGGCTGGAGCCACTAATATCTGCCCCCGATAACCATCGACAATCAAACGCTGACTTTGCCAATGAAACAGCGGCAACTCGTCCAACCCCATCACAGCCGGAATACCCAAAGCGCGCGCCATAATAGCGGCGTGGGAGTTGACTGAGCCTTTCAGGGATACAATAGCGACCAGTTGAGCCCGCGGAATTTCAGCCAACATAGTGGCGGTAACGTTATCGGCCACTAACACGACTTTTTCCGGTAATTTATGATGACGCTGTTCAGTATCGAGCAAATGATTCAGTACTCTCTGGCCTAAATCACGGATATCTGTGCCACGCTCCCGTAAATAAGGATCGTCCATATCATCAAACTGGCGGGCAAATTTCTCTACGACACGTTTTAATGCGCTTTTGGCACACCAGCCTTCGTGGATTTGCTTTTCAATTTCGTTGCCAAGGCTGGCTGCGTCTAACAACTGATGGTAAACATCAAAAATCGCCAAAGCATCCGGCGGCAAATGCCCGGCCATCCTTTCGGCTAAACGGTTAAATTCGGCTTTGGTAATTTTGACGGCTTTGTAAAAACGCGACAGCTCTTTTTCCGGATCGTCGACTTTTTTCAGCGATATCGCATCAAAGTCACTGGAGGGCTCCAGCACAAAACCTTCACCAATTGCGATGCCCGGCGCACCGGGTAAACCTTGAAGCTGCCCGGTATTTTTTTGTTGTTTTGAATTCTGACTGGCGGCCTGACGCATTTCGGCGTTGACTAACACAGAAGCCAGTTGCACTCCCAATGTCACCAGAAAAGACTCTTCGTCTTCACTGAACACTCTGGATTCGCCCTGCTGGATGGTTAAAACACCAAGCACTTTACGATGATGAATAATAGGACAGCCTAAAAAAGCCGAAAAGCGGTCTTCACTCACTTCTGGAGTGACTTTAAAGCGCGGGTGCAGATGAGCCTGAGCCAGGTTAATCGGCTCTTCACGTTGCCCAACCCAACCAATTAATCCCTCAGAGAACCCAATAGCCACCTGACCGACGGCTTCAGGATTTAAGCCATCTGTAGCCATCAGCATAAAATGCTGTTGTTCATAGTCAGCTAAATACACTGAACAACATTCTGTTTTCAGTGCATTTTTTACATTCGAGACTAAGCCAGCCAATGCGTTATTCAGTACCGGCTCTTGCGCCACATCCTGCACTATGCGCCTTAACTGGCTCAGCATTCTTAACCCCTTCTGATTAACTTGTCATTTTTTCCATCTCTACGAAGATACGGCAATGCAATAGGGGCAAACTCCTTCATTACCTTGCGGTACACTTCCCGCTTAAAGGCAACGACCTGACGCACCGGATACCAATAACTGACCCAACGCCAGTCATCAAACTCCGGATGCGAAGTTTTTAACAGATTTACGTCTTCATCCTTACAGGTCAGGCGCAGCAAAAACCATTTTTGCTTTTGCCCTATACACACCGGATTACTGTCCCGCCGGATTAAACGCTTGGGTAACTTGTACCTCAGCCAGTGTTTAGTGACCGCAATAATTTCTACGTCTTGCGGCTGTAAACCAACTTCTTCGTTTAACTCGCGATACATGGCCTGCTCTGGGGTTTCCCCATCGTCAATGCCACCCTGTGGGTACTGCCAGGAATGCTGACCGTATCTCCTTGCCCAAAACACCTGTCCCTGGTGGTTGTATATTACAATGCCGACGTTGGCTCTAAAGCCTTCAGCGTCGATCACAAAAACCTCTAGCTTAGTTACAGCTGTTGTTTCATCGATTCTTTCATAAAGTCACGACTTCGGCAAATTGTATTTTCTACAGAGTTATCCACAATTTAGGTGACTAATTAGCGAGCACTGTGAACTTCTACACAGGCTCTGTATATAAAGCTGTGTATAAGGATGTTTTTATTCTTGAATAACTCCTAAACGCTGGAATAACACTCAAACAACAGTCAAAAAATACTGATAAAAAACATAAGGTTAGCCACTAAAGCCTGCTATTTAAGCAGTGTTACAACTGTGTATAACTCGCTTTGTTTGCTTTTTGAGCAGCAAATAAAAGTAAAAAATGGTAATGTTTTGAAAGACCTGAATCCTTGCTCTGTTGATGATGCATTTATGAGCCTGCCCCCAAAAAACATCGAAGAACTAACTGAACGTTGTAGCCGGATCGCCGGGCTAACCTTAGGTCAGTTAGCAGAGCAATGGCAACTGCAACTGCCCGCCAATCTGCAACGTGAAAAAGGTATGGTAGGGCAATTACTGGAGTTAGTGCTGGGTGCCAGCAGTGGCAGTAAAGCTGAACCTGACTTCCCACATTTAGGCATTGAACTGAAAACCCTGCCTGTGGACAGCTTGGGTAAACCGCTGGAGAGCACCTATGTCTGTGTGGCACCTTTGACTGACGTATCAGGTTTACGCTGGCAAGATTCATGGGTCTGTCGCAAACTCAGTAAGGTGTTGTTTGTACCTGTGCTGGCGGAGCGCGGGATCCCTTTACCAGAGCGCCAGATAGGCACAGCTTTTTTGTGGAGTCCTGATGCACAACAGCAGGCGCTGTTGCAACAGGACTGGGAAGAGCTGATGGAGCTGATTGTGTTAGGTGGCATTGACCGCATTAAGGGAGCACATGGCAAAGTGCTGCAACTGCGGCCTAAAGCGGCCAATAGCAGAGCTTTAACTGCTGCTATTGGCGCTGATGGAGAGCCTATTCAAACGCTGCCCAGAGGATTTTATTTAAAGGCCAGTTTTACCGCATCGTTGCTGGCCCGCCAGTTTGGTGATTAGCCCTGATATTTACTTAACAGTTGCTGATAATCGCCACTATCTTTTAGCTGCTGCAAAGCCTGATTAAAAGAGCTGACCTGCTCCGGCTGTACTGTGGATTTACTGAACATGACATAAATAGGGGTTTCTTCCAGCTTGATGCTGTGCGGCTCAATCTGCTGCTCCAGTCCTTTGCGACGGATAATAGCAGCACCGACAAAACTGTCCTCTAATACGGCATCCACCTGCTCGTCCAGTAATACTGCAATATTTTGTTCACTCATGGTCGATTCAACAAAGTGCGGGCGCATCTGCTCATCGCTGTACAAGGCGGTAATTTGTTCACCGTAATAATAGTCGCTGATCAGGCCCACCTTGTGCTTAGCGGCGACCATTTCTGCAACTGAAGCAAAGTTGAATTTACCCGCATCATCTTTGCGGACAAATAACTGAAACTGTTCGGCACGGTAAGGTTCCGAAAACAACGCAAATTGTTCACGGGCTGGCGTTTTGGATGCTCCCAGTAGCACATCCAACTGCCCTTGCCTGAACTGCCCTAATAACTCTTGCCAGGTGCCATGTTGTAACACCAGCGTACAGTTCATTCGTCCTGCAACGGCCTGCATGATCTCAATATCCAGTCCGCTGGCTTGTTGTTCAAGCCCAACATATTGGTAAGGTTCCCAGGATTCAAACCCCAGCTTTAGCTGACAAGGCGCAACTTTGGGTTCAGAGCTGGTTTCTGCCACTTTCGTGACAGCTTCAGCAGGAGGAACGGCAGGACTTTGAGTTTCAGCAGGTTTACAGCCAGACAACAGCAGACAAACTACAGCGCTGCATAGAAGGTAGTGAACGTTCATAAGCGGCCTCGTTATTTTTTAGTGTCTATCCGCTTTGAGCTTAGTGCATCAGGGCAATTTTTCCTCTTACATCAGATACTTTTTCAATGAGGTCAGAGTCAAGACTCTGACCCTGTTCAAACAAAACGGCAGCGGAATTGACGGCCTTTGATTTTGCCTTCGCTTAAGCGTTTTAGTGCAGCATTTGCCACATCATTGCGAACAGCAACAAAACTGACCATAGGCAGTACATTAATTTTGCCTATTTGTTCAAAAGACAAACCCAGTTCCCCTGTTAAAGCTCCTACTATATCGCCAGGCCGCACTTTGTCTTTTTTACCACCATCGATCATCACAGTGCGCATAGGCGCACGCGCTGGTCTGGCGTCTTTGGCCGGATAGGCAGTGAGTTCTGCCCACTGTGCAGTTAAAGCCAACTGATCTTCCAGTGCCGCCAGACGACCCATTTGTGATGGCATGACCAGTGTTAACGCCAAACCTTCACTACCCGCCCGACCGGTGCGCCCTACTCTGTGCACATGCACTTCAGGGTCATTGGCCAGATCGTAGTTAATGACTAAAGGCAAAGCGCTGATATCCAGGCCGCGGGCCGCGACATCTGTGGCGACCATAATCAGGCAGCTTTGATTGGTAAACTGCATCAGCACACGCTCGCGGTCCCTCTGTTCTAAGTCGCCATGCAAAGGCATCACGCTGTAACCGGCTGCGGATAATTCATCACAAATATCCTGAGTGTCTTTACGCATATTGGAGAAAATCAGCGCAGGTTTGGCGCCATGCCAGGATAAGAGTTGCTTCAACGCTGTAATTTTGTTGCCCGCATCCACCTCAATAAACTTTTGCTCTATATCGGTTTGTTCAGCATCTTCAACAAACACCTGCACAGCATCCGCTTTTAAGTGTCGTTTTAAATCGTTCACTTTTTCAGGGTAAGTGGCTGAAAACAGTAAGGTTTGGCGATCTGCAGGCAAAGCATTGAGGATCACAGCCAGATCATCGGCAAAACCCATATCCAGCATCCGATCGGCTTCGTCCAGCACTAGCGTTTCAACATCAGACAGGTTCAGCAGATTGCGGTCGAGCATCTCCAGAACACGGCCCGGTGTGCCGACAATAATGTGAGCGCCATGTTCTAACGAACCAATTTGTGGGCCTATTGAGACGCCACCGACCAGAGTCAGCACTTTGATATTATGCTGACTGCGGGCTAAACGACGGATCTCCTGTGCCACCTGCTCAGCCAGTTCACGGGTAGGACAAAGCACTAGTGATTGGATGCGGAAACGCTTGACCGCCAGCTTGTGCAATAAAGTCAGGGCAAACGCCACTGTTTTGCCACTGCCGGTGCGGGCTTTG
This sequence comes from Rheinheimera mesophila, assembly GCF_000986865.1. Taxonomy (GTDB): domain Bacteria; phylum Pseudomonadota; class Gammaproteobacteria; order Enterobacterales; family Alteromonadaceae; genus Pararheinheimera; species Pararheinheimera mesophila. Next base: position 31,298 of record NZ_LAVS01000008.1, read on the forward strand.
GCCAGAATATCTTTGCCCTCTAGCAAGACAGGTAAAGCCTGCTGCTGAATAGGCGTCATCTGACTGTAACCAAGACTGTCAAGGCTTTGTAATAAGTGGTCTGCTAACGGCAGGGTCGTAAAGGTGGTATTGCTCAAAAATAGGTACTCGCTATGAACACAAACACTGGCACAGGAAAAAGGGCGCGCACTATAACAGAAGCATCCGTACTCAGCGAGTATAAATTTTAAGCAACTTACCCTTCGTACTTGAAGCCGCAGCTTTGTTGACTGTCTGCTTTTATAAATAAGGTCGCCTCAGTCACATAGGACCCTTCCTGGGGACTCCCACACTTGTCGTCGCGCTGCAACATCAATTACTTTGGGTAAGGGCACTTGCTGTTCAGGCAAAGACAGTCACAGTCTGACGGCTGATGGCGGCTAACTGGCCGTCCGGTTGCCATAGCTTGGCTTCGATATGATGATAACCATCAGCGCCGTGTTCAATACTGGCCAGATAACTCCACCAGTCTGTGGTTGACGCTGCTGTGCCGCTGGCCTGATGCGGCTGGATAAACTCGATAGTCCAGGTGAGTGAGCTGGCGGGAGCTGGCTGGTTCAGTAAAGTTAAACTAACCGGAGGCCAGGCATCAACCAGCGCCAATAATTCCAGTACCCCCACAGTTATGCTTTTGCCTTCAGCAAAACGAATACGCCCGCCTAACTCTGTCGCTGTACCGCCAGAAAACGGCATAGCGCCACGACAGATCTGGTAATCAAAATGTCGGGTAAATTCTGGTGCCGGGCCTTGTTTAGGCAATACCATAGCCTGTCCGGCAAAGGCCGGTGCCGGTTCAGCCAGGATCTGAAAGGCCGATGGCCGCTCAGCACCAAAGCTTGCCAATAACACCAAAGCCACCTGATCCTGCTGGGTAATTTCGACCATAGCCTGAATGACCGACTTGCCCTGACGCAAAATACGGCGGGACACTGTGGCCGCTCCTGCATTCAGAGGTGCAACAAAAGATACCGACACTGAACGCAGCGGCATATTTGCCGGTAGTACTGTGATTAAATGCGCCAAAGCCAAAGCAGACGCCATACCACCAAACACAGCGCGGCCCTGGCCCCACTGCTCTGGCACGTCAATCTGTAGTTCATCCGGTTGTCCGACTTTAAACTGCTGCAAAACATCGGCAAATAACATGACTCAATCCTCATTTTATGATCGGGTGACAAGGCAACTTTTTATACCCAATGTAATTGGAGTTGCAGCGCGGCGACAAGTAAGTGAGCCCCCAGGAGCATAGTTAACCTATGTGACTGGGGCGAGTGCACGCCATCAACAAAGCTGCAGCTTCAAGTACGAAGGGTATATGCTGTAGTGGCTTTACCACCGGGAAAAGAATACCTAATAATCCGCGCCACTACTGTGGCGTATTGGCGTAAAAAGCTGCCGCAGTTATAAGCAATGCCATATTTTTTCGCAATAGCCTGCACTTGCGGCGCCACGGTCAGGTAATGCAAAGCTGGCATATCCGGAAATAAATGATGCTCAATCTGGCAACTTAAATGGCCGGTCAAAATATGAAACCAACGCGGCCCGGTAAAGTTGGAGGAACCGAGAATTTGCCGGTAATACCAATGGCCGCGGCTTTCACCTTCGCATTGCGCTTGGGTAAAGGTGTGAACATCGGCGGTGAAATGACCACAAAAAATCACAGTGGAGGTCCATAAGTTACGGATCAGATTGGCCAGCAGATTGCCCGCTAACACCCACAACCACATAGGCCCGGCAATCAAAGGAAAAAACACATAATCTTTAAACAACTGACGGGCACCTTTACCAAAAAAGGCTTTTTTCAACTCGCTGTGATTGACAGTGTTAACCCGACCCGCTTTCTTTTTGCCAAAAAATACCCGCTCCCCTGCCAGCTCATGGTAAGACACCCCCCATTGAAACAAAGTGCTTAACAGCAGATAGGTGACCAACTGCCATAAGTTACGCAACCGCCAGCGAAAGTCATTACTCAGGCGCAATAAGCCATAACCAAAATCACGGTCTTTGCCGATGATATTGGTGTAAGTGTGATGTTCAAAATTGTGGGTGCGTTGCCAGGAAGCAGCGTCACAGGCAATGTCCCACTCAAAACGTTTTGAGTGCAGCACAGGGTCATTCATCCAGTCGTACTGGCCATGCAAAACGTTATGACCTATTTCCATATTGTCGAGAATTTTGGCCAGTGCCAACAGAGCAACACCGAATACCCACAACCAGGGCGTAACAAAACCCAACACCATCAGAATGCGGCCGGAAATAGCGCTTAAGCGCTGCGTCAGCAGCATACGGCGTATGTAGCGTGCTTCTTTGTCACCCAATTGGTTCATCACATTGGCTTTCACCTGGTCCAGCTCAGCAGCCAGTTCGGATAATTGTTGTTCTGTAAGTTTCATCTTGATCCTATAACTCAATCTGCAGATCGCTGTGTGCAGCACTAATACACAACTGAATTTGTTCAGGGCCATCGCCTGAAATCTGCCCGGTACGCAAATTCAGCACCTGGCCTGATTTTTTTTGACAAACACACTGATAACAAACACCAATACGGCAACCAAAACGTGGTGCCAGGCCCTGCTGCTCCGCAAGTTGCAATAAAGATACTCCAGCAGTAGCTTGCAGTTTGTTGACCCGGCCCTGTTGCAAAACCAAGGCTTGTTTAACCGGACCAGCAGAACCTGGCGGCGCCAGTCCAAACAATTCAGTGTGAATAGCAGCCGCTGGCACTCCTTGTTGTATCAGATCATGCTGATACTGCCGGCTCATCGCCGCTGGACCACATAAAAAGTACTGTGCCTGACTCAGAGAAAAATCAGCATTCGTTGTTAACTCTGTCACCAAATCCAGGCGACCTGAAACTGCGGTCTCAATCAATTGCAATCTGAACAAAGGCTGTTTTGCTGCCAGTAATTTTAACTCGGTCAAAAAGGCAGCCTGACGCGATTCTTTTACGCAGTAAAACAGCACAATAGGTGACGTCCAGCAACGTACACTGCTTAACATCGACCAAAGAGGGGTAATACCAGAACCTGCAGCTACCATCACGGTGCTCTGGTAAGGCGTGCTGTCTGACTGAGGGCGAAACACAAAATCGCCCATTGCGTCGCTGATACTCAGGTGAGTCAACCCGGAAATGGCTGTCGCCAGCGCATTGGTAAACTGGCCCTCTGGCTGAATTCTGCAACTGATACGGATTTGTTTTTGCTGGGCAAATACCGCAGAGGACGAACTGATACTAAAACTGCGACTGATGTATCGGCCCCGATGCAGCAGGGTGACCAGCAGGTGCTGACCCGGAATAAAACCAGACCAGGATGAAGCGGGTTCTAACCAGACACTGAGGATCTGCTCAGTTTCCCAACCAAAATCGATCACGCGGGCACTGTGATAATCCGGATGTAACTGAGGGTTATTCCAGCGCAGCAAGGGCTTTAAGTAATACCCCAGCTTGGGTTGATTCGCCAGCATTAAACTAAATTGACGGTAGAGGCGCTGGCTCCATGACGAGATACTTTTATTCACACTGGTCCTTCCACTTAATTTCAGCGCACAGTTGTACACCAAAAATAAGTAAAACGCTACTTCATGAATTTAAAAACAAGATGAAAAAAAATTAAGCAATTGAATTAAAACAAATTATTCAGGTGTTAAATTTAAAATAAAAAACACCAATGAGTGAACATCTGTTTTTAATTTAAAAACTCAAAAAAACGGAGGAATTGAATACGAGCCCTTTGTCTTCAGACAAAAGGCGATAACAGAAATCGCACAGTGAGACTAAGGCCAGAGCTTTACATCAGAGCTTTGAGCAAAATCGGTGCGCTGCGGCAGTACCACACAAAATCTATGGCCAAAGAGCACCGGTCAGTTTAAAGAGTGGCAGCAGCGAGAACCAGAATTGCCGTAGGCAAGGCAGATTTTTGAAGGTTTAGTGGGCCTAAACCAAAAAAAGCTAACGCCGCATACGGCAATTCTGGACTCGCCCTTCGGGAGCGCCTGAAAAGCCCTCATTCAGCGTTGTAACAGCTCGAAAGAGCGCCACTATTCCTTCGCTGTCACGCCTTGACTGAGTCCTTTTCAGGCAGCTCTGCTGTTCACTTCTTAAACTAACCGGTGCTCTCGCCTTCATCACAGTCCAGCGTGGCATTTGTTTGACAACAACAGCACCTAATTTGCACAAGCGCTCCACTTCTGCCTGGATATGATCGGTTTCGATATCCAGATGAATATGGCTTGGATGTTCAACTTTTTGCAGCAACAGTCTGGGCTCAGAGGTTGGGTTGTCCAGATAAGCATAACGCTCAGCCCACTCCGGATCAGAAGGCAACTGTGGATAACCCAGCGCCTGACTCCAAAAGTCTGTAGCTGGCTGACTATCATCCACCTGACTGTCCAGAACAAAAGCGGCTAAGCAACTTTTATGCATCCTCTGTTTCCTCTTTATTGTGGCCAGTTGCTGCCAGCGTCACAGTTTTCGATCCAAAGCACATTGTTACGTGAATCGTTATTGATATAAACCTGATTAACAGCAGACTGAGGATAGACCAGACCTTCCCCACAATCCGCACTCTGACCAGGCCCTACCACAATTTTGCTGCCGACCTTTAAGGCACAAGGGCTCATTTGATTGAGCACGCTCCAGTTTGGGCAAATGGCATTGGCCGCTCAGTACTGCTCCGTCGGACCTTCAGGCCGCATAAATGACCACCAACGGCCATATAAAGTGTAACTTTTGGCCTGGTCCCAGACTCTGTAGACTGTCACTGGTGCTGTAGCTACAAACACCTGCCCCATGCAAAGTTGACCTTTGTTTGGTTCACCTAAAGCCGATTTTAATAACTCTGGATCTGAAGTGGCTTCCAGACCCGCGGCAGGGGCTTCAATCTTGCCGACACAGGCCTTATCCTGAACAGAGGTTGCTGTACTTCCAGTGATTGGTGGTGTGGACGGAGGTAAAGTACTGCAACCTGCCAACAGCGACGCCGCCAGCACCATCCATAAGTGGCGAGTAGAAAAACCCATGGGCCAGACTCCTTGTTTTTTAACGTCAACAGGACACCTGACCAATGCGTACACTAATCAGGAACAAGAAGCAGCTTAGCTTAAAAAACGCGCTGCTGACCAGCGCAAAAAACTATTTCAGGAACAAACACTCTAAAGTTCGAGGCGTTTTTCCATAAACACACTTAAAGGATCCAACTGATAAGAGCCAAAAGGTGCTCTGTACTGGTACCCTAACTTTTCATACAAGCCCAGAGCTTCAGGCTGAGAAATACCTGTTTCAAGCCGGGCCAGCAGAATTTGTTGCTGTTTAAGATGGGTCTCCAGCGCCTGCATCAGTTGTTTTGACACTCCACGGCCTCTGAAAGCTTCCAGCACATAAACCCGCTTAATTTCGCCATAACTGCCGTCATCATGCAGTATTTTCACTGCACCACAACCTGCCAATTTGCCATCCAGATAAGCGCCTAAAAATAACACGTTAGGCAAAGCCAAGGCTGAGGGGCTTTCCATATGATTACTTTCAGCAGGGTATAAAGACGCCATATAGACATCGGATAAAGCCAGCAGATGGGCTGCCGGAGCGGATAAAGGGTCAAGAGCTTTGATATGCATACAAAGATTCTGCGCTGTTCACAAGAGGCTGCTATTCAAACAAAAACAGCGCTACTGACGCAACGCTTTTTACTGTCATAAGGGGAAAACGCAAAATATCAGGGAATAGTGGCGGTATCACATCCCTTTAGATAACTACAACTATGTGCCCTGGCATACTGCTGCACGACCTCAATAATGCGCTGCTGGTAAGCTGAAGCCGCGGACACAACAAAATAGGCATCAACTTCTGCCAGTTTTTTTTGCTTTACATCGACAACATCAGTTGCTTGCTGTCCGGTGTAAGCGACAAAAGGTCCCTGATAGCTAATTAAATACTGAGTACGTTGGTGCAAAAATAACTGGATAGCGCTGATGCTGTCGGGCATATCCACCAGTTGATACCCTTGTTGCAGGAGTTGCTGACGCTGGCCTAAGTAATCAAAAGAGCGGATGGCCGCTATGGTTTTGTCTTGTGGTGCAGTTGAACTCGGAGCGTGGCTGTACAACATCAGTTGCATCGACATGTAAGCTGGTTCAACAAACTGGTGTTTTCTGCTGATCGCCGCTGTGGTTTTTATATTGATACTAAAATCCACCTCGCCTTGATCCAGTAACAAATACATCCTGGCCGGTGTGGTACAAACGGCTTTTAGCTTAAAACCTGCTTTTGCAAAAATGCGCTGAGCCAACACATAACCTTCGCCGGCACAACGTTTGCCATCAGCACTGACGACAAAATCTGGCGGAAAATTATGAATGCCCATGCGCAGGACTTTCTCTGGCGAAGCTGTGGGGGCTGCCAGCACTACAGGCAGCATAAACAAAGCCAAAACGACAAGCAGTCTGTGTTGCATAACAGGACTCTTGAAACAGAGATCAGAGTCCACGACTCTGATCTCCACATTATTAAGCTAACACCGCCAAAGCACCTTGGTACGAAGGTTCATCTGCAGTTTCAGCCACTTGTTCTGTGTACAACACAGTACCGTCTGTGCCAATCACCACAACAGCGCGGGACAGTAAACCGGTCAGAGGACCTGTAGTGAATACCACCCCATAATCTTTGCCAAATGAGCTGCGGAAACTGGAACCGTTTTTCACCTGCTCTAAACCCTCTGCACCACAAAAACGTGCCTGAGCAAAAGGCAGATCTGCAGAAACACACAGCACAGCGGTATTATCTAAACCTGACAAGGCTTTGTTAAAAGTACGGACAGAGGTAGCGCAAGTGGGTGTGTCCACACTTGGGAAAATATTCAGCACCAAACGCTGTCCGGCAAAATCTGCCAGTTTCACGTCTGCTAAACCTGCACCTGTTAAGGTGAAATCAGGGGCTTTGCTACCCACTGCCGGCAGTTCGCCTATTGTCTGAAATGGATTACCTTTTAATGTTACTGTGGCCATGAGTCGGCTCCTTTAGGTTAAAAAATCAGGGAGTATAGGAGGCACCAAAACCTTTCTTCGGCTTTTGGGGTTTTTCCTGAGCTGTGATAGCCAGTTGATAATTCATCACCTGACCTTGTTTAATCTGCACTTGTTGTGTCACCCAATCGGCGTTTTGCCACGGATGCCAGAGTTTTAGCTGGTAGTTACCATCCGGAAGCTGATTAAAAATCACCTGCCCTTGGCTATCTGTCACCTGTAAAAATGGGCTTTCACCAACATAGATATAAGCCTGCATATAGTCGTGAATGTTACAACCTAAAGCGACAATACCCGGCTGATCAAACAGCACCGGAGCTTCAGGTTTATTGGCGTAGAGCTTTAATTCAAATACTTTGGCGGGTGAAAAGGAATACACATGATGCCGGGTTTTATCCATATTCGGAAAGTCGACCTCTGTTCCGGTTTGGTAGGCAGAAACAAAAGGAATAAAAGTCAGATCCTGTTGTTTCACTTCAGCTTTTTTTGCTGAAAAGGTTTTATTCGCCGGATCAAGTAACTCGACCACTGTATCTTCCAATGCCTTGCCCTGCTGATCGGTGATCGTCAGTCTGACTTCGGCCTGAGTATTGAAACCCAGTAAAAGGAGCGCACACAAAACAGGGATTTTCAAGTTCATTTTCTCATCACTCCAAAGACCACAGAGGGCCAAAGTCTGGTTAAACTAAAGCAGTTTAGGTCTGTTGTCATCATCTGCCAGAGAAAGCAGTAAAAACTTTCTCATCTGCCGGTTTCTACTGACTGATGCAAACTGCTACTATCAAGGCAAATCAAAAGAAGGAACACAGGATGTCGCCACCCCGCCTTAGTGTTGTATTGATCAGCCTGACCTCCACGCTGTTGTTCAGTGTCAGCAGCTCTGCTTCCGCACAATGGAGCCTCAGCGGTCGCGGCGAATTTTATCTGAATACACAAAACGATACAGCCCATTATTTAGCTCCGTGGTGGCAAAAAGGCACAGGGCAGCTTGGTTATCACACCGATGCCGGTGCCGGACCACAGTATCTGGTTGCTCAGGTCGAGGGCAATTCTGCTTTTTCCGCCACAGTGCATGCGCAGTGGCACAGAGCGCCAGAGGCTGGTGCAGGCATCACAGAAGCCTGGTTAAGCTGGAACCCGCTTCCCTATTCGGGCTACAGAGTGCGAGGCAGAATGGGCATGTTCTATCCCGCTATGTCGCTGGAAAATACCGATCTGGCCTGGACATCGCCCTACACCAGTACCTTTTCCGCTATCAATAGTTGGATAGCTGAAGAAATCAAAACCAGAGCTGTTGAATTCTCGGTCAGTCGTCCCGGTCGGTTTTTTAATTCCGACCATAGTCTGCAGTGGGTCGGAGCTTTGTTCCAGGGCAATGATCCAGCCGGTTCCATCTTAACCTGGCGTGGTTTTGCTTTGCATAATCTGCAAACCGGTATAGGGGAGAGGGTCGATTTTGCCAATTACCCCAGCATAGCCGCAGGTGGAGCTGTGGAACTGCAACCGGCCTGGGTAGAGCCGAACCGCGAGCTGGACCATAAAACCGGCTATTACACAGGGCTGCACTGGCAACATCAGGATCAGACCGAAGTCCGGCTTTATTGGTACGACAACAGAGGCGAACCCACCACCTTTAAACAAGGCCAATATGCCTGGGATAGCCGTTTTCTGAGCCTGGCCATACAACATCAACTAACAGATCAGTGGCGGTTGCTGGCGCAGTATCTCACTGGCGATACAGCCATGGGACAAAAAGTAGTAGTGGCCGATTATCGCAGCAATTATCTGATGCTGAACTACCAGCAAGAGCAGCACAGTCTTAGCGCCCGTTATGACCATTTTGAAGTGACCGACAAAGATCAAACGCCTGCCGATGATAACAATGGCAAAGGTCATAGCTGGGCCATCAACTGGACTTATCAGCTAAGTGAGCAGCTAAGTCTTGCGCTGGAGCATAGCAATGTACGCAGCGTTCAACCCAACAGGACTCAATGGCCGGGCTGGCAGGCTGAGGCAAAACAACACTCCAGTAGCCTGATTTTTGGCTATCGCTGGTAATGGCTGAATTACTCCAGTAGCATCCACAGCGCCACCGCAAACATTAAACTGGCGGCGATGCGGTTGAGCCACTGCACTTTGTTTTGCTGCTGGAAAAATGTGCCCAGCGCTTTACCACCACTGGCATACAGCAACATCGACAGAAACTCCAGCACAAGAATAATACAGACCAGCACCAGCAACTGCGGCCAAAACGCCAGTTGACTGTCGATAAAAGGCGGCAATAAAGCCATATGAAAAGCCCAGCCTTTTGGGTTAGCCACCGCAGTGACAAAGCCCTGGCTAAACAAGGTGCGTCGTGGCATCAATTCGCGGCTGATACCAGCCTGAGGTAGAGCCAGCTTGCCTTTGGCCCACCACATTTGCCAACCGATATAAGCTAAAAATAAAGCGCCAGCGATTTTAAACCACTGAAATACAACCGGAAATTGCAACATCATAGTGGCAACACCACAGACTGCCAGTATGGCCACCAAAGCCACACCTAACATCTCACCCCACATCATCCATAAAGTGCGGCGTACCCCCTGGGTCATACCAAGCGTCATCGCCAGAGTCATGCACATGCCTGGTGTGACAGAAACAAATAAAAAAGTCGGAATAAAAGCGCCCATCAAGGCCAGATTGATCATAGCTACCTCATTAATGAAGAGCGCTATTCTGTCTGGTTGCGCAGACAGCCACAAGAGTGACAGACCTGCTTTTTTAAGGCTCTGACCGCTCCCGTACAAATACTGCAAAACGAGGTGTGCCCTTGTGGGTCAGTCCGCGATACTGAAAAGTCACCAAACGCCCTATTGGCGGCGGATTCTGCCGCTCGTTAAGACTAAAACCTGAGCCTAATTTAAAGCGACGACCATCAGGTAACTCCACCAATAAGGCCCCCAGCATACCGCTAAACTGCCCTTTACCTGGTAGATGTGCTACCACCCTGGCCTCCGCATCCTCGACCAGTTTTAGCTTTTGTAAGTGACTGACTCTGCCACTTTGATAAAGTGCAGTTGCATGATGCAACATCAGCCCTTCTCCCCCTCCGGCGACCACCCGCTGCAACAGCTCATCAAGCTGAGCTTTTGCCTGCAACTGCTGTTGGGGTAATAACTGCACAAAAGCGGTCTGTGGTAATTGCTGTTGTAAAAACTGCAAGCGTTCGGTAAAAGTGCCGGGCTGTTGTGGTGCATCAAAGACCATCAGACGTATCCTTTGCCAATGCTGCTGTGTGGCACCTGACTCTAAGGCCCGCATCACCTGCTGAAACTGCCCGCGCCCAGCCCATAGCTCGGCATCAAGGGCAAACGCTGGTAACTGCCGAAGTAAATACTCTGGCAACTTGATCCACTGCCCACTGCGACTACGCAATTGCTTACCGTCCCAGAAGGCCCTTACCCCATCGAGCTTTTCGCTGATCCAAAAATCAGCTACAGCATCCTGCTGCTGATAGCTCCGGGCCAGTTGCAACTGGGGTAACGTTTCAAGGCCAAAAGCCGGTACAGTGGTTAGCATAGCGGTACAACACAAAGACAAATACAAAGTTCGCATTGGTTTGCCCTCCTTGTCGTGTTCCTGTTTTAACTGTAGCCTGCTTTATTTGAAAATAAAGTGTTAACAACGATGCACTCCTTTAGTGCTCTTTTGTACAGGAACAGCACATAAAGCTATTGACCCTCAAAGAAAAACCACGGCAAAAATCTTATATTTACCAATAAAATCAAATAATTGACATCATACTGTCACAGGTGGGTACAGATACTGCTTTAACAAGGTGGATTATTTGTGATGCAGTTTGGGAGTCTGTTATGGTTCAACTTTATTTACGCCAGCATCCACAACGCGATCTGCTGGAGCAAGAGTTACAGCAACGCTTTTTCCCGGCGCTGGATTCTCCCTGTCAGCTCTGTCAGTTTGTGCTGACCTTATCCGGCACCTCACGTAGTGCCGAGTATCAGGCGATGCAACAACTCTCAGTGCAATATGGCAAAGAGCTGCAAGCCCATGAGCAAGATTGCAATTTACAGTTGGGCAGTAGCTGGCTGCGCTGGGAGAGGCACAATGAATTCTCTACTTACACCTTCATTCGCAGCGGTATCGCCCCCCATTTGTTTTGTGACCCACAGGATTTAGTGCCTGACAACGAATGGTTCAACAGCCTGCCGGGTCAGTTGTTCCGGGTGGTGCAACTGAGCATAGTGCAGCCGGCTCAGCTGGCCAAACAGGACCCTGCGGCACTTTTTGTCAGCGAACATTTGATCAGCAGTATGGTGTTTAACGGCAAAGCCAGAATTTGGACAGATTTTCGTAAACACAATGAAGGCGCAGGACGCATGTTAGTGCTGGATCATGGCTTAAGCCGCAGTGCTTTGGGTGCATTGGTCCAGCAATTGTTTGATTTAGGTAATTATCGCAAGCTGGCACTGCTGGCCTGGCCTTACTGTAAGCTGGCACTGCATCAATTGCCACAACAAGAGCAACAACTGGCGGTCATTACCTCGCGTATCGAGCAAAAACAGGGCAATGATGAACAGTTGCTGGATGAGTTAATGCAGTTGGCCGCCCAGACCGAACATCAAATTTCCGAAAACAGCAGTAGGTTGCAAGCCAGCAACGCCTACTACCAACTGACGCTGGACAGACTGAAAAGTCTGGATGAACAACCAGTGGACGGTTTCATGTCGCTTCAGCACTTTACCGAACGGCGCCTGACACCTGCCTGGCGCACGGCTCAGTCCGTGCTGAAACGCCAGCAGCAACTGGCAGAGCGTTTGGGGCGCTCCACTGAACTACTGCGTACTCAAATTAACTTTAAACTGGCCTGGCAAAATCAACGGCTGTTGGCTTCGATGGATAAAAGAGCTCAGCTACAGCTTAAACTGCAAAGCGCGGTTGAACGCTTGTCTGTGGTTGCCATCAGCTATTACTTCCTGCAACTGTTAACCAAAGCTCAGCAAGCCATAGTGCATTGGCTGCCACAGTGGCCGGCCGAAACCATAGAGTCCGTCAGTATTCCGCTGGTTGTCGCTATGGTGCTGTGGTATTTTTGGCGCTTGCGAAAAAAGTTAGCGCAGCACTAGCACAGAGGTCGCATATCATTGAAATCTCTTCTAATTTTAATCAGTCAAAAAGGAGATTTCATGCAAAACCTGTATTTCAGCATCAGTCTGATAATCAGCAGTGCGGTATCTGCACAGCAGGATTGATTCCCTGTTGACGTACAAGCTGATGGGAAGAAACTGCAGTATCAGCCGCTGCAGAAAGTCACTCAAGTCTGGCGGCTCTGTGCTTTGTTGCCCCATGGCAAAGACCATTATTGGTGGGGTGTATCCTGGGGGCTGGCGGAAGAGGCGAAACGCCAGGGCGCGCACTTAGGTATTTACGAAGCCGGAGGCTATGAAAACTTACCGCGCCAACGCCGGCAATTGCTCGACTGTGTCACGAATAAAGCGGACGCGCTGATTATTGGCGCTATCTCCAGTGAGGGTTTAAATGATTTAGTGTTACAGTTAAAAAGTTCTGGTATTCCTGTCATTGATTTGATTAATGGCATAAAGAGTGACGCGATCACAGCCCGCTCTACCGTCTCTTTTGCCGATATGGCGGCAACCAGTATTCGCTACCTGCTCGAACACAGCCAGCATCAAGCCGCTACGCTTGCCTGGTTTCCAGGCCCGGCTCAGGCCGCCTGGGTACAGGATGCTGAGCAGGGTTTACACCAGCAATTAACCGGCAGCCGGATGACGCTGCTGCATGGCGGCTACGGTGCTACCGATAATTTTTCCCAAGCCACCTTAGTCAGGCAACTGTTTGGCCGTCAGCAGCCTCACTATGTCCTGGCCAATGCAGTAGCGGCTGCTGTGACTCAGCACTTCATTGCGGCCGAGAATTTGAGCCAAACTCAGGTGATGGCTTACCACGCCAATCCGGAGGTGGTAAGGCTTATCCAGCAGGGACAGATATTAGCTGCAGCCACAGACTCGCCAGTGATCCAGGCCCGGATCAGCATAGATTTAGCGCTACGGATTTTGGAAAAACACCCCTACGCCAGGCAGGTCAGTCCACATATCAAAATTTTAGACAGACCAGGTATCGACCAATTGCCCCTACAGCAAATCATAGCGCCGAAACAACAATGGATGATCCGTCAACCATTAGCGGAGAAAACGCCCTGATACGGCGGGTTTATGCCATCACCCGGCTCAGAGTTTAGGACCAAAACATAAATCTCCGGCATCTCCCAGGCCAGGTACTATATAGGCCTGCTCGTTTAGATACTGATCCAGCGCACCTAACCATAAATAACTGTGTTCGGGCAGATGCTGACGTAACGCCTCCACTCCCTCAGGCGCAGCAATAGCTGCCACCACATGTACTGAGCGGGGATTGGCCTGAGTTGCGATCAGTTGCCAGACCTTCAGTAAGGAGCCCCCCGTCGCCAGCATAGGGTCGATTAAAATCAGATCCCGGCCTGTTAAATCAGGCAAAGCCGCATAGTTCATCCGGATTTCCAACTGCTCCGCCCTATCGCCCTCAACCCGATAAGCCCCGATAAAACCACTGTCTGCCTGATCAAAAGCATTGGCAAAGCCCTGATAAAAGGCCAGGCCAGCCCTTAAGATCGTCACTAACACCGGAGGCTGGGTCGGTACCTCTATTTTGGTTGAACCCAGCACGGTGTGAACCTCAACCTGATGCACAGGCAAAGTTTTAGCCAGTTCAGCCGCCAGTAAAAATCCCAGCCGCTCGAGGTTAAACTTAAAACGCAGCCGATCTTTTTGGATCTGCGGATCACGTAGCTGCCATAAAATGGAGTGGACTAAACCGGGATATAAATTCAGTTGAAACAGATTCATCAGCAGACTCTTTCATGGGTTCATCTGCAAAGGGTATAGTTTTTTTCCGTCAGGACGCAACCTGTTCGCTCAGTCTGGACTTGAATTTACTCACAGTGGCGCCATAACAGCTTTGGTACACCACCCGTGGAGCAACTACAGTGCCTCTAGTGTTCTTAACCATACTGACCTTATCAGTGTTAGCCGCGATATTTTTGCCACCAGTCTGGCGGCAATACCGGCGGAAAAAAATTCAGCAACGGCCTTTTCCGTCGTCATGGCGGCAAATTTTAAAACAGCGTATGCCTTATTTTCGTGCATTGCCCGCCGACTTGCAGTTGCAACTGAAAAAGCTGATCCTGGTGTTTGTCGCTGAAAAGCAATTTATAGGTTGTGCTGGTTTAACTGTCACCGACGAGATGAAGGTCACCATAGCAGCTCAGGCTTGTTTATTGTTATTAAATAAACCTGCCCATTATTATCCCAAACTCAAGCAGATCCTGATTTACCCCGCCGCTTTTGTGGTGCCAACGCAGCAAGCAGATCATGCCGGAATCGTCAGTGAAATGGCGCAAATACGGTTGGGCGAATCCTGGCAAACAGGTCAGATTATTTTATCCTGGCTGGATACCTTAAAATCTGCGGCTATTTGCAATGATGGGCATAATCTGGTGATCCATGAGTTTGCCCATCAATTGGATCAACTCAAAGGTCAGGCAACGGGGGCACCGGAGCTGAACAGTGCTGAGTCCTATAAGGAGTGGGCTTTGGTTTTATCCCATGAATATGCGCAATTGCAACAACAATTGGCACTTGGCTTACCCACTTTATTTGATGCTTACGCAGCCACTAATCCGGCTGAATTTTTTGCGGTGATTTCCGAAGTCTTTTTTGAACAGCCCGAGTTATTTGCCGCACAGCACCCGGCGTTGTATCAACAGCTACGCTCGTTTTACGCATTGGACCCGTTAAGCTGGGCTCAGACTCATCCTGTACCGCCTGTTCGTAGCTGAGGTTCTGAAAGTCCGGTCAGGCTGCCCGTACCTGCAATCGCGGCTGCTTTAGGCATCCGCTTTTTCTGTCAACATAAAAAAGTCGACCCCACCGGCTGGTTGCGTAATAATAGCGGCCATTTTTCAGCAAGCAGCGGATAACAGATCATGCAAATTACCAAAGACACTGTAGTTCAGTTCCACTACACCTTATCGGACGAGACGGGCCTGTTAGAAAACTCCAGAAGTCAGGACCCGGTTTTGTACCTGCAAGGCCATGGCAACCTGATTGAAGGTTTAGAAAAAGCCATGGAAGGTCATCAGGCCGGGGATAAATTTCAAATTACTTTGGCTCCGGCTGATGCCTATGGTGAGCGCACTGAAGATGCAATTCAAAGTGTTCAGGTCAAACATCTGATGGGTGCAAAAAAATGGAAACCAGGTATGGTGGCTGTGGTCAACACAGAACAAGGCCAGCGTCAGGTCACTGTGGTGAAAGTAGGAATGTTTAAAGCGGAGGTGGATACCAACCACCCATTGGCGGGTAAAACCTTAAGTTTTGATATTGAAGTGATGGATGTTCGTGCAGCTTCTGCTGAAGAACTTGAACATGGTCATGCCCACGGCGTTGGTGGTCATCACCACCATTAATCGCAGTTTTCACTGAAAAATTCAGTTCAGCCGGTGCAGGCTGAACTGAATTAAACCTTGTCCTTATGCGATGCATTGGTTAGATTAACAAGATGTTAAAAAGACGTAGGCATGCTGCAGATGCGATATGTGGTAGCGCTGGTGGCCTTGTTGCTAAGCAGCAATGTCCCTGCAAATACAGCCAAACCTCTGCTAAGCTGGGCAATCAACACAGCACCTCCTTTTCACATTACCGCTGGACCTTTTGCTCATCAGGGCATCTGCGATGAGCTGTTAGACAGTCTTCGGCAGCATTTGCCTCAACTCAAACACCAGATCCTGGTCATGCCACAAACCCGCATCCATCAGGCACTGAACAATAAAGAACCGCTGTGCTTTCCTTGTATGATCCACCGCAGCCAACCTACGGAAACGGCAGTGTTCAGCCAACCGACCCATGACTACAGGCCACAAGGTGTGATTACCCGTACAGCGCTGGCCAACCACTTCTCTGAGCAATTCGGTCGTCCCCTAGTGCTGGCCCATTTACTGGCCAATCCAACCTTTAAACTGGGTTTAGCCGCAGGTCGCAGGTATGGTGAGCTGGAGTCAGTACTGGCTCCATATCGGGAAAGAAGCTTAGTTCGCTCTGGTGATGACGGTCCTGTCGCGTTGCTGAACATGATCCAAAGTGGTCGGATTGATTTCACTCTTGATTACGACATTATTCTGACCTACCTGACTAAAACCGCACCAGAGCAGGCAAAAGGCCTGGTGTATGTGCCTCTGGCGGAGTTAACTCAACCTGTCGCAGGAGCCATAGGCTGCAGTAACAGCGACTGGGGGCGACAGCAGATTGAACTTATCAACACAGTCCTGCCCAAAGTGAAGACTGACCCGCAATTCAGGAAAAGTCTTGAATTATGGTTCTCTGCGCAGGTTTTATCGCCTGATTCAGAGATCAAACCAGAAAAAAAGTAGTAAATGGAAACAAATCAGTATGTTTGATCAACAAAGTTCAACAAAATTCAGCTGCAAATCTAACCTAGACCAGTTAAAATCGCCCGATATGGCAGATGCCTGAACTCATGGATAAGAACTTGTCATCCCCACCAGATTTGAATCAAATGCAGTTTGATAACTACCGTGACGAAAGACCGTCAGTGCAGCCGACCACTGCAGCGAAACCGCCTCGTCGCAGTCTGATCCCCTCGTTATTGGTCTTGTTAGTGCTTTCAGGTGGAGCGCTGGTCGCCTACGAGTTACATACTGCCCATTATCAATCGACAGAAATTAGTCTTTATGCCAAAAAACTGACCTACCAGCTCCAGTCCGGTGCCACAGAACAGGTGTCTTATCCCATTGCTGGGCCTTTTGATCAGCGCCTGGGGTATTCGAAGTTATCGAAGTTTATTCCACGCCTGACACAAAATAATTTTGTAATTGAGCAACAAGCAGCGTTTTCACCTGAGTTGCTGTTTTATACCCAGCTTGGTTTTTTTCCGCCTTACCGCGAAAAAGCTCAGGGCGGCTTATTAATTGGTGATTGCCGCAATGAGGAATTGTTCTCTTTTTCTCATCCGCAGCGGGTCTATGCTCACCCGGCTGACGTACCTGCCGTGGTGCGTAATACGCTGTTATTTATAGAAAACCGTAAGCTATTAACTTCGCCAGCCCGGGCAAACCCTGCTGTCGATTGGCCACGTTTTATGATGGCGGCCATGTCTCAGGTCACGAAGGTGTTAAATCTGGAAGGTCAGTCTGCCGGGGGCAGTACGCTGGCCACTCAGATTGAAAAATACCGGCATTCACCTCAGGGCTTAACTCAGAGTTTTACTGATAAATTCTTACAGATGGTCTCAGGTTCAGTGCGGGCTTACCGCTATGGTGCCGATACCTCGTTAACCCGACACGAAATCATTTTGGATTACTTAAACTCGGTCCCTTTGTCCTCAGCCCCCGGTTTTGGCGAAGTACATGGCGTGGGTGATGCATTATGGGCCTGGTTTGGTACCGACTTTGGTCGTTTTAATCAGGTCCTGAATGCAGAACCTACAGAGCAAAATAAAAGCTTACGGGGTTTGGCATTACGTCAGGTGTTGGCATTAATGATAGCCCAGCGCCGCCCTTCTTATTACCTGCTGCAAGGCCATGATGATTTAGAAGAACTTACCAACAGCCATTTACGAATACTGGCTAATGCCGGGGTGATAGATAAAGAATTAGCCGAGTCGGCCATGTCACAGCGTCTGTTGTTTAAGGGGGGTAAAGCTGCGGGTATCAAACAAGATGCTCAAACCCTCAAAGGCATTAACGTGGCCCGCGGCCGTCTCGGTACCTTGCTGAATCAACAGTTGTATGATCTGGACCGACTGGATTTAACCGCCAAGGTATCCTTGCATCACGAACTGCAGCAAAAAGTCAGTCATTACCTCAATAGTTTGGCTTCCCCTGTGGTTGCTGAAAAAGTCGGACTTCTGGGTGAGAAACTGTTAAGCGCCAATAACACAGATAAAGTCACCTATAGTTTTACCCTGTTTGAAAAAACACCAAGTGGCAACAGGGTGCGGGTCCAAACCGACAATACAGACCAGCCTTTTGACTTAAACGAAGGCAGTAAACTGGAACTGGGGTCTACCGCTAAACTGAGAGTCCTGACAACCTATCTGGAAATTGTGGCTGAGCTACATGATGCCTTTATCGATGAGCTGCCAGAGAACCTGTTGAATCTTGAGATAGCCCCGAATGACCACATCACACGCTGGGCTGCCACTTACATGGCACATACCGCAGACCGGGACTTGTCAAAAATGCTGGATGCAGCCCTGCAACGCACCTACTCTGCTTCGCCTGCGGAGCGCTTTTTTACCGGTGGTGGCTTGCAGGTGTTTAATAACTTCCAGAAAAAAGAAGATAGCCGGGTTCCGACTGTGCTTGAGTCACTCAAAGAATCGATCAACCTACCTTTTGTCCGTCTGATGCGGGATATTGTGGCGTACAGCAGCAGCTACCAAACCGCAGGCAGTACATCACTGCTGTTGAAAAATGATAAAGATCCGCGTCGTGAAGATTACTTGCGCCGTTTTGCGGATAAAGAAGGCAGCGCCTTCCTGCAGCGTTTCTGGCGCAAGTACCAGAAGAAAACCGAGGAAGACCGTCTAACGACCTTTTTTGAAGGCTTAAAACAAACGCCGGATCGGCTGGCTGCCGTGCATCGTTATTTATTACCTGACTCTGACTTCGCTACATTCAGTGCTTTTCTGCAGCAGCGTCTGCCAGAAGAAAATCTGACGGTTAAAGATATAGACGAGCTGTACAACAAATACGGCCCGGGTAAATTCAGCCTGATGGACCAGGGCTATATAGCCAGGGTGCACCCGCTGGAATTGTGGTTGCTTAGCTTTATGCAGAAAAACCCGCAAGCCACCTTCAAAGAAGCAGTGGAGGCTTCAGCAGAGCAGCGCCAGCAGGTATACCGTTGGTTGTTTAAAACTTCAAACCGCAGTGCCCGTGATACGCGGATCCGGATTATGCTGGAAGTCGAAGCCTTTCTTGATATTCATCAGCGCTGGAAAAAGCTGGGCTACGCTTTTGACCATTTGGTGCCTTCACTGGGTACGGCACTGGGAAGCTCAGGAGATAGACCTGCTTCTTTGGCTGAGCTGATTGGTATTATTCAGAACGATGGCCTGTTATTACCTACAGTCAGGGTAGATCAGCTGCATTTTGCTGCCAATACGCCGTATGAGGTTAAACTGAAGTATCAGCCACATGAAGCTAAAAGAGTGATGAAACCTGAAGTCGCCAGAGCCTTACGTTTTGCCTTGTCGCAGGTTGCTGACGGCGGTACAGCCCGTCGTTTGCAAGGTTCGTTCAGCAAGGCAGATGGTTCACCTTTAGTCATAGGCGGTAAAACGGGCACAGGTGACAACAAGATGGCGACCCAGGTGATCCGTGGACGTACAGTACAGGCGACCACTATCAACCGAACTGCTACTTTTGTGTTTTATCTGGGTGATAATCATTTTGGTACGCTGACGGCTTTTGTACCGGGTAAAGAGGCTGAGGATTTTAGTTTTACTTCAGCTTTACCGCTGCAAGTGCTCAAAGGCATGGCCCCTATTCTGAATCCTTATATTCAACAGGGGCAGCTATGTCGTTAATCAAGAGCAGAACTCTGGCGCTGTAATCTGAGTGTAAACATCATTCCAGCCAGCCATAGCTCAGGGATTGAGGCAAGCACAGCTCGTTGTTATCTTTTGCTATCAACACTCATATGAGGGGCAGAACCAAGGTTCTGCCCCCGCCACATTCCTTTCGGGAAATGCTCTTCTAAAAAGCCTGCAAGTTCGGCTTGTGGCACGGGTCGGGCGATCAGATACCCCTGAGCGATGTCACAGCCTTGTTGGCGCAGCAACTCCAGTTGCTCGCGGGTTTCCACCCCTTCAGCCACAACCTGCAACTGCAGCTTTTGCACCATAGCTATGGTCGAGGCGATGATTTGGAAATCGGCGGCATTCTCCAACATACCGGACAAAAAGCTTTTATCGATTTTAATGCAGTCCATCGGCATTTTTTTCAGATAACTTAACGACGAATAACCTGTGCCAAAATCATCAATCGCAAAATGAATACCCATGGCTTTAATTTGCGGCATGATGGTTAGCATAGTCTCAATACTTTGCACTAAAGTGCGCTCTGTCAGCTCCAGTTCAAAATAGGACCCCTGCAACTCATATTTGTCCAATAGCCGTTTTAAGGTTGGGATCAGATCGGGGTCAACAAACTGCTCAGCCGATAAATTAATAGCTATACGGAAATGATGCCAACCGCTGTGCAATAAGCTCAGACACTGCTGCATGCACTGCTCAATAATCCAGTAACCCAAGGGCACTATTTGTCTGGACTGCTCCAGTACAGGGATAAACTCATCAGGCGGAACCATACCCCGCACCGGATGACGCCAGCGGATCAACGCCTCAAAGCCATATAAAGCGCCCGTTGCTATCGTCATTTGCGGCTGGAAGCTGATACTGAATTGGTTAAGTTGCAGCGCTTGTTTTAAATCCTGCTCCAGTAACACCCGTTGTTGCACACGCTGGTACATATCAAGGTTATAGGCCTGGGCCCCATTGCCACCATTGAGTTTAACTTCATGCATGGCCAAATCAGCCTGACGTATTAAATCATCAGAAATCACCGATCCATCAATACTCATGGTTAAACCTATGCTGGCGGTCATCACAAAGTTTTGCTGATCAATGGTCAAAGGCTGTTGAATACGCTGCAGAATTTGGCTGGCCAGATGAAACGGCGTGTCGACATCCGTTAACTGTGGCAGCACAAAAACAAATTCATCTCCGCCAAAACGGCATAACAGATCATTAGCTCTGCAGCAGTCTTTCAACCTTAACGCCACCAGTTTTAACAGCTTATCGCCATAGGCATGGCCTAAGCTGTCGTTAATACGTTTAAAGTCATCTAAATCGACAAAAAGCACCGCCAGAAACTTTTTCTCTGTGCTTTGACTGCTGAGCATCCGTTCCAACTGATACTGCAACATATTCCGGTTTGGTAAAGTGGTCAGCAAATCATACATCGCCACTTTTTCAAGTTCATGGGTATGCTGCTCAACTTTATGGTTCAGTTGTTCTAGCTCAACACTCAGCTCTTCAGCAGCCTGGCGCAATAAATCCACTTCGTCCGGCCATAAGCTGCGCTGAAAATGACTTTGCTGACGAAAGCCTGCATATTGTTTTTGCGAAAGCAAAGGCAAAGCTTGAGTCAAAGTTTTTAGCCTCAGACTGATCCGCCGCATGATCAGATACACCAATATCACCATACAGCCAAACAGGATCACTGAAGTCACCAGCAACTGACGACGATAGCCGTTATTGGTGTCGACAAACTCACTGATGTTGTCAACCACAGTCAGGTACATGCCCTTACTTTGCATTTCAAATGCAGAGATCAGATACTCCTGCCCGTTGTATTGCAGCTCCAGCCCTTTGGTTAAGGCCAAATCAGCCTCCAGATCAGAGACTTTTTGCAGCAGTGCTTTGACTAACTCCGGGTTTGAGCTGGAAATTAACTCACGCCTGATTGCCCCCGACGCCGCTCTGCTGGCGCGGATCAGCGCCACGTCTGAGTTTAAGCTCTGATGCAACGCCGACAAAATATCAACCAAGGTGGTGGTGACTGTCATCACCGCCACTTCGCCTGCGCTATTTAATACAGGTAAACTCAGTTGTTTGACACAAAACTGCACGCACAAATTGGCCGTCAGAGGACTTTGTTGTTTCAGTACTTTTTGTACCAGTTCGGCTGAAAAATAAGGTGTTTGCTGACCGCTACTGAACAGCAATTGCATTGAACTGTCATGGAGCCAGATTTGCTCAATATTCAGGTGCAATTGCATATTGGCGCTTTGTTCGGCCAAACGCTGCACAAAAGAGGAAAAATCGGCTTGCTGGCTTAGCTTGACCAGATCAGAAAAACTCTCCAGCCAAACCCTCAACTGCTGCTCTATAATGGCGTTTTGCTGCAAATACTGTTGTCTGGCCGACTCGCGTTTGACTTGCTGTTGCCGATCAAATTCTTCGCTCATCCGCATCAGACCGAGACTGGTTTGCAGTACGGTCATACACAACAGAGCGCTGATGGTCGCCAGCAAAATTTTCCAGGGTAAACGAAACACAAAAGGCCGCATAAAAATTAAAACCAGTACATCAGTTGCATCGCCCACATTTGCCAGTATTCAGAGGTGTTGTATTGCAGATCGGGCATCACAGGATAGGCGAGACGGGCGGTGCCTTTGACCCAGTGGTGTTCCATAGTTAAACGAAGATTATCTTTAAAATCATAGGTCAAGCCTAAAGTCAGATCATCCTGGTAAGCAAAATAAGCAGGCACCAAACCGCCGGTACTCGCAGAGAACTGACGACCACTACGGTCGTCTTTATCCAAATCAAATAAATCTATGCCCAGCAATGCCCAGGTTCTGGGTAACAGATTGTAGCGACCTTGCAGGTACCAGCCCTGACTAAAACTGTTACGTGTAAAACCCGGAGCATAAAAATCACGGATATCCAGTCGTTCCTGCACCCATTCGCTGCTTAGCTCCCAATACTCTGCTGCATACCGGCCATTGAACATCACCCTTTGCACCGTCATAGCACCATCGCTGTAATAATCCTGCTCAGC
Organism: Rheinheimera mesophila; assembly: GCF_000986865.1. GTDB lineage: Bacteria > Pseudomonadota > Gammaproteobacteria > Enterobacterales > Alteromonadaceae > Pararheinheimera > Pararheinheimera mesophila. The sequence continues at coordinate 54,060 of NZ_LAVS01000008.1, forward strand.
TTTTTCATAGGTAAAATCTGAATCGAGCAACGAGATACCAAGCTGCCAGGCCGATTGGTCCGGACGCCAGAATAAACTCGCCTGATGCACATAGTCTTGTTCCGCATCCCCTTGCGCCAGTTGACTCAGCAGAATTTGGCTTTGCTCTTTGCTTAAGTTGGTGGCTCCCCAACTCCAATTCAGTTCCACTTCACCCAGGCTGGTGGTACGAGTCACTTTAAAAGCCAAACCGTCACTACCCACGGCAATATCACGGAAGGAATCAAAATAAACAGATTGTGGTAACACGATCGCATTGCGGGTAAAAGGCACATCGCGGGTTGCGGAGTAAAGCCAGTGCTGATTTTTAAAACGACCGACAAACATATCCAGTCGCCAATCAAAATCGCTGTGCAAGGTCCAATCTAAAAACAGGTAATCCAGCCGGGTCCCTTTGGTATACCGCCGGCCACCATCCAAATACACCACCTGACCTGCCAATCGTAAACGATCCGACAAAGCCCAGGACATATTGACGCCAATGTCGGTCAGTTCAGCGGAGATACTGTCATCCAGATTGACAAAGTTGGTTTCAGGAGCCTGGATCAGGCCCTGTGAAATAAAACCATGCCAACGCACTTTATCTGTTGCAAGTCCTTCTGCCTGCGCCTGTACGACAGAGCCCAGCAGCAGTACAAGACATAGCTTACTGCGTAACACGAATGACTTTAAGCTTGGATAGTTCATCTGAATTCTCGATATAACCGATTGCACCTTCGGTAGTAGCTACCATTTCGCGCATCTGCTGCTCAGAGGTCAATACAACGGGTGCAGCCCCTAAACCTGAATATGTTATTTTTTGCCAGATCCTGTCCAATTGGTACGGAAACATCTGTAGTTTTTCTTTGGTAAAGGTCTGATGTATCGGGTTTTTCGCTGGCAACACAAAGACCCGGACCGCAGTGCCATCGGGCCAGTTTTGCTGCCGCATGGAATAGATACCGCGCAGCTGAGTCACGGTTAGCTGGTCCATAGGCACGGCGGGATGAGTTACCACTTCTGTTGCTAAGGCACAACCAGTCCAAAGCACAGCAGCAGCAACAAGTTTGATCTTCACGTCTTTGTTGATCCTCAGGGCTAAAAAATGCAGAACAGCCGAAAAGCCTGCTGAAACGGGCACACAGCAGGCGCTGGATATCCGCGCTCAGTATAGTAGCAGCGCCTGAAATTGTATTGTAACCTTGAAAAAAAAGTAGTGTTTTCAGTGGAATGAGAATAAAGACAACGTCTTTTTACCTTTATATGAGACAAAAAACAGTCTTTTTTTTGACACCAGCAGTGATACCCCAGGTTACACAGCATCTGCGCTGAGCTGCAGAACATAAGGATAAAATGAATAAAAAAGGGCCCTTACAAGGGCCCGGAAATCACCAGGAACAGTGATGCATGCAACAAGTTTAAGCCCGACCAGCATGCAGATCTAAGTTGACAAAACTGTGACAACAGCGCGAAGCTTTGATGAACACAGGCGATTCGCCAGGCTGTGCAAGCAGCCGCACTTTGCCAAAGTCCGGGGCTGCAGCGTTATTTCGCCTTTAACAAACTGACCATAGCCTGGCCTACAGCAGCGGCAGATTGTGGGTTCTGACCTGTCACCAGTCGTTGATCCACCACGACTTTGGCTTGCCAGTTGGCTGCGGCATTGAAATGAGCACCACGTTGTACCAATTGGTCCTGCAAAGAGAAGGGGACGACTTGAGTCAGTTTCACCTGCTCCTCCTCAGCGTTAGTAAAACCTGTGACTTGTTTACCCGCGATCAGGTAGCGTCCATCCGCCAGTTTGATATTCAATAAAGCGGCTGGACCGTGACAGACTGCGGCCACTATGCCGTTGTTTTGATAGATATCGGCCGCGAATTGCTGCAACACTTTGTCTTGCGGAAAATCCCACATAGTGCCATGACCACCGGCGAACAATACCGCTTTGTACTCTGAGGCAGTTAAATCAGCCAGTTTCAGCGTCTGCTGCAGCTTGGTATTGTGTTGGTTGTTGGCCATAAACCACTGATTGGTTGCATCTGCTTCTGCCAGGCTTCGCTCATCCACAGGAGCTTTGCCACCCGCAATGCTGGCAATATCCACCTCAATACCTGCATCTACCAGTTCTTTATAGGGGTGTGTGACCTCCCCCATCCAGTAACCGGTTTTTTCACCGGTCGTGCCCATTTGACTGTGACTGGTGACCACTATCAGTACTTTTTCCGCGGCCATAGTGAAGCTGCTGCCTAGTGCCAGAGCGGCTGCCAGTCCCAGTTGTATCATGCGTGTTGATAATCTCATAAGTTCACCTCTTTGCTATAACTTGGGTTGTCGATTGGATGGTACTTAGTGTGCAGCAGAGCTAAACTACAAAGAAGTGAATTGATTTAATAGTAGTTATTCGAATTATGAATATTAAGAATAAAGATCTGAATTTATTACTGCTGTTTAAAGTGCTGTATGAAGAGCTGAATGTCAGCTCAGCAGCGACCCGATTGAATCTGAGTCAGCCAGCGCTGAGTCATAAGCTAAATAAATTACGTCATGAATTTGCTGATCCATTGTTTGTCCGGGCCGCCAGAGGTTTAACACCAACCCCCAAAGCCATCAGTATTTCGACTGATATTCTGCACCTGGTGTCCTCGCTGGAGGGGTTTTATCAGCATCAGAGCGGGACTGACTTTTTAGCTCAGGCAGACCGACTGGTTATTTATAGTACGGATTACATTGAAAGTTTGTTGCTACCCAATTTACTCGCTGTGCTGACAGAGCAAGCACCGCAGGTGCAACTGGTGATGCGCCATACCCAGGGAACTTTGCCAAAACAACAGCTAGAACGTGGCGATTGTGATCTGGCGATCGCAGGCTTTTACCGGGATTTGCCGGAGAGTTTTTATCAGCAAAAACTGCAGACGGAAGACTTTGTGGTGGTGTTGCGTTCCCAACATCCGCTGGCACAACAACAGCTCAATCTGGACAACTATTGCAAGGCTCGTCATATAGTGACGACCTTGACCGGGGACCTGGATGGGCTGGTGGATCAGGAGTTGGCCAAATCAGGTTTAAAACGTCAGGTTTGTGCCGGACTTTCCGGATTTTTAGCACCGGCTCAGGTGCTAGCGGGCAACGACCTGCTGCTGACCTGTTTGAAATCAGTGGCAGATATAGCGCAAAAGGCTAACCCTGAATTACTGATCAAGGCTTGCCCTGTTCGATTGCCTGCAGTACAAATCAGCCAGGTCTGGCATTCCAGAACTCAGGACGATCCGCTAAGACGCTGGTTACGCCAGCAGATCCATCAGCTATTGACCGATAGTCTAACGCGCACACCAACAGCTTCTTGAACAACACCGTCGAATATGAAGTGCTCCCATCGGCTTATCGGCAGTAAAATATCTTGCAAGCCACTAATACCTGGGACGATGCTGTATAAAAAAGGACAAAAAGATGACTAGCCTTGTGATATGGATCCAGGCTTGATACGTACAAAAAATAAAAGGAGTCGTTATGCGTTATGTCCTCGCCCTGATCGCAGCATTACTGAGCAGTTCATGCACCCAAATCCCAGCCGGGGTGACACCTGTCAGCCCCTTTAATCTGAATAACTACCTCGGAGAGTGGCATGAAATAGCCAGGCTGGATCACAGCTTCGAACGTGGACTGACGGAAGTGACAGCCAATTACAGCTTACGTGACGATGGCGGAGTGAAAGTGATCAACAGAGGCTACAACGCAAAAGACGATCAGTGGCAAGAAGCGGAAGGCAAAGCCTATTTTGTCGCAGACAGCAACACAGGTCGCCTGAAGGTGTCTTTTTTTGGTCCTTTCTACGGTGCTTACAACATTGCCAAACTAGAGGCTGATTACAGCATGGCACTGGTCATTGGCCCCTCCCTGGAGTACGCCTGGTTGCTTTCACGTAGCCCAACGCCAGCAGCAGAGTTGTGCCAGCTTTACTTCAGCAGCGCCGAATCTATCGGCATTGAGCCCAGCGCCTGGATTCAAATCCGTAGCTGCACAACTAACTGATGCATCGCGATAACCTGTAATGAGAATAAGACAAACACACCAACGTCTATGGCCTTAGCTGCATTAACTTGAGTGCGGTAGCTTTGTTTCGAAGACAAAGTACAGCCTGAATACCTAAAAAAACAGAAGAGCAGTAATAACAAAAACAGCGGGCTCGCCCGCTGTTTTCTCATTCAAAGAAGCCAACTTAAGCTGCTGGCGCAGCACGTTTATGATCAGCCATGACCAGCCCAATCAAGCCGGCAACAGCCACCAGCACCCCAATAGGCTTACTGTAGTCCATAGGTAAGTTCAAACCTATACCAGCAGTGGCAATATAAGCCACCGTCATACTGGTGCCTATCACAGCAGGAACACTGACAATCCAGTGGAAGGTACCACGGTCAAACAAGTACTTAGTGGCCAGCCACAATACGCTGGTGGATAACAACATATTAGAAAACGCGAAATAGCGCCAAATCAGTGAAAAGTCCAATAAGGTCATCAGGTAAGCAATGGCCAGAATAGGCACAGACAACAACAGTCTGTTGCGCAGACTTTGTGGAATATTAAACGCATCCACTATGGTTAAACGCAGCGAGCGAAAGGCGGTATCGCCTGAAGTAATAGGGAATACAGCCACCGCCAGTATCGCCATTACACCACCAAACACGCCCAGATAGCTGGTGGCTATGTGATTGACCACTAAACCCGGACCACCTTGAGCCAGCATAGCTTTTAACTCCACATAACCGCCAGGAAAAGCGGCAATACCAGCCAAAGCCCAAACACAAGCCACTATGCCTTCACAGACCATAGCGCCGTAATACACAGGCCGGACGTATTTTTCATTGGTTAAACAACGGGCAATAATAGGTGCCTGAGTGGAGTGAAAACCACTGATAGCACCACAGGTAATAGTTAAAAACAGCAAAGGCCAGATGGGGGCACCATCCGGGTTGGGCGTTAAAAAATCATGCTCATGGTGGCCTTCAAAATAAGCAAAAACATCAGTGACCGCAGGTAAATGTGGTGCTTCCATCAACAAAGCAGCCGCTATTAAAGTCGTCATCACGATCATCAACAGGCCAAAAGCCGGGTACAACTTGGTGATGATTTTATCGATAGGCAGCAAAGTGGCAAGGAAGTAATACAGCAGGATCACCAGCACCCAAAAGGTATTACCGGCTAAAAAAGTGCCTTCAAAGTAAGACAAATTACTCAAGAGCCCGGCCGGGCTCATAATAAAAACCACACCAACAAAAAACAGCAACATGGCGGTAAACACCAGCATAAAGCCTTTAAATACAATGTTGTAATAATGGCCGGCTATTTCGGGTAAACTTTTACCATCTTCCTTGATGCTCATCACACCAGAGAAATAGTCGTGTACAGCACCACCAATAATGTTGCCAATCACAATCCAAACCAAAGCCACAGGACCATACACAGCACCGAGGATAGGTCCAAAAATAGGCCCCACCCCTGCAACGTTTAAAAACTGAATTAAAAAGGCTTTTACCGGGCTAATTGCCACATAGTCGACACCTTCGTTAAAACGTTCCTGAGGTGTGGCAGCTTTGGGATCAATGCCCGCCTGTTTTTCAACAAAAGGGCTATAGAATTTATAACCAAGAATAAGTATGGCAATACTGACAAAAAAGATAAGCATAGGGCTGGATTCCTTGTTTCTTACAGGCTTTTTCAGCGCCGTCGATGCGGCAGCATTTTATGAGTCATTTCACCATAACATGCGCACAGGCGATTGGACATTAGCAGATGGTCGATAGTCTGACCCAAGCCAGTCAACCAAGGGCAAGCCGGACACTATGTCCGCATCTGGCTCCAACCGCTTCAATTGGCATCGAGCAAACTGAAAATTACTTATGCAGTTGCGTCAGTTGAGAATAGGCTTCAGGCTTGGTTTCGAGCTCCTGCAGTTGCTACTGCCATACTGGTTTTGACAACCAATGTTACACTCCCCCAAGTTACATCCCTTGACGGAAATATTGGAAATCAGAGACAACAGTCTAAGGTCCGAATCATGACAGCTTCAGGTCAGCATAAAAATTGAACTGACTTGTCATAAAAAAATCCGGCCTTTAAGCCGGATCTGCAAAAAAGAATCGGACTAACAAACTGAATCCGATCCAACGAATTTGTGCGTTTATTCGGTTTGATTTACCCGGACCACCACGGTTTTACCAATAAAATCCTGCAGAGAACGACGTTTTTTATTCAGTAACATCGTAAGTAACTCGGCAACAAACCAACAGGTTGCGATAACAGTAAAACCCAGCACCATAGAGTTAATGTGATCTGGCACAAAACCATCCAGCACCATCACCACAGCAACAAATAAAACAATCAACGCCCAAAGAATATTTAAAACTAAGGTCACTGATTCACGTCGCAGCGCCTGCCAGATGCCGATGTCCGCCTCGTCTGCGTCATTGACCACTTTAATATCCATCATCATTTTCCCTAAAGTCTGACCATAACAGCCATGCATAATGATGGTATAAATGGCCACCTGCACTGCATTGCAGGCTTGCAGAAACTTATCTTGCATCGAATATTCAACGCCCAGTAGCAAGCACTCGATGTAAAGCACAAAAGCAAAAAAAATACCGTCACAAACCACAGCCCCTACTCTGGGCCAAAAGGTGGAGTATTTCAAAGACGCTGCAGATAACTGTTGTTCTAATCGCTGCTCAGCCAAATGGGTCGGATCATTGAGGAGCCGCAGGATTTCTTGATATCGGTCAGGATATTTTTCTTTATCGATGCGCTCGGCACAATCGCGCAAAGCAGCCAGAGAGTAAGTGGAATAAGCCGGGGTCTGCTCCATCAGTATCCATCTCCTTTAACTATTAACCGTCCGTACTCTGGTGCAGCGCAGCATTCGCGGCGCTGCATTTGAACCACTCACGTAGATCAGAAACTAACGCCGTAATTGGCATCCACCAGTTCACTGACTTGCAGTTTATCGACAGATGGCAGGGCTCTAAACCAGTCGCTGATCACCTGGATATCGTCCTGCGTGGCAGACCCATAACGGTGTGCAGACCAGATAAAAGCCTCAAACTGAGTTTTGTCACCACCACCGGCCATCACCAAATCACGACTTTCAATCAGAGCAATAAACTGGTCCAGCAATTTGCTGAAATCCTGTTCAGACTCCAGACCTAACTCACAGGACAACATAAAACCATATTCAGTAAATTCGCCCAGATAAAGTTTTTTCTGTAAACGACGACTTCTGGATTTAGACATGAGATCTCCTTGGCGCACCCACCGCTGATTCGGTCTGATGCGAAATAAACACAACATAGGATCTCGTTATCAGGGGCGGTTAAGCAAGCTTTTTTTTGTGGCCACCAGTTTAGCGCCGTAAAAGTCACAGTTTAGCGGCCAGCTTCTGGCTTTAATCAACCAGATATTTGATAAAAATCAAAAATTCATCATGCAGTACAACCAAAATTTGATAATATCAGTAAAACTTAAAGTAAGCTGACTGCGTGTTGAAACGCAACAGTTACTGCTGTAAGTCAGGGCACGTAGGTATCGCCATTTTTATTCATACAGAGGCATGTCATGTTAAGAGAAATCACCATACAAAAGCGTTTATTGTTCGCCTTCTCACTGCTCATTCTGCTGCTGATCGGTGTTGGTACTTTGTCTCTTTCATCAATGAAAACGATCCGAAGCCATGCAGCAGAAGTTGAAACGAATATGCTGCCAGCCATTCTGAGTCTGGGGGAAGTCAATCTTAATTTGATGCGGGTCAGAGTGTTTACCCTGCGACTACTGCTGGATAAAGACCAACAAAGCCGTCAGCATACCGCAGCACAAATTCAGCAGATGAAACAGGCGGTAGAAAAATATTCAGCGGATTACCAAAAAACTATCCGTAGTGACGAGGAGCTGAAGCTTTATCATCAATTTACAGCTTCTGTCGCGGCCTATTATGCGGCGCAACAACAGTTTTATACGCTGGCTTTACAAGGTGATCTTGCCCAAGCCGAAGCACTGTTATCTGAGATTAATCCGTTGAGCGATCGAATGACAAAAGATTTGGTTGCCATCATACATTTTAATGAAAAAGCCGCATTAGAGGTTCGAAACAGCTCTATTGCAAAGTATGAAAGTACCTTCTGGCTGATCCTGACGATCGTGGTGATCGCTGCTTGTATCGGCTTACTGGTTGCCAAAGTCATGGCGTCCAGCATCAATACACCACTGCAACAGGCAGTAAAAACTGCGGAAACTGTAGCTGCCGGCGATTTAACTCTACAGACACAGATCCAGGGGGATGATGAACTGACTCGTTTAGCCCGCGCTCTGCAGATCATGCAAACGAATCTGCGCGAAGCCATAGTCCAAATCGGTAGCTCATCGAGTCAATTAGCCTCAGCCGCTGAAGAATTAAATGTAGTGACTGAAGAATCATCCAAAGCGCTGCAACTGCAAAACGATGAAGTGCAACAGGCCGCTGCTGCAATTACACAAATGAGCGCTGCAGTCGATGAAGTCGCACAAACTGCATTACGGACCTCAGACGCATCGACTGAATCGGCTCGTCTGGCCTCCGATGGCAAACTCAGAGTGGCCGAAACTGCCGCAGTCATTAACGAGATGAACAGTGACATGACCGACAGCAGCGAGGTGATCAATACCTTAGCGACTCAGGTTGCCTCTATAGGACAGGTACTGGATGTGATTCGAGCTGTCGCTGAGCAAACCAACTTACTGGCACTGAATGCGGCCATTGAAGCAGCCCGGGCAGGCGAAGCTGGCCGGGGCTTTGCGGTAGTTGCTGATGAAGTGCGTAGCCTGGCGCATCGTACCCAGGTGTCCACAGGTGAAATTGAGGCTATGGTGCGTGAAGTGCAGAACTCAGCAACTGCTGCAGTGTCTTCCATCACCAATACCGGCAAAAAAGCCAGTGAGGCACAAACTGTTGTGAAAGCTGCTGCTGAAGTACTGGATAGGATCGCCAGCCGGATCCTGTCGATCAGTGACAGTAACCATATTATTGCAAGCGCTGCAGAACAGCAGTCCAAAGTAGCTCGCGAAATTGACAGAAACATCATTACGATCAGTGATCTGGCGGCTCAAACTGCAGCGGGCGCCCATCAAACCAGTGCAAGTTCTTCCGAGCTGACCAGACTAGCCTTTGATTTAAACACTTTAGTCGCACGTTTTCGAGTCTGATATCCCCTGTCGGGTCGCTTTGGCGCAACGCCAAAGCGACCCTTTTTCAGCTTCGCAAAAACCACAAACTGAGCTATGATGCGCGGCCGAAAATCTGACCAGATAAGCCCGCTGTCACACGGAATGTAGTGGTAGTGCAGCAAGGCGACAACACAATGACAGAGCGGCTCCTGGGCCTGTGCGGTGATTAAGGTTCAGCACTGTTGCACGACATCAGGCAGTCAATCCGGCTACAGCTTCCAGTAAGAAGGGTCTATGCATTCATCCAACGCGCTTTACACAGACTTGTCTGGTTATTATGACCTGATGTGCGCTGATATTGACTATCAGACGCAAAGCCAAAGCGCGCGCCGCTTGCATCAGTTTTTTGGAGGAAATGGCCGGACTCATCTGGATTTGGCCTGCGGTACAGGCCCGCATATCCGGCATTTTCTCGATGCAGGCTACCAAAGCAGCGGGCTGGATCTGAACCAACCTATGCTGGATAAAGCCCGACAGCGTTGTCCTGAGGCGCACTTTACGCTGCAAAATATGTGTGATTTTACGCTGGAGCAACAGGTCGACTTCATTACTTGCTTTTTGTACTCCATTCACTACAGCGCCAGCATCAAAAATCTTAAAGCCTGTATTCATAGTGTGTTTAACGCGCTAAAACCGGGCGGCGTGTTTTGTTTTAATGCTGTGGATAAAGACAAAATCGACAATAACTCTTATGTTCGACACAGCGCTGTAGTTGACGATAGCCATTTTGTGTTTGAATCCGGCTGGAATTACAGCGGCACAGGCGAAACACAAACGCTGAACCTGAGCATCGAAAAAACGACCACAGATTTGAAACAACTCTGGCAAGACCAACACCCTATGGTCGCGGTCAGTTTTGCAGAGCTGGAACTACTATTATGCCCTTATTTTGAAGTGCATATTCTTGAGCATAACTATGAAAAAATTGCAGCATGGGACCAAGATGCCGGCAATGCAGTTTTTGTCTGTATTAAGCGCTAACAGGCTTTTACATCAAGGTTAAATACAACAAAGCCAAGGCCGCTGGCAGCGCCTGCACATACAGAATTTTTTTGCCGACAGTTAAAGCGCCATAACTACCGGCTACCACCACACACAACAGGAAAAATACCTGATGGTCAGTACCTGCAGCGCCCTGATATCAGCCCCAGAATAAGCCTGCTGCGAGAAACCCATTGTATAAACCCTGATTGGCGCATAACTCACCTTGCGTCCGTCCTGAACCCAACGTAATTCCAGGTAAGGTAGCTCAGGATGACGCCAGAATAATGGCTTAGTGGAAGGTGTCACGGCCAGCTCCTGTCTTAAGACTGCACACTTTGCTGCTGATAGTACTCAGTCAGGACCAGCAAAGGCCAGACTTTTATCTGCCTGATCAAAGCAAAAGCCCGCGACACCATTGATGGTCGCGGCACAACCGGGGTTTTGGCTGAGTAAAGCAGAATAAAAAAAGCCCATCACAACACAGCGATGGGCTAGTTTTTAAACCAGTTTACACTCAGAACTGGGCAGTGTAACGCACACCGAATTCACTGGCGTCATTGCTCAGAATTCTCAGCACATAATCGCCGGTATTTAACCGGGCATTGTCATAACGCTCGTCAAAAATGTTGTGACCGTACAAAGCCAGGGTCCAGTCGGCACCGGCCGGACTGTAGGCAATATCCATATTCACCAGCTCACGGCTGCCAATCAGGGTCAAACGACCTGGATCAGAGCTCGGCTCGCCATACATCTCATCGCGGAATGAATAGTCGATACGGGTGGTAATAGTGGCACCACTGGCCAGCGCAAACTCATACGACGGCCCAATAGCAGCGGTCAGCTCCGGAGTTAAAGGGGCAACAGGTTTTACACCGTCTTTTTCATCCACATCCACGTCAATCCAACCCAGCGCACTATGCAGTTTAAAGGCATCAGAGAAATACACCGTACTTTCCCACTCCACACCACGTGAGGTTTGACTGACCACCAGATTGGTGGTGCTAAAGCCACCTTCTGCCGTGGTACTGACCTGATAAGGCAAGTCATCAAATACAGTGTTAAACACAGCCACACTCATACTAAAAGTATCAGTGACCTGCCCTTTGACACCCACTTCGTAGTTCACGGCGGTGATATTGTCTGTGGCCACTAAACATTCAGGGTTGCCGAATAAGCAATAAGGACGGGCCGGGAACTGACCGGACTGGTAGCCACTTTGCATACTGCCGTACAGGTTCATGCCATTTTCAAGGCGATAGCTGGCCGATAAGTCATAACTCATCTGGCTCCATTCATCACTGGCCGCAAAAGGACCACTGCCTACATTCGCCAACACGTCCTTTTTGTCTTTGTTAAAACGCAAACCGCCAGCCAGCCGTAAATCGTCCGTTAACTGATAACCCAGATTGGCGAACACAGCTCGACTGGTGGAGGTTTGATCCAGCTCCAGCGTATTCGCGCCGCCATTAAAACGGGAATCTTCGCCCTGACGGTTGCTGCCTTTTTCCTCAAACCAGTACAAGCCTGAAACAAAGTCCATCTCACCATAAAAGCCGGATAACTGCCATTCTGCTGATGTTTGGTCGGCATCACCCCGCTCAGGATAATGATCCAGCTCGAAGATAGTACCGTCGTCATCCAGGCCAGCTTTGTAGTCAGAAGTTCTGTTGCTCAGCACAGCTTTGGTCGACAGCTCGTCATTCAGACTCCAGTCGGCGGTTAAAGACACCCCACTGGCTTCATTGCTGACCGTGGTGACTTCACGGGTACCGGTGGCATTGTCATAAATATTTGGCGCCAGATCCGAATTGCGCAAAGGACCCGTTGGGGTTGGCGCGCCAAAACGCATGCCGGTGTAATAAGCTCCAGTGGGCACTTCATCAATCAATACGGTGTAGGGCCGTAAACCACCTTCGCCGTCATTACCGTCTGCCGTCAGCACCAGACTAAAATCGTCGTTTGGCGTAAATTTGACGGAAAAACGGCCATAAGCTTCCTGAGTTTCGCCTACATCGTATTCAGCGTCAGGCACATTAATAAATTTACCCAGGCCATCACGCTGGTTGTAGCCAGCATTCAGGTTAAAGGCCAGCGTATCGGTGAGCTCACGGTTGACAAAAACATCAGCTTTAGCACGGCCACGGCTGCCGCCTTGAAGCGCGACTTTAGTCACAGCCACTTCATCCGGCTGCTTGGTAATGATATTGATAGCACCACCAATAGAGTTACGGCCATACAATGTACCTTGAGGACCACGTAGTACCTCAATACGTTCAATGTTGCTCAGGTTCCAGTTCTGACCTACCTGACGCCCCAGATAAACACCGTCCACGTACACACTGACACCGGGATCCGTCGTGATCAGGTGATCCTGTAAACCAATACCCCGGATAAAAGGGTTAGCTGACGACGTATGTCCGGCAGAAAAACCTGTCACGTTCAGGTTAGGCACAAATTTACCCACGTCCGTCAGGTCGCTGATGCCCTGCTCTGCCAGTGCTTCACCACTAAAAGCACTGATGGCTAAAGGCACTTCATAAATCACTTGAGTACGTTTGGTGGCTGTGACCTGAATGGTTTCGATCTGCTCATCGTCTTTGCTCTGCGCCTTTTCTTCAGCCCAGGCCCCTGAGGACAAGGCCGCGGCAATGGCAACGCTAACTACACTGGCTCTGGTGGCAAAAACGCGGGTTGGTAATTTGGTTTTGTTCAAAAGGGCTCTCCATTGTTTTATATTCGAATATGAAGGTCGGCCGCGAAGGCATTTCAGTATATGCGAAAGCACTTATATTGACCATCAACAATCCAAAGAAAATCAGCCACTAAGCCTGCTGTTCCTGACAACCTACAAACGGATTATCGTCCCAATCCCCCTGTTAAACGTATTCAGTTGCGGGCTTGGTCATAGCTTGCCATAGTGAAACAAAGCATACCCAACACAATAATAATGAAGGACAACCTATGCCTATTCGCCTGTTATTCCATGCTGCATTGCTCGTTGCGGTGTTGTCCGTGTCGGCTGACGCACTGTCAGATACAACAGAACGCACCCCATCTGCCCCAGAGCGTGACAGAGGAGAAGGCCCTTATAAACGTCTGATTTTACGGGGTGGCACCTACATCAGCGGCGAAGGTGCACCTCCTGTTGGCCCGGTCGATATAGTGATAGAGCAGGACCGCATCACTGAAATTACCGCTGTTGGCAATCCGGGCGTGCCCATCTTGCCCGAAGGCAGGCCTGTAGCCCAATCCGGTGATCGGGAAATGGATGTCAGTGGCATGTATATTCTGCCGGGTTTTATTGATATGCATGGCCATATTGGCGGTTCAGCCAAGGGCACTCCGGCCGAATACGTGTTTAAACTCTGGCTGGCGCACGGCATTACCACAGTGCGCGAGCCCGGCAGTTTTAATGGCGTCGACTGGACGATGCGCCATGTCAAAGCCTCAGAGAAAAACCTTATAGTAGCGCCCCGTATTGTGCCTTATATCGGCTTTGGCCAGGGCCTGAGCAAACCTGTGTTCAGCCCGGAACAAGCCAGAGACTGGGTGCGCACTATTAAAAAATCTGGTGCAGCCGGTATTAAATTTTTTGGCTCAACCCCCGCCATTATCTCGGCCGCTTTGGATGAAGCGAAAAAACAGCAGCTCGGCACTATGATGCACCACGCCCAGCTCAATGTGATGGGCACCAATGCATTGGACAGCGCCCGCATGGGGTTAACCTCGATGGAGCATTGGTACGGTTTACCCGAAGCGCTATTTAGCGGTCAGGTGATCCAGAATTATCCTGCCAACTACAACTATCAGAACGAACAGGACAGATTCGCCAATGCAGGCTTGTTATGGAAACAGGCCGCAGCGCCGGGGTCAGAGAAATGGAATGCAGTGCGGGATGAGCTGATCAAACTGGACTTTACCATCAACCCAACCCTGACCATTTACGAAGCCACCCGCGATGCCAGCGCCCAGCGTAATGCACAATGGCATCAGGACTATACCCTGCCGACTTTAACCAACTTCTTTAAGCCAAACCGGTATGCGCATGGCTCCTTCTGGTTTGACTGGACCACGGATCAGGAAATTGCCTGGCGCGAAAACTACCGCATTTGGTTCCAGTTTTTAAATGACTATAAAAACCACGGCGGCCGCGTCACTGCGGGCTCTGATGCGGGTTACATCTATAAAATTTATGGTTTTGCTTATATTCAGGAGCTGGAGCTGCTGCGTGAAGCAGGCTTTAACCCGCTGGAAGTGATACAGGTCGCCACCTTAAATGGCGCCGAAGCTTTGGCTATGGAACAAGACATTGGTAGCTTAGTGCCGGGTAAAAAAGCCGATATGGTGATAGTAGCCGAAAACCCGCTGGCAAATTTTAAAGTGCTGTACGGCACAGGCCATTATCGTTTAAATGCCAATAACGAGCCGGAGCACAGCAAAGGCGTGCGTTATACCATCAAAGACGGAATCGTCTACGACGCACAGCAACTGCTAAACGATGTGCGGGATATGGTGCAACAGGCAAAACAAGTCGAACAGACTAAAATCTGACCATGGTTCTGCTCCGGGAGCAGCGTAGAGAGCTGCTCCTGCATCAGCCCTGCTCAGTACCGCAATTCCAGCACAACTCAAACGAAGCGGCGTTTTCCTCTGCGCATTTGCTGCAGAGCCAGTCGTCGGCTTCGCTGTCGAGTTGCAGGTTATTTAAAATCATGCTGGCTAAAGCGTAATCGTTTTCGTCCACCAGCCATAATTCCAGCCAGCTATCAAAAGCCGACACCTCGCCTATAAGACTGGCGGCATGTTCGTTTTTGATAAACACCTCAAAACCACGACGCTGCAAAATGTTTCTGATGTTGCTGACAATCAGCCTGTTTTCGTGGGTATAAATCATTTTCATGCTGGTTTTACCCCTGCACTCCAGCCTTACTCTGTCTGATCAACTGTGGACCTGAGGCCGAAAACAATCAAGAGGCAGCACCGTATTTCCTGAGGGTGAGCAAAAGAAGGCACCAAGTAAAAGCCACTGTGTGCTGCACAGTGGCCTGGTATTGACCTTATCAGAGATCAGGGATAACTGCGCCTATTACATAGCGGTACAACCACAAACCGAACCTGCGCTGGTATTAACGTTTGTCCAATTGCCATTCCATTTCAGATTACTGGCGGCGTTTTGACAGACCCCATTGGTACCGCCACAAATACCTGCAGCGGCACTGTTATCGCTGATAGTTTTTGGTGAAGTCACATCCACATTTTCACCCTGACCAATTTTTACATCTAAAAAGATATGGCTCAGGTTTTGTGAGGTGATGTTGTTACTATTCTTCTGAGCTGTGCCCACGTAGTTGTGGCAACCAAAACAGTTACTGGCAAAACCTTTCTGCAAATCAACATTTTGGTAGGTAGTTTCAGCCACTGTATTGGCCAGACGTAATGAGCCCCGTTCATTCGGTACACCTTGCCCACCTGAACTTTTCGAAATATCACTGACCCACAAAGCGCCAACATTAAAGTAATTACCCAACACTGACATACCGGCAGGTGCGCCCGGTGCAGAGACCAAAGTGCCTACGCCTCTGTTTTGTGCCTTAATATCCGCCACATTTTCTTCAGCTTTCAAATCGCCTGCGGCAGTACCATAAGGATAAACCCGACAAATATTAGTCGGCGCGCCTGTAGGTGCGGTTTGGTTTTTCAGAGGGTTATTAAAGTTGCAGTCATTGCCGCTGATTGCGGTACCGGGTAAGCCGGCCGTACAACTGGCGCTGGCAAAAGTCCAGGGCGAAGCAGGCTGAGCTGTGGCTGGTGTGCAATCCGGTGAGTTCACTCTGTGCTCATAAGTCGCCCAGACAAATTCCGGATGATCGGTGGTTGCAATAGCCAGATGCATACCAACTAAACCTAAGGTGACAGCCTGACCGCCTATGGTCTGAGGTTGAGTCACAAAAGTACCGGCCGCCACTTCAGCGGCAGACAGCAGTTTCCAGGCGGCTTTTATTTCAGTGGTACCGGCTGGGAAGTTAACCAGATTCTGTTTCTGCAGCTCCACCGCACTGCCCGACAAACTGCACATGCCTTTGTCAAAGCGCACATCGTAATAGACCACATTGCCGTCCTGCGCATAAATAGTAGCGCTATCTCCTGCTTGTTCGGTGGAAATTGAAGTACTGTCGCCTTTGTCCAAACTGGTTCTTAAGGTTGCGCCTGTGACCTGCGCGTCACAAGAATTAACTGGATTTCCCTTCGCATCAAACTCCAGCACAGGGTAAACCGTCTGATCCATAAAATTACGTTGCCCTTTGCTGTTTTGTGACATCAGGTATAAAAACGCCTGATTAGAAAACTGGTAAAAATCACAAAAGGTCGAGCTGCCATCTGAACCACTTTTTTTCACTTCAACAGGCATAGATGGGTTGCTGATCCAGCTTGGATCAACAGGACAGGCAGCAGCCGGATCGGAGACGGCGTAATTTTGCTCTGCCAGGACAGGGCTGGTCATCGCCAACGCCAAACTGACAAGGCTCAGGCCCGATAAGCTGTATATAGATTTCATCTGCGTTCTTCCTTCCTTTGGGTATGTTTTCGTTTGCACAACGGGCATTGCCGGATTTACCATTTTTTACCCGTTTCGAAAACTCTAGTTACTAAATCAGAAAAAGAAAGGAACTTCTGAAAAGAAATAAAAATTTCTGCCTGATAAAGCCAGGCAGAGCGAGCGGCAGTATCCAGCCAGGGTCAACATGCAGCACAACAAAACTCAGTCAGTAAAACTGCCCCCTCAGATACAACATGACTAAGACCAGAGTTAAAGCAGCAAAGGTTCGGTTGGACAGCCATTTTGCCAGAGCGATAGTGCTTGTAATTCAACAGGCAAAACGCTAGAACAGAACAATCCCACTCAGGAGATTGTTATGTTTTATCCTCTGGTCTCAACCGCAGTTTTGTTTTGCCTGTCGATTTACTGTGGCCCATTGCAGGCCGCAGACACCAATACGCCAAAACGACATTTAACACAGGGCGCTGTTGCTTCGCCTGATCAATACGGCGCTTTGGTAGCAGAACAAATTTTGCGCAAAGGTGGCAATGCAGTAGACGCCGCGATAGCCACAGCTTTTACTTTGGCTGTCACTTACCCCGAAGCGGGCAATATAGGCGGTGGTGGTTTTATGTTGGTGTGGTTTGATAGCAAAGCTTACTTTCTTGATTACCGCGAAACGGCACCAGCAGCGGCGCACAGGGATATGTTTTTAGATGCCGACAGACAAGTGATCAAAAATTTGAGCCTGATTGGTCATCAAGCCAGCGGGGTGCCGGGCACTGTCATGGGGTTGTGGCTGGCCCATAAAAAGTTTGGTTCCCTGCCCTGGCAGGAGTTATTGGCTCCTGCTATTCATTACGCCGAAACGGGTTTTATCGTCGCGCAAAATCAGTACCAGTATCGGGCCGATTTACTGCAGCAACTGGACGGAAAAACCAACTTCGCCCGCTATTTTGGCGCCATGAAAGCAGGCGAAAACTTTAAACAACCCGAGCTGGCCGCCACCTTAAAACGCATTGCGGCAAAAGGGCCGGACGATTTTTACAAAGGCAAAACGGCAGAGCTTTTAGTCGCAGAAATGCAGCGCGGCAATGGTCTCGTCACTATGCAGGATTTAGCTGCCTACCGCGCAGGCTGGCGCGAGGCTTTAGTCACACCATGGCAGGATAAACAACTGATCAGCGCCCCTCCACCCAGCTCCGGTGGTATAGCGCTGGCACAATTATTAGGTTTGAAGCAGCGCCGCAGCAGCGACTTTAACGGCGTAGCGCACAACAGCAGTCAGTATGTGCACTTAATCGCAGAGCTGGAAAAACGGGTTTATGCTGACCGGGCAGAGTATTTAGGCGATCCGGCTTTTGTTAACGTGCCGGTACAATCATTACTCGACAGCAAGTACCTCGACCAGCGCGCCAAAGAAATTAACCCGCTCGCTATTTCGGCCACCAAAGCCATTCAACCTGGCCTGGAGGGATATCACACCACCCACTTCTCTATTTTGGATAAACAGGGCAATGCGGTTTCCAACACCTATACCCTGAACCTGGATTTTGGCAGTGGTGTGGTGGTGCAAGGTGCAGGTTTTTTGCTAAACAACGAAATGGATGATTTCTCAGCCAAACCCGGTGTGCCCAATGTATTTGGCGTGGTGGGCAACGAAGCAAACTCGATAGCACCCGGTAAACGCATGTTGTCCTCTATGACCCCCAGCCTGTTGGTCAAAGACAATCAGGTTGAACTGGTGGTTGGTACGCCAGGCGGCTCTACCATCATCACTTCTATTTTTCAGGTGATCACTAACCTGTTCGACTTTAAGATGCCGTTGCAACAGGCCGTGGCGGCGGCGCGTTTTCACCATCAGTTATTGCCCAAAGATCAGATCAGCATGGAGCCTTACAGCCCGCTATCGGCAGAAGTGCAACAGCAACTGATCAACAAAGGTTATAACCTGCATACCCAAGGCTGGAATTTAGGCGATGTGCAGGCAATACAAGTTACAGCGACAACAGTCGAAGCTGCTGCGGATCCGCGCTCCCGTGGCGTGGCAAAAGTGATTGCCTATTAAGTCAGACGTACAGAGCCGAAAACTTCAGGGCTGGAGCTAAACTCCAGCCCAAGGCTATCAGGACGAGCTCTGCTCGGCCGCGGAGTTTTTCACAGCAGTGGTCACCAGGCTATTCTGACTGGCCTTACTGACCAGATAACCGCCATGACTGATAGCGATAATGGCCAGTAAGCCATCACTCAGCTCTGGCAATGAGCCCACCGCAGTGCCCTGACTTAATTGTCCGTGCAACAACACAGCGTAAATTAATAAAGCCACCAGCGTAAAAAAACACATCTGCAAGCGGGGCAAATCCAGATGCAGACAATTGCTGTTTTGCTCACCGGTAATTAAATCAGACCAGCGCGCCTGCACGGGGCTGTTGTTCCTGTACAAAGGACCACTAAGCTGCTGCTCAGAAACCTGATAGCCCTGCCTCGCCAGGCCATTGCTGATTTGTTCTGCTTTCTGTTGATCCGGCTCTGCCGCGCCACTATTGCTCAGCAGCAGCGGAGAAGCCACCAGAGTTGCAGTGCTAAACCCCATCAACAGCCACAGTTGCTGTGGTAAATCAGGCACACAACCCGTTGCATCCCGCAAGCAACTGCCATCCCCCGCTTCTACCGCCCTAAACACCAACGCCAGCACCGCAGTTAACACCAGAATACTCCAGGCCAGCATCTGCAGACGGGACAACGACATCACATTGCGCTCATCAACAAGCACTCCCTTAAAAGTGCCGCAGAGCACTTTGCCAATCAGCGCCAGCGCCAACACAACAAGCCCAAGCAGCCAGTACCAGTTGCTTAGCGCATCCGCTGGATTTTTATAAATAAAATACAAAGCCGCCGCACAACCAATAACTGCTGTTGCACTGTACAGATCCTGCCGTATGAGTTGACGGGTTGCCATAACATCTCCTGCAAAGTTTTTATTTAGCCTCCGGCCATTGCAGCCAGAAGGCCGCTGCGCTCGTCAGAAAACTTAGCAGCGGTTGTTACTTTAACAAGAAAATAGGAACAATAAATACCGAAAAATTAAACAAGAAGCCGCAGTAACCAGGCTCAACACAACACGATCAATGCAAGCCATCAGGCGAATAGCAGCCTGATTCACCTGATTTTACCTTACTACAACTTCGGCCAGCTCAGAGCAACAGCACTACTGCTGACGATAAAAAATCATGCCGCCATGGTGCAACGTATTGGCATCGACAAAGACGCCGTCAGCGGTAAAACCTGTGTCGTCCCAATAATCAATCTGGTTGCCTTTGACTTCGTAGCGCCCCTGATAAGCACTTTCTCTGCTCCCCCGGGCTTCGTCGTAGCGGCCATTGGCCAATAGCTGCTGACGGATCCGGCCATCGGCTGTCACCCACATGCCCAGATAAGGGTGTTGTGCACTCATTGGTTGATCTCCTTGTTGATCAAAAGATGTTGGAAGAGAAATACGGTTTATCACCGCGTCGTATTGAGTTAAATCAAGAAAAGCTATCACTTCAGTGGCTCGTAAATCCTTTATCCGGAAAATCCAGACAAAGCTGTTGTTGTAGGGCTTACCGTCCTTCGCCACGGCGGAGCCGTCCCAATACACCACCACATCATCGCCGTCCGCCCAAATGTCGTTCACCTTAGGTTTGACGAAAGAAGAGAGCCGGGCCGCAAAAGGTGCAACAGCCTGTTCAATAAACACAGCACGGCCCTTATAAGTGCCAGCCGCCGGATCGCTGCCTTTAATAGTCCACACCACATCTTCCGCCAGCACCTCCTGAAAAAATGTGCTGCCACCTGCAGCCCACTTCGCAAAGGCCTGACTAATAAAAGCTTTGTTTTTCTCTGCAACGGCCTGATCCGAACTGGCCTCTGCCAAAAAACTGATCATCATGGCTACAACCAATAGCAGGCTGCTGAACAAGGGGTTTGGTACTGTCATACTGAGTTCTCCTGTGGCTAACGAGTGCTGCAGACCAGCTGTGTTCTGGTCTTTTTTATTCAGCATTACTCTGGCTCAGGCAGAACCAAGGGCGATAGAAAGATCCTCCAGACTTATTGCATTATTGTCCGGTTGAAGAGTTGCAGTAACGAAAAAACAGTTTTTCAGTCGTAGGAGGAAATGTGGTGATGAATGGATATTAGAGCAAAGATTACGGATAAATTGGGTTGCAATGCCCCTTCATACACTATGGTTTATTCAGCGATCTTCTCTTGTATGCCAAAGCCGCAATATATAAATAGTCTGCTGCTGAAGTTCGTAACGCATCTCAAAATGCCCAACTAATATCCGTCGCACTTCTCGCGGTAAAAACTCGAATAGCTGCTCACCTATACGCGGATTGTTCAGCAATAATGTTGGAGCTTTAGTCAAACTCAGCACCGTTTTTGCAGCAGCCTGCTTATTTTCCGGAGCCAGAAATTGGTAAAGTCGGGCTAAATCCGACAATGCTTTACTGGTCCACTTCAGTTCCATTAACCTGGCACCGCTAAAGGCTTATCTGTTCCTAAGCTTTCGGCCCATGCTTGTACAGCCTGATGATCGATGACCTGTCCCTCGTCTACATCAGCTAAAGCTTCACGAGTTAATCGTTCACGCTCTTCTTCCTGTTCCAGCCACGCAGATAAAGCTTGTTTCATAATCCAACCGCGAGAACGCTCTAAACGTTCAGCCATTTGGTCAACTTTTTCAGCCAACGGCAAAGGGATATGAGCGGTTAAAACTTTAGTTCCGACTTGTGCCACAACAATGCTCCTGATGTAAAGTGATTCAAAATTAATCATACTGATTAAACCCTATTCCAGCAAGTTGTAACCTAAGGGCTTTCATTCGCAGCGCAAAAACTTAAAGACAGTTAAATCTTCTGAAACCTTGTCAGGCACAACACTGGAGTTGCCCGCTTCCAACACTAGTGCAAAGCCCGAATACAACCTCTGCCATACAGCAACTCCCATAACAAGCAATCACATCCTTCCAACCCCAACATGAAGATCCTTCATACAGCAGATGAAATAAAAGCATTTTTCTTCATCCAGCCACAGGCGTATAACAGACACACCAGCTTTAGACATCCAGACTTCTTAATGGATAATTAAACCGCACAGCAGCGAATCAGAGAGCAGATAAGATGAACCAGTTCACATTCAGCATTCACAGCATTGGTTTTGATGAACATTATCAGCCAGCCAACAACACCCGTATCACCACCAACTTTGCTAATTTAGCCCGCGGTGAACGCCGTCAGCAGAATCTGCGTAACACTCTGGCGATGATCAACCAGCGTTTTAATAGCCTGGTCAGTTGGGACAACCCAGACTCGAACCGTTATTCGGTGCAGCTGGATATTATTTCTGTCGACATCCAGATCGAAAACACCAGCGCCGGGCACAACAAGCAATTTCCGGCCATTGAAGTATTAAAAACCAGCATTATCGACCACAAAACCAATCAAGCTATTGAAGGTATTGTGGGCAATAACTTTTCCTCTTATGTGCGGGATTATGATTTCAGTGTGGTGCTGCTCGAACATAACAAAAACCAGCCGGGCTTTAGCATTCCGGAGCAGTTTGGCGATCTGCATGGCAAACTCTTCCAATCTTTTGTCAATTCAGAGGCTTACCAGCAACACTTTCACAAAAAACCTGTGATCTGCCTGAGTGTGTCCGACAACAAAACCTATCAGCGCACCAACAATCAGCATCCGGTGTTAGGGGTGGAATATCTGCCGAATGAAACTTCATTAACAGAGCAGTACTTCAAAAAAATGGGCTTAGACGTGCGCTACTTTATGCCTGCTGGCAGTGCCGCACCTTTGGCGTTTTACTTTTTTGGCGATTTGCTGAACGATTACAGCAATCTGGAGCTGGCCAGCACCATCAGCACCATGGAAACCTTTCAACGCATTTACCGGCCTGAAATTTACAACGCACACACTCAAGCCGGAGAGCGTTATCAGCCGAACTTAAAAAACCGCGATCACGCCTTAACAGACATAGTGTACGACAGAGAAGAGCGCAGCCGCTTAGCAGTAGAGCAAGGCAAGTTTGCGCAGGAGCATTTTATTAAGCCGCACAGCTCTGTTTTAGAACAATGGGCAGCGCAACAGCAGTAATCCCGGCACAGCATTTAATTTAACCAAAGAGCGACGTATTGATGAAAAAATTACTCCCGACATCCACGGCAGGCAGCTTACCTAAACCGTCATGGCTGGCTCAACCTGAAACCTTATGGTCGCCGTGGAAATTGCAGGGCGAAGAATTAACAGACGGCAAGCAGGACGCTTTGCGTTTGTCGCTGCACGAACAACAGCAGGCGGGCATAGATATCGTCAGTGACGGCGAACAATCGCGCCAACACTTTGTCACCACTTTTATCGAGCATCTGGACGGTGTTGATTTTCAAAAACGCAAAACAGTGCGTATCCGCAACAGATACGATGCCAGCGTGCCGACAGTAGTTGGCCCGGTCAGCCGGCAAAAACCGGTGTTTGTGGAAGATGCGAAGTTTTTACGCCAGCAAACCAGCCAACCTATCAAATGGGCACTGCCAGGCCCTATGACCATGATAGACACATTGCACGACGCCCATTACAAAAGCCGCGAAAAGCTGGCCTTTGAGTTTGCCAAAATTCTGAATCAGGAAGCCAAAGAACTGGTTGAAGCCGGAGTCGATATTATCCAGTTTGATGAACCTGCCTTTAATGTGTTTTTTGACGAGGTGAACGACTGGGGTATTGCCGCTTTAGAACAAGCCGCCGACGGCCTGAAACAGCTTAAGTGCGAAACCGCTGTGCATATTTGTTACGGCTATGGCATTAAAGCCAACACCGACTGGAAACAAACTTTGGGCAACGAGTGGCGTCAGTACGAAGCGGTATTTCCTAAGCTGCAGCAATCCAGCATCGATATTATCTCGCTGGAATGCCACAACTCGCGGGTGCCAATGGAATTGCTGGAACTGATCCGCGGCAAAAAAGTAATGGTCGGCGCTATAGATGTCGCCAGCCACAACATCGAAACGCCAGAACAAGTAGCAGCTACCTTGCGCCAGGCCCTGCAGTTTGTCGACGCCCACCACCTCTACCCATGCACCAACTGTGGCATGGCCCCCTTACCGCGCCATGTGGCACGATGCAAACTCAATGCCTTGGCCGCAGGTGCCGAGATAGTGCGTAGGGAATTGGCGGTGAGGTAATAAGCTATCAACTACTGGCTGTGTAGCTTCGGCTACAACACAACAGATGGTAGTTGACAACCAAACTTAATGAGCCATAATTTGTGCATTAATATATTAATGCACAAATTATAATGCAAAAAGAGGCAATACAACTTAGTCAAGCTTTAGGGCAACTGGTGAAACAGATCAGAGCTGAGTCTATGGATCAATCCGAGCTTGCTGTGCGGGTTGGATTGAGCCGTAACACTATTTCTGCTATTGAAAATGGCAAAGCAGTAAACTCCGAAGCCCTGTTTGCCGTGCTGGCCCAACTCAATTTACTGCAGCCCATCACAGATGCAGTAGAACAACAATTGGCTCAATTCAATAACCTGCCGCAGAAAAAGCAGCGTAAACAACGCAAAGCCAAACCGGAGCTATCGAATGACTTCTGAACAGGCTTATGTATTTATTGACGGCCTGGAGCAGCAGCCGGTGATTTGTGGCGTGGTCACTTTAGATCCAACACGGCGCTATGGTGAGTTTCGCTATGGTAAAAGCTATTTAGCACGCCCTGACGCCTTCCCTTTGGACCCGCTGAACTTACCTCTGTCAGAACAGTTATACAGCACCAACACTGGCAAAGGAGTGTTTGGCGTGTTACTAGATGCAGGTGCAGACGCATGGGGCCAGAAAGTTATTTTGTCCTTGCATAAAACCAAACCACAAAATGCATTACAGTTTTTATTGGCGGGCTCCGGCATGGGGGTTGGCGCATTAGTTTTTAGTTTATCCCGCAGCTCGTCAAAACCTAAGCTCAACAAAAACACCCTGGGCGATTTACCTTTGCTACTCAAAGGCAAAGACGCCATATTGAATGACGAAGCCATACCAGAGGAAGCAAAAAAAGCTTTTGAGCATGGTTCCAGCATGGGTGGTGCCAGGCCCAAAACCTTAATCACAGCCGGTGATACAACCTTTTTGGCCAAATTTAACAGACCCGACGATTTGTTTAATCAGGTAAAAACAGAACACGCCTGCATGCGTATGCTGGCAGAATTACCAGTGCGGGTTGCTACAACAAGAGTCGTCACAACTGACACTGATGATGTATTACTGGTGGAACGTTTTGACTGTCATCAGCAGCGCCCTACCCATCACTTTATCAGCGCCAACTCGCTGATCAATGCAGCCACTGTCAATAACGCGGCTTTAAGCAGCAGCTACAGCTATGGTTTTCTTGCAGAATTTTTGCGCACACAAGGCGCAGAACCCGAAGACGCACACGAGCTATACCAACGTATGGTGTTTAATGTGTTTATCGGTAATACAGACGATCACAGCCGCAATCATGCATTGCTGTATTCCTTCAGCGACAAAAATTGGCGTTTATCCCCCGCTTATGACGTGTTACCTGTCAATAACAGCCGTCAGCATGGTATGGGCATTGGCGATTTTGGCCGGGATGGCACTATCGAAAACCTGTTGTCGCAGTCGTTACGTTTTGGCTTAAAACAGTTTAAAGCCAAAAAAATCATCGAACAGGTAGCAGCCTTAAGCCACGAATGGCCTTTTTACTTTAAACACCAGGGTGTAGGCGAAGGCGATTTGGAGCGTTTAAAAGCAGTGATACCGATCATTAAGTGAGATTAAGTCTGAGCTAGTACAAATCAGGGACATTTAACATACCAAACCGAAGTAAGTCCAATCCAGCCTGTTCTATCTTTAATACAAATTAAATCACCTTTTTCAGTGCGTTCGTAAGTCCCCTCACCTACCTGAATATGTCGTTTTTCCTTTTTATACTGCATCACCAACATATAGGCTTTAGGCTTTTTACTTATATACTTTCTTACCACAGGGCCGCTAATCACAACTTCAGTTTCAGCCGGGCTTATCTCGTTACTCAAAATAATCAGACTGTGCGTGTAAAACACACCTAAAACAACAACAGAAGCCCAACTTAACCGGTACGCCAGCACCCAGACGATGTAGGACGAAAGCAAAGCCATTGGCACAAAAAACGGCAGCAAAAAGACTTCGTTTGAGAACCTGATACGGAGTACCAGACTTAAGGTAACACAGCCAGCTACCCACATAACATAAGGGATCAGATTCAGCCCTGTGGTTGCTCGCTCAAGTTTATCCAGAGCAAAAACCTCTGGTTTTGCAAAGGCAAGCACCGCAGCGACAGGGAAAAACAACAGCCCGGCAAACAGCTCCATCGAGTCATAACGCGGATAAAACAGCACCCAGATACAACACGCCGTGGTAAACACGAACATAAAAATTTTCAGCTTTTTCAAACCTGCCGTTGGCTCTGGTTGCTTTACTTGGTCTTGCACTAACAATTCCTTTTGATGTTCAGTAAACGGCTGGTAGGTAACTGCCTTTGGATTTATCCATATTCAACAATATCTTGTAGAGTTTATAAACTAAGTGCAATTCTACAACTTAAATATCGGGGCAAAGGGCAAGACCTGACACCAAAATCTCTTTTGGACTATTTTGCATAAAATTTAGTCATGCAGCATCAATCGTTCCAATCTGAGCGAACTCTCCATCAAAAAGTTCTTCTCCTGCCATCATCATTTTATAGTGAGATTCGTGCCCAGAATTTATGAAAATATGCTTGAAAATATTCAAATAAACCTCAACTTGCTCATCAATAGTTTGGATAAATAAATCGTCAGGTATGCAATGTGAACCATCATTAATCCAATGCAGCAGTGACAAACAGATTTGCTGTTCCTGATGATTGTCGAATTTAGCAACGATGTCTTCATCACTGAGTTTGCCTAATATCTTGAAATAATTTTCAAGAATACGGCGCATGATATTTTGGACTGTCACACCTGATCTGTTGCGGCGATCCTTTAGTTCCTGCCACATTAATTCGTAAGATGAGTTAATTGGATTTCTCTGCTGATATGCTTGAATGGATGTAATATTATTGACTTTACGGAGTATCCAAAAATGAGTTTTCTTACAGCCATTAGAGCGTCCATTTTGAAAGGATGCCTCTTTATGAAAATAGACGTTATGGGTAAAAAGAAGTAACTGCTTGATTGATGATCCTGCTTTAACTTCCTTTATTAACCCCTTCACTATTGCGCTAACTATGTACAAAACATTGCTGTCTAGACTAGAAATTGGATCGTCTATCACTACAACTCGGTTTTGAGCAACGTCATCTTGCTTTAAAGCCCCATTCGCCAACTGGACAAAGTAAAGAAAAGTAATAAACGTAACTTCCCCTTCACTTAAAGACTCGTAAGCTAATTCGCCATTTTGGCGTTGTATTACGTAATGATTTTCTAGCTGCTGGGAAGGAACAATTTCAAAATTTAGGAAGGCATAAGCTCGCAACAGTCTGTTTATTTCGTCAACGGCAGGCTGCACACTTGTTGTGTTACGACTTAGTTCCGTAACTTCAGCCTTCTTTTCTTTAACCTGCCGATCAGACTCAGCAACTTTAGCACTCAATATATCTATAGCTTTTGTAACGCCTTTGATCTTTTTATGATAAGCAGTAAATTCATCGTTGATTTCGGCGGCTAAAAATCTCCAAATATCAACAATTAAGCGCTGCCGCTCCATGTCGTAGTTTATGACGACTTCATTGTGCTTCTTTATCTCCTGATTTGCCTGTTCAATCAAGGAAAACAAAATTTTCAGCATCTCAGTTGTTGAAGTAAGATCGATTTTAGCGCTAGGTTTTTCCTGTTTATTTCTAATAGTCATGATGTTAGCTTTAAACTGACTATCTAAACTTTTCAAAGCCAGCTCAAATTCTTCCCGATCCAACTTAGATTCTTCATTATCTCGCTCTTGAGAAGCTATACGTTGTAATACGTCGAAGGTATACGTTGCCCGTTCCTGATAATTAGATGCCAGTCGATTTACATGCTCAAGTTGTTGTTCAAACGATGTATCGAAATAGCGCTCTATCTTCGTTCTAAATTCTTCGTCAATTGTGGGTTGTTGGCAGAATGGACAAATGTCTGTCGAATTTATAAACTGACGACCATGGTTTAACCAATCTTGGCATCCAAGAGCTTCAATCAAACCTGCAATATCAACATCACGTTTACCTGCCACTACAGTATGCCAAATCGGATCAGCTTCGATGTGGTGAAATGAACTAAAATCTGGAACTACAAATAACGGATAGGCCTCGGGTCTTTGCCCTAAAATTGTAGCGCTTCTATTTTTTAACTCACTGTATTCAGCGGCGTTGCCAGACTCTGCTTCATCACCTGAGTACATGCTAATAATCTTATCTCTAAAAAGTTCCTTCTTTAAAAAGCCCTTTAATGCCTCCTTGAAGTCATCCTGATATTTTTTATAAAGGGACCAACAGCTCTCGGTGAATTCCGTAGCTAATGTTTTTTGCTCCACCAGCGTTTTATTATGGTCAGTGGTATAAGCTTTTAACTGGTTCTCAGCATTTTCTTGCTCGACTTTTCGCGCTTTAATTAATTCGACCTGCTCGGTAGTTGCTTCGCCTAATGTGAAAACACCTGCAATATCACTGTCACCAAAGTTATTTTCACGAAATGCCTTGTTATATACCAAGGTTTTTAGTGGTTGACCATTAGTCCAAACAACTTGACAATTTCGAAACCGCTGGTCGCTAGTATCCGTCAGATAATTTGATGCTGTAGTTTTTCCGCAGCCATTGGCACCATAGAAGAAGTTGATTTCTTTGAGATCAGTTACCTGTATACCTTGCTCATTGTAGGTTGCTATATCTGCTAATTTGAAAGATTCGATCATGTCCACTCCTTGGAATTTTGATAGTTACTTGCTTTAGTCTGAACTACTTTAATTATCTGGTGATAGGTTAAGTACTTTCGCGCATTACAGGTGTTTTATCAATGTTGGAGATAAAAAAGAAACTTAGTTGGTATTGTGAAAACACGCGAACAAAAAAGCGAACCCTCACAGGTTCGCTTTTTTCGTTAAAGGAGTCCGACTTACTTGCTATAGTTTCGGATACCTAGTTGTCGTTAGACAAAAAAATTTCAATTACCGATAATCTTCCGGACTAGGGCAAGCACACATCAGGTTGCGGTCGCCGTATACGTCGTCGATACGGGTGACTGTTGGCCAGAATTTGTTTTCTGCCACGTACTGTGCAGGGAATGCAGCGTACTGACGCTCGTATGGGCGGTCCCAGCTTGGGTCGAAAATATCTTCCATCGTATGAGGTGCGAAATGCAGTGGGTTGTTGTCTGCAGTCCACTCCCCTGCTTCTACCTTGGCAATTTCATTGCGAATAGAAGTCATGGCGGTGATAAATTTGTCCAGCTCTACTTTGCTTTCAGACTCAGTAGGCTCGATCATCAGCGTGCCGGCTACCGGGAATGACATAGTTGGGGCGTGGAAGCCGTAGTCCATTAAACGTTTGGCGATGTCCATTTCGGTCACGCCAGTTTTTTCTTTGAGTGGACGCATGTCGATAATACATTCGTGCGCTACGCGGCCGTTGGTACCTACGTACAGCACCGGGAAGTGTTCGCCCAGTTTTTTCGCCATGTAGTTGGCGCTTAAAATCGCCATTTCAGTGGCTTGACGTAAACCGTCGCCACCCATCATTTTGATGTACATCCAGCTAATAGGCAGAATGCCTGCGCTACCAAATGGTGCTGCAGATACTGCACCGTTGTCCTGGCCTGTGCCTTCAATTTTCACAACAGAGTGGTTTGGCATAAACGGCGCCAATTGTTTCTTCACGCCAATTGGACCCATACCTGGGCCGCCACCGCCGTGAGGAATACAGAAGGTTTTGTGCAGGTTTAAATGCGATACGTCAGCACCGATAAAGCCAGGAGAAGTAATACCTACCTGAGCGTTCATGTTGGCGCCGTCCATATACACCTGGCCACCGTGGGCGTGAATGATGTCACACAGCTCGCGGATAGACTCTTCAAACACACCGTGGGTCGACGGGTAAGTCACCATAATGGCGGCTAACTTGTCAGATACAGCTTCGGCTTTGGCTTTTAAATCGGCCATGTCGATGTTGCCGCTCTTGTCGCAATCCACCAGTACCACTTCAAAGCAAGCCATAGCTGCTGTGGCAGGGTTAGTACCGTGCGCAGACACAGGAATTAAACACACATTACGGTGTGAATCGCCGCGGCTTTCGTGGTATTTACGAATAGCGATCATACCGGCGTATTCGCCCTGAGCACCTGAGTTGGGCTGCATAGACACAGCGTCGTAGCCAGTGATGTCGACTAACCAGTTGGCCAGCTCGCCAATCATTTGGTAGTAACCTTCGGCCTGATCGCGTGGCACGAAAGGGTGCAAGGAACCAAATTCTGGCCAGGTCACAGGGATCATTTCGGCCGTAGCGTTTAACTTCATGGTGCACGAACCTAAAGAAATCATCGAGTGGTTCAGTGCTAAGTCTTTGTTTTCCAGCTTTTTAATATAACGCAGCATTTCAGTTTCACTGTGGTACTGGTTAAAGACCGGGTGCGTTAAGTACTTAGAAGTACGAACTAAGTCAGCAGGAATAGAGTTGGAGCCTTTAGCAACTATGTCAGCGTCTAACTTAGTCACGTCTAAGCCATGGCCAGCGCCCAGAACTATGTCAAACAACTGAGCGATGTCAGAAGCACTTGTCAGTTCGTTAAAGCTTACGCTTAAGCTCTCGCTGATATCAGTACGTAAGTTCACTTCAGCGGCGATGGCGCGAGCTACCACAGCGGCGCG
>NZ_LAVS01000009.1 GCF_000986865.1 Rheinheimera mesophila
CACTGGTATTCCTCCAAATCTCTACGCATTTCACCGCTACACTTGGAATTCTACCCCCCTCTCACACACTCTAGTTTCCCAGTTTCAAATGCAATTCCCAGGTTGAGCCCGGGGCTTTCACATCTGACTTAAAAAACCGCCTACGTGCGCTTTACGCCCAGTAATTCCGATTAACGCTTGCACCCTCTGTATTACCGCGGCTGCTGGCACAGAGTTAGCCGGTGCTTCTTCTGCGAGTAACGTCAAAATGATGTGCTATTAACACACCACCCTTCCTCCTCGCTGAAAGTGCTTTACAACCCGAAGGCCTTCTTCACACACGCGGCATGGCTGGATCAGGCTTGCGCCCATTGTCCAATATTCCCCACTGCTGCCTCCCGTAGGAGTCTGGACCGTGTCTCAGTTCCAGTGTGGCTGATCATCCTCTCAAACCAGCTAGAGATCGTCGCCTTGGTGAGCCATTACCTCACCAACTAGCTAATCCCACGTAGGCGCATCCGATAGCATGTGGCCCGAAGGTCCCACACTTTGGTCCGTAGACATTATGCGGTATTAACAGTCGTTTCCAACTGGTATCCCCCTCTATCGGGCAGCTTCCTACGCATTACTCACCCGTCCGCCGCTAGGTCCGAAAACCCCGCTCGACTTGCATGTGTTAGGCCTGCCGCCAGCGTTCAATCTGAGCCATGATCAAACTCTTCAATTAAAGTTTAATTGCTACACAAGTAGCTGCTCAGTATCACTGACTTAAAACATCCGCTCTTTCGAACAGATAACTATGTAAGTCACTTCACTGATATATATTCTTTTGCGATTGCTCGCTGCAGAATCTAAACCGTGAGTGCCCACACAGATGATTGATTGCTTATTGTTAAAGAGCGTGCTGAACCGTGTTCAGCGGGAGGCGTATCTTACACTTCCCAGAATTTGTGTCAAGCCAGAGTGTTTAATTTATTTATCAAACCTTCTACTTAACGTGCTTCGCTTCACTTTTGAGCCTTTCGACTCCACCGCGTTGCGAGGCGGCCATTTTAGTGATTTTCAATCTCGTGTCAAGCGATGTTTTTCATCATTTTTCACTTCATTTCAAAACCACCCCAGAGCTGCTTTCGCACCACCCCGTTGGCATGGCGCGCATTATAGGGAGTTTTTCATCCTGCACAACCCCTAACATGACAATTTGATGATATTCCTGTTCGTTCGCTCAGAAATAAAACAAAACGGGCAAAAAAGAGACTTTTGTTTACTTAAACAGGGATACGTAAGCTGTTATCCACCTTATCAGGTCCACCAATCATTTCGTCATATGCAGACTGATGTTGTAACCAGGCCGCTTTTACCGTTGCTTCTGATAAGGATTGTTTGATTTGTTCCACACTTAAAAAACGCTGAGGTCTATTGTCGGCATCCACCAGAAATGCAACTTTGTCATCGTAATTTACCTGAGCAAGATAAATCCCCATTTCAATAGAATGGATCACCAGTTCCTCGATGACGACGTCTTGTCTGTTTAAATGTTCAAGTCTGTGCATAGGATATTGCTCCCTAGAGTAATCTCAATACTCTACGAAGCATCTGTAGTTTTGGATGTGTTCGACTGAAAATACGACTGGCCAACAAAGGTCGCCAGTCGTATCAGGAGACGGCGGATCAGAAGTCGTACTTAGCACTGAACTGTAGGCGGTTCAAATCACCTTCATCACCCGATAAGATTTCACGGGTGGCATGACGAAGTTCAACACCAAACATCAGTTTACTGGCCGCCTGATAAATCAGGTTCACCGCATAACTACTGGTGTTATCGGTCACAGCTAATCCGGTAAGCTGAGCATCGTTGTCTATGTGCTGGGCTGAATAAATCAAACTTGAACGCCATTTATCAGCCCAGGCATGTTTGTAGGCAAGCGCATAGCCTGTTACTTTTATCGCGTCCAGCTTACCTGCAGCATCAAGCACGGCGTCATTGCTGGTATTCAACCCAATATAACGGCCAAGTCCCTCGCCACTATTAATGGTGAAACGAATATCATCAGTTGCTGACAGGTTGTATTTACCTGACACTGATACCGCATAACCATTGGTGGTGTCATCTATACCAGCAGACTCGATAGCGAGCTGACGTGCCATCACGGCAACAGCTACAGACCCCCAACTATCAGCATGATGGTATTTAACGATGACATCAGGCACAGAGTTGTCATCTGTCACGATACGGGCACCACCAGTGTTGGGAGTCACGGTCGTTTCCGGGTTTTCCAAAGCCATCTGCCAGCCGCCACTGGTGTAACGCACCTGGGCCTGTCGGTTGAAGATAGCGCCATCTGTATTACCGATAAAATCCAGACTATCAGGTAATGATGCCAGGTCCATAAAAGTCGACCAGGTTTGCCCCATCAGCCAATTGTCATAAGTTAAAAATGCATGACGTAGTTCTGGCGTATAACCATTACTAATGCGTTCATCCCCTATCGGATAAGTGGACATCATATCGAATTCAAGGGTACCGTTGATTTTTTTGCCATTATCAAGGGACGTCGCTGTTTTTAAGAAAAACCGCGATTGACGGGCATGTGCGTCAAAAGTTGCGGACTCACCTTCTCCACCCACAGGAATGACACCAGGTACGTAAAAATCACGTCCCACTCCTGTTGCCATTTGTCCATCGGATGTGTCTGTCCACATTGTATCTAATTTTATGTAGCCGCCGTAGGTCAGTTCGGTATCGCCAAAGGTTACCGCGGCAAACGCCTGGCTGCTCAGTGCGCCGAAAGATAATGCCACTAAGCTGGCAAGAGGTTTTTTCGTCAGCATTGTTTTCTCCTGGTCCACGTTAAAATGTTGTTATTGTCTGTACCACGGCTCAACTTTGGTTCGCTTTTAGCGAAGCGACAATTAGCCTTTAGTCGCAGATTGTTTTTTATTCAGTGAGGACACAGACGCTGGCGACAGGATTAGCTAGACTAAGGTCTAATGTTGCTGACACCTTAAAAAAGGTAGAACGAATGCAGTCATAACAGATGGTTGTCGCTAACAGACTAAACCATCGAGCCTACACGACAGGGGAATAGTAATAATGAGTCACGCTCAGCTTTATCCGGTACCAGAGCACACTAAAGCAAACACTTTAGTCACTAATGAACAGTATCTGGCAATGTATGAAGAGTCAGTTCAACACCCTGAACAATTTTGGGCAAAACATGGCCAGCGGATTAGCTGGTTTACTCCTTTTACTCAAGTCAAAGACAGCAGTTTTGAGTTGGGTACTGTGCATGTGAACTGGTTTAGCGACGGCAGCTTAAATGCCAGCTACAACTGTCTGGACCGTCACTTACCCGCTAAAGCTAATCAGGTAGCTTATTATTGGGAAGGTGACGAGCCTGGTGTACAAAAGGCTGTGACTTATCAGGAGTTGTACGACGAAGTATGTCAGTTGGCCAATGCGATGCGCAGGTTAGGCGTAGGCAAAGGCGATCGTGTCACTATTTACCTGCCTATGATCCCGGCAGCAGTGGTATCACTGCTGGCCTGCGCCCGTATTGGTGCCATTCATTCTGTCGTTTTTGCCGGATTTTCACCTGATGCGTTGGGTAGTCGCATTCAGGATTGTGATTCCAAGTTGGTGATCACGTCTGATCAAGCCGCCCGTGGCAGTCGTCTCACTTATCTTAAAGACAACACCGATCAGGCGCTAGCTCATTTGGGCGAGGCCAACCCAGCCAAGCATGTTATAGTGGTTAAGCATGTGGGTGAAAACATTGATTTCCATCAGGGCCGCGATTTGTGGTACCACGAAATTTTGGCGAAAGAGCCAAAACATTGTGAACCAGAAGTGATGAACGCAGAAGACCCGCTGTTTATCCTTTATACCTCAGGCTCAACCGGCAAACCTAAAGGTGTGTTGCATACCACAGGCGGATATATGGTGTGGGCGTCGATGACACATCAGTATGTATTTGATTATAAACAAGGTGATATTTACTGGTGTGCTGCCGATATCGGCTGGGTCACAGGCCATACCTACATTGTTTATGGACCTTTGGCCAATGGCGCCACCAGCATTTTATTTGAAGGTGTCCCGACTTATCCGAGCGTTAAACGTATTGCGCAGGTGGTCGACAAGTACAAAGTCAATATCCTGTATACAGCACCTACCGCGATCCGCGCTTTGATGGCACATGGCACAGTGGCTGTTGATGGCGCTGATTTATCTTCACTCACCCTGTTAGGTAGCGTGGGCGAGCCGATTAATCCGGAGGCCTGGAGCTGGTATCACGCGTCCTACGGTAAAGGTCAATGCCCTATCGTCGACACCTGGTGGCAAACAGAGACAGGCGGCATTTTAATTACCCCTTTACCAGGCGCAACTGCATTAAAACCAGGATCTGCTACCCGGCCATTTTTTGGTGTCAAACCTGCTATTGTGACCAATGAAGGTGAGCTTATTGAGGGGGTGGCTGAGGGTAACTTAGTTATCCTTGATAGCTGGCCTGGTCAAATGCGCACTGTATTTGGTGATCATGAGCGTTTCGAGCAAACCTACTTCAGCACTTACAAAGGGATGTATTTTACCGGTGACGGTGCCAAACGTGATGAAGATGGCTACTACTGGCTGACAGGCCGGGTCGATGATGTATTAAATATTTCAGGCCACCGTTTAGGCACCGCAGAGATTGAAAGTTGTCTGGTGGCGCATGATGCGATTGCTGAAGCTGCCGTAGTGGGTTATCCGCATGACATTAAAGGCCAGGGCATTTATGTGTTTGTCGCACCACGTGTGGGTGTAGAGCCCAGTGATGATCTGACTAAAGCCGTGCGTGATTGGGTGCGCCGTGAAATTTCTCCTATCGCTGCCCCTGATATTATTCAATGGACACCAAGTTTACCAAAAACCCGTTCAGGTAAAATTATGCGCCGGATCCTGCGCAAAATTGCGGCCAACGAATACGAGCAATTGGGAGATATTTCTACCCTGGCGGATCCTTCCGTGGTGGAACACTTGATCCAAAACAGATTAAACCGCTAATCTGTTGACAATAAGTTGCTAATGTTTAATTAATAGCAACAACACTTTAGCTGAACCCAGTCTTTGTTTTGCTGCAAAGGCTGGGTTAGGAGTTTATATGGCAAAGTTAATTGTCGCAGATGACCATCCATTGTTTCGCAACGCACTGATCCACGCGATCAGCACTACTTTTGTTACCAAAGCCACCATTGAGACGGATAGTTTTGAAGCGACCTGTGAAGCCTTATTACAACACCCGGATACCGACTTATTATTGCTGGATTTGCATATGCCGGGGAATTGCGGCTTTTTGGGGCTCATTCAATTACGAAAGCAATACCCGACTTTACCTATTGTTGTCATTTCAGCCAGTGAGGATCTGGATGTAATCAAACGTGTGATGGCATTTGGTGCTTCGGCTTTTATTCCAAAATCAGCGCATCCGGCGGAAATCGGCAAAGCATTGAGTGCGGTCATTGACGGTGAACTCTGGGTGCCACCAACGCTACGCAATCAGGTGCTTCATCAGCAGCAACATCAGCCTGATTTAGACCTGGCAGGCAAAGTGGCAGAATTGACGCCACAACAGTACAAAGTGTTGTTTTATCTGACCGAGGGTTGGCTGAATAAACAAATTGCTTACGATTTGCATATTTCCGAAGCCACAGTCAAAGCTCATATTACCGCTATTTTCAGGAAGCTTGGCGTCACCAACAGAACTCAGGTAGTGATCCAGGCCCAGCGTTTACAACTGGAGCCTCCTGCTGACAAAACGCTGGTTGCACACTAGGCGACTCGAGAAGCCTGATCACTCAGGCTTGTGAGGACGTTGAAACTCGTCGATAAAAATTTGCCAGAATACGAGAAACAACGCAGCGACCATAGGACCTAAGACAAAACCATTGACGCCCATCAGAGTAATACCACCTAAGGTGGAAAACAGCACCAGATAATCCGGCAACTTGGTATCCCGCCCCACCAGCAGCGGCCGTAGTATATTATCGGCCAAACCAATAACCAGAGCGCCGTAAGCTACCAGAATGGTTGCGATCACCCAATCTCCTGTGGCGTACCAGTATAAGGAGACAGGCAACCAGACCAGAGCCGCGCCCACTGCGGGCAACAAGGACAAAAACGCCATCACCACGCCCCATAAAATAGGGGCAGGTAAACCTAACAACCAGAAAATAATCCCACCTAAAGCGCCCTGCACTACTGCCACCACCAGATTGCCTTTGACGGTCGCCCGGGTCACCTCGGCAAATTTGGAAAACAGTAGACGTTCCCGCTGATCTCCCAAAGGCAAAGCTTTCAC
This sequence comes from Rheinheimera mesophila, assembly GCF_000986865.1. GTDB lineage: Bacteria > Pseudomonadota > Gammaproteobacteria > Enterobacterales > Alteromonadaceae > Pararheinheimera > Pararheinheimera mesophila. The sequence goes on from NZ_LAVS01000009.1 coordinate 6,318, forward strand.
CATCAGCTCAACTAAATGATGGCCTTCGCGTAACAGGAAAAATGTCAGGTATAACATCAGACATAAACTCAGGATAAAGCCGAAGGTGTTCTGACCAATAGACAACGCCTCTTTCGCCAATAAACGACTGGCTTCAACAGCACCAGAGGATAACTTCTCACGCAAGCCATCGGTTTGGATACCAAAGCGGCTTAAAAACTCAGTCACAACCGGAAAAGCCTGGCGAATGGAGTCAATAAATCCCGCTGGATTGATTTCTCCTTTCTCAATTTTGTCATAAAAGCTGATCCCTTCCTGAATAAAAGCAGCGCCTATCGCCAGCACAGGTAAAATGACTATCAGCACGCAGAGCATTAAAGTGATCAGCGCAGCACGGTTTGGTTTATCGCCAATCAGGCGCAAAACTCGCTGTTGCACCGGATAAAAAATTACGGTGATGGCACAGGCCCAGAAAATACAGCCCCAAAACGGTTCCAACACCAAACCGAAAGCCAGGGACACCACCACCAGCATCATTAAAAAAAATCGTTCTTCCAACTTCGCCAGCATTGAGCCCTCCCGGCACTTTTTGATCTTTCACGCATTTAACCACAGCAGAGCGAAAGCAGCCAGATAGCGCTTTACGGCCGCTGATTTTTCAGATGATTAATTCCTGCACGTAATGCGGCTGGTTTGATAGGTTTTGCTAAAAACAACAGTCCAGCCGCTTTTGCACGTTGAGCCAGATCTGGCTCAGGAGCAGCAGAAACCAGAATGCCGGCAACTTTGCCCCAATACTGCTGTAACTCCTGATATAACTCCAGCCCGTTGAGTCCTTGTCCTAATTGATAATCGACAATCAACAGATCAGGTTTTTGCAGTAACGGAGCATCCTGCAGCACGTGCTCGGCATGCACATAACTTTTCACTGCCCCCAATTGCCATTGTTCCAACAGCAAACGCAAAGCGGCAAGGTTAGAGCTGTCATCATCGACACACAACACCTGCCACTGCGGCAAGACTGAACTCTGGTGCTCTTTTATGCTGTGTTCTTCCACCTTGTCCTGCTCTGTTGCTAAAGGGACATACAAGCTAAACACTGTTCCCTTACCCACGACTGAACGAACGTCCAACTTATGCCCTAACAAGCGTGTCATTCGCTGAACTACGGCCAATCCCAGCCCCACCCCCTGCTGTCCTCTGGCTGTACTGTCGACCCGATAAAAATCATCAAAGATTCGCGCCAGTTCATGTTCAGCTACACCTGGACCTGTATCCCATACCTGTAGTAGCAACTGCTGGCCTCTTTTGCGACAGGACAGCAGGACCTCACCAGACGTTGTGTATTTAATCGCATTACTTAATATGTTTTGCAAAATACGCCGCAGATAAGTGCCATCCGTTTGGACTTGCCACTCACTAAAACGAGTACGTAACTTTAGCTGTTTTTGTTCTGCCAGCCATCTGAACTCATCGGCTAATGGCTGCAAAATATCCAGCAGCGACACGGCCTGAGTTTTAGGTTGTAAACGGCCATCGTCCAATCGGGCAATATCAAGCAAAGTGGCGATCAGCTCTTCCGTCGCTTTAAGAGAGTTATCCAATTGCTGGATAATTTTTTGCTGACCAGTGTCTGTACTCTGGCTCTGTAATGCGGCGGTAAAAAGCCGGGCCGCATTAAGTGGTTGTAAAATATCGTGACTGGCCAAGGCCAAAAAGCGGGTTTTGGAGACATTAGCCGCTTCTGCTTCTGCTTTAGCCTGCAGCAGTTGTAATTCTGTGGCACTGCGTCTTGCGACCTCTTCCACCAATTCCTGATTCATTTCACTGATCCTGTGCGTGCGTTCCTGCACCCGCTGTTCCAGATGTTGTTTGGCTTCTGCCAGTTGCTGCACAGCGCGCACATGCTCAGTGATATCGGTAAAGCTGGTCACAAAGCCACCGCCCGGAATAGGATTACCACGCATCTCAATCACTTTGCCATCCGGCCTGACTCGCTGAAACACATGAGAGGTGCCGTTTTGCATATGGGCAATTCGTTTGGCGACATGCTCTTCGGGCGAGCCCTCGCCGAAAAGTCCACGTTCGGCGTTAAAGCGCACAATATCAGCGACCGGCCGACCGATACGGATCATGCCATCCGGGTAATCAAACATTTGCAGATAGGCCTTATTCCAGGCTACCAGTTTTAAATCCCGATCGACGACGCTGACCCCCTGGCTTAAGTGCTCCAGTGTCGAAAATAAAATTTTTCGGGAAAACTGAATGGCCTGCGTGGTGTCATCAAATAAAGTCACCACATCTTCCAGTTCCAGTTGCCGGCCCTCTGTTGCAGCACTTACCACAGCCAGGGCAGATGCAGCACCTATCACCCCTGCCAGTTCCCGCTCAACAAAGGCAATCAGCTCAGGCCCGGCGATACTGTCCTGCAGATCCAGATCCGGAAAACGACGCTGAAACTCCGCCATGGCCTCGTTACAACGCTGTGCACCGATAAAACGCTCGAGCAGCATAGTGATGTCGGTGCGACGAACCCGTACCCGCCGCACCTGAACCTCTTTGTGCTCCAGCGGCAAGGTCGGTTTGACAAAGGCAGCCGCTTGCAGGCGATCTTTTAAATTCACCTTGACGACAAGGGAGAACAGCAGATAACAACTCAGATTCAAGCCTAAAGACCAGATCACACCGTGACTTAAGGTATCCAGTTGCACGCCAAATAAAGAGGTCGGTTTCAGTGCCTCAATGCCAAATAAACCTTGTTGCAGTAACGTCTGATCCAACACCCCTACAGCGGCGAGCTGCGGTACCATCAAACAGAAAAACCACAAGGCAAAACCGACGGCTATACCAGCGTATACCCCAAACGCATTGCCATGACGCCAGTACAAGCCGCCCACCACAGCAGGAGCCAGTTGAATAGCCAGGGCAAAAGCCAACAGACCCGTTTCTGCCAGTTCGTAATTGCGGGCGAACAAGGCGTAGTAGCCATAAGACAGCAACATGACGGTAATGATCATGGTACGGCGCACCAGCAAAATCAGTCCGCTGTAGTCTTTGATACGCTGACCATGACTGGGGCGACGTAAAATAGTTGGCATCACCACGTCGTTACTGATCATGGTACTGAGCGCCAGAGTGGAGATAATAATCATCGACGTTGCTGCTGAAAAACCGCCAATAAAGACCAGCACACTCATCATGTGCCAGCCTGATTTCTCTGGGATCAGCAATACAAAACTATCAGCCAGATGCTGCTGGCCGGGAAATAAATGCATGCCAACCAAAGCGATAGGAATGACGACTAAGGTCACTAAAAACAAATAACTGCTATACCAGCGTTTGGCATGGCGCAGATGGCGGTGATCGACATTTTCAACAAAGGCCACATGAAACTGCCGCGGCAATAAAAAAATGGCGCTCATCGCCAGCAAGGTTTTTATCGCAAAAGACAACCAGCTATTGTGCTCAGTGCTGTACTGCAAATGACTGGCATGCTCAACAAATTGACTCACGCCTATTGTTTCTGGCAACAACAACCAGTACGCCATTAACGCCAGACAGAGTAAGGCAAACAGCTTCACCACAGACTCAAAGGCTATCGCCACCATCACACCGCGGTTTTGCTCGGTCAGTTGAACTTTGCGGGTACCGAATAAAATAGCAAACACCGTCATCGCCATAGCGCTGAACCAGGCAGTGTCCTGCCACCAGGGGAGCGACTGATCCGATAAATCATGGCCCAGTAGCACCTGATAGGAGCTGGCAACTGCCTTTAATTGCAAAGCAATGTAGGGGATGACGACCACAACACACAATAACGCCGTAACTAAGGCAATGTTTTTACGTTTGCCGTAACGGGCGCTGATAAAGTCGGTGATCGAAGCAACGTTCTGCTTTTTGGCCACATACAGCAGCTTAAACAAAAAGGGCTGCGCAAACAGAAATACCAGAATAGGCCCAAGATAAATCGGAATATAATCCCAGCCCTGAGTCACCGCCGTACCTACTGCGCCGTAGTAAGTCCAGGACGTGCAATACACAGCCAAAGCCAGGCTATACAACAAGCCCCCATACTTTCGTAGTAATTGATCACCGGCATGGCGTTCGCCCCAGTTGGCAATAAAAAATAAGAAACCCACATACAACAGGGCCAATAAGGCAACAATCCAGGCTGACAAAGCACACTCCCCTTTCATTTCTGACCTTACTTTTGGCAGAAAGCGTCAGAAAGTCAATGATCTGTCATTTGGGCTTCGACTAAAGTCGGGCTATCGCTTCCTGTACCTGCTGCTAGATTAAGCAGGCAAGTCAACTGAATTTATGTACTAACCACAATAACAAACGATATGTACCCAAAGTCATTGCAGTTGCAGCACGACGACAACTGACCGAGGCCCCAGCAGCATAGGCGTGCTATGCAACCGGGCCGAGAGCACAGAGTCAACCAAGCTACAGCTTCAGCGATAAAGGGTAAACAACAAGAGGAAGACAACGATGGCATTTCAAACAAATGAATTAGCCAAAGCCTATTGGCGGGAGAATATCTCGCTGATGGTTAAACTGCTGGCGGTTTGGTTCGCAGTATCCTTTGCCGCTGGGATCCTATTTGTCGAACAATTGAATATGGTGCAGTTTTTTGGCTTTAAGCTCGGATTCTGGTTCGCGCAACAAGGCTCAATCTACACCTTCGTTTTACTGATCTTTATTTACGTTATCAAGATGAATGCCCTTGATCGTAAATACGACGTCCACGAAGATTAAGGGGTAGATGATGGATTTACAGACGTTAACCTACATTATTGTCGGCGCCACCTTCGCACTCTATATCGGCATCGCCATTTGGGCCCGCGCTGGTTCGACACAAGAGTTCTACGTAGCGGGTGGCGGTGTATCACCTTTGGCGAATGGTATGGCCACTGCAGCAGACTGGATGTCTGCCGCGTCCTTTATTTCAATGGCGGGTTTAATTTCTTTTATGGGCTACGACGGCTCCGTCTACCTGATGGGATGGACCGGCGGTTATGTCTTGCTGGCTTTGTGTTTAGCACCCTACCTGCGTAAATTTGGTAAGTTTACTGTGCCGGATTTTATCGGCGATCGGTACTACTCCCAAACTGCCCGGACTGTAGCTGTGATTTGTGCAATATTAATTTCCTTCACATACGTAGCGGGTCAGATGCGTGGTGTGGGTGTGGTGTTCTCGCGTTTCCTGGAGGTCGATATCACCACAGGCGTGATCATCGGGATGGCTGTGGTATTTTTCTACGCTGTATTAGGCGGTATGAAAGGTATTACCTACACCCAAGTGGCGCAGTACTGTGTATTGATATTTGCCTACATGGTGCCTGCTGTTTTTATCTCCATCATGATCACAGGCCATGTGTTACCACAAACAGGTTTAGGTGCGACTCTGGCGGATGGCTCCGGCATGCATTTGCTGGATAAACTGGACGGACTCTCTGCAGAGCTTGGTTTCGCCGCCTATACAGAGGGAACCAAATCCACCGCCGATATCTTTGCTATTACGGCCGCTCTGATGGTGGGAACTGCGGGTTTACCTCACGTGATTGTACGTTTCTTCACTGTGCCACGGGTGAAAGATGCCCGTATCTCTGCAGGTTGGGCTTTGATTTTTATCATGATTTTGTACACAACAGCTCCGGCTATCGGCGCTTTTGCCCGCTACAACATGATTGATACCATCAATGGTCCTGATGCTCAGGGTACCTTAGTGGCAGAAGCTCCAACCTGGATTAAAAACTGGGAAAAAACCGGTCTGATCAAACACGAAGATAAAAATGGCGATGGTCGTATGTTCTACTCAGGTGATGAGCGCAACGAGATGACCATAGACCGTGACATCATGGTGTTGGCGAACCCGGAAATCGCTCAGTTACCGGATTGGGTCATCGCGCTGGTGGCCGCAGGTGGCATCGCCGCTGCGTTATCCACTGCCGCAGGTTTACTACTGGTGATCTCCACGTCTATTTCGCACGATTTACTCAAACGAAATCTGATGCCCAGAATTACCGATAAACAGGAACTACTGGCGGCCCGGCTTGCTGCGGCTGTGGCTATCATAGTGGCTGGCTACTTAGGTATTAACCCACCTGGCTTTGTTGCGGAGGTGGTGGCCTTTGCCTTCGGCTTGGCAGCAGCGAGTTTCTTCCCGGCTATTATTCTTGGTATTTTCTACAAGAAAATGAATAAGGAAGGTGCTATCGCTGGTATGTTGGCAGGTATCATTTTCACTGTGGGTTATATCCTGTACTTCAAGGGTATTTTCATCACCCCACTGGCCGAAAACAAACCAGAGAACTGGTTGTTTGGTATCTCTCCTGAGGGCATTGGTACAGTCGGTATGCTGGTCAATTTTGTTGTCGCGTTTGCGGTGAGCAAAGTGACCAAAGAAGTGCCAGAGAACGTACAGGAAATAGTAGAGCAAATCCGTTATCCAAAAGGAGCCGGTGAAGCTCAGGTTCACTAAGTCAGCCTAGAAAAAACCAAGCGGACAAGGCGTGGCAACACGCCTTGTTTTTTGACAAAGCAGGAAGGTTGTATGCAGGTTCAGGAAGTTGTCTCTTTTTTACAACGGACGCCCCCTTTTGATGACTTGGCACTTCATGTACTGGAAACGCTGAGCAGGGATTTGACTGTGCTTTACCTGAGCACTGGCGAAGAGCTGAAACCCGAACCACAACTGATGCTGGTACGTTCCGGTTTATTCGCACTGCATACTGAACCGCAAGGCTTGACTCATCTGCAAACCGGCGATTTTTATGGCTATCAGCTCCTCCTGACAGGACTTGCCGATCCTGACACCATTCGCTGTGAAGAAGATGGGCTGGTGTATTTTTTACCTGCAGACAGTTTTGATAAATTACGGCATCAGTACAAAAACTTTGATTTATTTTTCCAGCGTTTATTTAGTCGCCGTCTGCATCTGTATCAGAGCAGTCAGCACCCAACGACCTCAACCTTAAAAGTTGCCGACTTAGTCACCCGGCGTAAAGTATCGATCGGCGCTGCGGACACTGTGCAGCAAGCCGCCCAACTGATGACAGAGCAACGAGTCTCTTGCCTTCTGATTGAACAGGGCGAGAAACTGGTGGGGATATTGACGGATCGGGACTTGCGTAGCCGTGTCGTCGCCAAAAATTTATCCGCTGCAGTCAGCGTCTCTGACGTCATGACAAAATCGCCACAACGTATTGATATTCATAGCTTTGCTTTTGAAGCTATTCAGAAAATGAGTCAATACAATATTCATCATTTACCTGTGGAAGAACATGGCAAAGCCATAGGTGTACTCACCACCACAGATTTGATCCGTAGCCAGCAAGAGCATCCTGTTTTTCTGATCAGCCATATTCACCGTCAGCATCAGGCGGCAGGTTTACAGGCAATCACCCCCCAGATTCAGCAACTGGCACTGCAATTGGCGGAGCAGCATCTGCCCTGTTATGAAGTCAGTGGCGTACTGACCAGCATTATGGATGCCTTAGTGCAAAGCTGGTTAAATATTGCGGAGCAACAACTGGGCCCGGCCCCTTGTGTATATAGCTGGCTGGTGTTTGGCTCACAGGCCCGACGGGATATGTTACCCAGCGCAGATCAAGACAATGCTTTGCTGCTGGAAAAAGAACCGGTTGGAGCTATTGCCGATTACTTTTCAGCATTGGCCGATATTGTCTGTCAAGGGCTGGCATCTTCAGGTCAGGCGCTTTGTGAGGGCCAAATCATGGCGTCTAACCCAGAGCTGAGGTTAAGCCTGAAAGGCTGGTCACATCGTTTTGCTAAGTGGCTCAATACTCCCGATCCGCAAGCCCTACTTAACAGCAGCATCTTTTTCGATATGCGCTTGGTTCATGGCAGTAAAGGCTTATTTAATGTATTGCATGAAGACGTATTGGCTCGTTGCAAAAATAATGAACTGTTTTTATACCATCTGGCTAAAAATGCCACAGAGCGACAACCGCCACTGGGCTTTTTTAAACACTTCTTACTGGAGCAGGATGGCAGGCAGCGCAAGGGCTTGGATCTGAAAAAACGTGGTATTAGCCTCGTCACTGATTTAGTGCGGGTTTATGCCCTCTCGGCTGGCATCCAGGCTGTCAATACCAGAGAGCGTCTGGATCTGTTGCAACAACAGGCGGTATTGACGCAGCGCCAGCAGCAGAACCTGCAAGGCGCTTTTGACGTGCTGGCTAATTTACGCTGGCAATTACAGGCACAGGATATGAAACGGGGCAGGCATTTATCGAATCTGCTGGACCCAAGCCAATTGAGTTTATTGCAACGGCATCAACTCAAAGACGCTTTTGCGGTACTCAGTGATGAACAACAACTACTCAGACAACGTTTCTGCCGGGAAGTCTAAATGTGGAACTGGCTGAAAAAACCGCTAGCCGTGCATCAACTGGTCCTGGATTTTGAACAAGCATACAGTCTGGACAAACAGAGTCTGGCTGCTAAGGCAAGTTACCTGGTGTTGGATTTTGAAACCACAGGATTGGATGCAAAAAAGCATCATATCGTCAGTGCAGGCTGGGTAAAAATTAGCGGCGGTAAGATCCATTTAAACTCAGCACAATACCAAGTGGTTCGAAGCCCGGCTTCAGTCGGCCAAAGTGCAGTGATCCACGGTCTGCATAATCACGAAGTACGGCAAGGTATAGAGCTGGAAGACTTACTTCGCCTTCTGCTACAGGAATTAAAAGGAACTGTGTTGGTATCACATCACAGCGCACTTGAGCTCAGTTTTTTAAAACAAAGCTGCCAAAACTGTTTTGGCCGCTCGCCTGCTTTTAAAGCCGTCGATACCCTAAAACTGGAGCTGTATAAAATGCGGCTGAAAGGTGGGCCCGTCGCCCAAACCGCCCTGAGTTTATCGGCTTGCCTGCAGCGCTACCAATTACCTGAAGTGACGGAGCATCATGCCCTATCAGACGCGTTTGGCTGTGCGCAACTACTATTGGCGCAGTTAAAAAGCAGAGGAGCCTCCTGTACTTTAGCGGACCTGTTCCAGCAAAGCCGCTAAGTCAGATCAAAGCCAGGCAATGACAGCTAACAAAAAGCCAGGCAATTTGCCTGGCTGTTAATGACTACAACAACTTACAATGCGTTGCCTGACAACACACCCGGCTTAAAGCTGTCAACACTGATAGAGCTGAATCGTAACTCGTTCATCCGTACCAGTTGTTTCGCTTCATCCTCAGTAATAACGTCAATCTCCACCGCTTTGGTAATTAACTGATCCATAGGGATTTTACGCGGCAAGGTGCTTTGTTTTTGCGCAGCGTAAATTTTCTTCATCACAGGCTGAGCCTGATGCACTGCGATAAAGGCAGATTCCATTAAGCCCGTTGGATCTTCATCGCCTTCGCCAATAAAGCACAAGTGAGTTAAACGGTCACGGATCACCCCTGGCTTTAACAGCACGTCAGAAATTTCCTGAGTGATCGCATCGGCAGGCATTTTGTAGCCGATACCAAATGGGAACACCAGAGTTTTCAGCAAACGCGCCACAACACGGCTTGGGAAGTTCTGGAAGAAACCATCCAGCGCTTTACCAATTTCAAACAGGTTACGCTCAATGGAGTAACGCACGAAAGGTAAATCTGCGACCTGACGGCCGTTGTCTTCATAAAACTTCAACACGGCAGAAGCCATATACAAGTGACTCAACACGTCACCCAAACGGGCAGACAGCATTTCTTTACGTTTTAAATCACCACCTAACATCAGCATAGAAAAATCTGCGCTTAACGCCAAAGCACGGCTCATACGGCTTAACTGCTTGTAATAGTTTGCCGTCTCACCGGACACAGGGCTGGAGTTAAAACGCCCTAAAGTTAAACCCTGCCACAACGCGCCAAACGTATTACCTAATGCAAAACCAATATGTCTCATCAGCAGGCTGTCAAATTGCTGTAAGCCCTCTTCTGCATTTGGATTGGCTGCTGCCTCTAATTCTTGTAATACATAGGGGTGGCAACGAGTGGCGCCCTGACCAAAAATCATCAGGTTACGGGTCAAGATATTGGCACCTTCTACCGTAATAGAAATTGGCATGCCCATGTAACCGTGCGCCAGATAGTTCTTCGGACCCACCTGAATAGCGCGGCCTGAATGAATATCAAAAGCGTCGTTTAACAAAGTACGGGACATCTCCGTCATGTGGTACTTGGCAATAGCGGTCACTACAGATGGGCTCAACTTCAAATCAATGGCGCCCGCCGTCATCACCCGCATCGCTTCCAAGCTGTAGGTATAAGCACCAATACGGCCTAAACTTTCCTGCACCCCTTCAAATTTGCCTATCGCCATACCAAACTGCTGACGGACATAAGAGTATGCGCCTGTCATACGGGTGGCTAAATGGCCTGTGGCTGTGGCCAGTGCAGGTAAAGAAATACCACGACCTGCGGATAAACACTCCACCAGCATACGCCAGCCGCGGCCAGCATAATCTGGCCCACCGATAATCCACTCCAGCGGAATAAACACATCTTTGCCGTAGGTGGTACCGTTCATAAAGGCCATATTCATTGGAAAATGACGATCACCAATCTGAACCCCTTCATGACTGGTAGGGATCAGCGCACAGGTAATACCCAGCTCTGTTTTTTCGCCTAACAGCTTTTCCGGGTCATACAACTTAAAGGCCAGACCCAGTACTGTCGCTACCGGCGCCAGCGTGATATAACGCTTGTCCCAATTCAGGCGGATCCCCAGCACTTCTTTGCCTTCAAACTGGCCTTTGCACACGACCCCAGTGTCCGGAATACCACCGGCATCAGAACCCGCTTCTGGCCCGGTTAAGGCAAAACAAGGTACTTCTTTACCAGCGGCTAAACCCGGCAACCACCGGTCTTTTTGCTCTTGTGTACCGTAGTGCATCAAAAGCTCACCCGGGCCTAAGGAGTTCGGTACCATCACAGTTACAGCAGCAGTTAAGCTACGTGTGGCAATCCGCGAGACAATAGTTGAGTTGGCAATAGCAGAAAACTCACGGCCACCGTAACTTTTTGGAATAATCATCGCAAAAAAGCCGTTGTCCTTGATGTATTGCCAGACTTCAGGTGGTAAATCACGCTGTTCTTGCACAATTTTGTAGTCATCCAGCATCTTCAGCAGGGTCTCTACTTCATTGTCCATGAACGCCTGTTCTTCGGCCGATAATTCAGCTTTTGGAATAGCATGCAGCTTTTTCCAGTCCGGTTTGCCCTGAAACAAGTCACCATCCCACCAGACATCCCCTGCTTCCATCGCTTCACGTTCGGTATCCGACAGCGGAGGTAAAATTTTCTTAAAAAGGCCAAACACAGGTTTGGTGATCAGGTTACGCCGAATGTCTGCTACACCGAGCACAACAATCAGCACAACCAACAACAGGATTAAAATTGACATATAAAAGTCCTTGCGAGATTAGTGAGCTTGACTTGATAAAGTAAAAGGAGACGCGATACCTGCAGCCAAATACGGAATAAGCCTGTGGATCACGCCTTCTATTTCTACGTTTTCGTTAAAATCTGCCGCTGCGATTTCTTGTAGCGCCTGATTCGACGCCATGGTGAATACCACAGTGCCGAGGGAAAAATGCAGGCGCCAGAAGATTTCACTGGCTGGTAAATCAGGGCAAGCCTGCTGCACCAGCAACACAAACTTGTCCAGAGTACGGCCGTAGTGATGGTTAAAAAACCAGCGCAAATGCCCTTGCACATCGGTATAACCGCGGCCAAGCAACTGCAAAAACATCCGAGTGCCGTGATGCTGTACTTTGTTCAGTTCCAGCAAAGGTTTAATAAACACCGACAACACTGCCGTTAAGTCATTTTGTTTCTGACTGGCCAATAAATGACTGAACTCCTGATCCAGGCGCGGCATCAGCACGGATAAATAGCGCTGCAGTACCGACTGAATCAGCTCTTTTTTTGAACCAAAATGATAGTTCACCGCCGCCAGATTCACCTGCGCCATACTGGTGATTTGCCGCAATGAGGTATCAGCAAAACCGCTGGACGCAAAAAGCTGCTCTGCTGCATCCAGAATTTTGTCCTGAGTTGTCGTTTTATTCACCATAGCCCTGACTAAATTAAAACATCTGTTTGAAATGTACGTTTGAAAAAAAATACTGTCAAGCGAGCAAAGAATAAAAACATCAATCTGGTCTGATGAGCGCCATAAATTACAAAGCATTTACAACAACCAAGCAAAAAAAGCACAAATTCTGCCCTGTAAAGGTGCAAAATTTACGGATTGAAGATTGCTTAAAAAAAGCACTTGACATCACTGACAGGATCAGACAATTTTGAGCTATACCAATTCCACTCACTGAATAGGAGAGCAAAATGCAACGTTGTGCTGCAAACCCAAACAGCTACTACTGCTCTACCTATTACCTGTCCGAGTGGTTCAATAATTAGAACAACTTCTGCCTTAGCCAGAAGCATGTTCTGTTTGTTTGTGTTGTAGAACACTCAACCGACACCCTACCATATGCTTGTTGATAGCATGATTCAGGCGTTGATCCGTCTGATGGTTGCCGCCGCATCAGTTGCAGCGCTTCTTGCTCTGGCTCGTCTTTTTTAGTTCGAAAAAAACAGATTGCCATCAGGCAACACCGACACCAGAGGAAACATCATGTCACAGCACAAAAAAATGAAGCTCAGTAAAGTAGGTATGGCCACACTGTTTGCCTTATTTGGTACACAACAGGTTTATGCGCAACAGGCTGAAGCAACAGAGCAAGACGAAGCAACAATAGAAAAAATTGAAGTTACAGGCTCACGTCTCAAAGGCGTGGATATGGAGGGTGCAAACCCGCTACAAATTTTCAGCCGCGACGACCTGACGAAAAAAGGCTATGACAGTGTCAGTGCTTTTTTAAGAGATCTGCCGCAAGCCTCCAGCGCCGGTACATTCACCGAAAATGGCGGTGTGGCTGGTAATGATGGCACGCCAGCAGGTGCAGCGGGCGTCAGCTTACGTGGTTTAGGTTCAAGTTCTACACTGGTGCTGGTTAACGGCCGCCGGGTTGCCGTGGACTCCTTCACCAATGGTTTCGACTCTTTTGTCAACGTCAATGCCATTCCGATGTCTGCATTGGAGCGGGTTGAAATTCTGACGGACGGCGCATCCTCTGTCTATGGTTCAGACGCTATCGCCGGTGTCATTAACTTTATTATGCGCAAAGACTACGAAGGTCATGAACTTAGCGCCTCCTATGGTGATGACACCGCAAGCAGCGACTTCAGCAAATACAATCTGACCTACACAGGTGGTTTTAGCACAGACAATAGTAATACCACCCTGGTCGTGGATTACTTTGACAAAAACGCTCTATTTAACACTGACCGGCCTATCGATGTTACCTTTACCTCCTCCACCCGGGTCACCATAGACGGCAGCGATTATGCAGAGCCCTGGTGTGGCACAGCCACCAGCAATGGCGGAACCCGCTGTCGTTATGACTATGTCAGCGAACGTGCTATTCAGCCAGACAGCAAAGCTGTTGGTGCAACGCTAAACCACACCTACCGTTTAGGCGATGATCGTGAGTTTTTTGCAGAAGCGATGCTGCAACAAAACACCGGTTCAGCCTACGATTCAGCCGCAGCTTTCGACGTGCGGGTGCCGGGTAACGCTGCATTCGTACCGCAATGGGCCCGTGATATTGACGCTGAAGATGGCGAAGTGGATCAAATCCGAATCCGTTCACGTTTTCCTGAACGCCGTATCCAGGACTATGACAGCCAAAGCTACCGGTTGTTAGCTGGGTTACGCGGCGAGTTAGGCGATTGGTCGTGGGAAACTGCAGCCACTTATGGCAAAACTGACAACGAAATTACCCATGTCTCAGGTTATATGGGCATAGACAAAGTGGCTGATGCGCTGGCGGATGGCAGCTTTAATCCATTTAACTTAGGCCGTGATAACTCAGAGTCAGTGATTGCAGGTTTACGTGAAATCGCGCCTCGTATCGGTGAGTCTGACGTCTACTCTGTAGACTTTAACTTCTCAGGTACTTTATTCGAAGATATCAGTGCCGTATTTGGTGGCGAATTCCGTGGTGAAGAAATCTCGGATAACCCTGCTGAAGTCGCACAAAGCGGCGGTATTTTTGCGCTGGGAGCCAGTGACGCTGCAGCAGATCGGACTCAATATGCGTTTTATAATGAGTTTAATATCCCGCTGACCGAAAAACTGGATGCCATTGCCGCTCTGCGTTATGACCACTACAGTGATTTTGGCGGCGACATCAACCCCAAATTGTCTTTACGTTACCGCCTGACTGACGACCTGATTTTACGTAGCTCCTGGAGTACGGGTTTCCGTGCTCCTTCACTGTCACAGTTAGGGGCTGGTACTTCATTGACCGCCAACTACATCGACTGTGGCGCTGACCAACCTTTTGATGCGCTTTGTGGTGACTTTGGTGCAACTTCAGGTGAACTGGAGTTTGATCAGGAAACTCTGGGTAATAAAAATCTGGATGCCGAGAGTTCAGAGGCGATCAATATTGGCGCGTCATGGAATTTAACAGAAGAGTTGCAGTTTACTATCGACTACTGGAAGTACACGCACGAAGATATAGTGGATGTTGATGCCAATACCACCTTGCGTGCTTGTGTCGCAGGCACGGCGCCGGTCGTTAGTGATGAAGCGGATTTAAATGGTGAGTTCGGTTGTGTCGTTGATGCCGGCAATGATTTAGTCTTCCTGCGCACGGGCTTCTTTAACGTGGGTAGCCAGGAAACGGATGGTGTTGACTTCAAACTGAACTATAAACTGACCACCAGCAGTGCTGGTGAATTCAAGTTCAATCTGGCCGGTACCCGTACTTTGTCCTACGAGCGTCAGGTGACACAGGACAGCCCGGCTGAAGATCTGTTAGGGAAATTGAGCGGAGCTGCAGAAATTGCCCGTCCTGAATTCGTTGCCGATGCCGGTACTGAATGGCGTTTAGAGAACTGGAATGCCAGCCTGGGTGCGCATTACATCAGCTCGCTAGGTGATGGCGACTTTAGGTTTGACAACGAAACTGTCGATTCATGGCTGACGTACAACGCCAGTCTGGGTTATGACATTACGGCAAATCAGGCAGTATTGCTCAGTGTCCGTAACCTGACAGACAAAGAGCCGCCTTATGCCTCGTCACCCACCAACGGCTATGCCAGCTCAGTGCATGACTGGTTAGGCCGCAACTGGACCTTACGTTACTCAGTAAAATTCTAAGTTTTCTTCTACCTGGATGAAGTTGGGGCCTGAGCATTCTCAGAGCCCCTTTTTTCATTACAACAGTTGGGCACACAACATGGCCAGCAGATAAGCCAGAGCGCCATAACCAATCACCAAACCCGTCACCAGTTTAGTGCTGCCGGTTTCAGCTTTGAGTGTGGCCACAGTCGCCACACATTGCAGTGCGACCACATAGAACAACAGGATGCCCATACCAGCACCGAAGGTTAAACCATCGGCCTGAATATTGGCGGCTAATCCTGCGATGTTCTCATCAGCACCCTCTATACCAAACAAAGTTCCCAAAGCGCCAACAAAAACCTCACGAGCCAGAAATGACATCAGAATGGCCACGCCATAACGCCAATCCAGGCCAAGCGGAGTAAAGAGGGGTTCAATCCAATGCCCTATGATGCCAAGATAAGACTCCTGCAATCCCCCTGCGCCGGTTGGGAAATACCCCAGGACCCAAATAACCACAGACACAGTAAAAATAACAGGACCAGCCCGGTACACAAACTGTTTTGCGCTATTGAAAATACGGTGGATCAAAGGTTTCCAATGCGGTAAACGGTAGGTTGGTAACTCCAGAATAAAAGGCATGTCGGATTTTTCATCATCACTCAGTTTCGAACGCGACAACACCAGACTGACCAACAAAGCGGTCACCATGCCAAAGAAATACAAACAGAAGAAGGCAACGCCCTGCAAGTTCACCAGCCCTCCAATGTATTTAGTGTCAGGAATAAGCACTGCAACCAACAACGCATACACAGGCAGACGCGCGGAACAAGACATCAGCGGCACCGTCAGCATGGTGATCAGCCGTTTACGCGGCGATTCAATGGTACGAGCCGCCATAATGGCCGGAATAGCGCAGGCATGCGCCGATAAAAACGGGATAAAACTGCGGCCTGACAAACCAAAATAACTCAACGGCTTATGGCAGATCAGTGCGGCACGGGCCAGATATCCACTGTCTTCCAGCATACCGATGATCAGTGTCAGCACCATAATTTGTGGCACAAAGACTAAAAACGAACCCAGACCGCCAAAAATGGCGTCATTGAGAAAATCAGCCAGCATGCCAGGCCCGGTTAAATCTGTGACAAAGGTTGCGGTCAGGCCAATCAGACTCTCCACACCATCCATCAAAGGCGTGGCGAAAGTAAAAATACTTTGAAATAACAAAAACATCACCAGCAAAAAAGCGATACCACCGCTGAAGTTGCTGAGCATAAACGAATCGATGGCGTTTTGATTTTTTAATACCACAGTCGACTGAACGCCGTATTTGGCGGCCAGCACTCGGCTTTGTGTCACCTGTTCACTGAAATCAGGAGGCGGTAACACCGCAGGCGCCAAGGTATTTACATCACCTGAACCCTGTTCTGCCAGTTGCAACACTGAGGTTTTAAACTCCGCGATGCCCTGCAAAGTTTTAGCGGAAATAGCCAAAACCGGAGCGCCAAGCTCCTTGCCCAGTGCGTCCACATCAATCTGATGGCCAAAACGTGCCACTTCATCAATCATATTCAGCGCAAACACTAGCTGTTTGCCATAACGCTGTGCCATTACCTGCATTTGCATACCAAATACCAGACTGCTTTGCAGTCGCGTGGCATCCAGATTACAGATGATCAGCGCAGTGTCCTGATCCAGCAAAGCCTGATTAATCTTCTCCACCGCTATCTCTTCGTCGCGGGTCAGCGAACTCATCGAATAGGCACCTGGAAAATCAATCAGTTGGTACTGCTCAAACTTACCGGATTTCAGCTCTACAGTCACACCCGGAAAATTGGCCACTTTTTGCCGTAAGCCAGTTAACTGATTAAATAACAAACTTTTGCCGGAGTTCGGTTTACCGACCAAAATAATACGTTTCATAACAAAACCTGTGAATAAAAGGAGCAATAAGACGAGGCAAACCAGCGGCTTATCAGTTAATGACTGCAGTTACAGGGGTTTCACCTGAATTTTTTTGGCAATTTGCTGTTCCAGTGAATACACACAATCGGCAATAGCCACTACCAAAGTGCCCTGGAAAGGACCACGTCTTAAACAATGAACAGCATGATCATGCTCCAGCCCCATCTCACGTAATCTGCTATGAACAGACGGATCAAGTGCCGCATCTAAGGCAGTCACTATCACACTCTGGCCACCTGGGACATCCCATAAAGTCATCATCTCCAGCTCCCAAAAGATAGCTTAATGCAAAGTATTCGCATTGTGACTTAAGTCAGCGCAGTTTACAACGACAGACAAGATGGATGAGTTGTCACAAGAGACAAAGCAAGGTGTTATGACTTGCGTTCTGACGGCGACCTCCTGGCCGCCGTAGCAGCTATCAGGGGCTGAGCAGCTCTGCCAACAATTGACAATCTCGTTGTTGTTGCTCTGCATACTGGATACAAGACTGCACTAGTTCATCGATAGCTGCGGGTAAATGCCTCACCACAGCCTGTTCAAAACGGTACGAACGTCTGTCGCCCCTGCTGTGAGATAACGCCAGAGTCCGGCCACAGGCCTCGGCATATTCGGCCAGTTCGTCGCCCGGCGCTTTTTCAGCAAAACAGACATCTTCCGGATCCACATCCACATTGGCGTGGTGCAGTGAACGCAGCAGATAATGGGCTCCATTCCAGTAATGTTCGTCCAATACCAAATCCGGGCGGCGTTGCATTAGCCTTTGGCAATCCACAGTTAAATGGGCAGCGTTTAAACGGTTAACCGGACTTAAATCCGGGAAAAAATACAAAGGTGCCGCCTCGCGTTGTTGTTTAGCTTCCACCACATGACACAAAGCCAAATCTTCCTCTGCATGCATGTCCTTTGGCCCCACCAATAAATAATAACGCTGCATATTCAGCGAACCTGTACCAGCGCCCTGGCGGCTGACAATATCCAAAATATCGTCACTGACATAAGGCCGGAAACTCAGCTCAACCTCTTGATACAACTCGGGCGATAAACGGCAGAATTTGGCACTATCTTGCTTAAAGCGCAGCGGCCGAGCTGATAGGTCAGCACTTTTAGCTAAAGTACTTTTACGTAAAAAGTCCTCACCTTTGGCCGAGCGTTTGATGGCTTTTTTCAATACAGGTTTGAGCACATGGTTTTTCGGAAAATCATCCAGTACTGAATAGCGTAATTCAGGTTCATCCAGAATAGCCTGACATTGAGCAACATAAGCCAGTAGAAAAGCATGTACGGCCTGCGCAGCATCTTTGGCAGACACCACCTGCAGTGCATCCAGCGCCAGCTTATTGTCATTGGCATAACGCTGCTGTTGCATGCCCTGACAGTACTCGGCTGCCAATAAAATACTCACAGCAAAGCGGCTCCAATCCCAGACCGCATGACCCATACAAGCGTCGTCAAAATCATTGGGAGCAAAAATCACCCTGTCACCGGACGAACCTTCTTCGGTAAAAAAACCAAAATTGGATAAATGACAATCCCCTATTACAGTTGTTAGCGGGATTTGTGTGGTTAAAGACTCAGGCAATTTCAGTACAGAATGTTTAATGTCGGCGTAAAACAACCCTGAACTGCCGCGTAAAAACCGAAATGGGTTCAGCGCCATTTTCTGATGTTTGGTCAGGACAGGATCTATGCCGGGCGCTGTCCCATCTGTGCGTTTAAACTCCTGTTGTAATTGCTGGACTCGTACCTTGTTCTGCATAAAATCCTCTATAAATGCTGATGTTATGGATTGATACTACGCCACTACAGTTTAAAACAGGCAGAAGTTTTGTAACAAAGCACAACAACAGCCACAGACGCTGTTATTGTGCTTGTGTTCGCCAACTCAGAATCTTTTATCTTTCCAACACAATGCGATAACGTGCTTTGCCGCTTTCCAGATGCGCTATGGCTTCATTGACTTGATCAAATTTAAAGGTCTCTACCACAGGCTTAATGTCGTGTTGCACAGCAAACTCCAGCATCTTTTTGATAGTGGCCGGGCTGCCAACAGGTGAACCGGAGACGGAGCGCTGCGCCATGATCAGGCTAAACACATTCAAATCCAACGGCTCCAGGGTAGCCCCCACGAAATGCAACCGGCCTTTGGGTTTAAGGGTCGATAAGTAGAGATTCCAGTCTAATTTCACGTTGACCGTGGTTAAAATAAAATCAAAACGTCCTGCTGCTGCGGCTATTTCGTCTGCATTTCTGGAGTTAATACAATGATGGGCACCTAACTCCTTCGCTTCAGCCGTTTTGCTGTCGCTGGACGTAAAGGCCGTGACTTCACAGCCAAAAGCCCGTAAAAACTGCAGTGCTATATGGCCCAGCCCGCCTATACCTACCACTGCGACTTTATCTGTGGGTTTAATATCAAATTGCACCAGCGGGTTAAATACGGTAATACCACCACAAAACAAAGGTCCGGCAGTTTTCGCATCCATCCCTTCAGGCAGAGCCACCACGCTGGCCGCATTGGCCCGCACTTTCTCAGCAAAACCACCGTGGCGACCCACTATGGTGCCTTGAGCTGTGGCACATAAATTATGATCGCCACTCCCGCAACTGCTGCAGTGATGACAATAATCCGAATGCCAGCCCAGCCCGACCACCTGTCCTGGATGCAAATGACTGACGTCAGCCCCTACCGCAGCAATGCGCCCGACAACTTCATGCCCCGCCACCAGCGGATAGGCTGACATGCCCCACTCGTTGTTGATCATGGATAAATCAGAGTGACAAATACCACAGTAATCAACATCAATTTCCACGTCCTGGCGGCCTAACGGGCCCGGATCATACTCAATCACAGTCAGAGCTGACTTAGGTTTTAACGCTGCATAGGCTTTGATCATAAAAACATTCTCCTGTAGAAATTTACGCAATCTGGTACGCCAACAGTATTAGCCAGGATCAACAAAGTTACAGTGCTGTTTACCGCATGAGTCTGGCTGTTTCGCCCGTTTTCAGCGGGTATTCGCTGACAGAATAAGATAAGCCCCTTTATTGATCGTTTTTTATACAGCAAGGACTGTATCTTCCTATCGATTCAGGTATAATCCGCGCACTTTTTTTCCGGCCCTCTTACTTTGCAGGATTTACATGACAGTCGAAACCTTTGACCCATCACAAACCACCACACTGGAAACCCCAGTGAAAAGTCTGACCGCACAGGCACAAGCCAATGGCACAGGCGCAAAAATCGGGTTTGTAAGCTTAGGTTGCCCAAAAAACCTGGTGGACTCAGAGCGCATTCTGACTCAGTTAAAAACTGAAGGTTATCAAATAGTTCCAAGCTATGATGATGCGGAGCTGGTGATAGTTAACACTTGTGGTTTTATCGACAGCGCAGTGCAGGAATCTTTAGACACCATAGGCGAAGCTTTGGCAGAAAACGGCAAAGTGATAGTGACCGGCTGTTTAGGTGCGCGTGAAGATGAAATCCGTGAAGTACATCCAAATGTATTGGGGATCACTGGCCCACATGCGTATGAAAACGTATTAAAGCAGGTGCATGATTTTGTGCCTAAGCCAAAATACGATCCATTTATTCAACTGGTGCCGGACCACGGCATTAAGTTAACACCAAAGCATTACGCCTACTTAAAAATTTCTGAAGGCTGCAACCACCGTTGTACCTTCTGCATTATTCCGTCTATGCGGGGTGACTTAGTCAGCCGCCCTATTGGCGAAGTGCTGGACGAAGCAGCCCGTTTGCAAAAAGCCGGTGTCAAAGAGCTGCTGATTATCTCTCAGGACACCAGTGCTTATGGCGTGGATGTAAAACACCGCACTGGTTTCTGGAATGGCCAGCCGGTCAAAACTTCAATGCAGTCGTTGTGTGAAGCCTTGTCTGATTTAGGTATTTGGGTGCGTTTACATTATGTCTATCCATACCCGCATGTGGATGATGTCATTCCACTGATGGCGCAAGGGAAATTATTGCCTTATCTGGATATTCCATTCCAGCATGCCAGCCCACGTATTTTAAAACTGATGAAACGCCCTGGTCAGTCTGACCGTGTATTGGAGCGCATCAAAAAATGGCGTGAAATCTGCCCTGAACTGACGATTCGTTCGACCTTTATCGTAGGTTTCCCTGGTGAGACGGAAGAAGAGTTTCAGGAATTACTCAACTGGTTAGAAGAAGCACAGCTTGACCGCGTTGGCTGCTTTAAATACAGCCCGGTCGAAGGTGCTAAAGCCAACGACTTGCCGGATCAAATTGCCGAAGAAGTCAAAGAAGAGCGTTATCACCGCTTTATGGAAACTCAGCAGCGTATCAGCGCCGCTCGTTTACAAAGCAAAATTGGCCGTACTATTAAAGTGTTAATTGATGAAGTGGACGACGAAGGCGCAATTGGCCGCAGCTTCGCAGATGCGCCTGAAATTGACGGTGCTGTGTACTTAAATGGTGAAACCTCGTTAAAGCCAGGCGATCTGGTGGATGTAGTGGTCGAAGAAGCCGACGAATATGACTTGTGGGGCAGCCTGGCTGAATAAACAGGCTCTATGCGTGTTCGATAGATAAAAAACGACCAAATGGTCGTTTTTTTATGTCTGTTTTTCGAACTCTGAATCAAAAACAATACGGTTGCGTCCTTGTGCTTTGGCCTGATACAAAGCGTTATCGGCATCGGCCAGTAGTTGTTTTAAATCCTGTAAAGCCGCGACACAACTGGCGCCGCCGACACTAACAGTGAGCTTGACCGGTCTGGCTTCGATTTCCCAGGCGTGATGGGCAATGCGCTCACACAAGCGCTGACCGATTAACGCAGCTTGCTCGGCACTGGTGTTAGGCATCAAAACGGCAAATTCTTCCCCGCCTAAGCGCCCAATCAGATCCGAAGTTCGTAAGCCCACTTTGAGTAAATCAGCGACTTTTTTCAGCGCCAGATCCCCTATCGCATGACCCCATTGATCGTTAATTTGTTTGAAGTGATCCAGGTCAATCATCAGAACCACAACACTGTGCTGCTGACGTCTGCTGTGTAATAAGGCAAGATTAGCGCGTTTAAAAAACTCACGGCGGTTGAGCAGTTGAGTCAAATCATCCAGCTCTGTCAGACGCAATAATTGATTTTCCGTCAGAGAAAATGACAGTAACGGCAACATCAGTCCTGTACTGGTTGTAAGCAAAACGTGCCCCAACAACACCCATTGCAGACTAGGCAAACTAAAAGTACGGTGCTCTTCTCCTATCAATGGCAAGACGAGAATCACCTGAAGCACCATTAAAGATGCATGCACTGCAAAAAATAACTGCAGTATGTAAACCGGAAAAACCGGCGTTAGCCTGGCATTTTTCAGCAGCACTATGGCATAGATAAACAGTACCGCAATACTAAAAGACGTTAACGCCGTTGACGCATTACTGACCTGATACAACATAGCCAGCGGCAGCAGGAACAAAGTCAGTAATAAAGCAGCCTGCTGTTTGGCTCTGGCACTCAACTGCCCCCGTAAAAACAACACCAGACCAGCCACGACCAAAGCCGGAGAGAGCAGCAATAAAACATCAGCTAGCAGATAGGTGAGCAGAGGCATGTCGACATAGGTTCTAATCCCAGCCGCGCATCCACCAGCGACAAATACAAAACAGGCAACAGACCACAGCAAAAAACATTGATCGTGACGACGTAACATGTACACCATCGCCAGATAGCAACCGATCATCAGATTGACCAGCAGTGTTAACAGCAGCAGTGTCGGTAAATGTAGTTCAAATCCATGAAAATTAATGACTAATTACTCCGTTCTCAGATTTCATCGGCAGTATAGCTCTTTGTGTTTCATTCGTACAAACAACATGCTCTGACCAGGCTTCAGGTCTGGCCCCTACCTCAGCCCCTACCTCAGATTATGCCGTTGCCTAAATCAACGCATTAGCTTTTGTCTTGCGGCTCGTCAGGAGGCAAAAACACGCCCTGAAAGCGTTTTGGTGCATCCCGGCTCTCCCGCTCCAACTGACGTTGTAGCTCTTCTCTGCTTTGTCTGAGTAGTTGAATATAGTTTTTTTCGTCCTGTTGTTCACGCACCAGTTGCATTTTATCAATCAGTTGATAGTTGGCGGCTCTGAAGCGGTCGGCCAGCTCTTTGGCTTCGTAGTGTCCCATACCTAGTTGAGTGAGAACGTCCCGGCCCTGACGTAACGAGGCTTCAAACAACTCACGTTCAATATGGCTGACCCCTAACTGCCTTAACTGGTACATATGGGCCACATCTTTGGCTCTGGCCATCAGCGTCAGATGAGGAAAATGCTGCTTTGCATTACTGACTATGGCATTAATAGCCTGCACATCATCCACTGCAACCACCAGGACTTTAGCCTGAGCAGCACCAGCCGCCTCCAGTACGTCCATCCGGCTGGCGTCACCGTAATACACCTTAAACCCAAATTTTGTCATGGTTTGAATAGTGTCAGAGTCGTGATCCAGCACCGTAGGTACTATGCCATTGGCTAACAGTAAACGGCCCAAAATCTGGCCATAACGGCCAAAACCGGCAATAATTACCGGACTTTCAGAGGCTTCAACATCGGTATCGTGCTGCGGTTTATGCTGCTGACGGGCCGACCAGGTATCCAGAACCTTCATCAACAAGGGGGACAGAGCGATAGACAACGCAATTAATAAATTCAGCATGGCGCCTTCGGTTGCACTGAGCAGCGCTCCGGCTGTAGCTAAAGCAGCCAGAACAAAAGCAAACTCGCTGCCTTGCCCCAGTAACACGGCATAGCTGAGCCGCTCAGGCGGCGCAACCTTGATCAGACGGGCAACACCATACAACAGCAGCAGTTTTAAACCGACAAACAGCAGCAACAACATACCCAGTAATGGCCATTCAGCGCTGAGCAGTTGGATATTGATGCCAGCACCAATAGTGATAAAAAACAGCCCTAAAAACAGGCCTTTAAAAGGCTCCAGGTCGGCCTCTAATTGATGACGAAACTCAGAGCTGGCTAATAACACCCCGGCAATAAAAGCGCCTAAACCTGCAGAGACGCCAACCAGAGTCATCAGCTCCATCACCCCAATCACCAGCAATAAAGCCAAACCTACAAACAACTCACGCGAACCATAGTGAGCCACCCAGTGCAGCAAATAACCAATCAGATAACGGCCGGTTAAAATAACTGCCACTACAGCGGCCAAAGCAGGCAAGGCTTTAAACTCAGCGGTATCGGCCGAAGGCGCAATTAAGCTGACCCCAATCAGCAGCGGAATGGCCACCATATCCTGCAACAACAAAGCACCAAATACTGACTGGCCAGTATGAGTGCCCATTAAATTGCGATCTTTCATCAACTGCACAGCCACTGCGGTAGAAGATAAAGCCAGCGCCAGACCAATAAATACTACCAGGGCATAAGACAGCCCAAGCAGATATGTGGCAGCAGCAATACCTAAGGCACAAACCAGCACCTGCAGAGTGCCAAATAAAAATACCCTGTGGCGCATAGCCCAGAGCTTTTTGGCATCCAGCTCCAGCCCTATAGTAAATAACATCAGCACCACACCCAGCTCGGCCAGCAGCTTAATGTCGTCTGTAT
Organism: Rheinheimera mesophila; assembly: GCF_000986865.1. Taxonomy (GTDB): domain Bacteria; phylum Pseudomonadota; class Gammaproteobacteria; order Enterobacterales; family Alteromonadaceae; genus Pararheinheimera; species Pararheinheimera mesophila. The sequence continues at coordinate 31,063 of NZ_LAVS01000009.1, forward strand.
TGCTGGCCACAGCAAAACCGGCAGGCCCAAGCGCAACACCAGCTAATAAATAGCCCAGCACTACTCCTAAACCAAAACGTTTGGCTAAAGGCACCACCAATACCATAGCGGCTAGATAAATCATCAGATATGTCAGTACATTAAGATGCATAACGGCTCCGATCCTGCTCAGACGCAGCAGACAACAGGTCCAGTCCTTGCCGGAATAATTCGACGGCCTGAGTCGCCACCACACTATCTGTGAGTTGCGGTAACATCAAAGGCTGCTGCCACTGCATACCACAGGACAGTGCCAACTGATGCAAAGGTGCAAACATGCTTTGCTGATAGCAGGGATCCAGTTCTTGATGCGGTGCTACCGCCTGAGTCACCACCCAAAACTTTTTGCCCTGAAGTGAGCGGCCAGCAACTTCTGCAGCATCGTTGCCATAAGCCCAGCCATACTGAAACACTTTATGCAGATACTGCACTAACAAAGCGGGCGGCAGGCCGCACTGCATAGGGTAATGCAAAACAATAGCGTTGCTGTGCACCAACATTTTTTGCTCCAGCGCCACATCGATGTAAAAATCCGGGTACAACTGATACAACTCCCGCAGCTCAAGTCCGGGCCAATGTTGTACCGCATCAAGCATCATGCGCTCGAGCCTGGCATGGTGAGCATAAGGATGGGCATATAACAAGCTAATCATAAGGGGTTGATAGTCCTTTCAAAACAGTGACTACAGTGTTTATGACCGCCGCTGATGTAGCAAGGTGAATCTTGATCTACAGCATGTTTTTTATTCAAATCTCTGCTCAGCCGGCAGCGCCGTTCCCACAACAAATACTGCTTACAAAAAATGAACATCAATTTACCTTATTAAGGTCCAAACAGAACTAGTTCATAATAAGGAAAATCAAGATGAAATCTATCTTCGTATTGCTCGCGTTGCTGGCATTAAGTATCAGCAATAACCTTTATGCTGCTCATGTTGAATGTGTGATCAGTGGTACACCAACCCAGCAAAGCTATACAGAAGGCTTTTGCAACAGCCAGATCAATTCCCCACCAGGCGTATTTTTCCGTTTGGTGGCTGATAAACCAGTAGCTGAAGTGCAGTGGAGTTACAGTGCAGAGCCACAAGGCCATTGGAATTGCGGCACCAACAATCAGTGCAGTGTCAGCTATTCTTCTGGCCCTGAGTACTTTGGCTTTTCTCAGGCAACAGCCTGCGTCACGCGAATTCTCTACTCAGACAACACCTGGGAAAATGTCAGCCTCTGCGCTACCGGCACCTTTTATGGCCAGGCGGTCATGTAGAGGGTTGATCACCTTATCCCCCTGCCATGTTTCATTGCAGCGGGGGGATATGTTGCAGAAGCCGCCAAACATCCTCAGGCAGCGACAAATCCGGGCGTTGCTCCCCAGCTGGGCGTGAAACACCACTACCCCACTTTAGTTGGCCAAAGCTTTCCACAGGTTGAGCTGCAATGCGGCATTTATGTAAACGAAGTGGTTCCCAGAAAAATCTCATACTGATCCGGATTTGCCATATAGCCAGCCACTTTCTGGCTGGAAAGCCGCGCCCCTGTTAATGCCGTTTGTACCAGTAACTTGTTGTAAGGGCTGGCGTTGGGGTCGGCCAGATAATCAGCACAGTCAAACCAGCGGGCCTGCAGAATTTCGCGTGGATCTGGCTTTGGTTCTGTTTCTTCTGCTGTTAAGCGGCACACCATATACAAATTCGATGCACCGAACTGGCCCTGGTGGTGATGGCGTAAACCTAAAAAGCTGTCAAAACGGGTTGTTACCCCTGTTTCTTCCAACACTTCACGAATGGCGGCATCGGCCAGATGCTCTTTGGCATCGACCATACCCCCTGGTAATTTAAAATACCCCGGGCTTCGACCTGCCAAAGGTTTTTCCTGCACTAACAGCACCTTACCTGAAGCGCTAAGCACTACTGAGCCTACGCCAATACTATGAGTGGCGGCTGAAGGTAAATAGCTGTCAGCCTGCAGTTTTTTACAGAGCATTAATTTGTCCGGGAAACAATGATGAAAAGCAAAACCCAGCTCTACAGCCACTGCAATCAGCTCAGCCCGGGATGAGGGTAACTCCAGCCAGACTAAAGCATAATGCTGCTGCCAGGCCTCGACAGAGGCCGCTAATCGGCCGGCAAATTCAGCGACAGTATCAGGTAATTGCTGTGGCCCTATGTAACAGCCGTTGTAGGGATTGACCAGTGCATCAAATAACTTCATTTGAAAAAACACTCTGCATAGGTTTAGAAACAACATGGGCGCCGATAAAGGACGCCCCACATTTAATCAGACAGACTGAAGGCGGGTGCACCACCTGCCGCCTGCCCCAGACGAAATTCCGTTATCTGAACAATACTTTTTCTTTCTGGAACCAGCTGACACAAAAGGCCAGCATAGCGCCTGCTATCACCACTGTTGAACCAAAAATCACCAGCAACATGCCGATATCCATAGTGCCTTTAATCAGCTCTTTAATCGCCAAGGCAACATTGGCAATAGGCAACATGGCCATAGCCCAGGTCAGTTCTACGCCCGGCATTAAAGCCACAATAAGCGGCATAAACACCACCATACTCAAAGGGCCTATATAGTTTTGCGCTTCTTTAAAGCTGCGGGCATAAATAGACAAGGACAGTAATAAAGCGGCAAAGATGGCGGACAAGGGCAACAGCATCATCAGGATCAGTAACAGATCGGCCACCCCTAAAGTTGACATGGTTTTAGCAACAATATCCACTCCCATCAAAGAACCGATCACATATCCCCAGCCACCAAAACTGGTGACGGTAATCAGAGCCGAGGCCAAACCTGTGGTCAATACGGTCAGAAACTTACCTAACACAATAGCAGTTCTGCTGATCGGGCATATTAATAAGGTTTCTAAAGTACCCCGCTCTTTTTCGCCTGCGCCTATGTCCACTGCAGGGTAAGAACAACCGATTAAACACAAGGGGATCAGGATATAAGCGACAAAACCACCGATTTTTTCACCCAAATTTTCGCGGCTTTCGGCAGTGTTCACTTTTTCCAGCTTCACAGGTTGCAACAAAGCATCCACTTTATCCGAGCTGACACCTAAGCTGTCGAGTTTGGCCAGTTGCAATTTTTTGCTGTAATCCCGTAGCAACTCATTGAAATATTTATCAATCATATCAAGCTGCGATGACATGTTGTAAATCACTGTCCATTGGCTTTGCGTAAGATTTGTCACTTCTGCGCTAAAATCTTCGGCAATAATAATAGCCAGATCAAACTTATCTTCGCGGATAGCCTGTTTCAGTGCTTCGGGTTCGGTCAGATCAGACTCCACCTTTTTAAAGTTTTTGTGATAAAACAACGCCTCTGCCAGCTCTGGCGCTTTATCGGCGTTGATAATCACATAACGATGCTCTTCTGCCTCCGCATTTTTTGCCACATTCGCAACCACCAGCCCCATAATGCCAAAGAGCACAGGGAACACCAGGATCGGCAGTAAAATAACAAAAAACATGGTTTTTTTATCGCGCAGAAGTTCCGTCAGTTCCTTCAGATAGACTTGCCACATTTAGTTGTACTCCTTGTTCTGTCCAGCCGGGTTAATCACGTTCATAAATGCCTGGCGTAAATCACCGTCTGCACTTAAGGATTTAAACACATCAAAGCTGTCAGAAAATGCGCTGATGCCTTTATCAATCACCACCACACGATCACATAATGACGCGACTTCATCTAAATGGTGGGTAGAAAAAATCACAGGGGTACCCTGCTGTTTTAACGAGCGGATAAAGTCCAGCACTGTCTGGGTGGTCATAATATCCAGCCCTGTAGTGGGTTCATCCAGGATCACCACTTTAGGCGAATGCACTACGGCGCGGGCTATCGCGGTTTTTTGTTTCATACCGCTGGACATAGCGTCGGCTTTGCGGTTGGCAAAGTCATGCATATTCAGCAGAGTAAAGAGCTCATCGATACGCTGTTTGAGGGCAGTTTCGCTCATCCCATGCAAACGGGCAAAATACGCGACGTTTTCATAAGCAGTTAAACGGCCATATAAACCAGTGCTGCTGGATAAAAAACCGATTTTTTTCCGTGCCAGCACAGGCTGAGTTAATACGTCCACACCTTCAATCAGCACTGAACCTGAATCCGGTTGTAATGCCGTGGACAAAATACGCAAAGTAGTGGTTTTACCAGCGCCGTTAGGCCCCAACAAACCTAATACTTCGCCAGAACCACAATCAAAACTGACATTGCGGACCGAATGAAAAGCTTCTTTGCTGTAGCGCACATCTTGTTTTTCACTGTCTGACAACTTTTGGCCACGACTGATGGCAAAAGATTTAGCCAGAGCTTGTATTTTTATCATGCTTTATTCCCTGCTGTTGCTCTGATGATTCAGCTTTTTGTCGTTTGGGTCTGAAATAGCTGGTATCGGCGTAAAACGCCTGTTCCTGCCCTTTGTACCAGCCCGGAACTCCTAACAAAGGTAACGGACTAAGCTGTTGAGTATCAAGCAGCAGTTCCGGCTGCACAAGCTGTTTCACCAATAATTCATCAACAAAATTGTAACCTTTTACCCCCTGTGGCAACTCTGTCTGTTCCGGCACTTCAATGCACCAGAGCTTGCCGGTTAAACCAATAAAAGGCCGGGTGGCCATTTCATAGTTCGCATGACCAAAGATCATCGGGTTTAATCCGGCCCACCATTCTTTGTGCTGATAAAAAGCATCAAGCCATTGGTGGCCACGCAATAAATCCAGCAAAAAACCTTGCGAAGGCCTGATGCAAAGAATCACCCCACACTCATCGAGCAAGGTCAGTTTATGTCGTAGCTTAGTGCGTTCCTTACTGCCAAATTGCTGAATCTGCGCCACATGCAACTGGTTCATTAACTGCTTACTGTTGGGAAACAAACACCAGATCAACGCGCCAAATAAGTCATGCCAGCTATTCAAACGCAGCGGAATTTGCTGGCTTTGATAAATAAAGTCTTCGTAATAACGGCCATCCTGGTCAAGCTTTGTGCTATCGACAAAGCTCCAGTCTTGTAGTGCAGTATGTTGATGTAACCATTCAGTTAAAAGCTGAGGAGACGGAAAATCTGCTTGCTGGGCTAAAGGGAATATAGCGGCTAAAGCGCTAAAGAATCCGGGCTCTGCGAACAAACCGGGTTGCCATTCAGTCGGCGCTATGAATCTGGAATTTATGCTGTTTTGTTGCATGGATAAGAAAAAACCGTGTGTTGTACTGAAACCATACTTTGTCAATTACCTGTGAAAAGCGCGAAAAACCTCTTGCAATTTTCCTGCAAGCTGGCAAATTCAAGGGGTACGTTTAGACGTACATACTGCCAAAATGTTTTGCCCTTGGTATTTGACGCCGCAGCTTTGTTGCCTGCGTTCGCTTGTCACCGCGCTGCAACGCCAACTACTTAGGGCAATGATCTGGATTCATTAATTTTAGAGGTTACTCATCATGTGTTCGATATTTGGGGTGCTTGACATCAAGACTGATGTTAAAGCCTTGCGCCAGCAGGCGCTACAGTTATCTAAATTATTACGCCACCGTGGACCAGACTGGTCAGGCGTATGGAACAACGACCATGCCATTTTAGTGCATGAACGTCTGGCTATCGTAGATACTGAAAATGGCGCCCAGCCCCTGATTAATCCAAATCGAAATCACATTCTGGCAGTGAATGGTGAGATTTATAATCACAAAAATTTAGAGAAAAATTTAACAGTCGACTACAGCTTCCAGACCAAGTCGGACTGTGAAGTGATCTTGCCTTTGTATTTACAGCACGGTGCTGATTTTGTTGACCAGCTACAGGGCATGTTTGCTTTTATTTTGTATGACGCAGAACAAAACCGTTACCTGATAGCCCGTGACCATATCGGTATTATTCCGCTGTATTACGGTTACGACGAACATGGTCAGCTCTATGTGGCTTCAGAATTAAAGGCTCTGGTGCCTGTCTGTAAACAAATGCAGGAATTCCCGCCAGGCCATTATTTTGACAGCAAAGTAGGCAAACTGGTGAAGTATTATCAGCGCGACTGGCAAAGTTTTGATGCCGTCAAAGACAACCCGGCTGAATTAGGTGAATTGCGCACTGCGCTTGAGAACAGTGTAAAAAGCCATTTAATGTCCGACGTGCCTTATGGTGTGTTGTTATCCGGCGGTCTGGACTCCTCACTGATTTCTGCTATTACCCAGCAGTTTGCCCGCAATCGTGTCGAAGATGATGGCCAGTCCGAGGCCTGGTGGCCTCGCCTGCACTCTTTTGCTGTGGGTTTAAAAGGTTCACCTGACTTAGCGGCGGCCCGTAAAGTAGCAGACAGCATAGGCACAGTGCACCACGAAGTACTGTTCACCGTGCAGGAGGGTTTAGATTCGCTGCGTGATGTGATTTATTTCCTTGAAACTTACGACGTGACCACGATTCGTGCCTCCACCCCTATGTACTTAATGGCGCGTAAAATCAAAGCCATGGGTATTAAAATGGTGTTGTCGGGCGAGGGCTCAGATGAAATTTTTGGTGGTTATTTGTATTTCCACAAAGCGCCAAACGCCAAAGAATTCCACGAAGAGACCTTACGTAAGCTGGACCGCTTGCATATGTTCGACTGCAACCGCGCCAACAAAGCTATGTCGGCCTGGGGTATTGAAGCCCGTGTACCGTTCCTCGACAAGCAGTTTATGGATGTGGCGATGCGGTTAAATCCTGAAGCCAAAATGTGTGGTAAAGGCAAAATGGAAAAACACATTTTGCGTCAGGCCTTTGATGGGGTGTTACCGCACGAAATTTTATGGCGTCAAAAAGAGCAATTCTCAGACGGCGTAGGCTATAGCTGGATTGACAGCTTAAAAGCGCATGCCGAAAAAGAAGTGACGGATCAGCAAATGGCCACAGCGGCTTTCCGCTTCCCGGTCAATACACCGGACAGCAAAGAAGCCTACTTCTACCGTGTTATTTTTGAAGAGCACTTCCCACACCCAGGCGCAATTTCCTGTGTACCGGGCGGTAAGTCAGTGGCTTGCTCTACGCCTGAAGCTTTGGCCTGGGATGCGAAAATGGCACAAATGACAGATCCGTCTGGGCGGGCTGTGCGGGATGTTCACGAACAAGCCTATTAATAGGAGCTCTCATCTGATGCAGTCAGTCAGGTGAGGACTTGATACAGAGAATAGTCACAGATTGGTAATTCCCTTCTGTGGCTTTTATTTTCATCCTCTGCTATTCCTCAATGGATTGTATTTTTTTTCAGCGAATAATGTGTTTTTATCGGGTTTCGCTGGCGAAATAGCCCGGTAGATCGTATGTTAGGCGCCATCTGAATATGCCCTGAATAATGGATCGAAGACTGTGATCAATTTATCCACATCCCTGTTCACTGTAGTGCTGCTGGCAAGCATCAGTGGGGATCTGAATGCAGAAACGGCTCTGACAGGTCAATGGCTGACCGACTTAGAAAAACAAACCTTACTGGACCCACAAACCTCTGGCGTCACTTACCGTAAAGGTGAACTGGTAGTTGTTGGCGATCAAAGCGCTGATGACAGCACCAGGATGAAGCTGTTCCGTATCGACCCCAATACGGCCTCGGCTATTACTCAGCCGATCCAAATTACAGTAGCGGACAGCTTAAAAAATAGCTGTTTTTATGCCTATTTGGCCGATAAGCCAGATTTAGAAGCCTTAACCTGGGACAGGCTGGACGACACCACCTTAATTACGGTCACTGAAGATGCATCGAGCTATCAGCTCAGTCAAGACTGTGCAAAGAAGTTTAGTCAATCAAATTCAACAACCTACCCGACTCTGCTGCTAAAAATTCAGGTCGACAGCGCCCTCACCCGCGCCGAAATTGTAGCGGTACGGCCTGTGCAGTTTCCGCTGGAAGCTAAAGTAGGTAATTTCCCGAATGACGGCGTCGAAGGTTTGGCTGTGGATGATCACCAGAATTTATATCTGGCACTGGAGCAGGATATTGCCAACAAACCCAGATTATTTAAAACCCGCCTGACCCAGGACTTTTGGTTGCGCGACAACTTTGTCAAAGTGATTGACGCCAACCTGACTTTGCCAATGCTGGATGACAACGATCATCCTATTAATGGCATTGAGTTTTTACCCAGCCCGATTTTAGGTCACCCTGGTTATTTAGTGGCAGTGGCGCGTAACGACGATGAATTATGGGTGTTTGATTTAACCAATCGTATTCCGCCTTTTGTGCAAAAGCTGAGTTTTTATGTCAGCACAGACGACAGTGGTCTCTGCCCTGCCTATGACAAATTAGTGCAAACTGCATTGGAAGCTGTGACTATTCATAACGGCACTGTGTATTTAATCAACGATCCGTGGAAACAGCATTACACTGATAATATTCAGTGTGGTACTCATACCGACAAATTTAAACGTATGTCACCGCTGCTGTTTAACATGCCAGTTGATCCCCGTTGGTACACGCCGTACCGGCCAAAAACCCAAACCGCCTTACCTGCCATCAGCGGCTTAGCGGCTTTGGATCAGAGCCACTATCTGGCGGTGCAGGATAAAAAAATTCAGCGTCAGGGCGACAGACTGACTTTAATTCAGTTGAATCAGGGTCAACAACTGACCGCTCAGAGCTTGTTTGTGACTAACTGGCCTGCCGGTCAGGCGTCAAACGATTTAGAGGCTGTCTGTGCTTTGCCGGAGCAAAACGGCGAGTTTTTAATGGCAGAAAGCGGTACATGGCAAGGCGCTTTTGGTCGCTTATTTCATATCAAAGTATTCCCGACCTATGCGCAGGTACTCAATACCTTCGAATTACCGGTCGAGCGCGACAGCAGCCCACAGCAGGATGGCGACAACTTCGAAGGACTGGCCTGTGCGAAAAAAGATGTGAACCGTTATCTGGTGATTTTAGGCGAGCGAGGCTCTGCCACCCAAGCCGGATTTTTACAGTGGGGCGAACTGGATATAGCCGCGGCCAGTATTCAGTGGAATAGTCAGAAAATTCAGGTAACAGGCCCCACCAATAGGACAAACCGCAGCTACAACAGAGTGATCGCCGATTTACATCTGGAAGCTGATGTGCTGTGGGCCAGCGCTGTGCAGGATAGCTCTGACAATGGCCCTTTCGCCAGTGCTGTCTATCCGCTGGCTTTGGTAAAAGCTACCGCCAAACAACCGCTGAGCTTAATGGCGGAACGCCCTGTGCTGTGGCAAATTGACGGCTTTAAAGTAGAAGCCCTGGCCAGTCCAAGCCCGCTGCTTCCCGGCGTTGCCCTGATGATAGGCACAGACGATGAAAACTACCATGGCCAGTTCCGGCCTTTAGCGACTACAGAGCAAAGTCCTTATGGCAATCCAACACCAGCCCAACCCACAACAAAATAACCCGCTGCATGGCTTTACTTTGCAGCAAATTCTGGAACTGCTAGTTCAGTACTACGGTGGCTTTGAGGCATTGGCTAAGCAAATACCGTTGAAATGCTTCAGCAACAACCCCAGCATTAAATCCAGCCTGACCTTTTTACGTAAAACGCCCTGGGCCAGAACTCAGGTTGAAGAGTTGTTTATCAAACTGAAGTTGTATCAAACAAGGTAAACTGTCTGAGTCAGCAAAAGCTGCTCAATAAAAGCCCGCTGGTCTGTCTGCAGCGGGCTTTTTGTTGCGGCTATAACGAGTTTAGGAACGCCAGTAAAGCCTCACGCTGCGCTGTTGGTAGCTGAACAAAACGGTTTTTAATCACTTCCGCCTCGCCACCGTGCCATAAAATAGCTTCAGTGAGGGTACGGGCGCGGCCATCATGTAAATAACCAACCGGAGTACCACCAGCGACGAACTGGGTATAGCCTATGCCCCAAAGCGCAGGGGTTCGCCACATGCTACCGCTGGCCAGACCTTCACTGAAATTATCGGCAAGCTCTGGCCCCATATCGTGCAATAGCAGATCAGTGTAAGGTTTGATGGTCTGATTACGTACTTCGTCGAATTCAGAGCGGTCGCTGGTTTTGATTTCACTGACGTGACAGGCGACACAGCGGATCTCTTTAAAGACTTTTTCGCCTGCCGCAATTTTGGCAGAGTCGACATCCAGATAAGCCAAGGCTGCAACGCCTTTTGGAAAACCACTTGGAACACTACGCTGTGCCGGTACCGCCAATAACTGCAGATACTGCGTCATCGCTGTTACGGCCTCCTCCGGTAAACCTGCTTCGGCGGTGGCCGGATCGCAGCCTTGTGGGCCAGCCAGACAATCCAGTTTAGGATAAACAGAAGAAGTCACCGCCATATCCAGCAAAGCCGCATTGGTTACCTGATGGCGTAAACTCACTTTGCCCGCTTTCCAGCCATAGCGGCCTAAGCGAACTTGGCCGGTTTCAGGATCGTAGGCATAGTTGGCCGTGCCCAATACTCCATCAGCGTCTGGTGTGGTTCGAACTCTGGATAAAATAGTTTCGTCCGAAATAGCTTCCAATAAGCCCATACCGATCAGTGGCTGGGCCTGACGCACAGAATACACAGCAGGCTCTGGCCCCTCAAAGGCCACTGTGGCTTTACGTAATTCGACCTGGCTACCGTCAGCAAGACTGACGTTACGGGAGACAAAATCAGCAACCCAGGCACCGTTACCCCAGTGTTGCATCGCCCCTGTAGTGACAGAGCGGCCATTCATTTGTAAGGCCTGGCCGTAGATAGGGTGCGGTAAGTACTGACCATTAGTATCTGTCCCGGTTGCACCAACTCTTACCGCCATAGTATCCAGCCGTTGATTGCGCACCACAGGCGCCACGCTTCGGCCGTTATTGACATGACAGTTAAAACAAGATGATTGATTAAAACGCGGGCCTTGCAGCTTGATGCCTGCGTCGTTACGGTCATTGCCATCCTCGTTATGCTCACCTGTCCATAAGTGGGTGTGCAGCCAGCGTCGTCCCTCCATAAAGCGTTGGATATTGTGCATCCCTATGGTGTTATGCGGCTGCTGAAACATAAAGGTTGGATTGTCGGCATAATCATAAGACACTGAACCTAAGCCGCCTTGCAAAGTACTGTCAGGCAAAGGTTCATTCATCAGACGCGGCTGCACACCGTACCAGGGCCGCAGGCCTTTGCCCATCACATAGGTCAGCTCATTGGTGTAATAGCGAAAAGCGCCGCTGTCTCCTATCGCATCCATGGCTTCGCGGGTCGAAAAAAACGAGCTGGTGAACTCAATAACATCGCCTTTTCTCAGCGCTCTGGAATCGACCGATTGACCATTGGGCACTAACACGCCATCGGCATTGGCAGACAGAGCTCTGTGGCCCGGATAACGGTCAAACACCACACTGCAGCCGTCATTTGCGCCAATCACGCCGTTGTAGCCTGTATCAGGACGCAACAACACACCATTGGCAGGTTTAGCGATCACAGGACAAGCGGCTCCCGGGTCCTGATAAGTCGAGTCATCCAGTAAATCTCCCGGACTCATCCAACCAAAGCCTGTGACGGCGGGCTCATCAAAACGACGGACAAAAGCATGGCCACCGCCTTTTTGCGCCTGTTGAAAGTACTGATTCACCACAATGTGCGGTTCAGTAACGCCTGGGACGTTGCTGTTATCAATAAACTCTACCCCCCAGGTCCGGTTTTTAAAGTAATTAGCGACAAAATTCAAATGTGCGCCAGGTCCTTTATCCACAGCCTGACCTGCAGCATCAACAGTGTCATTCAGGCCAAAACCCATCTCATTCCATTCTTCGCCACGCTCACGGGCATGGCGTGAGCGTCCAACCATACCAAAACGGGTGACCAGGGTGCCATCGGCCAGAGTAAAGCTGATGCTCTCTATGGGTTGAACCGGCGCGGGTAATGGCACGCGACCTGCACCACTGAGCGGATAAGACAAAGCGGACGTCTCAAGCACTGGCAACGAGCTGTCGCTGCCCGGCGTTCTGAATTCAACTTCAAACAAGGAATAGCCATACGCAGTGCTGCGCGTAATGCCCTGAAAGCGCAGATAACGTGCATAGGTATCCAGATTAAGGAACTGTTCGGTTTTTCCCTCTGATCCCAAGATGTAACGGAGCTGATACCAGTGTTGTGCATCGTCTGAAACATAAAGCGCGTACTCTTTGGCATGGGCGTTTTCCCAATAAAGTTTCATCGCCCCCAGCGCAGTTTTGGCGCCAAAGTCAAACTCCAGCCAGGCGTTGTCAGCATTGGGCACCTCCTCTCCCCAGGCACTTTCCCAGCGACTACTCAGATCACCATCTATGGCTTTTCCAGCGGTGTTGTTGTCATTTTCATCACCTGAAGATCGCACTGCAACAGCAAAAACAGGCTGACTGACGGCCGTTTTATCGAAATTAGCATCAATACGCAACCCGGCTGGCGGCGGGGGCAAAGAGGGAGCATCGGCTTTGGGTAAGGCACTAGTCCGGGCTGCAGGCGCAGCCTCCAGTTCAGGTTCGGGTAAATCGGCCACCGGAGGAATATCCTCTGCCGGAGGCGTGTCTGCCGGTGGTGTCACAGGCGGAGTCACAGGTGGACTGATAGGTGGATTGGTCACCGGAACCGTACCTGAGCCATCAGGCACAGCGCTGCTGTCGCCTCCCCCGCCACAGGCTGACAGCGACAACGCCAGTACAGATGCAATCAGCCAACTGCCGTACCTCAACCTGCATACCTCTGCTTGTTCAACTGAATCACAACTCATCGCAATAACTCCAAAATGACTAATGACAGATATTCACCCACTGAATGTGAAAACAGAGTGAACAGGCTTTTAACCAAAGCGACTACAAGTGACTAAATCATGAGGGAACAGCGGAGCTTATTGTGTAATTAATTGTGCATCACTAAATACCCGCTGCTTCAGGCTTGTGAACAGCAGCAACGCGGCAAGAGGAGAATGACCACCTGACACTGCAGTGTGTTGACGCTATTCAACAAATTTTTACAGTGCTACAGTGGTGTCCATCACATTTATTCATCGGTAAAAGGAACCCCCATGACCACCATTATTAGCTTAGTGATTGCAGTCGTTATGTTGTTTTTTATCGTCAGTATCTACAACCAACTGGTCAAACTGAAAAATCGTTTCCAAAATGCCTTTGCTCAAATTGAAGTCCAGTTAAAACGTCGTTATGACTTAATACCTAATCTGGTCGAAACCGCCAAAGCTTATATGTCGCATGAACGAGAAACCCTGGAGGCTGTCATTGCCGCCCGTAACAGTGCCAGCAGCCAATTAACTGCCGCAGCGGCTCAACCGGGCAATGCGGCTGCTATCAGTCAGTTGGCTGGAGCTGAAGCTGCGCTGCAAGGTGCGATGACCAAATTCAGCATGGTGATGGAGGCCTACCCGGATTTAAAAGCCAATCAAAATATGATGCAACTGACCGAAGAGCTGACCAGCACTGAAAATAAAGTGGCCTTTGCCCGTCAGGCCTTTAATGATGCGGTCACCGCATACAACAGCTATAAACAAAGTTTCCCGCCCGTGATTTTTGCCGGCCTGTTTGGTCATCAACAGGATGCCAAATTGCTGGAGTTTGCTGATAGCGCCGCTATTCAGGCTGCACCTAAAGTCAGTTTCTAAACGCTATGGCCAGCGATTTTTTTGCCGCTCAGGATCAAGCGCGCAGCAATACCACACTCCTGGTGTTGCTGTTTGCGCTGGCGGTGATCACGCTTTTAATCCTGACCAATGTGCTGCTGATCATCACCTTAGGGCTGATGCAGCCAGAGCAATATCAGCTACTGTTAAAGCCTCAAGATCCGGACTGGCTGAAGCAACTGCCATGGCAAATGATCGGCGGGGTCAGTCTGTTGGTATTTGCAATAATAGCTGCAGTGGTCAGTATCAAGCAGGCCGAACTGAGCCAGGGCGGTCAGGTGGTCGCCAAAGCGCTGGGCGGTCGTCTGGTGGACCATCAGTACTCTGACAGCAAACAACAACGGCTGCTGAATTGTGTCGAAGAAATGGCCATAGCCGCCGGGGTTCCGGTGCCGCCTGTCTACCTGCTGCCAGAATCGTCGATCAATGCTTTTGCGGCCGGTTACTCGCCCGCCGATGCGGTGATAGGCGTCACGCAGGGATGTCTGGAGCTGTTAGACCGCGATCAATTGCAGGGGGTGATAGCCCACGAATTCAGTCATATCCTCAATGGGGATATGCGACTGAATATCCGCCTGATCGCCTTGCTGCATGGCATTGAATTTATCGGTCATTCCGGCTATTTCCTGCTTCGCAGTATGGGGCGACGCACTACAGTGGCGCTGGGGAGTTCAAAATCAAAAGACAATGGGGGTGGTATTTTAGGTTTAGCCCTGGGTCTGATGGTGCTGGGCTATTTGGGTACCTTTTTTGGCCGTCTGATCAAAGCCGCTGTCAGTCGTCAGCGTGAGTTTTTAGCCGACGCCAGTGCAGTACAATTTACCCGTAACCCCTCAGGCATAGCGGGCGCTCTGAAAGCCATAGGTGGTGCGGCCTACGGCAGTAAAGTAAAGCACCCCAATGCAGATGAAATGAGCCACTTATTTTTTGGAGAAGCCCTCAGTCGCTGGAGTAGCATCTTTGCCACTCACCCACCTTTGCAGCAACGCATCAAACGATTAGATCCAAGCTGGAATGGTGTCTTTCCAACCCAAGCCCAGCTAACACAGCAAAGCAGCGACCAGACCGTTGTCGCGCCTCAGAGCAAACCGCAAAAAGCCGCAGCCCTGCTCGCTACGTTACCTGCTTTGTTGCTGCACAGCGGCCGTCATGCCGCCTCTGCTCCGGCTTTGTGCTGCGCTTGTCTTATTCAGACAGAGCATCAGGCCAGACAATGGGCTATAGTCAAAGCGCTTGGCGATCATCAACTGCTGCAACAGGTCGATAAACTCTATGACGAAGTCCGTCCTTTATCCGGCAGACAAAAACTGCAGTTGTTGCAACTTGCCGTACCAGCTGTAAAGCAACTATCAGAGGCTCAATTCGTTGAGTTTCAACAACTTTGTCAAAACCTCAGCCAGTGTGACGGCAAAGAAGATTTACTGGAATGGACTCTGCTGAGTTGGTTACAACACTGTGTCGGTAGTCAGTTTGACAAGTCATTGCTGCATCGCCGGGACCAAAGCAGCCGTCTGGAACAGATCCAACAGCCTGCTCTGGCGTTATTGTCTTTGTGCGCCCAACAGGCCAACGCAGAGCAATTACAGCAGCAAGCCTGGAGCAACGGTTTGCAGGTGCTTGGTTTAGCTGTCGACACAGAACGTCCTGCGATCAGCTTTTCGCAGTTGACTGCACAATTGCCAGCCCTGATCCACAGCACACCGCGCCTGAAACAACAGCTCTGGCTGATGCTGAAAACGGCAATACAGGCCGATCAGCGGGTCAATGATCAAGAAGCCATGTTGGTACAGGCGCTGGCGTTGTTGCTGGAAATTCCTGTAGGCTTGGACCCACTTTCGACTTAACAGGCCGCAGTCAGCTCAACTGACTGCGGATCAATTGTTCAAAATCTGCCGCAGGTAAAGGTTTACTGCACAAATAGCCCTGATAATAATCACAGCCCTGCAAAGACAGATAATCCAGTTGCGCCTGATGTTCCACCCCTTCAGCCAGGGCTTTTAAGCCAAGAATATGCGCCATCGAAATAATAGCTGTGACTATGGCCTGGCTTTCGCTGTTCTCTGCCACTTCATCGACAAAACTCTTGTCTATTTTCAACACATCCAATTGGTAACGCTGTAAATAGGCAAAAGACGAATAACCTGTGCCAAAGTCATCAATCGCCAGATTGACTCCCATAGTGTGTAAGTCAGACAACACCCGCTCGGCCTGTTGCTCACGCGACATAATGGCACTTTCAGTTAACTCCAGCTCCAGCAGTTCGGCCGGGAAAGCGGTATCGCGTAATATTTGTGCGGTCTGAGCGCCAATATCGCCATGACTAAACTGATGGGACGACAAATTCACCGCCAGTTTCAGATCAGGTAAGCCTGCCTTACGCCATAACGCGCCCTGACGACAGGTTTCTGCCAGCACCCAATCGCCGATAGCGCCAATAAGCCCGGTATCTTCCGCTATCGGGATAAAACGTGCCGGAGCTATTAATCCTTCTACCGGATCATTCCAGCGCACCAGGGCTTCAGCGCCGACGATACGACCTGTTTTGATATCGGTTTGTGGCTGGTAATAGACTAAAAACTGGTTCTGCGCTAACGCCCCCCGTAAGCGCGCCTCTAAATCGATGCGCTGGCGGGCGTAGAGGGTTAAATCATCCGAATAATAAGCAAAACGACCGCGGCCCTGCTCTTTGGCGCGGTACAACGCAGCATCGGCATTACTGAGTAAAATCTCCCCTTCAGTGCCATGATCCGGATAGACTGAAATACCAATGCTGGCGCCTATACGCACTTCTGCATTATTGCTCAAAAGCCAGGGCTGACTCATGTCGTTGATCAGTTGAGTGGCAAAACGGGCTGCATCCTCACTTTGATGCAATTGCTCCAGCAGAATAATAAATTCATCCCCACCAAAGCGGGCCACAGTGTCAATCTCACGCAACCTGCGTTTTAGCGAAGCCGCCACCAGTTTTAACAGCTCATCTCCGGCCGGATGACCGAAGCTGTCGTTGATGTACTTAAAGCGATCCAAATCCATCATCAGTACCGCAAACTGATGCTGATCCCGTTTTGCCAAGTCCACCGCATTTTGCAGGCGTGAACTCATCAACAAACGGTTGGGCAAGTCGGTCAGCACATCATGATGCGCCAGATAAGCCAGCTCCTGCTCTGAGGCTTTTAATTGGGTGATATCTGCAAATACAGCCACATAGTGACTGACCTGGCGGGAGGCATCAAGAATCGTATTGATACTGAGCAACTCAGGATAAATTTCACCATTCTTGCGTCTGTTCCAGACTTCCCCTTGCCAATGGCCGTGCTCAGACAGTTCCTGCCACATCTGTCTGTAAAACGCCTGGTCATGCCGTCCAGAGGAAAACATCGCGGGTGTATTGCCAATGACTTCAGACTCTTCATAACCCAACATCTGCAACAAGGATTGATTCACCTGAATAATGCGGTTGGATGCATCGGTGACCATAATACCTTCACGGGTACTTTCGAACACTGCAGCAGCCTGTTGCAACGAGGATTCAAACTGTTGCCGTTTCACGGCATTGCCTAAGGCGGTTGCCAGCATTTTTAGCGCATCCAATTCCACCTGATTCCATTCGCGGCCTCTGTGATGCAGCTCAACACCAAGCAGGCCCCACCAGAGGCCATCCACCATCACCGGCATCAAGGCTATGGCCTGAATACGGAAACGTTTCAATAGCGGCTGCAGCATCTTGTCCATGTCTGCAGCCTGCCCAGCCACTATAGTGCCTTTGGTCAGTTGCGTAATGGCAGCGTACCAGCGCGATAGCTTGTTATTCAACTGCTTAAAGGTCCGGATATGCTCCTTTTGATCCCGCCGCCATTGTGTTAACAAAGTACCACTGACCCGCTCATGCGCTGTGGTGTTCTGATACAGATAAATCGCGTCCACGTCTAAAGCCCGGCTGATGGATGGCAACATACTGCGCAGTAACTGTAACCAGTCACTGTGTTGTAAAAAACGGGCCGCCATGTCGGCAAGATTAGACATCACCAGAGCCCGTTGCTTCAGCTCTCTGCGAAAATCCACCTCAGCACTGATATCATCCACAGTGACCAGCACGCCGGATAATTGTTCTTGCTCAAACAGCGGCTCGGCATTGACCTTCAGCCAACGTTGGGTATGACCACGTTCTATGCCCATCACCACATCACGCACTGGTGCTGCAGTGCGCAGGACCTCGTTGCTTGGATAGAGTTCGGCGGGGAATTGGGAGCCGTCTTCGTAGATAGTGTGCCACTCTTCGGCTCGGGGGATCTGGCCCTGCATTTCTGCCAGACTGCAGTTGAGCATCCGCTCGGCTGAAGGATTGGCATCGACAATGGCACCGGTTTTATCATGCAACACCAAGCCCTCAGACATGGTATTGAACAAGGCTTTTAACTTGTCACTGCTGGCTTCCTGTTCCAGCCTGGCTTGCCTGAGTTCAGTAATATCAACCATGGCGCCAATGATATGCTGCTGGCCTTGCTTAAGTTCTGGCAGCAAACGCAGATCATCCCGGATAAAACGTAACTGTCCTGCGGCATCAAAAAAACGATATTCATGCCGATAGTGGCCATGCAGCAGAGTTTGCTCCACAGCAAGGCTGGCGAGCGGTTTATCATCCGGATGGACACCGTTTTCCCACCAGTTGTCCATTAAGGACTGTTCAACACTGTACCCCAACAAGCGTTCGATGTTACTGCTGACCCAGGTGGTTTTGCATTGACGACCATCCAGCTCAATCCGATGCAATACCGTTGAGCTGGCAGCCAAGATAGCATCCAGTTGCTGCGAATTTTGCAGTTGTTGCTGATGACTGCGGCTTAAATCGGCATAGAGCTGACGTTTTTCGGTGACATCATCAAAGGTCGCCAGCAGTTGATCGGCCTGCCCTTCCTGACTCAAGCGCTGCATCATCAGTTTTATCGTCAGAATACGGCCGGTTTGATGCCGTAACTGAATGTCAGACTCGGCAAACTGTTGCAGTTTAGAGGTAAAACTGGTCGCCATAAATTGCTCTGGATCTTGCGCCAGATCGCGTAACGACAAGCTGAGTAACTCGCTCTCTGAATACCCCAGTAAAGACTGCAGTTTTTTATTGACCCGGATAAAAGGCTGATGAGTGCGGGATAATATAGCCATGCCGGAAAAAGGCATATCAAAAAAAGCTTGTACCGTTTTATCCTGTTCTGTTTGTTTTGCCGCTAAAGCCAATTGATGGGATTGCATTAACTCGCGCCAGTACAATAACGCCCCGAGCACCAGTAACATCAGCAAGGTGCCCGACATCATCGACAACCAGAGCAATAACGTATCCAGCGGTTGCAGAACTTCAGCAATATCTATTTTGCTGACCAGCATCCAGTTGGTTTGTCGTATAGGTGTATAAGCCCCCAGCACAGACTGATTGCGGTAATCCAGCTCCTCTGCGGTATGAAATTGTCGCTGCCTCAAGGCTTTGGCTGCAAGCAAAGGTCCATCAATATCGGTATTTTTCACCACAGCCTGCTGTGGATGACGTAATGGATTTAAAAACACCACAGAGCGGCCTTGTTGCTGCACCAGCAGAACTTCAGCCGTAGGACTGGACATAGGCCAGTTTTGCACAGACGGAAATAAATACAGGCTGGTATCGACCACAAAGACCAATTGATAAATCTGCTGGCCTATGGCCAGTGGTAACACCCAGCTTAACTGGCAATAGCTGTCCTGTCTGTCGTGGTCACATTGGGTTGCAGGCTGAGGCAGATCTTTTCCGCCAGAGAACAGATCAAATTTTAGTGGTCGTCCCAAAGCGAATCGGTGGTGGCCCTGTGGATCGACTAACACTAAAGAATGAAAGGAATGCTCGGCGATCATAGAGGCTAATCGGTTTTTGACATCAGCACTGTCCGCCTCCCCCCCCAGCTTAAGATAACGCTCCAGCTTCTGACGAAAGGAACTGTCGCGGGATAAACCATTGATATCGTATTGTCGCTCCGCCAGCCAAAGCTCAAGCTGTTGCTTCTTAATCTCGGTGACAGTGCGTAAATCAGCCATGGCTTCGGCTTTCAGTTGGTTGCCATGGACCCATTTGGTGACAAAAGCGATAGCAGGTACCGCCAGCAAAAATACCAGAATAAGGGCTATCACCCGCAATTGTTTGTATCGTACTGACACCACTGTGTCGAAAAACTGCTGTTTCCGCCAGGTGGCCAACAGCAGATAAATGATGCAACCACTGATACAGACAAAAGCCACCCCCTTGGCTGTCCCCAGCAGGGAGTTGACCTCTGGATCACTGATGGTCAGATGCAATAAATGATCAGAGCCGAAAATCCACAGCAATGCAAAGCCGCAGTACAGCATGACAATTCGAATAGCAGTTAAAGGGTAAGCAGGTTTGGCCATGTCTATCCGCGTTTTTTCTTGTTCTGTTCGGTTTCGTTCAGCACTGTCTGTCGTTGGACTTTGGTGAAGGATTGCAGCACCAAAAGTCTGGACTGATCGATTTGTCGTTTGATTTCCCGCTCTGGCACAGTCTGATTTAAACGCAGCGTATTCCAGTGTTTTTTATTCATATGGTAGCCCGGGCTTATCGCAGGGAAAATATCCCGCAGCGCCAGGGCTTCATCCGGATCACATTTTAAATTCAACCGCGCTTCACCCTGTCCTGTGAACAGAATAGCAAAGATTTTACCTTTTACTTTATAGACATAGATATCTACACCAAAAGGAAAATCCTCTTCGGTACCGGGCAGTTCGAGGCAGTAATCACGCACATCGCTATGATACATCGTGGTCATCCGGCAAAGTGCAGCAGTCTGGCTGTCAATATCTGTCCTCAAAGCAAAGAAGGCTGCCTATGCAGCCTTCTGCGCCAACTTAGTTACGGGTATGCAATTTCATCCAGTCGAATACTTCGTTGTACCAACGCTCGGCATTGCGTGGTTTTAAGATCCAATGGTTTTCATCAGGAAAAATCACCAATCTGGATTCAATACCTTTACGCTGCAGCGTGGTAAAAGCCGCTAAACCCTGCGCATAAGGCACACGGTAATCTTTTAAGCCGTGGATCACCAGCATGGGCGTTTTCCAGTTATCCACCAAAGCAGACGGATTAAACTTCTGATAGTCACTTTCTTTAGCCCAGACCGGCCCGCCCATATCATGCTCAGGGAACCACAACTCTTCAGTGCTGCCATAGAAACTGGGCATATCAAATAAACCGGCGTGGTTGACTAAACATTTAAAGCCCTCAGGCCAGTTACCCGCTATCCAGTTCATCATGTAACCGCCATAAGATGCCCCTAAAGCACAGGCGTTTTTGCTATCGAGCCATTTTTCTTTTTCGGTGATAAAAGCTAGACCTTTTTGCAAATCCACCAATGGCTTACCGCCCCAGTCACGAGCGATAGAGTCGGTGAACGCCTGACCATAACCTGTTGAGCCATGGAAGTCGATCATCACCACACCATAGCCCTGAGCCGCCCATAACTGCGCATTCCAGCGGTAATTAAACATATTACCAAAGCTGCTTTGTGGACCACCATGCACAATAAAAGCGATAGGATATTTCTGGCCCTCTTTGAAATTGACCGGTTTCATCCAGTAGCCATGTACGGTTTCGTCATTGGCGCCAGGGAAATTAAACTGAGCAAATTCAGCAAACTGAATATCAGCCAACGCCTCTTTGTTGATCTGGGTTAAGGCGGTTGGTGCACCGGTTTCGGCGGTAATTTGGTAGATATCGCTCGGCTTATCGAGGCTGTGATTGGTGAAAAACAGTTTATTGCCAGCCACATTCAAGTCACCTGCTGTGCCATCGGCGTAAACTTTGCTGATGTCACCAAAACTGGTATTGATAGAGAAAATACCATGCTGGCCTGTATCCTGCGCTGTGACATAAATGGTTCGGTTGTCAGCCCCGAATTTATAGTCACTGATGGATCTGTCCCATTCTGGTGCCAGTTCTTTACGCTGACCTGTCACCATATCCAGTAAAATCAAACCAAAACGATCGGCTTCATACACTGGTTTTTTCATGGCTAAATAGGCCATAAAACGCCCATCGCTGGAGAAAGATGGTTTGGCATCCCAGGCGGCGTTGTCGCGGGTTAAGTTAATTTTTTCGCCACCTTTGACCGAGACCTGAAAAATATCAAAGTTGGTATGCCAGGCCTGATCCACGCCAGGAATTTTGGCGCTGAATACCAGATTTTTACCATCTGGTGTAAATGACACTTCCTTGATGCCAGCAATGTCGGTATTCCATTCCGGCAACAAATCTTTAGCGTCCGTGACTTTTTTGCCTGTGTAATCCGCTATGTACAAATGACTTCTGAATTCGTCCGCCCAGCTATCCCAATGCCGCACCATC
This sequence comes from Rheinheimera mesophila, assembly GCF_000986865.1. Taxonomy (GTDB): domain Bacteria; phylum Pseudomonadota; class Gammaproteobacteria; order Enterobacterales; family Alteromonadaceae; genus Pararheinheimera; species Pararheinheimera mesophila. The sequence goes on from NZ_LAVS01000009.1 coordinate 53,045, forward strand.
AGTTGGTCATACACCATGGCGCTGTCTTGTTGTCCCGCTTTGACTTGTTTGGCTTCGACTGTGCAGGACAAGGTTTCACAACCTGGCTTAGCGGCCATTTGCAACACAATGCGAGTGTTGTCGTCTGACACTAAAAAACCATCTACATCTAAAGGTAAGTCAGTGATCTGCTGAGCTTCACCGCCAGCGACAGGCAAACGCCAAACCTGTGAGCTGCCAGAGCGGCCTGCGATAAAATACAAAGCACTGCTGTCCTTGCTCCAGGCCACACTGTGCTCTCTGTCGTCGTTAAAGGTTAAACGACTGACTTTATTATTTTGCTGCAAATCAATTAAATACAGATCGGCGCTGGTATCAGCCGGAGCCAGTCCCCCATTTTTCTGGCCGTACACCAGATAACGGCCATCAGGGGATACCACCACATCATACACTTTGTTCAGTTTATTTAAGTATTCAATGGTCAGTGGCGTTTTGGCAACAGCGGCACCGCTTAGTAAGGCTGCGGTGAGAAAGATCCAGGCTTTCATAGATTCTCCCAGTAGAAAAACGCCCTGAGAGTCAGGGCGTTGTTTATTAATTTTAGGTATTGGCAAGTTCAGCTATCTTCACTTTCCAAATAGCAGGTCCTTGTTTATGCACGTTATTTCCCTGACTGTCAACCGCCACAGTCACCGGCATGTCTTGCACCTCAAACTCATAAATCGCTTCCATCCCTAAATCGGCGAAAGCGACCACACGGGATTTTTTAATAGCTTTAGAAACTAAATAGGCAGCACCACCGACCGCCATTAAGTACACCGCTTTGTGCTGTTTAATACTATCAACGGTTTTATCACCACGTTCAGACTTCCCAATCATGCCTAGTAAGCCGCACTGGCCTAACATCATGTCGGTGAATTTATCCATCCGGGTGGCTGTGGTTGGGCCTGCAGGACCTACCACTTCTGAACCTACCGCATCGACAGGGCCAACGTAGTAGATAAAACGGTTTTTAAAGTCGACGCCCTCTGGCAGCGCTTCGCCTTTGGCTAACATATCAGCAATACGTTTATGCGCTGCGTCACGGCCTGTCAGCATTTTGCCTGACAGCAACACAGTTTCACCCGCTTTCCATTCCAGTACATCAGCAGGAGTCACAGTATCTAAATTGACGCGGCGCACATTGGTACCCAGCTCCCAGGTCACTTCCGGCCAGTCTTCCAGCTTAGGCGGTGTTAGCACCGCAGGGCCTGAACCGTCTAAATGGAAATGCACATGACGGGTTGCCGCACAGTTGGGGATCATCACCACAGGTTTTGACGCCGCATGAGTGGCAACAGACTTGATTTTCACGTCCACCACTGTGGTTAAGCCACCTAAACCCTGAGCACCAATACCCAGTTTGTTGACTTTGTCGTACAGCTCCAGGCGTAGTTTTTCATCAGCAGTTTCTGCACCTTTTTCCAGCAGGTCCTGAATATCGACAGGCTCCATTAGCGCTTCTTTAGCCAGCACTGCGGCTTTTTCTGCTGTACCACCAATGCCTATGCCTAACATGCCGGGCGGACACCAGCCAGCGCCCATTTTTGGTAAGGTTTCCAGCACCCATTCCACCACTGAATCCGATGGGTTGAGCATCACCATTTTGGTTTTGTTTTCGCTACCGCCGCCTTTGGCTGCAATCGCCACTTCGACATGGTGCCCTGGGATCATATCGATATGCACCACAGCAGGGGTATTGTCCTGGGTGTTTTTACGCATCCCAGCAGGGTCGGCTACTATAGAAGCGCGCAGCGGATTGTGTGGGTTCAGGTACGCACGGCGTGTGCCTTCATCCACCATTTGCTGCACAGTCATATCGGTTTTATCCCATTTGACATCCATACCTATTTTCACAAAACAGGTCACAATGCCGGTGTCCTGACAAATAGGTCTGTTGCCTTCTGCCGACATACGGGAGTTGATCAGAATTTGAGCTATAGCGTCTTTGGCGGCTTGATTTTGTTCTTTGTGATAGGCCTTTTCCAGCGCCTGGACGAAATCCAACGGGTGATAAAAAGAGATGTACTGCAGTGCATCTTCGATGCTGTCGATAAAGTCTTGTTGACGAATGACGGTCATGTGATCTGTACCCTTCCAAAGTAATGATTAATCGGCCCTCAGTCTGCTCTGCACCCAGACCGACGGCTTTTGTTGTATTCATAATGTAGGTTGGGCTGATATCATACAGCGCAACAGATCCAGCGGCTAGTCAGCAGGCGTATTTTTGCCGGAATTAGCCTGTTTTATGAGACGATGTATGTCACAGTTTTTTAAATTAGATGTTCAGGCAGCCGATCTGCTGCAGTATTTTGCTGCCGTCGCCGCAGAACCCTGGGCAATGTTGCTTGACTCAGCGGCAAACCATCATATCAATAGTCGTTTTGATATTCTGGTGGCCCGGCCTGTTGCCACTCTGGTGTATCAGCATGCCCAGTTAACTCAAACTGAAAATGGCCAACACCAGTGCCTGCAGATGGACCCTTTTGCTGCCTTGCAGCAACTGATCGGCCGCTATTTTCCGCATAAACCCATACGCTCAGAGGCCCCAGACTTACCTTTTGTCGGTGGCGCGTTGGGTTATTTTGGCTATGACTTAGGTTCTGTGATCGAACCTGTGCCGCAAGCCGCAGATGCGGGCGCTTTATTGCCCGATATGGCCATTGGCATTTACCTCTGGGCACTGATTTTAGATAAACAACACAAGCAATTATGGTATGTGGATTACCGGGGGAATGCCGCAGAGCACTGGGCAGAGACATCGCAGTTTTTTCACAAAACTGCCCGCCATACCTCCTTTGCGCTGAACTCAGCATGGCAAGCTAATATGGACAAGGCCAGCTATTGCCAAAAGTTTGAGCAGATCCAAAACTACCTGAAAAGCGGCGACTGTTATCAGATTAATTTAGCCCAGCGCTTTGAAGCCAGTTACCACGGCGACGAATGGCAGGCCTACTTAACTTTACGCAGTAAAAATGCTGCACCATTTTCTGCCTTTTTACGCTTGCCCCAAGGCGCAGTGCTCAGTGTATCGCCGGAGCGCTTTTTACAGCTCAAAGCCGGACAGGTTGAAACTAAACCGATAAAAGGCACCAGACCGCGTTTTGCCGATGCGCAGCTTGATAAACAAAGCGCCGAAGAGCTGCAGGCCGCCCCCAAAGACAGGGCCGAAAACGTGATGATTGTCGATTTGTTGCGCAACGATTTAGGTAAACATTGTGTGCCAGGTACGGTAAAAGTTCCGGCTCTGTTTGCTATTGAATCTTTTCCTGCTGTGCATCATCTGGTCAGCACCGTCACGGGAACCTTAAGCCCCAATGCCGATGCCAGTGACTTGTTACGCGGCGCTTTTCCGGGGGGGTCCATCACTGGCGCGCCCAAAGTGCGGGCCATGCAAATTATCGCTGAGCTAGAACCCAACTGCCGTTCTGTGTACTGTGGTGCGATCGGCTATATCAACAGTCAGGGCGATATGGATACCAACATCGCTATCCGAACTTTAGTGATGACACAAGGTAAAGTGTATTGCTGGGCTGGTGGTGGCATAGTGGCAGACTCCATGGTCGATGCCGAGTACCAGGAAACCTTCCACAAAGTGAATAAAATCTTGCCTTTATTGACTCAGGCGACAGTTGTTCATTCAGCGGATTAATCAAATGAACCGGCAGCAGTTTCTGCAGAGTTTTATACTTCAACCCGCCAGACCGGCTGCGTTATTGCAAATAAAACAAAGTAAAGCTGCCGCTGTTCTGATTGTGCTGCGGGACTATCAGGGAGAGCTGCAGCTACTGCTAACCAAACGTAGTTCTGAGTTGCGCCATCACCCTGGCCAGATCAGTTTTCCCGGTGGCAAAATTGAAGCGCATGAGCAAAGCCATCAGGCCGCACTGCGGGAAACCTTTGAAGAAACCGGTATTGCACCAGAGCAACTGGACCTGATTGGACAATTGCCAGGCTATGCCACAGGCACAGGCTTTTTCATTCAGCCCTGGATTGCTCTTTTGACCTGTGACGTTGAACTGAAGCTGCAATCCTCTGAAGTAGAATCTGCCTTTTGGCTTCCTTTGTCTTTTGTAATAGATCCACAAAATACCCACAGTGAACATTTTGCCATGCATGGCCAGTCGCACTTGGTTCACTTTATCCCCTATGGCCCTCATCTGATCTGGGGGGCAACGGCAGCCATCCTTTATTCTTTAAAGCAACAACTGGTTTTTCACCAGTCCCCCCAGTCGCTGTAACTAAATCAGCACAGCACCGTACAGAGTTTCTGCTGTAATAAGCACCGACCAGTTACCAGGTGAGTTACGAAATCAATCGGCTTCCGTTAGAATGGCGCCCAATTCTTATAACGAAAAGTAGGATCCGAATGATTATTAGTGCTTTTGATATGTTCAGCATTGGTATTGGCCCATCCAGTTCTCATACCGTAGGCCCAATGCGTGCTGCGAAAAAATTCTGTGAAAATCTGCAAGCTGCGGGTTTATTCGAGCAAGTGACCAGCGTGAAAGCTGAGCTGTTTGGTTCCTTAGGTCAAACCGGTATTGGTCATGGTACGGGCAAAGCAGTGATTTTAGGTTTATCAGGTTTTTTACCGGAAGATATTAACCCTGATGCCATACCTGCACTGTTAAAAACAGTGGATGAAAGCCAACAAATTCTGCTGGATCAAAAACATTACGTCTCGTTCCCACGCGAAGGCGCCATCGTCTTTCACCGTCGTAAAACCTTAAAAGAGCATTCCAACGGCATGGAACTAATTGCGTATGCCGGTCATGAGGTGATATTCAGCGAAATTTATTTCTCTATTGGTGGTGGTTTTATTGTCAAAGCTGAAGATTTTGCCAAAGAAAAAGAAGCCGCCAGTCAGTTTGCCGCCAATAATCCACCACCTTTCCCGTTTGAAAGCGGCGCCGAGCTGATGAAACTCTGTAAAGAAAACGGTTTATCCATCGCAGGTTTGATGATGGAAAACGAGAAAGTGCTGCGCAGTGAACAACAAATTCAGGACGAGCTGGGTAAAATCTGGCAAACCATGTACGACTGCGTACAACGGGGTATTCGTACTGAGGGCATTTTACCTGGTGGTTTAAAAGTAAAACGCCGCGCCCCTGCCCTGCATAAACGTTTAATGGCAGAAAAAAGCGCAGATCCTCTGCAGGTGATGGATTGGGTCAACTTATTTGCCCTGGCAGTCAATGAAGAAAACGCCGCTGGTGGCCGTGTCGTCACAGCTCCAACCAATGGGGCAGCCGGTATTATTCCGGCCGTGCTGATGTATTACGACAAATACATTCAACCTGTCACCGCGGATATCTATTGCCGTTACCTGCTCACAGCGGCCGCTATTGGTATTTTGTATAAGAAGAATGCTTCTATCTCTGGTGCTGAGGTAGGTTGTCAGGGCGAAGTGGGTGTCGCCTGCTCTATGGCAGCAGGTGCTCTAACTGAAATTCTGGGCGGTTCTGTTGATCATGTCGAAAACGCCGCTGAAATCGGTATGGAGCATAACTTAGGTTTAACCTGCGATCCTGTTGGCGGTTTAGTCCAGGTGCCTTGTATTGAACGTAACGCCATGGGTGCGATTAAAGCCATCAACGCTTCACGTTTAGCTTTGCGTGGCACCGGCGAACACAAGGTGACTTTGGATAAAGTGATTAAAACCATGTGGGACACAGGCCGCGATATGCAGAGCAAATACAAAGAAACGTCGCGTGGTGGGTTAGCCGTTAACATCATCGAATGCTAAATCCCCTGCGTCCTTGACGCTGCAGCTTCGTTGGCTACGTGCCCTCGCCCCGTTGCAACATCAATGTCCATAAAAAAACCGCCTTCCGGCGGTTTTTTTATGCTGCGTTCTATTATTTCTGCAGCGGCAACTCATCTACCGGATAGGTTGTTTCTTCTACTTTTTTGCTTTTAAACATACCCAAAAAGTCATCCAGAATCACATACAAAGCGGGGATCAACAGCAAAGTGATCACCGTGGCAAATAAAATACCGTAGGCCAGTGACACCGCCATTGGCACTACAATTTGCGCTTGTAAGCTTTTTTCCAGCACTATAGGCGCCAAACCTAAGAAAGTGGTCAGGGAGGTCAGCATAATAGGCCGGAAGCGGCGGGTACCGGCACCTATCACAGCGTCTTTTAATGGCATGCCACTGCGGCGCGACTCATTGACAAAATCCACCATCACCAATGAATCATTCACCACAACGCCAGCCAATGCAATCAAACCAAATAAGGACATAATGCTGACACTCAAACCCAGCATCATATGGCCTAAAATGGCGCCGATTAAACCAAAAGGGATCACGGACATAATAATCAGTGGCTGCGTATAGGATTTCAGTGGTATCGCCAAGAGCGCATAAATCACAAACAGAGCCAACAGGAATCCCAAAGCTAAGTCGGTCATCGCATCTGCTTCTTCCAGACTGGCCCCTTCCAGCGCTGTTTCAATACCGTATTTTTGCGCAAGCTGCGGCAGTACTTTTTCCTGCAACTCTTTGGTGATCTTCATCGGCTCAGCCAAAGCTTTATCCACTGAAGCGCTGATAGTGACAGAACGTTCGCCGTCTACCCTGTTGATGGCTGAATAACTCGGTTGCGCTGTGTACTCAGCCACCTGGGAAAATGGCACTTCAGCACCAGAGGCAGTACGAATTTTCATATTCTCCAGATTGCCGACAGAACGACGCTCTTCTTTTGGATAACGCACCATCACTTTGACTTCCTCGCCATCGCGCTGGATACGTTGTGCTTCGGCGCCATAAAAACCTTGTCGTACTTGTGTGGCTAAATCCGACAAGCTGATCCCCAAAGCTTCGGCCTGAGGTTTGATTTTCAGCACTATTTCATCATTACCCCCACTGATACTGTCTTCGATGTCATAAACGCCCTGATAAGCGCTCATCGCAGTTTTCAGCTCTTCGGTGGCTAACCTTAACTGCTCCAGCTCTTTGCTTTTTAACTGAAATGAAATATCGCCGCCGCCACCGCCGCTGGTAGAGGAGAAAATCTGCAGTGTTTTTACCCCTGCGATTTCCGGAATTTGTTCGCGCCATAATCGGACAAACTCATTGGCATCGATGTCACGTCCCTCACTTTTCTCCAGCTCAATCACAAGTTCACCGCGAGTGTCAGATTCGGTAAAAGTTAACCGATGTTTTACCAGGCCCTCTTCGCCTTTGGCGATAATCTGCTCATTGGTTTTCACCAAAGCGGCTTCCAACTGCCGCATAGCCTGCACTGTCGCCTGACCAGAGGATCCCTCCATCATAGTTAAATTGGCGTTAATAAAGTCACTCGGAATATTAGGGAAAAACACCCAGCGCACATGACCGCCGGCCATTAACCCTATCATCAGCACCATCATGGCAAAAAAGCTGGTTGCTGTGATGTAGCGATACTCGATGCACCAGGCAATCGCTCTTTGGTAACGACCATAAACAAAACGGTCCGTCGCACCTGATACTTTTGTCCGCACCCATTTCAAGCCATTGCTGCAAGAGCGGCCTGCGCTATAAAACAAGCCATTGCGCTCTGGATCCCAGGGTTTACTGTCCATCGCAATTAAGTGCGCAGGCAAAATAAACTTGGATTCAACCATGGAGAACATCAAACATAAAATTACCACCCAGGCAATAGACTCCCAGATAGGCCCCTGGGGGCCCCCCACCATCAGCATAGGAATAAAAGCCGCTATGGTGGTCAGCACGCCAAAGGTAGCAGGCATAGCGACGCGCTGCGCGCCCCGGATCACGGTTTCAGCCGACTTGCCGTACTTCTCAATTTCGGTGTAGGCGCTCTCTCCTATGATGATGGCGTCGTCCACCAGTATCCCCAGCACCAGAATAAAACCAAACAGGCTGATCATATTGATCGACACATCAAACATCGACAACGGCATCAGCGCTATGGTACCAAGAAAACACACCGGAATTCCCACCATCACCCAAAAAGCGACACGGAATTCTAAAAACAAGGTCAGACTGATTAGGACCAGTAACGCCCCCATCAGCATATTGTCCGTCATCAGATCCAGCCGACCTTGCAGGTAATAACTCGAATCGCCCCAGTAATCAATGTTCATACTGTCGGGTAAATCAGCTTTTTTCTTCTGGACGTAGTCTTTCACTGCAGCCGCAATTTTCAGGGTATTGTCTTCGCCCACCGCATCTACTTTGATAGAGACCGACGGCTTACCGTTGAACGTGGAAAAAGACTCCATTTCGACAAAGCCATCATTAACTCTGGCGATATCCCCTAACAGCAGTCGGGTACCGTCCGCTCTATTGATCAGCACTATGTCGGCAAAGTCCTGCTGACGATAAGCCTGACCTTTAGCTCGCAGTAAAATGTTACCGTTATCGGCTTTAATGGACCCACCCGGTAAATCGACTGAGCTGCCTCGCACTGCACTGACAATCTGGTTAAAGGTAAGACCGTATTCACGCAACTTGTGCTCGGATACTTCAATAGAGACTTCGTAATCCAAAGCGCCCACTACTTCAACTTTGCTGACACCTGGTAGCTTCTTCAGCTCGTCACGAACATCTTTGGCAAACTCTTTTAAGCCACGTTGGTCCGTATCGCCATAGACGGACAACCACAACACATTGCTTTGAAACTTGGTGTGATAAATCACCGGACGTTCGGTTTGCTCCGGAAAAGACGAGATGGAGTCCACCTGCATCTTAATTTCGTTCATCACTTCCTGAATATCGTAACCAGATTTAATTTCCACATTGACTGTGGCTAAGCCTTCGACTGCGTTAGAGCGGATTTTTTTAATGCCATTAAGACTTCGTAATGATTCCTCAATTTTATCGACTATGCCCTCTTCCACCTCCTGGGGGGCTGCGCCTAAATAAGGCACCCGAATAGTCACCTGCTCTAACTGAATTTCAGGAAAGGTCTGTTTTTTAATAGTGAATACACTGACCATACCTGCCAGTAATAAAATAACCATTAACAGGTTTGATGCCACGCTGTTGCGGGCAAACCAGGCTAACCAGCCTTTGTGCGTTTGATCCAGCGGCTGCATCAGCGTTTTTCTCCATTTTCAGTCGCCGCTATGGCGGTTTTTTCCTGTTCGACATCATCCAAAACAGGATCAACCGAAGTGCGCAGCGCCATACCTTCCAAAGGATTTGCAATGGCTGTTAAAACCAAATGCTCCCCTGTGTCTAAACCCGAGCTGATATACGCGTATTCTTCATCCATACGCTGCACTGTGACTGAGCGGATATGTAGCTTGTTGTCTTTACTCATGGTGAGGACTTTGTGGTCAGGCTTTAATAAATGCCGTTCCACCAACACCAGATTGTCCGCTGTCTTGCCATCAATACGGGCTTTGACAAAACGACCAAAACGTAGCGGCGCCTGACCATCTGACTTTAATCGATAGGGATCTTTCACTTCCGCTACGGCATAAATAACCCGGTTTTCATCATCCAGCATGCCCTCAGTGCGCACCAGTCTGGCCTGCCAGTTCAGTTGCTGTCCGGCCACCTCGGCCGACAACAATACTTCTGGCTGTTGCTGTTCTGAGGCTGTAAAACCGGGCATATTTAAATAACCCACATCGTTATCTGACAATGGCAGACGCACTTCCGCTACATCAGTGCCATAGATGGTGCCCAGATTAAAACCACGACTGATGAACTGACCAATATTGGCGTTTTTCAGCTTGACGATGCCATCGTAGGGAGCTCGTATTTCAGTACGGATCAAATTACGGCGGGCATTCTCAAGCTCAGCTTCAGCGGAGCGGACATTGGCCAGCTCCTGCGCCAACTGCGGACGACGCAAACCTAATTCCGGCGCCTTACCTGCGCTGAACTCACTCCACTCTTTAGCGGCTACTTTGCCCCGGGCTTTTTCCTCTTCTAACAACGCCTGAGCCCTTGCCAGATTGGCTTCTGCCAATTTGACTGCCGTTTGATAGTCGTATTGCTCCACCTGGATCAATAAGTCTCCAGCCCGAAAAAAACCACCTTCAATAAAATTGTCGGCCACTTTAACAATCACACCGTTGACTTCAGAGGTCAGGCTGGTGATGACCTTAGGTTGTACCGACCCCTGCGACCAGACCTGATAGGTCAGGTTTTGTCGGCTGACAGGTTTAACTTCAACAAATAAATCTTTACGTGTTTCTTTTTTTTGCTCTGGTGGTTTTTTTCCTGCCACCAGTGCTGCCGCTATAGCTACAGCACCCAGCACAATTATTACGGGAACCCCAGCTTTTACCCACTTGCCTGCCATTTTTAGTCCTTTCGTCACACTAGATGTTGCCGATATTTTACCTTCCTGTACGCCGGAACTGCAGGTACAGATGTTAAGGTTTTTATTCGACGTCACGACCGGCGTCGGACCTACCAGGTGTTTCCTTTAGGTCTATCTAAGGTCATGCCTTAATCCACAAGCCTTGCAGAGGGACCGGGCCTTTGTGAGCAAATTTTCGCCGACCATACAGTGTGAAGTTCCGACATATTTGGTTACAACTTCAGTCGGGCTGTTACAGGTAAATAGCTAATTAATCTATAGCCATTCCAGAAAGTTCTTTTGGGGACTCTGTTCGCTTGGTTATGGTGGATCTGACCGAAGTCTGGTTGTTTTTCATACATCGTATTGTCATGACCAGGCAATACAGTATGGTTTTCTACCCACAGTAATTCAGGAAGGAAGCGGCTATGAGTATCAGTAAACAGTATTTAAAAACTAAACCAGTCTGCAAAGTGACTTTTACATTTGCAGGTCATCAGTATCCACAGGCGGAAACTGTGGCTGTGGCGGGCGACTTTAATAACTGGGATCCGCAGGCCGTTTTGATGAAAAAGACCAAAACGGGGGACTTTACCGCCAGCTTAAATCTAGACAAAGCAAAGCAGTATCAGTTCAGATATGTAGTAGACGGTCAAACCTGGCTAAATGATGAAGAAGCCGATGCTTATGTACCGACTCAGGTCAGCTATGAGCAAAACTCTGTTGTTCAGTTGTAAAACGATAAGGGGCAGGATTTGAAGCGCTGCCCCTTACTGTCAGCGTTTTTCCAGCACCAAACAACCCACTGAATAGCCTGCCCCGAACGAGCATAAAATCGCTTTTTCGCCGGATTGAATGCCTTCTTTATTTTTGTGAAAGGCAATAATTGAGCCCGCAGAGGCCGTATTAGCGTAAGTATCTAATACCAGCGGCGCTTCTTCTGGCAGAGGATCGCGGCCCAAGATTTTTTTTGCCGCAAACAGGTTCATATTGATATTGGCCTGGTGCAGCCACAAGCGTTTTACATCATCGGGCGCCACGGCTAAACGCTGCATCTCGTCCAAAATCACCTCTGCCACTATCGGCAGTAATTCTTTAAACACCTTACGACCTTGCTGCTTAAAAAACGGTGCTTCCGGATCCGTTTGCGGGTGACAATGTTCGGTATAACCAATATCGCAACGAATATTGTTAGAAAATTCCGTTTTTAAGCTCATGCCCAAGATACGATAGGCATTGTCGGCTGTGACCGTGTCTTCGGCTTCAATGATGGTGGCAGTGCAAACGTCACCAAAAATAAAGTGACTGTCACGACTGGTGTAATTCACTTGCGGCGAAGCAAACTCAGGGTTAACCACCAGTACCACTTTGGCCATACCACCACGAATGGCATTTACCGCATTGCTAATGGCAAAAGTGGCAGAGGAACAAGCCACGTTCATATCAAAAGCATAGCCTTTGGCGCCTAATGCCTGTTGCAGTTCAATAGACAAAGCCGGATAAGGCCGCTGCATATTGGAGGCGGCACAAATGATCAGATCGATATCTGCTGCGGTTTTTCCCGCCTGGGCCATAGCTTCCTTTGCTGCTACTATCGCCATCTCAACCATTTCAGGATGTTCGTCTTCACCCCGTTTTGGAAAAACCGGCATCATCACAGCCGGGTCTAAAATACCTTCTTTGTGTAACACATGGCGGGATTTAATGCCTGAGGCTTTTTCTATAAACTCACAGCTGGAATACTCCAGCGCAGTCATCTCACCTGCCTCGATTTCAGCCGCATACTGCTGGTTAAACAAATCAACATACTGATTAAAACTGGCAACCAGCTCTTCGTTTGTCACAGTGTCGGTGGGAGTAAACAGGCCTGAGCCACTGATCAGCACATTTTTCATTCAGAATACCCTTGTCATCAATGCAACTTCTTTTATTGAGTTGCTAAATTTCAGGCTATTCTAGCCTAATAGTCCCATCCCTTGCCGATCTTTTTGCCAGCTCAGGGCTGATAGATCACCACAGTACTGGCGACCTTGTCCTGAATAGCCTGCCGGTTTGGGTCCCACAAAATTTGGGCAAAACCAATCAACCCGGTGGCAAAACCGGCACCATAACCTCCTTGCCTGCTAAAGGAGGCCCATAAGCTCAGGGGTTTATTATCCAGTTGCACCACCCGGATCCGGGTCAGCAGCTTGCCAAGGGTCTGGCCGTTGTTCCAACTGATGTAAAACGTAAAATAGAACATAGCCCAGCCGTAGCCTAAACCAAAATCAGCCAGTATACCTTTGACCCATTTAATCAGGCTGTAATCTGAATTTTTCAGTTTATCCAGCAGGGAATAGGATGCTTCTTTGGCTGGCTCTGTGACGGATTCTGTTACGGGCGGTGCAACCACTTGCGGTTGTGCGACATACTTATCCAGCAAAGCGCGTTTTTCAGTGCCGTGCAGTGAAGTGATATCCAGCACCTCATCCAGCAAATCGCGCTGCTGCTCTGCCGTCACTCCGGACTCCTGCAATTCAAGCGCCAGTTGTTTTATTTTGTCTTCAATACATGCATAGTCACAGTCTTGGCTCGATAACTCCAGAGATACTTTCGCCAGCTCAGCACCCGCATGCGGGGTTAAACGGATATCAGAGACTGCGGCTTTTTCCTGCTCCTGCACCAGTTCAGGTGCCCAGCTTAAGGTCCCAAGCATGGCCAGAGTGGCCAGTACCATCAGCAACAAATGATTTTTCTTTTGGGCTTTGTATCTGTTCCAGCATAAATACAACATAATAGGTAGCACAAAAATCAGACTGGCTGAGGCAAGCCCACTGATAATCACACCATCTATCCCCATTGCTAGGCCACGTCTGACAGGTCTGGCTAATGGCTGACCTATCAATTCATCAGCGACCGCAAAAGCATGAGGCGTCACTATTTGCCGAACTTCTTTGCTTGTCAGTTGATGCCCGGTTTCATCGACAAAAGTGTCGGGCGCGACTTCTCTGATCTCCTGGGGGCCCGGCTGAGGGTGCGACATCAAAATTCCTTGCTAAATACCTGATGAATAAACCACTTTAATTGGATCACTCTGGCTTTTCAATGCCGCTTTGACAAGTGCCGTATCGCGCTGCTTAAGCCTTCCAACGTCATGCCATACATCTGGTTGTGCATCAATTTCTGCAGTATGGCAATCGAATGATAATGGCCCCACCAGGCTTGGGGCTGAGGATTCAGCCAGACAGCCTGAGGAAAATGCGCCAGTAAACGTTTCAGCCAGACTTCACCGGATTCGGGATTAAAATGCTCGACACTGCCCCCGGGATAAGTAATCTCATAAGGCCCCATGGTGGCGTCTCCTACGAAGATCACTTTGTAATCACTGTGATAGGTTTGCAACAGTTGAGTGACAGGGACGGCATCGGCGGCACGTCTTTGATGAGTCCGCCATACCTGCTCATAAGGGCAGTTATGGAAGTAGAAAAATTCCAGATGCTTAAATTCAGTGCGGGCGGCGGCAAACAGTTGCTCACATTCATGAATATAATCATCCATCGAACCCCCTATATCAAAAAACATCAGCACCTTGACTGCATTGTGGCGCTCGCTTTGAAACTTTAAATCCAACCAGCCCGCTTGTTGAGCCGTGGCTTTGATAGTGCCGGTTAAATCCAGCTCTGTGGCTTGCCCGGTGCGGGCAAACCGACGCAGTTGCCGCAGCGCCAGTTGCATCGCTCTGTGATTCAGTTCAGCGTTTTGATCAAAATCTTTAAAATCGCGTTTATCCCAAACTTTTACCGCACGGCGCTGGCCGCTGCCCTGCTGCCCTACTCTGATGCCTTCGGGATGATAACCATAAGCGCCAAAAGGCGAAGAGCCGCCAGTGCCTATCCATTTATTGCCGCCTGCATGTTTTTCCTGCTGTTCTTTCAAACGTTGTTTAAATTGCTCCAGCAACTGTTCCAGCCCACCTAAAGAGGCCAATTTGGCTTTATCTTCGTCACTTAGCTGACGGATCAAGCCTGGCAGCAACCAGTGATCCGGTATAAGTGCCGCCAGATCCAGACTCTCTATACCGTCAAAATAGTCTGCAAAAGCCCGGTCAAATTTATCGTACTGGCTTTCATCTTTGACCAGACATAAACGGGAGAGCAGATAAAAGTCATCCAGACTTGCGAAAATCAGTTGATGTTGCAGCGCCTTCAGTAAATCCAGCAGCTCCGTAATACTGGATTTCAGTCCGTATTTACGCAGGGTTAAAAAGAACGAAACCAACATATCAGCGGCCAGCGCGGCGGGCCATAAAGGCCAGTTTTTCCAGCAAGGCCAGATCCTGCTCGTTTTTCAGTAAGGCGCCATACAACGGCATTAAGCCCCCCTGATGCTGTTTATCCCGCAAAACTGCGGGTGAGATTTGCTCTGCCACTAACAGCTTTAACCAGTCCAACAGCTCTGAGGTGGATGGTTTTTTCTTCAGCGCATCCACTGCCCTTAAATCAAAAAACAGCTCCAGTGCAGCGGTCAGTAAATCGGCCTGCAGAGTAGGATAATGCGCTAACACTATCTGAGTTAAGGTGTCTTTGTCCGGAAAACGGATGTAATGGAAAAAACAGCGGCGCAAAAAGGCATCCGGCAATTCCCTCTCGTTATTGGAGGTAATGACGACAATAGGCCGTTGTATGGCAGTGATACGCTGACCTGTTTCATAGACATCGAAAGACATCCGATCCAGTTCGTGCAATAAGTCATTGGGAAACTCGATATCGGCTTTGTCAATTTCATCAATCAGCAACACCGGACGTTTTGCTGCGGTAAAAGCAGTCCAGAGTTTGCCTGGTTTGATGTAGTTATTGATGTCACCAACCCGCTCGCTGCCAAGCTGCCCATCACGCAAGCGTGAGACTGCATCGTATTCATACAGGCCCTGCTGAGCTTTACTGGTGGATTTAATTTGCCAGTTAATGAGTTCAGTACCTAAGCTGGCAGCCAGCTCTTCCGCTAAACGGGTTTTACCTGTGCCGGGTTCCCCTTTGATCAATAAAGGTTTTTCTAAAGTGACAGCGGCGTTTACGGCCAGGGCCAACTCTGGTGATGCAATATAGTGTTCTGTGCTTTGGAATATCATGCTGTAGGGCTTTGTCGTTTTAAGTTGGGAATATCATATATCAAATCTTTTCTTTCGTTTTAACAAGGCGCTAGTATTCTTATCACCAGTCATCAGACCCTGAAGGTTTTTTATTATGTCAAAGATCTACGAAGACAACTCACTCTCGATTGGGAACACGCCGCTGGTCCGCTTAAAGCGTGTCACATCCGGTGCCAATGTATTTGCCAAAATTGAATCCCGTAACCCTAGTTTTTCAGTAAAATGCCGTTTAGGTGCGGCGTTAATTTGGGATGCCGAGAAAAAAGGTTTGTTAGGTCCCGGTAAAGAAATTATTGAACCCACTTCGGGTAACACAGGTATCGCCCTGGCTTTTGTCGCCGCTAGCCGTGGTTACGCCTTAACTTTGACCATGCCGGCCACTATGAGTTTAGAACGCCGTAAGCTGCTGAAAGCTTTGGGTGCTAACTTGGTGCTGACTGAAGGCGCTAAGGGTATGAAAGGTGCAATTGAAAAAGCCAAAGAAATTTTGGCCTCAGAGCCAGACAAGTACGTGTTATTACAGCAGTTTGAAAACCCGGCGAACCCACAAATTCACTTTGACACCACTGGTCCTGAAATTTGGAATGATACAGATGGCAAGATTGACATCTTCGTCGCTGGGGTAGGCACAGGTGGCACTATTACTGGTGTTAGTCGTTATATTAAACAAGAGAAAAAACACCCACTGATCAGTGTAGCGGTAGAACCTGCAGACTCTCCTGTGATCACTCAGGCTCGTGCTGGTCAGGAAATTAAACCTGGCCCACATAAAATTCAGGGTATAGGCGCTGGTTTTATTCCGGGTAACCTGGATTTATCCGTCATCGATGCAGTAGAAACAGTTAGCAATGACGACGCCATTGCAATGGCACACCGTCTGATGAAAGAAGAAGGTATTCTGGCGGGTATTTCTTCCGGTGCTGCCGTAGTGGCCGCTAAACGTCTGGCCGAAAAACCAGAAAACGCCGGGAAAAACATTGTAGTGATTATTCCAAGCTCTACAGAACGTTACTTGTCCAGCGCTTTGTTTGCCGACTTCTTTACCGAAAGCGAATTACAAGCTTAATCAGGTACTTAGAAATATACCAAGGCCACTTTTGTGGCCTTTTTCTTTACTTTTGCCAGAGATTTCCCCAGACTGTAGCTTGTTTATTTCAGTTGGGTAAAACGAATGCAAAAAATTTTAGTGCTACTTTTCTCATTGCTGCTGTTCGCCTGCTCTGAAGATGCACCCAAAGTGAATGCCGATCTAGGCTCTCCCGAGTTTGCTGCCGGTGAGTTTTTTCATTCGCTGTACACCACCAAGGATTTAGAGCGAGCCAAGGAGCTGAGTACAGAGTCTTATGCGCGTATTTTGGATGCCTACGGCAATACCAGAGGAGTGGTGCGCACCTTGTACAATATGAGTTTTGATGAAGTCGCCATCAGTATTGATCGCACAGGCAAAAATCTGCGCGAGCAATATGGCAACCATGCAGAGATTACCATGCTGTTTGAAGGTAAAAGCAACGGCAATAAAAAAATAGAGCTGCGTATTGTCAAAATGGTAAAAGAAGATGGCCGCTGGCTGGTCGAAGGGGTCAAACCTAATCCTTATTCACGAACGGATGTCTGATAGCCCTTCGATCTGAAACCTGAGCACAGACAAGCGACACTGAAAGTCGCTGCCATGTGTTCTGGGTGCGAGTTAAGCTTTAAAAAATTGCCGGATCAGGTTTTGACAATCAGGTCCTTGCAATAAACGGCTAAAATCGGCTAGCTCCAAACTTATCCTCTGCGGTACAGCAGAGCCCGCTTTCATCAGTTTTTTACTGCTCTGTACTGCCTCTGCAGGTAAAGCAGCCAGCTTTTTCGCTTTCTGCAAGGCAAAGTCCAGCAGTTGATCTTTTGCTACCACTTGATTCACCAAGCCCAGACGCCAGGCTTCGTTACCGTCTATCGCTTCTGACAACAACAACAGACTACTGGCACGCTGATGCCCTATGAACAGAGGCAACAACAAGCTCGAGCCCGCTTCAGGGCATAACCCCAACTGAGTGAAAGGCAACTGAAAGCGGCAATCCGCTGTGCTGTAGACTAAATCACAATGCAGCAGCACTGTGGTGCCAATGCCAATCGCCAGACCAGCAACCGCAGCCACTACAGGTTTGGGAAATTGGGCGATCTCATACAAAAACTGTACTGTAGGGTGAGTATGGTTCAGCTCACCACTTTGTAAGAAATCCGCTAAATCATTGCCCGAGGAGAAACACTCTGCAGAGCCTTGCAGCAGGGCTACCTTGACCGCATCATCCTGCGCCGCCCGTTGCAACTGCAGCACCAGTTGTTGGTACATCAGCTTGTTCAACGCATTTTTTTTATCTGGTCTGTTCAGCGTCAGGGTTAACACGCCCTGCTCTATTGTTACGTCAATACTCATCTGTTGTCCTGATTTTTACCTTAGTGACCCGCCGCTATGCCTTCACGTCGCGGATCGGCTGCACCTTCCAAACGGTCTTTGTGAATTTTAATCGCATGAATACCACTGTTTAAGTCGGCTAACTTTGGCTGGTAGCCAAGCTCTAGCAATGCCGGTACCAACTTACTCAGATTGGTATTCTGCTCCAGCACCAGTCCGTCATTTCTATGGCTAAAACGCGGCAAATTGGCGGCTTGTTGCACATCCATCTGCCAATCGAGAACAGCCACCAGATTTTGCGCGACATAGTTAATGATGCGACTGCCTCCGGGAGAGCCTGTCAGGTAGATCAGGCTACCGCTCTGATCAAACACCATAATTGGCGCCATCGAAGAGCGTGGTCTTTTTCCGGCCTCGACTCTGTTAGCAACCCAATAGCCATCCACTTTCGCCTGCAACGAAAAGTCGGTCAGTTGGTTATTCAGCAAATACCCATTGACCAGGATGCCTGAGCCAAAAGCGTTTTCGATACTGGTGGTCATACTAACGGCATTACCTTTACTATCGACCACAGATAAATGACTGGTATTGGCGAATTCTATCGCGCTACCAGAGGAGAGTGGTTCAGCACCTTGTGGCTCACCGGGTTCAGCCGCCGGGCCTTCGGCTGCCGTCAACAACGCAGCCCGTTGTTTCAGATAATCCGCCGCCAGCAAGCCTTCAACCGGTACCTTAACAAAGTCCGGATCAGCAGCAAAACGTTCCCGATCGGCAAAAGCCAGTTTAGCTGCCTGACTGATCAAATGAACGGCTTCGACTGAATTAGCCTTGAGTTTCGACAGGGGCTGATGGGAGAGCATTCCCATCATTTGCAGTACCGCCAGGCCGCCTGAACTTGGCGGAGCCATACTACAGATTTTAAATTCGCGGTATGGAATACAAACAGGGTCTCTCTGTTTCGGTTGATACGAGGATAGATCGTCAAGGCTAAGTTGACCCGCATTCAGCGCGGCCTGCCGCACTGCGCTAACCAGGGCTTTGGCATTATCGCCCTGATAAAAAGCCTGACTGCCCTGTTTGGCAATATTCTTCAGTAAGGCCGCATAGTCAGGATTTTTACGAATAAAACCTGCAGGCAACCACTGACCTTCCGTTTTGAAATACGCCGCGCTTGACGAAAATTTATCCAGTCCCGGATTCCAGTTGGCTTTAAGCAGACCCGCTAAACGAGGCGACACCACAAAGCCCTGCTCTGCGAGCCGGATAGCAGGAGCAAAAAGTTCGGCCCATGGCAGTACGCCGTGCTGCTGATGCGCCAGCTCCAGAGCTTTGATCACGCCGGGTACACCAACAGATTTGCCACCGACAAAAGCCTCACGCCAGCTCATCAGCTTGCCATGCTCCACAAATAAATCCGGACTGGCAGCGGCAGGCGCCGTTTCGCGACCATCCAAGGACGTCAGGCGGGCTTTTTGTTTATCCCAATGCAACAAAAATAACCCGCCCCCTATGCCTGAACTTTGCGGCTCCACCAGCCCCAACACCAATTGCATGGCAATAGCAGCATCGACTGCACTGCCACCTTTAGCAAGGATCTGTTCACCGGCTTTGGCGGCCAGCGGGTTTGCGCCAGACACCATATAATGTTTGGCTGTTACCAGTTGTTTTTGCTCTATAGCCGTGGTGGCTTCGGGATCGGTAATGGCGGCAAATAAAGCAGAACTGCTCAGCAGCAAGCCTGCTGCCAGAGCCCAAAATTGCGGTTTGGTTATTCTCATTGTTGTTCCTATCTACGACAGCCTCTTACCTTACCTAGTCGGGCCAATTGGATCAATGCTCGATTCGGTATTTCACGTTAAAAGCCTTGACCTGAAGCGACGAATGCTTTTGCATAGCAGCACTTTGACTCAGTGGATGCTGTCCGTGATGATTATTCGTACTTTTTCTACCCTGCAGTGGGGGATGCTGATTTTTTTGATCGTCCTGATCCTGTTGCAGCTTTTGCCAGAGAGCTTGCGTTCGCTACTGGAGTTTCACAGAGCTGAACCTGCACAGCTCTGGCGTGCCTTGACCGGACATCTATTGCACAGCAACCACTGGCATTTACTGATGAATCTGGTGGCTTTACTGCTCATGCTGGTGCTGCACCAGCACTACTACAGCCTGAGATCTTTTGCCTTAGTCTTTGTTTCAGGCTGCGTCGGCATCAGTCTGCTGTTATACCTGTACAGCCCGGATATCCAGATTTATGTCGGGTTATCAGGCTGGTTGCATTGTTTTATCACAGTGGGTGCTTTGCTGGATATCAAACACAAGATGCACTCCGGCTGGCTGATTTTGCTGGGGGTAGTGGCCAAAGTCGCCTACGAGCAGTGGCAAGGGCCAGATACAGAACTGGCCGCGCTGATAGAGGCTCATGTGGCGATAGACGCTCATTTGTATGGCGTGATCTGTGGTCTGGTGCTTGGATTTGGCTGTTTGATTAGCGCAATGCCTGCCAAAAATCAGCCGCAGCAGTAAAGCTCATCCAATCCCCGCTCTGTGGATGAGTAAACTGCAGTTGAGCCGCATGCAACATTAAACGCTGACTTTGCTGTTGCTGCGCCGGGTTTGCGTAAAACGGGTCGCCCAGAATCGCATGCCCTATGCTTTGCATGTGCAGGCGCAATTGGTGCGAGCGTCCTGTCACTGGCTCCAATTGCACTAAAGATGCCTGATAGTCGGGCAACACCTCAAGCACAGTATAGTGAGTGACGGACGCCTTACCGTCCTGGCATATTTTATACAGAGGCCTGTTGTCCCTATCGGCCGCTATCGCTTTGTCCACTGTGCCAGAACTGGGCTTTGGCACACCGGAGACCACAGCCTGATACAGTTTTTTTGTCCCCCGGCTTTGAAACTCTTTGCTGAGGGTCGACAAGGCCTGTTTGGTTAAAGGCAACACCAGTAGCCCTGAGGTATCATAATCCAGCCGATGCACAACAGCAGCGCTCGGGAACTGCTGCTGGACACGGCTTATCAGACAATCCTGATTTTGTGGGTGACGCCCAGGTACAGTGAGTAAATGTGCGGGTTTATTCACCACCAGCAGAAATTCGTCCTGATGGACGACAGTCCAGGCCTCTGTTGTGGCGGGTAAAATCGCCAAATCATCAATAGCAGTATTCATCGACCAAATAACTAGATACAAAGTAATCGCTAGTATGCCAGAATTAGCAACAGAACTGCAGTAGCTAAATCAGTGCTAACTCCGGCTATAACGAAGAGTAAGTGGATGCAAAGACCTTTTGTGTATAACCCACCAGCCGAGCCGTGGCTGGACGTTTTATATCTGGATAAAGACATTCTGGTGGTCAATAAACCCAGTGGATTATTAACCAATCCCGGGCGCACTGAGCACATGCAGGACAGCCTGTTAAGCCGTGTTCAACAGCAGTTTCCGCTGGCTCAGTTGGTGCATCGGCTGGATCTGAGTACCTCAGGTTTAGTGGTCTTCGCTCTGCGTCGTAAAGCGGAAGCGGCGCTGAAACAACAATTCGCCTCACGTTCGGTAAAAAAAATCTACCGTGCCAGAGTCTGGGGAGAAATTGCGGAGCAAGGCATGGTCAATGCCGCCCTGATTGCCGATCCAACCCAGCCGCCGCTGCAAAAAATTTGTCAGAAAACAGGTAAAGCAGCGTTAACTTATTTTCAGCGCTTAAGTTTTGACGGTCAAAGCAGTTTGGTGGAGCTCAGACCTGTAACAGGTCGTTCGCATCAATTGCGGGTGCATATGCAAAGCCTGGGACATCCTATATTGGGTGATGCGTTTTATGCGCATGACGACGCCTATGCCGCTGCGCCGCGTTTATTATTACAGGCGCTGTGTTTAGAAGTGTATCAGCCTTATTCATCGCAACTATTGCGATTTGAACTCGAACCGGATTTTGATTAAGTAAAAATGGGGTCAACTGACCCCATCTTTATAGGTATTGCTCTGTTACAGCTCTTGTTCGAATAGTCTGAGGATACGTTTGTATTCATCCAACCAGCTACTTGGCTGACGGAAACCATGAGGTTCTACCGGATAAATAGCCGTCTCGAAATTGGCATTCTCATGCTCAATTAAACGCTGAACCAGACGCACAACGTCCTGAAAGAATACGTTGTCGTCCACCATAGGCGCGTTAATCAACAATTTGCCTTTCAAACCTTCAGTGAAGTAAATCGGCGAGCTGCGACGATAAGCGATAGGATCAACATCTGGCGTGTTCAGAATGTTTGAAGTGTAACCATGATTGTAATAAGCCCAGTCACTGACAGGACGAAGCGCAGCGCCCGCTTTAAACAAATCCGGTTGGGTAAACAGCGCCATAAAGGTCATAAAACCACCATAAGAGCCGCCATAGGTACCGATACGTTTTTCATCGACATGGGCATTAGCAACCAGATACTTCACTCCGTCTACTAAATCCTGAGTCTCTGGCGTGCCCATTTGTCGGTAAATGGCGGTGCGCCAGTCACGACCGTAGCCTTTTGAGGCGCGATAGTCCATATCCAGTACCACATAACCTTTTTGGATCAACAGATTATGGAACAGATACTCACGGAAATAACCCGACCAGCCTAAATCACTGTTTTGTAAATAACCTGCACCGTGATTAAAAATCACAGCACGGCGTTTTTCGCCTTGCTGATAATTTTCCGGCAAATAAAGTTTAGCAAACACAGGCTGTTTGCCATGACTGGACGGCACCGCAACCACTTGTGGAGCCGCCAGATTTAATGCGGACAACTCTTTAGAAACGGTATAGGTTAAGCGGGTCACTTTTGCTTTGGGTTTGTTGTCCATCAAGTACAACTCTGGTGGAGTCACAGAGTTAGACCAGGTCAGCAGCAACTTGTTTTCATCTGGCGATAACTGATAATCGGCTGAGCCTTTCAAAGCGGTCATCTGCTCGAGCTGACCGTTGCTTAATGCCACACGATAAATTTCATAGATACCAGGATGGCTGACGTTGCCTTTAAAATACAGATACTGATCATTGTTCGATAGCCGTGGATTACTGACTTCAAAAGTACCGGCCGTCAGCTTTTTCGCCTCACCGTTCAAAGCTTTAACGTATAAATGGGCATAGCCTGACTCTTCTGACAGATAATACAAACTCTCTTTTTGACTTAACCAGCCAAAGTCGTTGAAGCTGTAGTTGATCCAGGCATCATCATGCAAACGGTGCTGACTGACCAGACGCTTCTTGGCAAAATCGACAGTTGCCAGCCAACGGTCTTTGTTGTCCCAGGCTTTGAGCATAACCGCAACCTGTGACCCCGAATTGTGCCACTGGATAGCCGACTGGTCCCAACTCCAGTCGTTAATCAGTTCAATGGCGCGTGGCGCTTTTTTCGACTGATAGGTTTTGCCCTGCGCTTTGGCATTTTCAGCTTTTACCGCAGCTAATACATCTTCATCAAAGCCTGGCAAGGTATCAAACTTCAGCTCTGTGACGTGTTGAGTGTTGACATCCACCAAAAAAAGCTGATGGGATTGAGGTTTTTGATCGGCAACACGACGACGCACTTCTTCTGCGGCTATCTGGCCTGAGGCAGTGATATAGTTTGGCATAATGTCGGTTTTATCCCGCCATTCGCTTTTATCTGCCAGAGCAACCAGCATTTTATCGCCTTTAGGAGACAAACTGGCTGCCGCTATACGTTTAGTTTTATCCAGATACACCGCAGGCTGAGCCACGGCAGGACTTTGGGCCGCCAGCAACTGCTGCTGTTCAAATCGTTCTGTATTATTTTTATGTGTCAGGGCGACAAACTCAATCAGCTTGTGTTGCTCCTGTGCCAGATAAGAGTCGGCGACTTTGGGTGCCACAGGCTTATCTGCATTTTTAAGGGTCACCAGTTCAGTCAGTGCACCGGTGGTTAAATCCAACACCTGATAAGTCCAGCCAGAGCGAAATACCAATCGACCATCAGCTAAAAACTGTACCTGATCGTAACGGCTCGAGCTGCGGGTAACTTGTGTCAGCTTGCCCTGATGCTTGACAAAAACCTGGCCTTCAAACAGATAAGCCAACGACTTACCATCCTGACTATAAACCCTGTGCGCTGAGCCCATTAAATGCCAGTCGGCCATAGGCACAGCCGTTGCCACAGCGCCCTGCTCTGCTTTTACACTGTACCAGTCGCGGATCTCTGACCCCTGGCGCTTTTGCTGGAAATACAACTGACTGTTGTCATCAGCCCAATACGCGCCCTCAGCCGGCCGGCCTAACCAATCCGGATCGGCCATGATCTGCTCCAGCGTCAAAGGCGCATGGGCCGGGTTTTCCGGCGCTTTGACACTGACAGGACTGAGTTGATAGGTTTGGGGTTCTGCCGCAGCGGCGGAACCGATAAAACTTGCTGCGACAAAAGCCGCGATTAACCATGGTTTTGTTTTCATTGCGATGCTTTTTTAATGGTGGTTGTCGGCTCTTTATACAAAGAAATCAGCAAAAGACCAAGAGCGGCCAATACGGCTTAGGTTTAATGGTGGCTGACAGGCGACAAGCGGTATCAGGGGGTAACAAAAGGCCTGCGAAAAAATTACGCAGGCCAGTACAGCACTTCAGTCAAGTACTCCGCTTAGTTTAGTCTGAACCACCAGAATACTCCGGCCGCAATCAGTACCAACAGCAGAACGACCAGACTGCCCCAGGGACGTTTTTTCTCAGCAAAAGGGTCTGCTAAGCTGCGTTTGGCTCCGGCTGGTAAACGGGCTAGACCTGTTAAAGCAGCGCCAAAAGGTACATTAATTTTAGCTCTGGTATTTACAGCCCAGCCATTGGCATCCAGCAAAGGGCCCAGATTACGCCGACGTAAGGTCAAGAAGGCCATCAACATCGAAGGACCAGAGATCAGCAGTAATAGTCCGAGGATCACCAGAGGAATTTGCCACCAGAGCAACGAGAATAATCCGGACACTACGGCAGCGAGTGCCGTACCAATAGCCCCCACTGCTAAGCCCATAGCGGCAAAAATACCGGCAAATTTGGCAATATCAAAACCCGCCACTACCGTTGGAGCCGAGGCTGGTGCCGCCGGAGCGGCTGCGGCGCTGGTCACTCCGCTGGTCGTTTTAGCTTCTATATCTTTATCGCGTGAGGCGGCAAATTTTTGTAGCTGAGCTTCAATAAAAGCCGCCACTCTTTTGTACGGCGACCAAAACGCCTGACCAATACTGACCGGCTGCACCACCACTTTAGTCACCATAGCCCGCCAATCCCGGCCTTCTCTGTCGTAAAACACACCATTGCGGCCAGGTACCATCAGCTCATCGACATCGCCACCTGTTAAAGCGGCCACAATCTGTAACGGCGCTTCACCTTGACGCTCACAGGTGCAATACACCAGATAACAGCCACTAAAAGGTGCCATAGTGGCATGACGAGCCATATCAGAGACTTTGAGTACCAGCTCGCAACTGCGTTGATCTAAAAACAAGGTACCAGCCTGAAAAATGGCTTTGTGTTTGCTTTGATAAAAATCGCTTAATGACACAAAGTTACGCAGTAACGTTACTAAATCACGCTGGTAACGAACCAATTTTTCTACAGCATCGAGGTTATCAGCAAACACAGAAGCCGCAAGATCCTGAGTAATCAGCGCCTCCAGGCCTGCTTTACCGTCCCCGGAGACAATAGCTTTTAATCGCTCAGCGTCCAGTTGATGCACGCTGCAGTCTGGTTTAGCCAGTTGCCACAGACGCCACGACTCCAGTTGCTGACAAATGTGTTGCCACTGTTGCAACGTTAAATGGCTGATGTTTTGTTTGCCGTCTGCACCCAGTAAAGGCTCAACAACCTTTTGTTTAAAGTCTGTCATGGCACTGGTCCAGGCCGGATTCATGCCCCCCTCGAGAGGTAAAGGTGCACCTGCAGCAACAGCCGCCAGTGGCAAAGCGGCAACCTCGGGATCTGTGCTGCTGATCGCTTTGTTTGCCAGAACCTCATACAGAGTCACAGCAGGATTTAACGCATCTGAGGCTCTGTGATCAAAAGCAGCCAATTGGCAGCGAACAAAAAAGTCATCGACTTTCGCCTTGACGGCCTCAAAAGCAACCACAGCTTCTGCAGTTTTTTCACCCAAAGGACAAAAAAGTGGGTCGGCAGAGCCACCTGCCGCATGCCAGTCGACAACGGCTGTCGCCTGCTGATAAAAGGCCTCCAGGCTCTCACTGTTGATACCTTCGGCACCACTGCGATCGAGCACCCCACCCTGAGTCTGTTTAATTTCAGCAATAAGTTGTATCAACTCAGGATCCGTCGTCAACTCGGAGACCACAACACCATCACCATTAAAGTGATGCGGCGAAAACAACAGCGTCATGTCAGCGAAATCTTCAACCTGCAGCGGATCAGCCGGTGTTTTTCCGGCAATGTCCAGTACTTTGCGCGCTGCAGCTTTGAGATTGAGTCCTTCCGCATCCTGTTCCGCGATGGCAGCAAGTGGCAGGCCCGGCGCCTGGAACAACAGCTCGGCATCCTGCAGGCGCTCACAACACCAGCGCACTGCAGCCAAAATTTCCGGCACCCTGATTTGTCCATCACCGTCACTATCTAACAAGGCTGCGGTTCGATGATCAAATTCAAGACCAGTGGTGGGGCAATTTAGTACAGTCCAGAGTTTTGGATCCAGCTCATGCAGGTGCTGTAAGTCTGCTGCACAATCCAAAGCCACCTGGTCAAAACCGCCGGAACGAAAAAAACGCCATTTGTGTTGAGATTGAATAGTTGCCAAAGCTTGCTCTCCCTGAGGCATAAGTTTCACCTAGCATAATTCAAAGACGACGCAGATACCAAACTCTATGCAGATAAAGTCTTTAAATAACAACAGAACAGTGAATATAAAAAAGGCCACCGAATTGATGGTGGCCAAAGCTTGCGGGAAGGAGCCCCCTGTTGGAGAAACAGTCTGCGCTTAGGCCGCTACAGCAGGTGCCAGCTCAGCAATACGGGCTTTTGCTGCAGTTAAAGCTTTTTCCGCACTTTCAGGTCCCATATTCAGACCTTCGGCATAAATGAAGTTTAAATCTTTTAAACCAATGAAATTCAGGAAAGCACTGACAAATGGCGTTTGTGAATCCATTGGCGTTCCCTGATACAATCCACCACGGGTGGCGAAGATAAACACAGGTTTGTCCTGTAACAAACCGACCGGGCCTGTTTCAGTATATTTAAAGGTGATGCCAGCACGGGCCAGGCGATCAAAATAGGCCTTTAATTGGCTTGGAACACCAAAGTTGTACATAGGCACGCCGATCACTATGGCATCAGCTCGCTGAACTTGAGCAATGGCACTGTCTGATAATGCGGCTAGTGCTTTTTGCTCCTCGTTGCGATCAGACTCCGGGGTCATCCAGGCGCCAATCTCAGACATCGTCAGGTGCGGATAACTGTCTTGTACCAGATCCAGTGTTTCAGTGCTGAAACCCGCCGGTAATGAGGCTAAAAACTGCTGGCTTAATTGGGTTGATTGACCTTTATCGCCGCTGATGGAACTGTTAATAACTAATACGTGTGCCATGATAATGTCTCCTGTCGAGTGAATGAGGACAGAATAACTTTAATTTTTTAGATAAAAAATCAGAATAAATCAGACAAAACATTCTATTTTTTGCACCAATCTAAAAACTAAACCACAGCGTAATTGTTTGTATCTCATAAATGATACAGACAGGATTGGAATAATGTTGGATTCAACATCAGTTCAAAGGCATGATGGTAGCACTTATCAAAGGCCCGGTATTCAAGGATCTATGTCAGTTCAACCACAAGACAATGCGCAGTGGGAACAAGCTCTTACTTTTATTGCAGTAGATCGCGATAAACGAGCCTATTCACAGTTATTTAGTTATTTCGCACCACGGCTCAAAGCCTTTGGTCTAAAAATGTTTGGTAACGAGCAGCAGGCCATGGAGATGGTGCAGGATACCATGCTCAATGTATGGCAAAAAGCCAGACTATTCGATGCCAGCCGTGGCTGTGCGTCGACCTGGATTTTTACCATAGCGCGTAACGTGCGCTTTGACATGTTGCGCAAAAAACAAAGCCGTAAAGACGAATTGAGCGCTGACGACCTATTTTTCGACGGCGATTACCCCGAGCAGGAAGGTGTAGACAGTAACGAATGGGATTTGTGGCTGCTGGCTGAAAAAGTAGCGCCCCATTTTGCCAAGTTGCCTCCGGCACAACGTGACGTTATGGAAAAAGTGTATTTAGAAGAAAAATCGCATCAGGAAGTATCGGAAGAACTTGCTATACCTTTGGGCACAGTCAAGTCACGTATTCGCCTTGCGCTAGACAGATTAAGAGAGGCTATTGATGATCCACGCAGTTAAACACCATCCGGCACAGGAGCTGCTGGAGCAATATATTGAAGCCAGTCTGGCTCCCGAGTTGAGTCTGGCGATAGCTGCGCATTTGGATCTGTGCCCACACTGCCAGCGCGTAAAAATGGATCTGGAAGCCGAAGCTGGCGCCGCACTGGTCAATTTGGCCGAAGAGCCTGCAACCGCAACTGAGTGGCAACAAATGCTGGATTTCATTACGGCTCAGCCAGAATTAGCGGTTAGTATGGAAAAGCGCCAACCCTTTGCATTGCAAATTCAAAACAGTGAAATTTTGCTACCTGCGTCGCTGAAGCCGCTGTTGCAAAACAAGCTGAAGTGGTTGAATTTAGGTGGGATCAGCACAGCGAAGCTGGCTGGCGAAGACCAGCATAATGTCTCTTTACTCTATATTCGTAAAGACAGTGAAGTACCACAGCACACCCACCTGGGTTTGGAAATAACCTTAGTGCTGAAGGGGAAAATTTACGACGAGGCGGGTTGTTACGGCGAAGGAGACTTGTTGATCAATACACCGGATCATACCCACACACCTCGCACCATGAGCGAAGATTGCTTATGTTTGTCGGTGTTGACTGCACCGCTGAAGTTTAAAAAAGGTTTAACCCGGTTATTAAATCCGTTGCAGCATCTGTTTTACTAACGAAACAGGCCAGCATCAACGACAAAGGGGCTTCCCTCACCTAGTTGGAGTTGCAGCGATGCAACAATCGAGTGAGGCCCCGACAGCATACTGTACTGATGTGACGGGGGTAAACGCACCAAGTCCATCAAGCTACCACTTGAAATCCGAAGACGATCAGGCTAAAAGCGCCACTCCACCTTTTAAGTTAAATACCAGTTCAAAGCCTGCTCTGTTTAATACCTTGGCGGCTAACAAACTACGGTTGCCTGAACGGCACACCAACAACAGGGCCTGAGCTTTGTGCTGCTGTTCAGCAGCCACCTGTTGCACCAATACAGACAACGGTACCTCTTTACACACCACGTCAGGCAAATACACAGACAAAGCACCTGCAGCCTGTTCATGCGGTTCACGGACATCCCAAATCTCTAACTGGGGATATTGTTGGATCAAAGCACGGATCTGCTCTTTATCAATCACAGCGGTCGCATCGGAATCGCAGACCTCCACCACCCCACAAAAATGTCCTGCCTGCTGTTGCAACCACTGAGTCTGACGCTGTAATTCACTGAGCCAGTGGTGTGGCGTTGCTTCAGTATTTAACACCTGCAGCAATACAGGTTGTTCCTGCATCATCAAATCCCAGCGGGTGAAAAAACGTTGCGCATAATCATGACTGGAGAGTAATAAAGTCTGTGGTTCTAACTGCTGATTTAACCATCTTAAACTGTGCTGAAATGCCAGGATATCACCGCCTTGCAGATCAAGCCGGCCTGTACCGCCGGGTAAAATGAAGTCACCGACAAAAGCGAATTTTTGCTGCTCATGCTCTCTGACTAAAATACTTATAGCTTCGGGACTATGACCGGGTGTGGCGACTCTTTCTAACTGATAAGCGCCCATATGCAACGACAGAACTGACGCTGGCCAACCCAAGACGTCTGTCTGTGCAGGCTCTACTAAATCAGCCAATATAGTCAGCAGCTCGGGCCGGGCTGAGGGATGGTCTTTATGCAAATGCGTATCTAAAATGGCGCGGACTTTAAAGCTGTGCCCCTGTATCAGGTGTGCAATACGGCTTGCCAAAGGCAACACGGCATCCACAATGATCACTTCAGAGGTATCCGCAGACACCAGCAAATAACTGCATAAATCTTCGTGTTTTAACTGCACTAAACCTGTCACAGGCTGCAGCTCTGTACTACTGGCATCACTTAACACCAGACAACAAGAATTCACGACAGTTTTAAGAGCCAGAATAGCCTGACAAGCCTGCTGACAGTCGTGCTCTGTCATCGCCGGACCAAAGGACAAGCGGATTGCGCCCTGACTACGCCAAAGCGGTAATCCCATGGCGTTGAGTACAAAGCTGGTCGGAACTTTAGAGCTGCAAGCCGAACCTGAACTGACACGAATACCAGCGGCATCAAATAGATCCATAATATCTTTGCTGGCAAAACCCGGCACAGAAAAATTAATAGTGGTCGGCACTATATAAGGACTATCGCTGTTGAGCACTAACTCAGGAAAGACGCTGCGTAATGCAGACAACAGACGCTCACGGTAGACCCAGAGTTGCTGCTCAGATTGAAAAACAGAGCCCTCTTTTATGACCAGTTGCTGAAAAATGGCTTTCAGAGCGGCAATACCGGGCAAATTCTCCGTGCCTGAGCGCAAACCACTTTCCTGTCCGCCTCCCGCCAGGAGTGGCTGATAAGGCGCACCTTGGCGCACATATAAAAAACCAATTCCTTTGGGTGCGTACAGCTTGTGGCCGCTAAAAGGCGCATAGTCGATACTCAGTTGCGCCAGTTGCAGCGGCATTTTACCAAGCGCCTGCACACAATCGACCATCCACAGCACCGCAGGAGCAACACCCCGGATCAGTTGCTGTAACGCCGCTAAATCCTGCTTTACCCCAGTTTCATTATTCGCCGCCATAGTACAGATCAGTAAGGTATTTGGCAGCTCAGCACGGATAAAGTCAAAATCCAGCAAGCCATGTTGATCCACAGGGATAGCTTTGATTGTCGCCCCCAGTTGCAAAACCTGATCCCAATGCTCCAGACTCTGTGGCACGGCTTTGTGTTCTGTGGCGCCGTATAACAGCGTGAACGCTGGGCCTGTTTTACCGGACCGCCGGGCATGCAATAAAGCCGAAAAAATAGAACTTTGGATCCCCTCGGTCGCACCCGACGTAAAGACGATATCACCCGAACCGGCCCCAATCAGCCGACGTGCCAGTTGCCGGGTCGTTTCTAACTCTACTTTAGCTTTAATACCCGTACTGTGACTGCTGCTTGGGTTACCAAAACACTGCTGCATGGTATGTTGCACAGCCTCTGCTGCACAGGCCAATACCGGAGTCGTAGCATTATTATCCAGATAAATCTCTTGCGGTCGCACCACTGGCTTTTGCATCAGTCACACCATATAACTAAAGGTTATATTATATATAGCATTATGATAACCAGCCCGACCCGCTGTGACAAGGCTACAAAGGATAAGTATCTTAAGCCTTAAAACAACACACTTAAAACAACACAATAGCCTGGAGCGATTTACGCTCACATCGTCCTTGATGTTCGCCTCCGTCAGCTAAAGCTGTGCAAAACAGCTATCCTGCTGTTTTGTGAACATTGGAGCTGCGCTAATGACCAAAAAAAACCGCCTTTCGGCGGTTTCAGATTATTCAATTAAATCTTTAGGAATTTGTGAGCGTAAACCGGCCCAAATTTTACCACTCTCTTTCCCATACTTACGCACCGCAAATACCACTTCATCATGTTTGCCTGCTTCAGCGTATTGCTTTAATTGATGATAATACTGGCGAGCCAGCTCACGGGCTTGCGGCGAGGAGAAGTAGAAACGGGCAATTTTGTTATACAAACCGCGGAAGCCGTTTAAAATCAGCACATAAATACGATTAGATGAATGCAGTGCCATCTCATGGTTCAGGTTGTAGTCAAAAGCCGCAAAAGCTTCAGCGGTATCCGCTAAATCTTCAGCACCAGCAAAAGAAGCGATCAC
Source organism: Rheinheimera mesophila (assembly GCF_000986865.1). Classification (GTDB taxonomy): domain Bacteria; phylum Pseudomonadota; class Gammaproteobacteria; order Enterobacterales; family Alteromonadaceae; genus Pararheinheimera; species Pararheinheimera mesophila. Next base: position 84,892 of record NZ_LAVS01000009.1, read on the forward strand.
CTGCTCTTTATGCGTTTTAATGGCGCCACGAATATAAATAGCGCTGATATTGGTACGGGCAGACAGCAACTCGTCCACTAATTCAGGCATACGCTCTTCATCCAGACGCGCCAGCGTTTCCAGAATATTCAGACCTGAAGTTTCCCAGAAATTATTTACTTTGGTCGGTTTGCCATGCTGGATGGTCAACCAGCCATCGCGGGCTAAACGCTGTAACACTTCACGTAAGGTGGTACGGGTAACGCCTATCAGCTCTGACAGTTCGCGCTCAGCCGGCAGAATGGACCCTGGGGCAAATTTGCCATTCCAGATGGATTCAACGATATATTCTTCAGCAAAACCAGCTGGGCTTTGCGCTTTAATCAAATTCATAGTCATGCGGAGGGGCCCGTTGTCATTCTTATAATGTCAGAGAAATGGCACTGATTGTACCAGAGACAATGCAGTTAACAAGCTATGGATTAAAAATAGCTGTTCAGCGTACTGTGGGTTGTCTTTCCACTATTTTTGCCTTAGATTGACCGACTTATAGTTTTGTTTTATCAAACAAAGGGATCCGAATGTTATCCAGTCTGGCAAAATGGTCAAAACAACGATCGGCGTGGCTTGTGTTAGCGCTGTCAGCCACAATGTTGTTAGGTCTGGCGTTGTACTTTCAATATCAGATGAATTTGCAGCCTTGCATGTTATGTGTGTACGCCAGAGCGGCATTAACCGGAGTGATCTTCGCAGCGCTGATTGCACTGATAGCTCCTGCCAACCTGTTGTTTCGCTGGATAGCGTTATTAGCCTTTACCGCAAGCTCGGTCTGGGGGGTAATGATCACACACGAGCACGTCGGTGTCGAACAGCTAGTGCAGTCTGGTGGTTTATATACCTGCAGTTTATTTCCTGAGTTTCCATTGGGACTACCGCTGGATAAATGGTTCCCTGAAATTTTTAATCCAACCGGTATGTGTGGTGATATCGCCTGGCGTTTTATGGGATTCTCAATGCCGGTCTGGACCCGCGTGATTTTTGTGGTCTACAGCCTGTTGGCACTGGTGTTAATTTTTAGTCAGTTTAAGAAGCAAAAATATAATCCATACGACTAAATCCAACCGAAAAAGAAAAGGAGCCTTCGGCTCCTTTTTTATTTAAAAAACAATAAATTAACCAACAATAGCTAACAGCTCTACGTCAAACACTAAGGTGCTGAATGGCGCAATTTTACCACCAGCGCCACGCTCGCCGTAAGCCAGGTTGTGAGGGATAGTTAAACGTAACTTAGTGCCCACAGGCATCAGTTGCAAGGCTTCAGTCCAGCCGGCAATCACACCAGAGACAGGGAATTCAGCAGGCTGGCCACGCTCATAAGAGCTGTCAAACACTGTACCGTCAATCAAAGTGCCGTGGTAATGCGTGCGCACTGTGGATGCTTTGGTTGGCTTCTCGCCGTTACCTTGTACTAATACTTCGTACTGTAAACCAGAGGCAGTGACTGTGACGCCTGGTTTTTTCGCGTTTTCAGCCAGGTAGGCTTCACCAGCGCCTGCTAAGGCTTTGGCTTGTTCTTGCTGTTGTTGCTGCATACGCTGGCTGATCACCTGAAACGCGGCGCCGATTTGCTCATCTGACACTTCTGGCTCGTCGCCTTGATAGGCTGCAGCTAAACCTGCAGCAACTGCCAGAATATCTAACCCTTCAAACGGATTGTCAGCCAGTTGCTGACCCATTTGCAGACCTATGCCATAACTGGCGTGTTGCTCTAAGCTGGTAAATTTAGTAGACATAAAGTTCACTTGTAGTTTGGCGCTGTAAGCGCGTGGTAGAAGCGCAAATTAAATTCGGCTTCAGTTTCAACCTGATGCATCATCAGATCACGAAAGTTGTTGCAGTTGCTGCCATAAGTTCAGAACTAAGTGCTGATCCTGCTCCGTCAGTTCACCACCAGCAATAGCCTGCTCCAGACTAAGTTGCACAGAACCGGTCAGCTCAGCACGCGCAAATGGCTGCTCTGTCAGCTCTAAGCGGCCCACAGCTAAATCAAAATGACCACGCAAGTAGCCACCGGCAAATAATTCGTCATCGCTGGCATGTTGCACCATCGCATCTAAAAAACCAGCGACCTGCTGAATATAGGTCTGAACGTCCTGCATTTTTACTCCTCCAGACCAAGTCTGTACATCACGTAGTCGTTGTAACCGACCAGCACAGGCAACAGCCCCTGCAATTGCTGATCAAGGCTGGCATCACCGGTATCAGCCAATAAAGGCCGACCACCAAGCTGCTGTAATTTAGTTTTAGTGGCCACTACACAAATATTGCTGCGGCCTACTGCGCGGATCACCGCCGGGCTTAACTGCTGATTGCCCCGGCCAAACACATGGCCCTGGCCGCCAATCAAAGTGATCACCAGCTTGCTGGGGTAATCCTGCACCAGCTCCAGCAACTCTGTGGCTGTGACATCAGATGCAATCAACTCACCATTCTCCACCACATCCACACCTAATAAGGTGTTGGGCAGGCCGAGTTGTTTCATCACGGCAGCCACTGTGGAGCCTGAGCCCATCACGTAGCGTACATTGTCTTCCATGGTACTGGCGATGTAAGCCGCTAAATCATCCAGCACCAGCTCTTCCGATTCTTTACCGCCGTTTTTCACACTTTGAATATACCGAAGTTCGGCTGGAATACGCATTTCGCCAAAACGTTTAGCGCGCACTATGCCCTGGCGAAAGGCCGTTTCGTCTATGTCCATTACGGCAGCTTCGGTTAAGGTCACTAACTCACCTTTGACCAACTGAGCAATCACTTTACCCGCAGCCGATGGGGTGATGGCATAGACCCCAGAGTGAATTTTACAACCGGCAGGCACACCCAGCACTGTTGCGCGTTCGCCAACCGCAGCACAGATATTACGGGCTGTGCCATCACCACCGGCAAACAACAATAATTCTACGCCCTGCTCTGCTATCGCAATCGCCGCTTGTTCTGTATCTTCTGCGGTGGTTTGGCAGGATTTTGGTGTGTAACAAATCTGAAATTGAAAGCCTAAAGAGGCCAATAAATCAGCGCCCATAGCACCAGCAACCGTCAGGATCTGTAACTTATCTTTCAGGGGTAACAGTTGCTCCAGAGCCAAAGCGGTTTTATGGTGCGCCTGAGGCACAGCCCCTAATGCCAGCGCTTGTTCCACCACGCCATCGCTGCCTTTAAGCGCAACAGCACCACCTACTCCGGCGACAGGATTGATAATTAAACCTAAACGAAACAGACTGGCCACAACACCCTCTACAGCATAAAAAAAACGCCGTATTGTAGCCTTTTACCACAGCTATGCCCAGCGCGAACTGGAGCATGAACTAGAGCTTTTGTTGTTGTCCAAGGTTGTTTGGCAGAGAAAAGGCCATCAGAGTCGCAGCTAAAGCCGCCACTGCAGCACTGACGAAAGTTAAAGTAGCGCCTGGTCCATCGGCCCACAATACGCCGGCACAATAAGCGCCGATAGCACCACCACCACCATAAACAACCCCAGCATACAAAGCCTGACCGCGGCTGCGCTGTGCCGGTGCGAAAAAGTTCTGAATAAACTGCATGGCGCAGCTATGTGCCAAAGCAAAACTGGCGGCGTGGAATAGCATACTAAATGCCAGCCAGTACCAGTGCTGGGCCAGATAAGCCACCATCAGCCAGCGTATTACCGTCAGGCCATAACACAGCGTCAGCAATACCCGGTAACTAAAGCGGCGCAGTACCTTACCTGCGTAGAAAAACGCAATAATTTCAGCCAGCACAGCCAGCGCTATCATCATGCCCGACGTCACGCCGCTGTAGCCCAAATCGCGGCAATACAAAATAAAAAAACCATAAAAAGGCGCAAAACTGATTTGCATTAAAAAGGTCGCGGCCATAAAACGTAAAAACACCGGATGCTTAAACAAGGTTCGAAAACGAATAGATTGCTGCCCTTCGGTATTTTTTAGGGTAAATGACGGTAATAAAAACAAAGTCCCCAGCAGCAAAGCCAAAAACACAGTGGCGCCCCAGGGTAAAAATTCGGAGCCAAAATGTTGTAGCAACAAACCGCCCAGCATCACCACCAGGATATAGCCGACGCTACCAAAACTGCGGACCCGGCCATACACAGTACTGTCGTTATTTAAATAATGAAAAGCGCTGACCTCTAACTGCGGCAAAATGGCAGTCCAGAATAAACTGAACAACCCCAACCCCAGCACCAGAGGCCAATAACCAACATCAACATAACTGCTTAACCAGCCAATGGATGCCAGCACAGCGCCAAAACGCATGACACTGATGGGGTCGCCTTTGCGCTCCACCACCATAGCCCACAAGCTCGGGCCAATAATACGGCTGGTAGTGACTATCGCCAGTAACAAACCTATGTCGTGAGAATTAAAACCACGGCCATCAAGAAACATCGGCAGGTAAGGCACAAAAATACCCAACACAGCAAAATAGGCAAAATACGCAAGTCCCAGGGCTGGGGTGGTGGCAAGTTTCATTAGATTTCCACTACAAAAAATTTACGGCGGATTTACGCCGCTAAAAAAACAAAAACGCCGCATAAAGCGACGTTTGTATTCTACCTCAAAGTGTTAAGACTGCCTTGCTATATCTGGCGTTGTCACCATCACATCGGCATTTTGTGCTCTGTGGCGCAGGAAATGATCCATCAGCACTATCGCCAGCATCGCCTCCGCAATAGGCACAGCCCGAATGCCTACACAAGGGTCGTGGCGGCCTTTGGTGATCATCTCCGTTTCTGCACCGCTGGTGGTAATAGTTTTACCCGCAATGCTGATACTAGAGGTTGGTTTGAGTGCAATACTGACGTTAATATCCTGCCCTGAGGTGATACCACCTAAAGTACCACCTGCATGATTCGCACTAAAGCCAGTTAAACGCAGCTCATCTCTGTGGGTTGAGCCGCGCTGCTCTACTACGGCAAAACCATCACCAATTTCAACAGCCTTCACCGCATTGATACTCATCATGGCATGGGCTATATCGGCATCAATACGATCAAACACAGGCTCACCCCAGCCGACAGGCACCCCAGAGGCGACCACATTAATACGGGCCCCGACTGAGTCACCGTCTTTTTTCAACTGACGCATATACTCATCTAACTGCGCCAGCACATCGACATCAGGGCAGAAAAAGTCATTTTTTTCGACCTGATCCCAATCCAGCTTTTGTGCTTTGATCGGGCCAAGCTGCGCCAGATAACCACGAATTTCAATACCAAATTTTTCTTTTAAATACTGCTTGGCGATAGCACCAGCCGCAACCCGGACCGCGGTCTCACGGGCCGATGAGCGACCACCGCCCCGATAATCACGAATGCCAAATTTATGCCAGTAGGTGTAATCGGCATGACCAGGGCGGAACAGGTCTTTAATAGCCGAGTAATCCTGTGAGCGCTGATCAGTATTTTCAATCAGCAAACCAATAGAGGTACCAGTGCTCACGCCTTCAAATACACCGGATAAAATTTTGACTATGTCATCTTCGCGACGGGCCGTGGTGTAACGTGAGGTACCAGGTTTGCGTCTGTCCAGCTCAAACTGAATTTGTTCCAGATCGAGCTTTAAGCCGGGCGGCAAACCATCCACTATGCCACCAATGGCCGGACCATGGCTTTCACCAAAGGTGGTCACTTTAAACAGTTGGCCTATAGAATTCCCCGACATCTTTTGCTCCTGAATCTTGTTCTCTGTTCTAACGAATTAAGCCTTTGATCTGTGCGTTCAGGCGATGCTGATGTTTTACCAAATCCGCTTTACTAATGGCAAATACACCTAAACCACCGCGTTCGAACTCCAGCCATTGCAATGGCAGATCCGGATAAAGCTCTTGCAATGCCACCATGCTGTTGCCCACTTCACAAATCAGCCAGCCACCGTCATTTAGATGCTCTGAGGCCTGTGCCAGAATGCGGCGGGTCAGCTCTAAGCCATCCTGGCCTGAAGCCAAGCCAAGCTCCGGCTCGTGATGGTACTCATCCGGTAAGTCGGCCATATCTTCGGCGTCCACATAAGGTGGATTGGTCACAATCAAATCGTAGGTCTGACCTTTGATGGCATCATAACCATCGGACAACATAGGGAATACCTGATGCTCCAGCTCATGCTGTTCTATGTTAAAAATTGCTACATCCAGCGCATCCTCGCTGATATCCAGCGCGTCTACTTCGGCATTGGGGAACTGTTTGGCGCAGGCGATTGCAATACAACCACAGCCTGTGCATAAATCTAAAATCCGCGCCGGTTCATGATCTTTAAACCAGGGCTCAAAGCTGCGGCTGATCAGCTCGCCTATCGGCGAACGTGGCACTAACACCCGATCATCGACATAAAAACTCAAACCACAGAAAAACGCCTGCTGCGTCAGATAAGCAGCCGGAATACGTTGTTCAATACGTTGCAGCAACAAATCACAAAAGACTCGGGCTTCGGTGCTGGTGACTCGCAGTGGCAACAGGTTCTCTGTGATACGGGCTATATCCAGGCTGTACGCCAGCAACAAGGCCGCTTCGTCCCATGGATTGTCAGTACCGTGGCCAAAATAGATATGAGCTTTGTTAAACTGACTGACAGACCAGCGTAACCAGTCGTGAATAGAATGCAGCTCGCGGATGGCTTCGTCGATAATTTCCGCAGTCAGATGGCTGCTTGGGTGCTCTGTCATTGTGTTTTACTCTAGTGATTGGTTAGACTTCGGGCATGCGAAAAAAAACACCAGTTTCAGATCTTCCTGATGAAGAAAAACAGCTGTTCCGTGACTCGGTAACAGGCGCACGCCCCTTGCAGCAGGACAAGATACCTTTTGCCCGTCAGCCCGGCAAGGTCAGAATGGCCGCTACTTTAACAAATAGCAGTCCAGATAGCCATTTGTTTTACTTTTCAGACCAATACGAAGGTTTTTTCAGCGACAGTCAAACTCTGGCTTTTGTGCAAACAGGCGATGATCCAACCTTAGCCAGGCAATTAAAACGTGGTGAATTTCGCCCCGCTGTAGTGTTGGACTTACATGGTTTAACCCAACAACAGGCCAAAACTGAACTGGCTGGTTTACTGGCGTACTGCGAGCAACAGCATTTCAACTGTGCCTGCGTAGTGCATGGTAAAGGCTTGGGTATTTTGGCAAAACGAGTACCAAACTGGCTGGTACAACACCCGAATGTGCGGGCTTTTCATACGGCCCCCACCGAATGGGGCCGGGATGGTGCTTTGCTGGTGTTGCTCAAAACCCCTGTCTAGGACACCGATTTCACCAGTCGGATCATGCTGGGGCAAACATATTCGAGTAACACACCTTTGTGCGGCTGGTAATCAAGACAAGCGACACCCGCCGTATCAAAAATCGGTGTCTGGCCGCTGCGGGTAAAAGCTTCGACTAAAAAGCTCACCAATGGCATATGTGACACCAGTATAATTTTGGCCTGCGGGTTTTCAGCGTAAAGCACGTCAAGAAAATCAACCACTTGTTGAGCATTGCCTTCAGGGACCAGATCGGTATTGACCGTGACAGACTGTGTCGACAAGCCTTTTTGCAGCAAAACTGCGGCAGTTTGCTGTGTCCTGCGATAAGGGCTGGAGAAAATCTGGTCAAATGCACTATAGTGGTGATGCAGCCACTGGGCCATTTCACTGACTTCGGCCAGACCCGCTGCTGTTAACTGTCGTTCACTGTCGCTCAAGTACTGCGGTTCAGCTTCGCCATGCCGCATAATAACCAAATTAACCATTGTTGCTACCAGTTACAACTTCGCGACACTCGCGAAAAGAGTGCGCTATGATAATGAAAGTTAATGCCGACAGTAACTGCTAATAAAGCATAAAATTGCGTTACTATATTCCTAATCGCTATGATGAACCCTCGCATTCTGTATTTTCAGGGTTCCCGTCACGAGGCATAAATTGAAAAAAAGCCAGTTAATGCAAAGCCCTAACGACAAGCGTCAATATCTGGCGCTGACTTTAGCCAACGACCTGCCCGTTCTTCTGGTACATCAACAGGACGCTGAAAAAAGTGCCGCTGCCCTGACCGTCAATGTCGGCCACTTTGACGACCCGGTTGAGCGTCAGGGCTTGGCGCATTTTCTTGAGCATATGCTTTTTTTGGGCACGGCAAAGTATCCGGATGCCGGCGACTATCAGCATTTTATCAATCATCACGGTGGTAGTCATAACGCCTGGACTGGCACAGAACACAGCAGTTTTTTCTTTGACATCGACACCGATTATTTTGAGCAGGCGCTGGACAGATTCGCCGATATGTTTCGTGCCCCCTTGTTTCGTGCCGATTATATTGAAAAAGAGCGCCAGGCGATCGAGGCTGAGTTTTCACTGAAACTCAAAGACGACAGCAGACGCATTTATCAGGTGCACAAAGAAACGGTGAATCCAGCCCATCCTTTTGCCAAATTTTCGGTGGGTAACTTAACAACTCTGTGCGATACCCCGGAGCAAAGCCTGCAACAGGCTGTGCAGCAGTTTTTTCACAGCCATTATGGTACCCGCCGTATGACGCTCTGTCTGGTCTCACCTCTGCCGCTGCAACAACTGGAACTGCTGGTCCATCAGTATTTTTCTGCGCTACCCAACCATGTGTGCGCCAAAGCCCCTTTGTCTGAACCTTTGTATTTGGCTGAGCATCAGGCGTTGCAACTGGATATAGCCCCACACAAATTCAGTCAGCGCCTGGTCGCCAGTTTTGCTTTGCCCGATATCCAACCCTTGTACAAATACAAGCTGATTTCCTTTTTGGCGCATTTACTGGGGGATGAAGGTCCGGGCTCTTTGCTGGCTTTTTTAAAACATCAAGGCTGGGTTAATCAGCTCAGTGCTGGCGGTGGCATAGACGGCAGTAACTACAAAGATTTTACTTTGTCGTTTGAGCTGACAGAGCAAGGGCTTCTCGCCAAAGATCAGATCCTCGAAGCTATGTTTGGTCAGTTGCGATTGCTGCATCTGGCGCCCTTTCCAGAGCAACTATTTCTGGAGCGTCAACGTTTAGTTCAGTGGAGTTATCTGTACCAGGAGCCCAGCACAGCCTTACAGGGGGCCTGTGATTTGTCTGTCAATATGCAACATTATCCGGTGGACGATTATGTGTATGGCGACTACCGGATGGATCGGCCACCGGAGGCGCTTTATCGCGAATTACTCGCTCATTTTCGCCCCGACAATATGAGAGTGATGTATATAGCGCCCGATATAGAGGCGAACCGGGAAGCACGCTGGTATCAAACCCCTTATCGGGTGCAGTCGCTGACCTCTGGGCAGCTCGAACAGTACCAGCAGGCCAAGGTGCCTGAAGGCAATCATCTGCCACACACGAACCCCTATCTGGTGACAGAGCTGAATTTACTGTCAGATACTGAGCATATGAGCAAACCCCAGCTTGTGGCGCAGCAGTCAGGCTTTAAGTTATGGTTTAAAGCCGATACCGACTTTAAAACCCCAAAAGGTCATATTTTTGTTCAACTGAATTTACCCCGTTGTATTCAGTCTGTGGCGGATATGGCCTCCAGCCGGTTATGGCTGGAGTTGTTTCAGGATCAGGTCAACGAAAGTTTTTATGCCGCCACTACCGCAGGTTTGACTTACCATTTGCATGTTCAGCACAATGGCATCAGCGTGCACAGCAGTGGTCTGGCGGGTAATCAGATCAAACTGGTGACAGACTTATTATCTCAGATGGCCAGTTGTCAGTTTGAGCAGCCGCGTTTTGATGAAATCAAACGTCAGTTGATCAGGCACTGGCAAAATCATAGTAAAAACAAACCCGTCTCTAAACTTTTTAGTCAGTTATCCTCTTTATTACAGCCATTAAATCCGGATATTGATCGGCTGGCTGGCGCACTGCAGCAACTTCATTACGACGATTTTCTCCGGTTTCATCAGCAATTATTGCAGCAGGTTCATCTGGATGCTTTTATGGTCGGTAACTGGCGCCAGACGGATGCATTTGAGCTAAGTCAGGCGTTGCAATTGTGGTTATCCAGCCAACACCAAGGCAACGCTTTGCCACGTCAGCGCTTTAACACCGAGGGAATAGGCCCGGTGTGGGTTCAGGTGCAGGTTGAACATAGCGATCAGGCCCTGGTGATTTATTTGCCATCAAGGCAAAAACAACCTGTGGATATGGCGCTGTTTATGCTGGCGAATCATTTGCTCTCTCCTGAGTATTTTCATGTGCTGCGCACCGAACAGCAGCTCGGCTATTTAGTTGGTACAGGTTATGTACCGATGAACCTGTTGCCTGGTATCGCCTTTTATATCCAGAGCCCGACTGCATCCTGCGCTGAGTTATACCAAGCAACTCTGGCGTTTTATAAAAACTTTCTCTGCGAGTTGGAAGCGCTGGAGGAGGATGAATTTGTCCAGATGAAACAAGGTCTGGCCACCCAAATCAAAGAACGCGACAGTAGTCTGGGAGCCAGGGCAAAACGCTTATGGCTGGCGATTGGACAAGGTGATCACCAGTTTGATTTAAATGAACAGATTGAAACGGCACTGGCTCAGCTTAGCCTTGCTGATTTTATTGCGTTTTTTTATCAACTGCTGGCACCGGACTATGATGCCATTTTCCTTGCGACAGGAGAAAAACCGGATCATAGCCATTTGACTGAACAAAACCCGTTCAATTTATTAGAGAAATTACCTTTATTATCGGAATGGCTTTGACAGGTCCGATAACATTAGTTACCGTGATTTGACATTCATTAAAAAAGTCTGACTGTGCGCCTGACTCCAGTTTTATCACTGCTCTTGGCTGTTGTATCAGCCCTACCTTTACCTGCCATTGCCGCAAGCTGGGAGCAGTTACAACCTTATATGCTGACGCTGATTTCGGTGCTTTCGATAGTTGCTCTGGTGTTGGCGCATCTGAGTATAGTGCGGATGCGGCGCTATCAGTCCAAACTTGAGCAAAGCGAAGAGCGTTTGCGCTTGTCGTTATGGGGTAGCGGCGATGAATTATGGGATTGGGATCTGCAGGCCGGGCAGTTGTATCGCTCCAGCTCCTGGCATCAGCCGTTAGAGAAACCCGGTGACAGCCAGCAATTTCCGCCCAATCGCTCTGAAATTCATCCGCAGGATCTGGACAGAGTCACCAGCGCCCTGCAACAGCATATGCATGGCATGACACCTATATTCGAAGCAAGTTACCGGATAAAAGCCGCTAACGGTCAATGGATTTGGGTACTGGACCGTGGCAAAGTGGTGCAGCTCAATGAACAAGGTCAGGCTATTCGGATGACCGGCACTTTAAAAAATATTCAGCAACTCAAAGAAACCGAAGAGCGTTTAAGCTTGTTTGCCCGCTGTCTGGACAATATTTCAGATGCAGTGATGGTCTGTGATACCAATTTTGCCTTACTAGAAGTCAATCCGGCTTTTGTCAGCATGACAGGCAAAAACCGTGAGTCTGTGCTGCATACTGTGTTTGAACTCTGCCTCTACCCTGCCCGCTTTTTACATGAAATTCGTCAGTCCTTGCTGGAGCAAGGCTACTGGGCGGGCGAAATTGAAGACAAAAGGCACAATGGTGAGCTGTATCAGGCCGAACTGAGTTTTGACGTGATCAAAGACGAGCAAGGCCAAGTACAGCAGTTTGTTGGCGTGATTTCGGATATCAGCGAGCGGAAAAAACGCGAAGCCGAATTAAACCGTCTGGCCGATACAGATACCTTAACGGGTCTGCCCAACCGGGCCCGTTTTTCCAGTCACTTAAGTCAACTGGTACGCGAACAGGTGGAACATGCCCTGCTGGTGTTTGACTTAGACAACTTTAAAAAAATTAACGATTCACTCGGTCATGAACTGGGCGATACCTTGCTTTGTAAATTGTCTGAACGTTTAAGCCAGTTCACCCGCTTTAAAGCCAAACTCTATCGCCTGGGCGGCGACGAATTTGCCGTAGTGCTGGAAAATACCAACGATATTCACAGTATCACCAGTCTGGCCAAAGACCTGTTAAAACAAATAAACCTGCCATTTTTCATTGAACAACATGAACTGGCGATCACCAGCAGTATTGGCATAGTGCTGTATCCGGAAGATGGCAACGACCCGCAGGCATTGCTGCGTAACGCCGATACCGCCATGTACCACGCCAAACACGAAGGTGCTAACCGTTACCTGTTTTTTAATGACTCGATGAATAAGCTGGCGGTAAAACGTTTACAAGTAGAAAACCTGATCCGTCATGGCTTAAAAGAGGACTATTTCACCGTATTTTATCAGCCGAAAATGGACATAGTCACAGGTCAACTGGTGGGTATGGAAGCCTTAGTACGCTTTATTACGCCGAAAAAAGGCTTAATCAGTCCAGCCTCTTTTATTCCTGTGGCAGAAGAAACAGGTCAAATTCTGGAAATAGGCGAAGTGGTTTTGCAAAAAACCTGTGAGGATGTCAAACGCTGGATAGACATGGGCCTGTTTCATGGCCGGGTGGCGGTCAACTTATCGGCTAAGCAGTTTATGTTGCCATTTTTGTGTGAGCAGATAGACGACATACTGCAGCGCTCTGAACTGCCTTCTTATCATCTGGAGCTGGAAATTACCGAAGGCACTGTGATGCAATCGCCGACGCTGGCGATAGATACCATGAAAAAACTTCGAGCCCGCGGTATTCATTTAGCCATGGATGACTTTGGCACAGGCTATTCATCCTTAGCTTATTTAAAACAATTTCCGCTCAATACTTTAAAAATAGATAAAGCTTTTATCGACGATATGAACACAGCCCGTGGTCGCAATATGGTGGACACTATAGTGACTATAGCGCACAACCTGAACCTGACTGTGGTTGCCGAAGGAGTGGAGCATGCAGAGCAATTACAGCAGCTCAAACAGCTACGCTGTGAGATTATTCAGGGCTATTTCTACAGTAAGCCATTATCGGCTCATGATTTTGGTCTGTTCTTAAAACAACAGAAACAACAAAAACCAAAACTCACCGCAGTTCCTTAGCGGAAAAAAATTGGGTCAAGGCACAGTGTTCACTGTTTACACTGTGCCTTGACCCCATGTTATGGTGCATGACTTTAATCTGCGTCGTTATCTACGAAGGAGAAGTCTTCACCACCATCTGCAATACGCTTCTTACCAAACACGGTATGGAATTTGCGTTTTTCCTGCAGACGTTGCTTGTACTTCAACCAGACCTTTTCATACTGGCTGGTTGCCTCTTGTTCACCTTTGCAAACAGCGATAAAACGTTGTTCTTCTTCATTGACTGGCTGGCGTGAGCCTGCTTCCAGTTCCTGCATGGCGTTGCCATGTTTTTCCAGCAGATTACCCTCTGCCAGAGTAAAGCGCCCGGACCTGGTGAATCCCTTAGGGAAGTTCTGGTCATCGAAAAAGCGACGGTTAGCGACAAAACTTTGCTGCATCACTTTTTTCCTCTACTTTAGTTGTATCTACAGCTATCCGAATCAAACTGTGCGCAGTATGGTAAACAAAATCAGACTCGTCAAACAAAAATTTTGCTTTGTCAAAAGAAATGATTTTGTACTGTCACAGAAGGCGCATTTTGCTCAGAAAATAAACGCAACTGCTTGACGAATAACCCTTTTAATCACTTTAAATTGCCAATTTTGATACGGAGAGGACACAAGCCGGGATCAGCGTTAAAAGAAATTTGAAAAGCGGCCAAAGGCACGACGTAACGTTAGTCTTTTATGACTGTGAAATAACGGCAGCACCAGCGGTCCCAGACAAAAAGCGGCTAAAGCCCAGCGTTTCGCCGCCATACCCGTGCGTAAAGCCGCAATATAGACGCTGACACTGCTCAGACAAAAAATACTCAGGATAACAACCACAGCACACTCCCGCAGATCCGCACTGCTGAAAAAAACCGCAGCACTATACCAGACCGCTCAGGGCTTGGCTTGGAAAAAAACTACGGCTGCGACGAAAGTCTGAGTCGGGTTGAAAAAACCAAGGCGCTGACAACAGATGCAGCGCCTTGGTTTTTCTCTGGATTAGGAGGCTGGCGGCGCGGCTAACAACGACAATATAAAGGCATATTCATCGGCAATTTCAATCATGCGGGAGAAACGCCCTGACTTGCCACCATGACCGGCTTCCATCGTGGTGCGGAACAACAACGGATTCTGATCGGTTTTGACGGTACGCAGCTTTGCCACCCATTTTGCCGGTTCAAAATACTGGACTTGTGAGTCATGCAAACCCGTCGTGACGAACATGGCCGGATAAGCCTGCTTTTTCACCTGATCATAAGGCGAATAGGACAACATATAGTCGTAATAGACTTTTTGTTTTGGATTGCCCCACTCGTCAAACTCATTGGTAGTCAGCGGAATAGACTCATCCAGCATAGTGGTCACCACATCGACAAAAGGCACATGAGCTACCAAACCGCGGTATTTTTCCGGTGCCATATTAGCAATAGCCCCCATCAGCAAACCACCGGCACTGCCGCCCATCGCAAACACTTTATCTTTTGCGGCATATTTTTCAGCCACCAGATAGTCGGTCACATCGATAAAATCAGTGAAGGTATTGATCTTCTTCAGCAGTTTGCCGTTTTCATACCAGCTACGGCCCATCTCCTGACCACCGCGAATATGAGCTATAGCATAAACAAAACCACGGTCTACCAAAGACAGCACTGTGCTGCGAAACGACGGTGCGCTGGAAATACCGTAGGAACCATAAGCATACTGATACAAAGGCGCAGTACCGTCTTTTTTCAGGCCTTTTTTATACAACAAACTGACCGGAATTTTTGTGCCGTCTTTGGCAGTGGCCCAGACCCGCTCCGTTTGGTAGTGATGTTTATCAAAACCACCTAAGACTTCCTGCTGCTTTAATAAACGCTTCTCCCCCGTTTTCATATGCATTTCATAGACGGAAGGTGGCGTGGTCAAGGAGGTGTAGCTGTAACGTAACCACTGGCTGTTTTGCTCTGGGTTGTTGTCAGTTTTGGCGACATAAGCCGCTTCGTCGGATCCGACATACTGAACCTTGGTTAAATCAGCCCAGGGCATCAAACGCACTCTGTCCAAACCATTGCTGCGCTCGTTGATCACCAGATAGTCGGTAAAAAGCTGGAACGACTCAATAAATACATCCGGATCATGTGGCAGCAGCGGCTGCCAACGGCTTCGATCGCCAATCTGGTCGTCATTGACCGTCATCAGACGATAATTCGGTGCATCCCAGTCGGTCATAATGACCCAACGGTTACCTATGTGCTCCACCTCATATTTGAAATCGCGTTGGCGGGGTGCGATGGCTTGAAACTGGCCTTGTTTGTCATCAGATTTGAGCACGAGCATTTCATTCGATACGGTACTGCCGAGCCAAATCACTACAAACTTGTCATCTGCGGTATTGCCCACCCCCATATAAAAACTACTGTCTTTTTCTTCGTACAGCACCTCATCTTTCGCCACAGCTTGTCCCAGCGTATGGCGGCGCACTTTGGTGCCCAATAAAGTTTGCGGGTCTTTTTCAATATAAAACAGTTGACGGCTATCTGCTGACCAGGCAATCGAGGCTTCTGCGCCTGGGATAGCTGTGGCTAAGTCTTTGCCTGTACGCAGGTCCCGCACTTTAATGCTGTAGTTACGCCGGCCCGTGCTGTCCTCTGCATAAGCCACTAGCTGTTGATCAGGGCTGACCTGATAATTGCCTATCTGATAAAAATCCTTACCTTTGGCCAGTTCGTTGACATTGAGCATCACCTGCTCCGCACCACCTGCTTTGGGCTTACGGGCATAAATAGGATACTCTTTGCCTTGCTCATAGCGGGTGTAATAAGAGTAATCTCCCTTCACCACAGGCACTGTACTGTCGTCTTGTTTAACACGGCCAATAATTTCATCGGCTAAAGTTTTACTCAGGCTTTTGTACTGGTCGGCATACTGCTGGTAATACTGATTTTCAGCCTGAAGGTAAGCCAGCACTTCAGCAGCCTGTCGTTTATCGTCACGTAGCCAATAATAAGGGTCTTGTCTGTCGCCATGTGCTGATTTCACGACATAAGGTTTGACTGGTGCCACAGGGGCTGCAGATGGCATAGCAGCCATCAATTGAACACTGCTGAGCATAGCAACTCCATAACCGAGGATCCGAAGCGGATTAGGCATGTTTTTCTCTCTTTTGTCTCTGAAGGTGATGGTTTAAACAACAAAACGTTAACACACCAGCAGTTCTACAACCACTGTAACAGCGGGTGATACGACGAATAAGATGTAACAAAACAATGCGGCGTCAAAGCAGAATGCGTATAGCAGAAAAAGAAAAGGCTCCTGTCACTACAGAGCCTTCTCTATTAAGAGGGGGACTTAATAAAAACTGGCGTTTTGCTCTGCTTTTTCCAGCAGCAGTTTGCTTGGCGCAAAACGTGCGCCAAAACGGCTTTCAAAGCTACGCAGGTGCGCTACCAAAGTTGCGGCCCCCATCTGATCGATATAGCGGAACGGGCCACCTAAGAAAGGCGGGAAGCCGATACCGAAAATAGCGCCTATATCACCGTCACGGGCGCTGCTGATGATGCCTTCCTCTAAACAGCGCACGGCTTCGTTTAGCATTTGCACCACGCAGCGCAGCGCGATTTGATCGCCACTGAGCTTAGCTGCTGGGTTTAAACCCAATACGCTATAGACTGAGGCATCGACCTGCTTTTTCCCTTTGGCTTTGGCGCCATACAGGTAAAACCCTTTTTCTGTCTTGCGGCCTTTACGACCATCTGCCAGTAAGCGGTCAAATGCTGCTGGGGCAGCAAAACGCTCACCCAGTTCATTCAACAGAATGGGCGATATTTTAGCGCCTACGTCTATGCCCACTTCATCGAGCAAGGTAATAGGACCGACAGGGAAACCAAACTTCACCAGAGCTTTATCCAGCGCTTCGACCGGTTCACCTTCGAGCAGTATATTGGCCGCTTCATTCATATACAGCGCCAGAATACGGTTGACGTAAAAACCTGCGCCATCTTTGACGACGATCGGCGTTTTGCCTTGCTTACGGGCAAAAGCCACAGTAGTGGCTATAGTTTCAGCCGAAGTTTTTTCATGGGCTATGACTTCCACCAGCGGCATTTTATCCACAGGCGAGAAGTAATGCAGACCAATCACATTTTCCGGGCGCGCTGCTTTGGCGGCAATTTGGCCTATTGGCAATGAACTGGTATTGCTGGCAAAAATGGTCTGCTCAGAGCAATTGGCCTCAATATCTGCGACCATCTGCTGTTTTAAGTTTAAATCTTCAAATACCGCTTCAACCACTAAATCTACATCATGGAAACCGCTGTAATCTGTGGTGCCGGTCAGCAAGGACATCTGTTTTTGCACTTCAGTTTTAGTGACAAAACGTTTACGCAGTTTTTTCTCCAGCAGGCTGTAGCTGTATTTCATCGCATTGGAAATACCTTGCTGGTTGATGTCTTTAATTCGTACCGGCACACCAGCTTTGGTCGCTGTGACATTAGCAATACCACCGCCCATCAAACCACCACCTAAAATAGCGGCTTTGTGCACTTTATGCGGCTGCACATCCCCTGCCCCTGTCTCTTTTTTCATCTGAGTGGTGGCAAAAAATAGCGAACGTAAGGCTTTGGACTCAGAGGTCATGCACAGCTCACCAAAAGCTTTGGCTTCCACATCCAGACCTTTATTAAAACCGCCATCGACCCCCGCTTTAATGGCTTTGATAATTTTCAGCGGGGCCGGGTAATTGCCATGCGTCTTCGCTAAGGTTTGTTTTTCAGCCTGGCTAAATACAATAGCGCGGCCAAAAGGTGTTTTTTCCAGCACTTTACCGACAAAATTCAGTTTCACATCCCGCGCTGCTGGTTTGCCTTTGAGCGCTAATTGCACAGCCGCCTCCAGCAGAATGCTTTTCGGCACTACAGCATCGACTAAACCGATTTTTTTCGCCTGGGCCGCACGCAACTGCTTGCCGGTTAAAATCATATCCAAAGCTTTTTGAATACCGACCAGACGAGGCAAACGCTGAGTACCACCGCTGCCAGGCAATAAACCTAACTGCACTTCAGGTAAGCCCAATACCGTTTTGTTGTCTGTGGTCGCAACCCGGGCATGACAGGCTAAAGCCAGCTCTAAACCACCGCCTAAACAGGGGCCATGAATAGCAGCCACCAACGGAATAGACAAAGCCTCTAACTGGTTAAACACCAGTTGGCCCATACGGCCTATGTCTTCGGCTTGCTGCGCTGTAGTGCAGCCATCCAGCATTGAAATATCAGCACCGGCGATAAAAGAATCCGCTTTGCCGCTGATAATCACCAGACCTTTGATGTCTTTGTTATTTTTAATCTCGCTGAGTAACGATTTAATTTCATCAGCAAACGCAGCTTTGAGCACATTCATGCTCTCGCCTGCCACATCCATGCTGATCACACCAACCTGATCAGGTCTTACTGTTAAGGTAAAAGTAGGCTGAGTCATTATTCAGTCTCCACAATCATGGCAGCACCTAAACCACCGGCCGCACAGGCCGTGGTTAAACCAATACCACCGCCACGGCGTTTTAATTCATTAAGCGTCTGGGTGATTAAACGGGTACCAGTCGCGGCAAACGGATGGCCGTAAGCTAAAGAGCCGCCGATGACGTTAAATTTCGCCATATCAATCTCACCTATGGCCTCGGCGCGGCCTAATTTTTGTTCAGCAAAAGTTTTGCTGCCAAACATTTTCATATTGGCCAATGCCTGGGCGGCAAAAGCTTCGTGCATTTCAATCAGGGTTAAATCCGACAGTTTCAGACCAGCCCGATCCAGTGCGATAGGCGTTGCATAAGAAGGTCCCATCAGCATATCTTCCCACACATCGATAGCAGCAAAAGCGTAGCTGCGGATATACCCCAGCACTTCATACCCCATCGCCTTAGCGCGGCTTTCGGTCATCATCAATACCGCAGAAGCACCGTCTGTTAATGGCGTACTGGTGGCAGCGGTGACAGAACCAAATTGACGGTCAAAAACAGGTTTTAACTTGCTGTAGGATTCCAGCTTCGAATCCATCCGGATATTGTTGTCGATTTCCAGGAAGGTTTTGTACGGCTCAATATGAGCGGTCATCACTTCATCTTTGAGCAAACCATCTTTCCAGGCTTGTGCAGCCAGGCTATGGGAACGGTGTGCCAAAGCATCCTGGTCAGCACGGCTAATACCATGGGTTTTGGCCATTTGTTCAGCGGTGTCGCCCATCGACAAACCTGTGGTGTACTCAGCCACTGCAGGTGGTACCGGCAATAAATCTTTTAAACCCAAGCGGCGGAAGATCGCCAGTTTCTGACCAAAAGTTTTGGCTTTGTTTAAATCCACCAAAGCGCGGCCCAATTTTTTGCTGACACCAATAGGCAATACTGAGCTTGAGTCTGCACCGCCGGCGATAGCGATTTCGGTCACGCCCGCCATCATGCTTTCCGCCACACTGACCACAGACTGGAAGCTGGTCGCGCAGGCGCGGGTCACACTAAAGGCATCGGTATGCACATTCATGCCTGTACCTAGCACAATTTCACGGGCGATATTGGGCGCTTCCGGCATTTGTACAACTTGACCAAAAACCAGTTGATCTATTAACTTGGGCGACAATTCGCTACGGATCAGTAATTCATTGACCACCAGTTTGCCCAGTTCCAGCGCTGAAACGCCATGGAATTCAGTGGCTTGCTTTGCAAATGGAGTACGCAGACCACGCACTATGGCGATACGATCTCCCTGGCGAGTGGTAAGTTGTAGTGGCGCGGCCATAAAAGTCCTCTTTCTGTGTTTACCGTGACAGGTCTGACCTGTGGATAGCTCGATTGTAACCAGAGATCAGGCAAATTAAAACACTTGTTTTAAAAGCTCCTGAACCTTATATAAATGCAAGTGGTCTTAGCCTAGCTTTTTTCCAGGCTAACTGCTTGGAAAATAAACAACAATAAGTCATGACGATAACTAAAAAACAGTAGTGGGTATTATGGTAAAGGCATTCTCCGCGTTAAAAGACTATCTGGACAGTCAGGTCTTAGGTCAGCATGGGCTGACAGAAGGGATCTTATTGGCTTTACTGGCTAACGGCCATTTACTGGTCGAGGGCCCACCAGGTTTAGCCAAAACCCGCGCAGTCAATGCGTTAGCTCAGGGGGTTGAAGGTCGTTTTCATCGGATTCAGTTTACCCCTGACTTATTGCCCGCTGATTTAACAGGCACAGATATCTACCGTCCTGAAACAGGCCAGTTCGAATTTCAGGCCGGTCCGTTGTTTCATCATATTATCCTGGCTGATGAAATTAACCGCGCCCCGGCTAAGGTGCAATCGGCGTTATTAGAGGCGATGGCGGAAAAGCAAATTACAGTGGGTCGCAAAACCTATGCCCTGCCTGAACTGTTTTTAGTGATGGCCACGCAAAACCCGCTGGAACAGGAAGGTACTTACCCTTTACCTGAAGCTCAATTAGACCGCTTTTTATTGCACCTGAAAGTGGATTACCCGGATGCCGCCACTGAGCTGGCGATTTTGCGTTTAACCCGGGGTGAAGCTTTAGCTCATGATAAAGCTAAATTAAACCCTATCAGTCAAGCCGATATTTTTGCTGCCCGTCAGGACATTTTAAAACTGCATATGGCCGAGAGCCTAGAAAACTACATAGTGCAGCTGGTGATGGCGACCCGTAATGCCAAAGCCTACAGCGAACAACTGGCCAAATGGATAGCTTATGGTGCCAGTCCACGCGCCAGTATTGCGTTAGAGCGCTGCGCCCGCGCCAAGGCCTGGTTAGAAGGCCGGGATTTTGTTACACCGGATGATATTCAGGCGGTATTTTTTAATGTGTTACGTCATCGTCTGATCTTAACGTATGACGCCGAAGCTCAGGGCTTAAGCACTGATGATGTGCTCAGAGAGATTTTAAAACTGGTCCCGGTTGCCTGATGTGCTGTTGATGAATACCCAACTTCAGCTTGAACAATTGGCCACAGACGGTATCCATTTGGATTTACCGCAGCTTTTGGCTTATCAGCGTCATCATGCTTTGCTGGATTTAGCGCCCAAAATGGCGATTCAGAGCAAACTTGCGGGCACCTATCTGGCCCGCACGAAAGGCCGTGGTATGGAGTTTGATGAAGTACGGCATTACCAAAGCGGTGATGATGTACGTACCATCGACTGGCGGGTGACAGCCCGCACTGGCAAAGTGCACACTAAGCTATTCCGTGAAGAAAAAGAACGTCCGGTGTTTATCCTGACGGATCTGTCGGAATCGATGCGTTTTGGCACAAAACTACTGCTGAAATCGGTGCAGGCTGCCCATTTAGCAGCCTTGTTAGCATGGCATGTGCGTGAAACCGGCGACAAACTCGGTGGGCTGGTCTTTAGTGAACAGCAATTGCTGGAGCTTAAACCCGCAGCCCGCAGTCAAGCGGTGTTACGTTATTTAAATGCGCTGATTAAAATTCAACACAACCAGGGCATGCAGGCAGAGTCCAACATTAACCACGCTTTAGGTTTAATGCGTCGGTTAGCCCGCCCTGGTGCGCTTATTTTTGTGATCTCAGATTTCAGCGCACTTGACGCACAAGGCTTGCGCCACCTGCAAGCGATGCGCCAGCATAATGAAATACGTTGCGTGCAGATCACAGACCCGCTGGATTTACACTTGCCGCGGTCTGCCTCCGGTTTGGCTGCGGTGACCGACGGTGTGGCGTTAAAGACGCTGGATTTGGGGTCTGCCGTATTAAAAGACAGTTATCAAAAGCAACAACTCCAATGGCAGCAGGCCTTGCAACAGAACTTAAAAAAACTCAACTGCCGCTATTTAGAACTCAGTGCAGCTTTGCCTTTAATTGAACAATTAAACAGGAGTTGGCCTGATGGCGAACACTGACCCCCAACTGGCTTTAGCGGATATTCAAGAGCCGGTTTTGAATACCTTCTGGCCACCGGCACCAGGCTGGTGGTTGCTTACGGTAGTGCTGATTTTAGTACTCGCCTATGGTTTTCGTTTTTTCTGGATAGGCTGGCAAAAAGCTTTGCCTTTACGTCAGGCTAAAGCGGAATTGCGCCTGATCAAAGCGCCAGGGCAAAGCGCTGAACTGAATGAGCTGCTAAAACGGCTGCTGCGTTGCTACAGCCCGCGACATCAGGCGTTATCTGCGCCAGTCAAACAATGGCAGGACTTTTTGCAGCAGCAATTACCGCAGCAGCCATTACCCGACTTACAAAGTCTGTTATATAAACCAGACCCCGCTGAAGCCGATTTCAGCCTCTATCTGCAGTTTGTCACAACATGGCTGAACAAAGTCTCCGTTAAACAGTTGGAGCAGCTCTGATGTTTGAATTCAGCTACCCCTGGTTGTTTGTTTTGCTGCCTCTGCCCTTGCTGCTGCGTCGCAACACTCAGCAGCAAGGCAGCCCACTTAAACACAAAGCGTTAATTCTGGCCGGAGGTCAGAGTCCAGGTTTCGTCAGCAAAGCGCCCCGCTCTGCTAAAACCTTGCTGGCGTTGTTGTGCTGGTGTTTTTTAGTGCTGTCAGCCACTCAACCTAAATGGCTGGGGGAAACAGTGACTTTGCCACAACAAGGCCGTGATTTAATGCTGGCGCTGGATCTGTCTGGCTCGATGGCGATCAGTGATATGCAACATCAGGGGCAAAGCATAGACAGGCTGCAGGCGGTAAAACTGGTTGTCACTGACTTTATTCAGCAACGCAAAGGCGATCGGATCGGGCTTATCTTATTTGGTGACGCCGCCTATCAGCAAACGCCGCTCACTTATGATCTGACCA